>CAMCCC010000004.1 GCA_945873205.1 uncultured bacterium
TGCGCACCTCAAAATTTGTTTTCTCAATGCAAGCATTATATTTCATTTTCCCACCAAACACAAGTGACAAACAGTATAACAGGAGGAAAAAACCATGGATGTATTGAAAAGAATGGCCTGCGCCGGCATCGTCCCCGTTGTCGTCCTGGAGGATGCCAAGGACGCCGTCCCCACTGCCAAAGCAATGGTGGCCGGCGGCATCGACGTGATGGAGATCACCTTCCGCACCGCCGCCGCTGCCGATTCCATCAGAGCCGTGGCCGCTGAGGTTCCCGAGATGCTGGTGGGCGCCGGCACCGTGGTGAACCTGGAGCAGTGCAAGCTGGCTGTGGAGTGCGGCGCCAAGTTCATCGTCTCCCCCGGCTATGATGAGGAAGTGGTGTCCTGGTGCTGCGACAACGGCGTTGCCGTCTGCCCCGGCTGCGTCACTCCCACCGAGATCATGATGGCCCTGAAGCATGGCCTGAAGGTTCTGAAGTTCTTCCCCGCCAACGTCTATGGCGGTCTGGGCGCCATCAAGGCCCTGGCCGGTCCCTTCGGCGGCGTGAAGTTCATTCCCACCGGCGGCGTCAACCTGCAGAACGTGGGCGAGTTCATTGCCGATCCCCACATCCATGCCGTGGGCGGCAGCTGGGTCTGCCCCAAGGCCGATATTGCAGCCGGCAACTTTGATAAGATCACCGAGCTGTGCAAGGAGAGCCGCAAGGCGCTGCTGGGCTTTGAAGTGGCCCATGTGGGCATCAACTGCGCCGACGCCGCTGTCTGCGACCAGGTCTGCGACGCTTTTGCCGCCGCTTTCGACTTCGGCGTGAAGAAGGGCAATTCCTCCAACTTCGCCTCCACCGGCGTAGAGGTCATGAAGACCATGTTCAAGGGTGCCAACGGCCACATCGCCATCCGCACCAACAAGATGACCCCCGCCATCGCCGAGATGGAGCGCCGGGGCCTGGAGCTGGATTGGGACTCCGTCAAGGACATGGAGAACATCAAGGCTGTCTACTTCAAGAACGAGTTCGGCGGCTTTGCCGTACATCTTCTGCAGAAGTAAAGAGAATCCCCCAAATCATAAATGAAGGAGAAAACACCATGAAATTTCTTACTTTCGGCGAAATCATGCTGAGACTCAAGTCCCCCGGACTGGAGCGCTTCTTCCAGAGCCCCATGCTGGAGGCCACCTTCGGCGGCGGCGAAGCCAACGTTGCCGTTTCTCTGGCCAACTACGGCCAGGACGTGGCTTACCTCACCGTCCTGCCCAAGAACACCATTGCCGATGAGTGCGTCAAGGAACTGCGCAAGTTCGGCGTGGATACCAGCCGCATCGTCCGCTCCGACAAAGGCCGCGTAGGCATCTACTACCTGGAGACCGGCGCCAACGCCCGCCCCAGCAAGGTGGTCTATGACCGCGAGTATTCCGCCATCGCTCTGGCCAAGCCCGGCGACATCGATTGGGACAAGGCCTTCGAGGGCGTGGATTGGTTCCACATCACCGGCATCACCCCCGCCATCTCCGAGTCCGCCATGGAGCTGAGCCTGGAGTCCGTCAAGGAAGCCAAGAAGCGGGGCATCACCGTCTCCTGCGACCTGAACTACCGCAAGAACCTGTGGAAGTACGGCAAGAAGGCCGCAGAGGTCATGCGTGAGCTGGCAAACTACGTTGACGTGGCCATCGCCAACGAGGAGGACGTGCAGAAGTCCCTGGAGATCACCACCGACGTGAACGTGGAGTCCGGCGAGCTGGACCGCGCCAAGTACAAGGCCCTGGGCGACAAGGTGCTGGAAACCTATCCCAACATGAAGTGCATTGCCATCACCCTGCGTGAGAGCAAGAGCGCCGACTGGAACGGCTGGGCTGCCTGCCTCAACGACCGGGAGAACTTCTACGTCTCCAAGCGCTACGAGATCCGCGACATCGTGGACCGCGTGGGCGGCGGCGACAGCTTCGGCGGCGGCCTCCTCTACGGCCTGACCCACTATGAGGACAAGCAGCAGGCTCTGGAGTTTGCCGTTGCGGCCTCCTGCCTGAAGCACAGCATCCTGGGCGACTTCAACCGTGTTGACGTGGCCGAAGTGGAGAAGCTCATGGGCGGCGACGGCACCGGCCGCGTCCAGAGATAAAATCAGTTTATAAGCATTTTATGACTGCCGCAGAGGCGGCAGAAAGGAGAATGATTACAATGGATATTATGAAGCAGTTTTCCCTGGAGGGTAAGGTAGCTCTGGTCACCGGCGCCGCTTACGGCATCGGCTTTGCCATCGCCGAGGCCTATGCCGCCGCCGGCGCAAAGATCGCTTTCAACTGCCGCGGCGAGCATCACATGGAGGCCGCTATGGCCGCCTACCATGAAAAGGGCATCGACGCCCACGGCTACTATGCCGACGTCACCAACGAGGAGGACGTGATCAAGCTGGTGGCCGACATCGAGCGGGACCTGGGCACCATTGACATCCTGGTCAACAACGCCGGCATCATCAAGCGTATTCCCATGCTGGAGATGGAGGCCAAGGACTTCCGCCAGGTCATCGATATCGACCTGGTTGCCCCCTACATCGTGGCAAAACATGTCATTCCCGGCATGATCAAGAAGGGCCACGGCAAGATCATCAACATTTGCTCCATGATGAGCGAGCTGGGCCGCGAGACCGTCTCCGCCTACGCCGCTGCCAAGGGCGGCCTGAAGATGCTGACCCGCAACATCTGCTCCGAGTACGGCGAGTACAACATCCAGTGCAACGGCATCGGCCCCGGCTACATCGCCACCCCCCAGACCGCTCCTCTGCGTGAGATCCAGCCCGACGGCAGCCGTCACCCCTTCGACCAGTTCATCATCTCCAAGACCCCCGCTGCCCGCTGGGGCGAGGCCGAGGACCTGATGGGCCCCGCTGTGTTCCTGGCTTCCGACGCTTCCAACTTCGTCAACGGCCATGTGCTCTATGTTGACGGCGGTATCCTCGCCTACATCGGCAAGCAGCCCTGAGTAAAACAATCCAAATTAGGGCAGCGCAATGCGCTGCCCTGTCTTTTGAGTGAACTTAGGAGGAAAGAATATGAAAGCAGCAGTTTTGAAAAATTGGCTGGACCTGGAGCTTTGCGACATTGATATTCCTGTCCCCGGTAAGAACGAGGCTCTCATTAAGGTGAAGCTGGCCGGCGTCTGCGGCTCCGACATCGTGGTCTACCGGGGCAAGCACATGACCGCCACCGTCCCCACCGTGCTGAGCCATGAGATTCTCGGCACCATCGAGACCCTGCCCGAGGGCTATACCGGCCCCTTTCAGGTGGGCCAGCGGGTGCTGATGAACCCCATCATCTCCTGTGGTGAGTGCGCCGCCTGCCGCCGTGGCCTGGGCCACGTCTGCGAGAACCTGAAGCTGCTGGGCATCCATGTGGACGGCGGCTTTGCCGAGTACACCAAGGTGGGCGTGGACAAGCTGGTGGCCGTGCCGGAGGATATGCCGGACGATGTGGCCATCCTGTCCGAGCCCTTTGCCGTGGGCTACCATGTGATGATGACCAGCAAAATCCAGAAGGGCGATACCGTGTTTATCTCCGGCGGCGCGGCAGTGGGCCTGTACATTGCCATCTTTGCCCGGGCCTGGGGCGCCAGCCGGGTCATTGTCTCCGAGATCAATGAGCCCCGCCGTCAGTTTGTGGAGTCCATGGGCATTGAGACCATCAATCCCGCCGAGAAGGACGCCATGGAGCTGATGCGGGAAGTCACCGACGGCGGTTTTGACGTGGTGTTTGACACCTCCGGCGCACCCGGCCCCACCATGATGATGCCGGACCTGTGCCGTGTGGGCGGCAAGATGATGAGCCTGAACCTGTCCGGCGACGAATACAAGTTCATCATCGGCAAGGTCAGCTTCAAGGAGCAGACCCTCATCGGCAACCGGCTCTACACCCAGGAGGAGTTTGAGCTGGGCACCAAGTTCGTGGCCGACAACTGGCGTGAGCTGGGGCTGGACCGCATGGTCACCGACCGGCTGCCCCTCAGCGACATTGAGAAGGCCCTGCACATGATGCTCAACGGCGAGAACATCTGCAAGATCGTGATCAACTGCCAGCAGTAAGCACAAGATAACATACCAAACCCGGCGTGATTTTCACGCCGGGTCTTCGAGACTGTCAAGAAGCATAGAGCGAGGAAAAAGGACGCTTTCTCAAGCCTTCCCCTTGAGGGGAAGGTGCCCAGTGCGCACACTGGGTGGATGAGGTGGAAATCATGCGTTTTTGACGGAGGTTCCTTCTTTTTCCCCGTTTTTATTTTCCACCTCATCAGTCGGCTTCGCCGACAGCTTCCCCTCAAGGGGAAGCCTTTGACCGGCAGAATCCACTGGTATAGCATGAAAAACAGACTTTTTTGACAAGCTGTCAAGCCTTGACATTCTGTCGGAAAAAGGGATATACTGCTCATAATGAGCTGTTGCGGAGGGCGAGAAATTGGCCTTTTACCATAAAGAAAAACATGATACGGATATGACCCAGGGCAGCATTGCCAGGCTGCTGCTGGCCTTTGCCATTCCCCTGATGCTGGGCAATTTGTTCCAGCAGCTGTATAACACGGTGGACTCCCTCATTGTGGGCAACTTCGTGGGCAAGCAGGCCCTGGCCGCCGTGGGCTGCACCGGGCCCATCATCAACACCCTGATCGGCCTTTTCGGCGGCCTTGCCGCCGGGGCTTCCGTAGTCATCTCCCAGTATTATGGCGCAAAAGACTGGGAAAAGCTGGGCAAGGCCGTCCATACCACCGTCATGCTGACTCTGGCCGCCTGCCTGGTGCTCACGGTTGTGGGCGTCTGGGCCACGCCGCTGATGCTCCGCCTGATGGATACCCCTTCGGATGTAATCCAGGAGGCGGCGGTGTACCTGCGGATCTATTTCGGCGGCATCACCGGCCTGCTGCTGTATAACATCGGCTCCGGCATCCTCCGGGCCGTGGGGGATTCCACCCGCCCCCTGTATTTCCTCATCTTCTCCGCCCTGATGAACACCGGGCTTGACCTGCTGTTTGTGGCGGTGCTGCGCCTGGGCATCGCCGGCGCGGCCATCGCCACCATTGTGTCCCAGTTCATCTCGGCGGTGCTGGTGACGCTGCTGCTCCTGCGCAGTAAAGAGCCCTACCGCCTGCGCCTGAACCAGCTGAGAATCTCCCCCGGGATGCTTCTCCGCATCTGCAACATCGGCATCCCCTCCTCCCTGCAAATGGGGATCACCGCCTTTTCCAATGTGTTCGTCATGGGCTATATCAACCATTTTGAAAGCTCTTGCATGGCGGGCTGGACCGCCTATAACAAGCTGGACGCCCTGGCCATGCTGCCCATGCAGAGCCTGTCCCTGGCCCTCACCACCTTTGTGGGCCAGAATCTGGGCGCCGGGGATTTGAAGCGGGCCAAGGCCGGCCCCCGCTACGGCATGCTGATGGGCATGGCCCTGATGCTGCTGATCATTGTGCCCCTGATGCTCTTTGCCCCCCAGCTGACGGCGCTGTTCAATGCGGAGCCGGAGGTGGTGGCCTTCGGCACTCTCTTTATCCGCCTTTGCTCCCCCTTCTATGCGGCCTTTGCCATTAACCAGGTGTATTCCGGCGCCCTTCGCGGCGCGGGGGACACCCGCCCCACCATGTTCATCATGTTGGGCTCCTTCGTGGTGTTCCGGCAGCTGTATCTGTTCGTGGCTGCCCGCCTGGGAGCGGGGCCGGGGCTGATCTCCCTGGCCTACCCCGTAGGCTGGGTGCTGTGCAGCGCCCTGCTGCTGGTGTACTACTACCGGGGGAATTGGATCAAAAAGCTGAATCTGGAGGAAACAAGATAAAACCAACGGCCTTCCGACGCAAAAGCGGAAGGCCGTTTCTGTTTGTCAAAAGAGTCAGTTTTGTGCTGCACCAGCGTATACTGCTGGTCAAGGGCTTCCCCTTGAGGGGAAGCTGGCGGCAAAGCCGACTGATGAGGTGGCAAGTAAAAGCCGGGGAAAAGCAGAGACTTCCGTCAAAAAAGCAGGATTTCCACCTCATCCGCCCAGTGTGCGCACTGGGCACCTTCCCCTCAAGGGGAAGGCTTGAGAGAAGGGTTTCTTTATTTTCCTGCCAGTTCCTTTAATTGCACCAGCCACTCATAGGGAACGGAGAGATTGTCCATGATGCCGGTGCCCAGGGCAATCTGAGGCTTGTTGCTGCCGTGGAAGTCGCTGCCGCCGGTTTTCACCAGGCTGTATTCCTCTGCCAGCGCCTCCAGATAGGCGCTCTGCTCCGGGCTATAGCCGCTGTAGCGACATTCCATGCCCCGGAGGCCCTGGCTCATGCAGTATTCGATCAGCTCCCGCAGGCCGGCGTCATCCCGCTTGTACTGGAAGGGATGGGCCAGCACCGGCACGCCGCCGGAAAGGCGGATGATCTCGATGGCCCGCTCAATGGGCAGGATAGTGCGGGGCACATAATAGCGCTGCCCCTTTTCCACATAGCGGTCAAAGGCGTCCCGGACGCTGGAAGCCAGACCCAGCTCCACCAGAATGTCGGCAAAGTGGGGCCGGCCGATCACCTCGCCGAAGCGGCGCTTCATCTCCGCGTAGCTCACCGGCAGCCCGTCGGCGGCCATCAGGGCGCACATCTTTTCGTTGCGCTCATCCCGGTCACGCACCACCCAGTTCAGCACCGGCTCCAGTTCCGGGGAGTGGGGGTCAATGTAATAGCCCAGAATGTGCACCGCTCCGCCGTACTTGGTGCTGATCTCGATGCCGGGCACCGTCTCCAGCCCCAAGATAGCGGCGGCTTCCTGAAGCGCCGGGTAGCCCAGAACGGTGTCATGGTCGGTGAGGGCCACGGCGGCCAGACCCTGCCGGGCCGCCAGCGCCGCGATCTCCGCCGGGGTGCAGGTGCCGTCGGAGGCGGTGCTGTGGGTATGCAGATCGATCTGTCTCATAGGATGCTCCTGTTCAGCGCTGCCGCCTGCCGGTAGATCTCCTCCGGCTCCTCACCCACAAAGAACGCTCCCTTTTCATAGAGAACCCGGCCATTGACCATGGTCAGGCGCACATTCTCCTTGGAGCCGGCAAACACCAGGTTCTTGGCGATGTTGTTCACCGGCTGCATGTTGGGCCGGTGCAGGTCGATGACCACCAGGTCCGCCAGCTTGCCCTCGGCGATGTCGTCGCAGTCGTTGAGCCCCATGGCCCGGGCGCCGCCCACGCAGGCCATGGTCAGGATGTTCTCCGCCTTGCCTGCCGCCGCGTCATTCCGGCTCACCTTTTGCAGGCAGCTGGCCAGGTACATCTCCCGGAACATATCCAGGGCGTTGTTGCTGGCGGCGCCGTCGGTGCCGATGGCCATAGGTACCCCCGCGGAGAGCATCTGGTCCACCGGGGCGATGCCGCTGGCCAGCTTCAGGTTGGAGGCCGGGTTGGTGATGGCGTAAATCCCCTTCCGGGCAAAGAGGGCGATGTCCTCGTCGTTCATCCAGGTGCAGTGGAAGCCGCCGCCGCCGTAGCGGAAGAGGCCCATCCGATCCAGCAGCTGGGGCGGGGTCAGGCCGTAGCGCTCCACGCAGCCCTCCACCTCGCTTTTGGTCTCGGCGCAGTGCATGTAGCAGGGGGCCTGGTACTTCTCCGCCAGGGAGGCCATGTATTCCATCCGCTGCCGGCTGGTGGTGTACTCGGCGTGGATGCCCAGCCGGTAGCTTACCAGCTCGTGGTAATCGTTGAAGCGCAGGAACTCCCGCTCAATGTTGGTGGGGTCCGCGTCAAAATCGTTCATGGCCGAGCAGATCACCGTGCGAAAGCCGCTGTCCACATTGGCCTTGGCATAGGCCTCGTTGTGGTAGTACATGTCAAAGCTGGCGGTGATGCCGGAAGAGAGGTATTCCAGGATGCCCAGCCGGGTGAAGGTATAGATGGCCTCCGGCGTCAGCTTGGCCTCATGGGGGAACACCTTGTCATAGAGCCACTCCTGCAGGGGCATGTCATCCGCGTAGGAGCGGAGGAACACCATGGCGGTGTGGGTGTGGGCGTCCTTAAAGCCGGGCATCAGCAGGTCGCCCTTCAGGTCGATCTGCCGCTGGAAAGGGGGCAGCTCCGCCCTGGCCGGGCCCACATAGACGATGCGGCTTCCGTCCACCCAGACCTCATCCTCTGTAATCTTCAGCCCTCCGCCGAAGGAGAGCACTTTTCCGTTGTAAAAGCGTATCATTTTGTTCTCCTTATCCTTTCGTCAGCCGGCGGCACATCTCGTCGTGGGCCAGCAGCTCCGCACTGTCATCCAAAGGCGCCAGCTCCGCTTTGCCGTACTTCCGTTCCAGCGCGGTCAGCAGGAGATGGTCGCAGAAGGCCGGGTTCTTGGGCAGCAGGGG
The DNA here is from genome assembly GCA_945873205.1 of uncultured bacterium. Classification (GTDB taxonomy): domain Bacteria; phylum Bacillota; class Clostridia; order Oscillospirales; family Oscillospiraceae; genus Limivicinus. The sequence continues at coordinate 8,338 of CAMCCC010000004.1, forward strand.
TCCATGGCTGTAGGTGCCGAAAACGTTCTTGTAGTGGGCGCCCTCGGTGCCGTCCTGGCTGTTGTTGCCGAAGCCGGAGAGCACCTTGCCCAGGGGCTCCACCCCGCTGCCCAGCCAGGTCTTGCCGCTGTGGTTTTCAAAGCCCACTACCACGCTGCTCCCGGCGCTGGCCTCACATTGGAAGCTGTAGTTGCCGATCATCCGCTGCACGGCCCCCACGGTGTACAGGTCCAGGGCGCCGATAAAGTCGCAGCGCTGGCCGTCATAGGTCTCGTAATAGCTGCCCAGCATCTGGTAGCCGCCGCAGATGGTGAGGAAGGGGACGCCATCTTCAATGGCGGCTTTGATCTCCCTGTCCTTGCCCCGGTGCAGGTCGGCCAGCAGCACCTGCTGCTCAAAATCCTGGCCGCCGCCGATGAACACCAGGTCGAAGCCGGCCAGGGAGGGACTGCTCCCAATGGGCAGCCGGGTGACGCTGGCCTCAATGCCCCGCCACTGCAGCCGCCGGGTCATACACATCACATTGCCCCGGTCGCCGTAAAGGTTCAGCACATCCGGGTACATGTGGCAGATTTTCAGTTCCATTTCAGCCCCTCCTCACTTCCAGAAATCGTCGCCGCCGCAGTGGGCGATGACCACCTGCCGCAGCTCCAGCATGGCGGTGTAGGTGGGCATGATGAACACCGGCTTCTCCTGCCCCTCGATCCATTGCACCAGCTGCTCATAGCTGCGCTCTATGCGGATATGGGCCGGGTCGATCCCGGCGTATTTAAGCCTTACCGCCATGTCCGCCGCCCGGTCGCCGGAGACAATGACCTGCTCCAGATACCCGGAGAGCTGTCCCAGCCCCTCAAAATCCGCGTCCCAGATCCAGGAAATGTCCGTGCCGTCGGCCCCCCGGTCGTTGAGGCAAACCACCAGCAGGAACTTCTCCTTCACATTTTCCAGAAACTCGATCACCTGGTTGCAGCCGGCGGGGTTTTTCACCAGCATCATACGGGCGCCGCCCTTGCCCAGGGCGAAGCGCTCCATCCGCCCGAAGCCGCACCGGAAGTCCGCCAGGGCGGCTATGGCGGCGTCGGCCCCCAGGCCCATCTCCGTCACCGCTGCCACGGCGCCGATGGCGTTGTAGATGTTGTACATGGCCGGCAGATTCACCGTCACCATGTGCTTCCCGCCCCGGATGTCCATCACCAGGTCGCTGCTGTCGGCCCCCTGACGCAGAATCTCCGTCACGGCGTAGTCCGCCCGGTGCCGCCGGTAGCCGCAGCGGGGGCAGCGGAAGCCCCCCAGGTGGCCGTAGCTGATGTAGTCATATTCATACTCCGCCTTGCAGCGGATGCAGTGGGTGGCGTCGGAGATCTCCGGCTTGGGCCGGGAGGGGGCGGCCCCCTGCTCGATGCCGAACCAGACCACCTCATTGGGCAGGTCCCCGGCCAGGGAGGCGGTGAGGGAGCAGTCCGCGTTGAGGCAGAGCCTGGCCTCCGGCACACCCTCCATGGCCACCCGGATGTTTTCCAGGGTGTGGGTCACCTCGCCATAGCGGTCCAGCTGGTCCCGAAACAGGTTGGTCACCACCACCACCTGGGGCTTCAGCTGGGGGAAAACCCGCCGGGCGGCCGCCTCGTCGCATTCAATGACGGCGTATTCCTTCCGGCATTTGCCGGTGAGGCTGCTGTTCATCACAAATTCTGTGGTGATGCCGCTGATGAGATTGGCCCCGGAGCGGTTGGCAAAATAGCTTTTGCCCTGCTCCAGAAAGGCCTGCTCCACCATGCGGGCGCTGGTGGTCTTGCCGTTGGTGCCGGTAATGGCCACGGTTTTGACCCCCGCCGACACGATGGACAGCAGCTCCGGGCACAGCTTCAGGGCGATGCGGCCGGGCATGGCGGTGCCGCCCCGGTGCAGCAGCCGGGACAGCAGCCGCAGCAGCTTGCAGAGGATGATGGCAAAAATGGCTTTCAGTTTCATGGTAATCTCTCCCGTGCCGTTAAAGGTCTTTGATAGAACAGGCTATGCCGCCGTTATCCAGGATATCCACTTCCGCCCAGGTCAGCTTCCTGCCCCGGCCGGCAGTGCCCGGATTGATCACCTTCACGCCGCCGGCTTCCTCATAAAGGCAGCGGTGGGTGTGGCCAAAAAAGGCCAGAGTGGCCTCCTGCTCCTGGGCGGCGTAGACCAGGGAATCGATGCGGTCGTAGTCCACGTTGTACAGGTGACCGTGGGTGATGAAGGCCTTCACCGGGCCCAATTGCACCGTGTCCCGGGCCGGGGCGATGGGGGCAATGTCGCAGTTGCCGCATACGCTGTACAGGGGGATTTCGGGGAAAGCCTCATGGATGGCGGCGGCGTCCCTGTCATGGTCGCCCAGATGGATGATCACATCCGGGCGGCAGCGGCGCACCGCTTCCAGGCACAGGGCGATGTTGGTGTGGGTGTCGGAAAAGACGGCAGCTTTCATGGTATTATCCTTTCGTAATCAATAGGAACGATACTGAATATAATAGAACGAATGGGAGTGAGTTGCAATGCAAAATTTTGAAGATTTGGGCCGGGAGCTCTCCCGCCGGGGCAAGACCGAACAGATCAAAGCCCTGGCCGGAACCGACGACGTGCAGCGCCTGAGCCGGATGCTGGACACGGCGGCGGTGGAAAAGGCGGCCAAAAGCGGCGACAGCGACGCGCTGAAAGCCATCCTCAGCCAGGTGCTCAGCACGGCGGAGGGGCAGCGGCTGGCCCAAAGCGTCCAGCAGATGATGCAGGACTGAACGCAGCCGAGGGGGTGAGCCTGTCATGAGTGAGCTGGAGGATAAGATCAACGCGGTGCTGGGCGACCCGAAGCAGATGGAGCAGATCACGAAGCTGGCCAAATCCTTCATGGGCGGCGGCACCCCCGGCCCGGCGGCGGAGCCGGAGCCAAAAGGGGAGGAGGACCTCTTTGCCTCCCTGGGCATGGATGGGGCCACCCTGCAAAGACTGGGCCGGCTCCTGCGCCAGGGCGGGGCCGAAAAGCCCCAGGAGCAGGCCCTGTTGGAGGCCATGCGCCCCTATCTCTCCGAGAAGCGCCGCAGCAAAATGGACAAAGCAATGAAGATCGCCCGGCTGGCCCAGATTGCCCGGCTGGCCATGGGCGAAATGGGAGGAGATGGCGGTGATTAATCGTTACCAGGGGAATAGCGGCCGCCTGACCCACTACCCGGAGCCGGAACGGCCACGGCGGCCCGCACCCCAGAAACCGGCGCCCTCCGCCGGCCAGCGGCCGGTATCTCCCGCACCCCAGCGCCCCGCACCTCCGCCGGCAAGGCCCCAGGGCCTTCTGGGCGGGCTGGAAAACCTGGGCCGCGTCCTGCCGGAGCGGATCGGGGAGCTGGAGACAGAGGACATCATCCTGCTGCTGATCCTCTACCTGATGTACCGGGAGAGCGGGGACAGCGACCTGCTGATCATCATGGGCGCCATGTTTCTGCTGTGACTATAGAATCTGCCTCCCTCAGTACATTCGCTGAGGGAGGCAGCAGTTTTTATTTTTCCTCATGCCTGTCCGGGGCGGCTGCCTGACAGTCAGGATGGCCCAGGTGGAGGTTGGGGTTCTTGTGGAATACAAAGGCCCATACAGCGATGAGCAGAAGCCCGATCACCACCAGGCAGATCAGCCGCAGCCCCGCGGTCTCTGCCGCCAGGATCACGGCCAGCAGGCCCATCACGGCGGAAATGGTGTAGAGCACGGCAACGGCCTGCTTCTGACTCAGGCCCATGGCCAGCAGCCGGTGGTGGAAATGTCCCCTGTCCGCGTGGAAGGGGCTCTGCCCGTGGGAGATGCGCCGGCAGAAGGCAAAGATGGTGTCCGTCAGCGGCAGGGCCAGGGACAGCATGGGCACGAAGAAGGTGAAGATGGCGTGCATCTTGAAAAGACCCATAATGGAGGCCGTGGCCAGCACGAAGCCCAGCAGCTGGGAGCCCACATCCCCCATGAAAATCTTGGCCGGGTTCATGTTGTAGGGCATGAAGCCCAGGCAGGCGCCGGTAAGGGCAGCCAGGATCACCGATACCACCGGCTCTGCCACCAGCAGGGAGACGATCAGCATGGAGGTGGAGCTGATGGCTGCCACGCCCACCGCCAGGCCGTCCAGCCCGTCGATCAGGTTCATGGCGTTGGTGCAGCCCACGATCCACAGAATGGTCAGCGGGACAGACAGGAAGCCAATCTCAATGGTGGTCTCCTCGGCGAACACATTGGGGTTGGAGATCACGTCAAACACCAGCCCGGAGCGCACCGCCACAATGGCGGCCAGCAGCTGAAAGGCCAGCTTCACCATGGGCCGCAGGTTCACGATATCGTCCACCGCGCCCATCACAGCGATGATCACCGCGCCCACCAGCAGGCCCATCACCTGGGTGGACATGTTCACGAACAGCAGCAGGCTGATCACGAAGCCCAGGAAGATGGCGATGCCGCCCATGCGGGGGATGGGATGGTCATGGACGCGCCGCTCGTCCTTGGGGACGTCAATGGCGCCCACCCGGCTGGCAAAGTCCTTCACCGGCGGCGTCATCAGGTAAGCAATGAGCAGAGACACCACAAAAGCCAGCAGCATCTTCAGCCATTCTTCAAGATCTGGAATCATTCAATCTCTCTCCTATAGGATGGAGTTTCAGCGGAAACAGCGCGGCTTAAAAGGGTTTTTCCACAAAGCCGATACGCTTGTACACCTTCCGCAGGGTCTTGCGGGCAATATAGCTGGCCTTCTGGGCGCCTTCGGTGTAGACCTGCTGGAGATAGGCCTTGTCCGCCAGCATCCGCTCGGCCTCCTCCCGCACGGGGCGGAGAGTCTCGATCACGGCCTCGCCCACGGCGGGCTTAAAGACGCCGTAGCCCTTGCCCTCAAACTCCTTCTCGATCTCCGGGAAGCTCTTGCCGGTGACGGAGGAATAGATGCTCATCAGGTTGGCCACGCCCGGCTTCTCCTCCGGGGCGTAACGGACGCAGTTTTCCGTGTCGGAGTCGGTGACGGCCCGCTTGAACTTCCGGGCGATCTCCTCCGGCTTGTCCATCAGAAAGACGCAGCCCTGGGGGTCGGACTTGCTCATCTTGGAGGTGGGATTGCCCAGACTCATGATGCGGGCGCCCACCTTGGGGATGTAGGGCTCCGGCACCTTGAAGGTCTCGCCGTAGATGTTGTTGAAGCGGGTAGCGATGTCCCTTGTCAGCTCGCAGTGCTGCTTCTGGTCCTCGCCCACGGGCACAAAGTCCGCCTGATACAGCAGAATATCCGCCGCCATCAGGGACGGATAGGTGAACAGGCCGCCGTTGATGTTGTCGGCGTTCTTGGCGCACTTGTCCTTGAACTGGGTCATGCGGCTCAGCTCGCCGAACATGGTGTAGCAGTTGAGGATCCAGCCCAGCTCCGCATGCTCGTGGACATGGCTCTGGATAAACAGGGTGTTCTTCTCCGGGTCCAGGCCGCAGGCGATGTACTGGGCCAGCTGGGCTACGGAGCGCCGGCGCAGCTCCGCCGGGTTCTGCCGCACGGTGATGCTGTGCAGGTCCGCCATGAAGTAGTAGCAGTCAAACTCATCCGCCAGGGCCGCCCAGTTCTTCACCGCACCCAGATAGTTGCCCAGGTGCAGGTCGCCGGAGGGCTGAATACCGGAGAGCATTACTTTTTTCGCAGTTGCGTTTTCCATATCAATTACCTCTGTGTACAATTTTGCCTTCTCTTTTCACAGGTCTTTCTATTGTACCAAATTAAGTCCCGCTTGACAACAGGTAAAATATAAAATAATATAGGTCTGTTGAGAATAACTGCTTTTTGGAGGCATTGATATGAAAGACATGAGCTGGTTTGAAGCCATGGAGGAGAAAATCCCCACCGGCGAAGTGCGCACCCGGTTTGCCCCTTCCCCCACTGGGTATATGCATGTTGGCAACCTGCGCACCGCTCTCTACACCTATCTCATCGCCCGGCACGCCGGCGGCAAGTTCATCCTCCGCATTGAGGATACGGACCAGGGCCGCCTGGTGGAAGGCGCTGTGGACGTGATCTATAAGACCATGGCCCAGTGCCACCTGGAGCACGACGAAGGCCCGGATGTGGGCGGCCCGGTGGCCCCCTATGTGCAGACGGAGCGGCGGCCCTTCTACAAGGAGTATGCCGAGCTGCTGATGGAGCGGGGCCATGCCTACCGCTGCTTCTGCGAGAAGACCGAAAGCGAGGAGGACAGCGGCCAGTTTGACCGGGGGGACGATCCCTGCCGCAGCATGAGCCGGGAGGAATCGGACCGGCTTGCCGCCGAGGGGAAACCCTATGTGATCCGCCAGCGCATCCCCCATGAGGGCAGCACCACCTTCCATGACGAGGTCTTTGGCGACATCACCGTGGAAAACAGCACCCTGGACGACCAGGTGCTCATCAAGCGGGACGGCCTGCCCACCTATAACTTCGCAAACGTGGTGGACGACCATCTGATGGGCATCACCCATGTGGTCCGGGGCAGCGAGTATCTGTCCTCTGCCCCTAAGTACAACCTGCTGTATGAGGGCTTCGGCTGGGATATCCCCAAGTACGTCCACTGCTCCCCCGTCATGCGGGACGCCCATAACAAGATGTCCAAGCGGCATGGCGACCCCTCCTATGAGGACCTGATCGCCCAGGGCTATCTGACCGACGCGGTGATCAACTATGTCACCCTGCTGGGCTGGAGCCCCCGGGGCGAGCAGGAGATCTTCAGCCTGCAGGAGCTGGTGGATTGCTTTGACCTGGCCGGCATCTCCAAGTCTCCCGCCATTTTTGACATTGAGAAGCTGAAATATTTCAACAGTGAGTATATCCGCGCCATGAGCCCGGAGGAATTTGCCAAGGTGGCGGAGCCTTACATCCGCCAGGCCGTGAAGAATCCGGCCATTGACGCCGCCGCCATCGCCGCCCTGCTGCAGCAGCGCACCGAGGTACTCACCGACATCCCGGAGAAGCTGGATTTCTTTGACGCCCTGCCCGAGTATGACACGGAGCTGTTTGTCCACAAGAAGTCCAAGTCCGACAAGGACAGCGCCAAAGACATTCTGGGCCGGGTCATCCCCCTGTTTGAGGCCCTGGAAAGCTGGGACGACGACAGCATCCTGGACACCATGGTGAAGCTGGCGGAGGAGCTGGAAGCGAAGAACGCCAAGGTCATGTGGCCGGTGCGCATCGCCGCTGCCGGCAAGGCCGTCACTCCCGGCGGCGCGGTGGAGATCTGCCGCATCCTGGGTAAGGAGGAGACCCTGCGCCGCCTCCGCATCGGCCTGGAAAAGCTGAACTGAACGAACATAGATCAACCAACAGGCTCCCCATTCCAAGGGGAGCCTGTTTCATGCCTCCCTCTGACGAGGGAGGTGGCAAAAATCTGTGATTTTTGACGGAGGGAGAGAATATTTAAGTCTGATTGATCTGACGGTCAAAAATCTCTCCCTCAGTCAGCCTTGCTGACAGCTCCCTCGTCAGAGGGAGCCAAGGGCCGCGGCGGCTCTCATAGGCTCGCCCCTCTGGGGGAAGCTGGAGGCGCAGCGCCTGAGAGGTTCATTCTCTGCGGACCCTTCTTCTATTATCCGTTTCATAAAAACGCCTCTTTTGGAAAAGCTAGACCAAAAGAGGTGTTTTTTCATGTCCAAAAAGATGAAGCAGATTCTGGGCATCTATGTGGTGGCCGCCCTGGTGACCCTGAGTCTGCTCTGCGCCGTGGGCTATGCCCACCTGACCCAGCTGCGCCGCATGGCGGCCTATGCCGCCCGTTCCTCCTTTGAGACCACGGTGCGCTCCGTGGACGCCATGGGCGCCGCCCTGCAAAAGAGCCTCTATGCCACCGACGGCGGCCTCTGCGGCAGCCTCTGCGGCGAAATCTCCGCCAGCGCCTCCGCCGCGGAGGCCTCCCTCAGCGTCCTTCCCTTTGACACCCAGGAGCTGGAGCAGCTGTCCGGCTTCATCAACCGGGCCGGGGACTACGCCTACAGCCTGGCCCCCCAGGCCGGGGAGGAGGGTTTCACCCCGGAGCAGCAACAGCAGCTGGCGGAATTTGCCAAACAGGCCGGGGACTTTGCCGCCCTGCTGCGGGAATTGCAGACAGAGGTGAACAACGGCCTTCTCACCCTGGACAGCCGGGAGCAGCGGCTGCAAAACGTGGGCCGGCAGGAGGAAAAGCTGCTCTCCGCCGCCCTGCTGGACTACCGGCTGGGCTATGACGGGGAGGAGCTGAGCTATGACGGCAAATATACCGCCAAGGAAGAGCAGACGCCCGGGGATCTGAGCCCGGAACAGGCGAAGGAGCTGGCCGCCTGGGCCGCCGGCGTGGAGCCCCGGGAGCTGAAGGAGGAGTATGACTATACCGGCCCTGACGGCCGCCGCTGCTACAGCGCCGGGGAAGTGATGCTCTGCGTCAGCAGCCGGGGCTTGGAATCCCTGGCCCAGACAAGGCTGGTCAGCGAAAGCAGCATCAGCCTGGAGCAGGCCCGCCAGGCGGCGGTGAAGTTCCTGGAGCAGCTGGCGCTGGAGGAGCTGGCCCTGGTCAGCTATGCCGACAGCGGTACCGTGGCCAGCTTCGACTTTGCCCAGACCCAGGACGGGGCCCTCCGCCTGGGCAGCGGCGTCAAGGTCTCGGTGGCCCTGGATGACGGCAGCATCTATGCCTATAACGCCGTCAACTACAGCACCCAGCCCGCCCAGGTCAGCTGGAACACCGACGAGGACACGGCCCGGCAGCAGCTGCCGGAGAATGTCAGCTGCGAGGGCAGCCGCAAGGTGATCCTCCGCAGCGCCGGTGAGCAGGACCTGCCCTGTTATGAGTTCAGCTGCCTGGATGACCAGGACCGAAGCCTGAGAATTTACGTCAACGCCGACACCGGCAAGCAATACCGCATCGATATCTGATTTTTTCCTCCCGGACCTGATCAGGTCCGGGAGGACAGCTTGTCAAAAAAGTATGTTTTCATGCTGCACCAGCAGACAACTGATGAGGTGGGCGGGGCAATATGGGCATCGCTCCCTACGGAAGGTAAAGCGTTGCTGCTGCCGTAGGGGCGAGCATCGCTCGTCCGCGAAATACAGCCGGACCCAACAGGCGGACGGCCAATGGCCGCCCCTACGGGTGCAACCTTGCCGCTTCCGGCAAAAACGCAGGCTTTCCACCTCATCCGCCCAGTGTGCGCACTGGGCACCTTCCCCTCAAGGGGAAGGCTTGAAAAAGCGTTCTTCTTCCTCACTCTATGGGCCTTTGACAGTCTCTCCTCCCGGACCTGATCAGGTCCGGGGGAGAAAACCTGACCGGAGAAAAAGCCGCAAAATATTGCCGCATTGTAACAAAAAGGGTAGGAATATTGACGCTGAAAAAATGATATGCTATACTGAACAATAATTTGTAATGAAGGAGATGGATATCCTAACATGGATGATGGCAGTCGATTGCCCTGGATACTTGCAGTTTTGCTGCTTTTCTGCGCGGCCTTTTTCGCCGTGGCGGAAACAGCCTATGCCTCCTGCCCCAAGAGCCGCGTGAAGGCGGCGGCAGAGCGGGGGGACGCCAGGGCAAAAACAGCGCTGTTAATTCTGGATGACTTTGATAAGGCCATAAGCACCTTGCTGATCTGTACCAATATTGTACATATCGCCACGGCCTCCATCGTCACCGTTGCGGTAACAAAAATGTGGGGCCTGAGCGCGGTGTCAATCAGCACCATTGTCACCACGATCGTGGTCTTTTTCGCCGGGGAAATGCTCCCCAAAAGCATCGCCAAGAAGTACAGTGAGCCGCTGGCTCTGGCCACCGGGCCGGTGCTGCAGTTTCTGATGAAGGTTTTCACCCCCCTTTCCGCCCTGCTGACCTGGATTGGCCAGTCCGCGGCAAAGCTGACCCCGGATGAGACCCCGGTGTCCTTCACGGAGGATGAGCTGTATGACATCATCGAGGACATGACCGAGGAAGGCAGCCTGGATGAGCAGCAGGGGGAACTGATCTCCTCCGCCCTCCAGTTTGGGGAGGTGACGGTGGAAAGTGTGCTGACCCCCCGGGTGGACCTGGTGGCGGTGGATATCAGCAGCAGCCTGGAAAGCATCCTGGCTGTCATTAAAACCACCAATCACAGCCGGCTGCCGGTGTATGAGGGCAGCATTGACAACATCATCGGCGTCTTGCAGATCCGCAAGTTCATCAAGGCCTATCTGCGCCTGGGCAACAACCTGGACCTGCGCCCCCTGCTGGATGAGGTCTTTTTCATCCACCAGAGCACCAATATTGACGAGCTGCTGCCCGTCATGTCCAAGCGGAAGCTGAACATGGCCGTGGTCACCGATAACTACGGCGGCACCCTGGGCATCGTCACCGTGGAGGACATTCTGGAGGAGCTGGTTGGCGAAATCTGGGATGAGGACGACGTGGTGGAAGAGAGCTTTGTGGAACTGGGCGACGGTGTTTACATGGTGGGCGCCGACGAATCGGTCAGCGACGTGTTTGAACAGCTGGGCTTTGAGGACCCGGAGGGGGACGAGGAGCTGGTGAACACCCTCATGGGCGAGTGGGCCTATGAGCAGTTTTCCGCCATCCCCAAGGTGGGGGACAGCTTCCGGTACCACCGGGTTCAGGTCACCGTGGCCAGCATGACCCATAACCGCATTTTGAAGCTGAAAGTGGCTTTGCTCCCCGAGACGGAGGAAGGGGGTCAGGCCGAATGAATCTCTATCTGATTATCGCGGGCATTGCCGTGTGCATTGCCCTCAGCGCCTTCTGTTCTTCCTCCGAGATGGCCTATTCCTCCTGCAACACCATCCGGCTGGAGGGCATGAAGGACGACGGCTCCAAGCGGGCTTCCCTGGCCCTTCTGATCACGGAGCGCTTTGATGACGCCCTCAGCGCCATCCTCATCGGCAATAATCTGGCCAACATCGGGGCCTCGTCTCTGGCCTCCGTGCTGGTGATCCTGATCACCGGGGGCGAGGAATACGCCTGGCTTGCCACCTTGATCCTCACCATCCTGGTCATTATCTTTGGGGAGACCATCCCCAAGATCAGCACCAAGAAGAACCCCAACACCGTGGCTCTGCGCCACGCAAGGCCGGTGCGCTTCATGATGGTGGTGCTCTGGCCCCTGATCTGGCTGGTGGTGAAGCTGATCCACCTGATCACCTGCAAGCTGCCGGAGCAGGATGCAGGCAGCCCGGAGGAAGCGGTGGAGGAGCTGCAGTCCATCATTGAAACCGCCGAGGTGGAGGATGTGCTGGACGAGGACCAGTCCGAGCTGCTGCAGGCCGCCATTGACTTTGCCGATGTCTCCGCCCTGGAGGTCATGACCGCCCGGGTGGATGTCTGCGCCGTGGATATTGACGACGATTGGGACGATATCCTCGCCGTCATCGAGGAGGCGCCCTATTCCCGCCTGCCGGTGTATGAGGACAGCATCGATAACATCATCGGTGTGCTGTACCTGAACCACTTCCTGAAAGCCCTCAGCGATGGGGACCGGGTGGATATCCGCAAGCTGCTGATGCCCCCCTGCTATGTGTATAAAACCATGAAGCTGCCCGCCGTGCTGAACCAGCTGCGCCGCGCCAAGCAGCACCTGGCCGTGGTTACCGACGAGTACGGCGGCACCCTGGGCGTGCTGAGCATGGAGGATGTGCTGGAGCAGATCGTGGGCGACATCTGGGACGAGACGGACACCGTGGAGCAGGAGATGGTCTGCCGGGGCGAGGGCGAGTATGAGCTGGAGGGCAGCATGCTCCTGGCCGACTTCCTGGAGACCCTGGGCATCAACGAGGACGACTTCGAGGCCGAGAGCAGCACCGTGGGCGGCTGGACGCTGGAGATGTTCGGCGGCTTCCCCCGGGTGGGGGACAGCTTCCGCCACGAGAACATGACCGTCACCGTGCTCAGCATGGTGGACGGCCGCCGGGTGGGCAAGGTCCTGGTACAGGTGGACCCGGCAGAAACAGAAGAATAACAAACGACAAAACGCCGCCGGAACATCCGGCGGCGTTCTGCTTTGTGAGAGAACGGAAGAGGGAAAGATATATGGTTCCGGGCCGGTTCAGCCGTGCTCCGGCTCGGAATAACGATAGAGAATCTCCCCGGTGGCGGCATCCAGGGAATAGGAATACTCCATGCCGGCGGTTTCAAAATCAATGTCGTACCAGGCGCCGTTCCGGCTGCGTTCAAACTCCACATCTTTCTCCCGTATGGCGGCGGGGGAGACCCCGGCGTCGCTGAGGGCAATCTGCAAGGCGGCGTCCCTGCCGATGTACGTGCTGTTGTGGCGGTAGATGAAATACCCGCCGATGGCAGCGCCGACGACCAGCAGTACCACAAGGACGATCAGAACGGTCTTGGATGCTTTTTTCATTTTGAAACCTCCTTCAAGTTTGAACTTTATGTCTGCATTATATTGTGGTATTCTAAGAAAAGAATGAGAACTGCCAGTCCGGTTTTAATACTTTTTTTAATCTTTACAGCTATGATAAAATAGGAAAGAACCTGAGAGGAGGCGGCAAAATGCGTATCCTGGTAGTGGAAGATGAAAAGCACCTGAACCGCATCATCAGCGAGGCTGTGGAGGATGAGGGCTACAGCGTGGACAGCTGCTATAACGGCGTGGAGGCCCTGGAGTATCTGGCCTGTGCCGACTATGACGTGATCATCCTGGACATCATGATGCCGAAGATGAACGGTCTGGAGGTGGTGCGCCGGCTGCGGAGCGAGGGGAATAACACCCCTGTCCTGTTCCTCACCGCCCGTGACGCGGTGGCCGACCGGGTGGAGGGGCTGGAGAGCGGCGGAGACTATTACCTGACCAAGCCCTTTGACTTTCAGGAGCTGATGGCGGTGGTGCGGGTCATGACCCGGAAGTACACCGGCAACCGCTCCAATGTCTACACCATTGCGGACCTGAGCCTGGACAGCAACACCAAGACCGTCACCCGGGCAGGGAAGAACATCGAGCTGACGGCCAAGGAGTTCTCCCTGCTGGAATATATGATGCGCAACAAGGGCGTGGTCTTGTCCCGTGAGATGATCGAGAACAACCTCTGGAACTATGACTATGAGGGCGGCACCAACGTGGTGGACGTGTATGTGGGTTACCTGCGCAAGAAGATGGACACCGGCTTCTCCAAAAAGCTGATCCATACCGTCTGGGGCACCGGCTGGGTGCTGAAAGAAAGTTGAGGTGGGGCCATGCTGTCACTGAAAATGCGCATGACCTTGTGGTTTACCCTGATGGTGCTGCTGATGGCGGCCCTGGTGCTGGTCTTTGTCCTGGTCATCAACGCCAACGCCATCACCGACGACCCGGCGGGCCGTCTGGTGAAGGAGGTGCTCTCCAACGCGGACAATGTGGAGTTTGACCATGGCCGCTTTGAGTGGGACGATCTGGACGCCTACAAGCGGGGGGTCTACTGCAATTTCTACAGCCCCGAAGGGGAGCTGTACCTGGGCGCCATGCCGGAGGGGGTTGCCATTGACCTGCCCATGGAGGCCAACGTGATCCGCAGCCACATGGTGGAGGGCCAGGAGTACCTGGTCTATGACAGCTATGTGGACATGGAGGTCACCGGCCTTTGGATTCGGGGCGTAGTCTCCGCCACGGACCGCTCCGGCCTGATGCACACCATCCTGATTCTGACACTCAGTATCGTGCCCGGCCTGCTGCTGATCGCGGTGGGGGGCGGCTGGCTGATTGCCTGGCTGTCCTTCCGCCCCATGGAGAAAATGATCGGCACCGCCAACGACATCTCTGACGGCGGCGATTTGAGCCACCGGCTGGCCCTGAAGCACGGGCCCAAGGAGTTGAGACACCTGGGCCGGGTCTTTGACCGCATGTTTGAGCGGCTGGAGCAGTCCTTCACGGCGGAGAGCCGCTTCGTCTCCGACGCCTCTCACGAGCTGCGCACTCCCATCACCATCATCCTGGCCCAGTGTGACCGCTCCCGGCGGAAGGACGAGACCAAGGAGGACTTTCTGGCTTCTGTTGCCGTGATCGAGGAGCAGGCCAAGCACATGTCCGAGCTGGTGCAGCAGCTGCTGGGCCTGACCCGCATGCATCACGGCACCGACCGTTATCCCATGCGCGCCGGGGACCTCAGCGCCTTTGTGGAGATGTGCAGCGGCGAATTCGTGCCGGAGAACGACCGGGGCATCACCCGCCGTACGGAGATCCAGCCGGGGATCCAGCTCAGGTTCAACGCGGCCCTGATCTCCCGGGTGGTGCACAACCTGCTGCAAAACGCTTATAAATACGGCAAGGAGGGGGGCCATATCTGCCTGCGGCTGAAAAAAACCGCTGACGGCGCGGAATTGAGCGTCACCGACGACGGCATCGGCATCGCCCCGGAGAATCTGGACAAGGTGTGGCAGCGCTTCTGGCAGGCCGACGCCTCCCACGGGGAGGACGGGGGCAGCGGCCTGGGCCTTGCCATGGTGAAGGAGATCGCCCAGTTCCACGGCGGCAGCGTCCGTGTGGAAAGCCGGCTGGACCAGGGCAGCACCTTCACGGTGTTCCTGCCGGAATAAAGATTGCTCCATAGGAAAACAGCTCCCCCGCTTCATAACGGGGGAGCTGTTTTATGGTTTCCGGGTCACATTTTATACCAGCCGGTTGGTCAGGCGGCCGATGCCCTCGATCTCGATATCCACCACGTCGCCGGGCTTGAGCCAGTGCTTCTCCTGTCCTTCCAGGGCCACGCCGCTGGGGGTGCCGGTGAAGATCAGGTCGCCGGGGCAGAGCTTGATGTACCGGGAGGCGTAGCTGATGATCTGCGCGCAGGAGAAGATCATATCCGCCGTGCTGCCGTCCTGCCGCAGCTGGCCGTTCACATAGCTGCGGATGCGCTTGGGCGCCGCCGGGTCGTATTCGTCGGCGGTGACGATGCAGGGGCCGCAGGGGCCGAAGCCGGGCAGGGTCTTGCCGATGAGCCACTGGCCGCTGCGCATCTGGGCGTCCCGCAGGGAGAAGTCGTTGCCGCAGGTGTAGCCGAACACATGGTCCATGGCTTCCTCCGCACTGACGTTCCAGGTCTCCTTGCCCATGACGATCACCAGCTCCGCCTCGTAGTCATAGCTGCTCTCCCAGGGGGGCAGGACCACATCGGCGCCGCAGGGGGCCAGGGCATTGTCAAACTTGGAAAACAGCACCGGGTACTCCGGCACCTTCATGTTGATCCCGGCGGCGTGGCTGCGGTAGTTCAGCCCCACGCAGACCAGCTTGCCCACCCGGTTCACCACATTGGCAAACACCGGGGCTTCCACCACCGGCAGCTTCTCATCCGCTGCCAGCTTCTCCAGGGCGCAGCGGCAGCCCCCGGCGATCAGCGCTTCCATGCTGCCGGTGTAGCCGGCGGCGGTGGCGTCTACCAGGCCACGCTCCGTCATCAGGGCCAGATGGGTCTCATTGCCCACCGTGATATTGTAAAGCTTCATGTTCAGACCTCCTGCGTTCCTTGTTTCTGTTATACACAGGATGCATTATACACCGGCCTGCCCCGTCGCGCAAGCGTCAGCCTATCAGCTCTCCCCAAAGCTCCAGGGCCCGGAAGCGCAGGGCATAGCCATCGCCTTCGCTGATGAGGCGGAAGTCCTCCTCTCCCAGCTGCTGCTCCACCGTGTCGCTCTGACTGGCGGAGAGGCACACCGGCGGGAACACGATGCACCACCAGTTGTGCCCTTTGCCCTCTCCCAGGGTGACCCGGAGAGAGTCGTATTTCCCCGCCGGCAGGGTGAAGCCCTCATAGCTCTTGGTGGGGTAGCGCTCCCGGCTCAGGGCCACCGTGACGGGCCGCCCCTCCGCGGCGCTCTCGGCGGCCAGTTGGATGCCCGCCAGCTCCTCCCGGAGGATGGCCCGGGCCTGATCGCTGTCGGAAGCTCCGATGAGCCGGGGGGAGAGATATTCCAGCACCGCGTCCCGCACCCGCAGCTTCAGCGCCTGCTCCTCCTGTGCATCGGACACGGCAATCACATGCAGCCGCACCAGCTTGCTGCTGATGGCGCTCTGACGCCCCTGGGCCCAGGCTCCCAGGCACAGCGTCACCGACAGGGCGACCAGCAGCGCAGATTCCCAAAGTTTCAGTGGATCCGTTTTCCCTTTGAACATAAGTAAAACCGCCTTGCTATGTAAGATACACATAGCATAGACGGTTTTTTCATATCTTAAACAGAAGGCTTGCCCTTCTGGAGGGGCCTATTTCAAGCCTCCCTCTGACGAGGGAGGTGGCAAAAATCTTTGATTTTTGACGGAGGGAGAGAATTTATAGGCCCAACTGACCTGCCTTTCAAGTATCTCTCCCTCAGTCAGCTTCGCTGACAGCTCCCTCGTCAGAGGGAGCCAGGGGGAAGCAGTCCCAGGCTCGCCCTTACGGTTCTGATGTGGTGTGGTGGGGAACGAATCTCTCAGCCGGCTTCGCCGGCAGCTCCCCTTGGGAAGGGGAGCCAAGGGTGCAGCGGTTTTTTATGGCCAATTCTCCTTGAAAAGGGGAGCCTATGGCCTTTATCGGTTGTCCACCTTTTCCGGGTACAGGTCGTGCTGGCTCAGCCGCTGCCAGGCCACCTCCTCCCAGCGGGTGCCGGGCTTGCCGTAGTTGCAGTAGGGGTCGATGGACAGACCGCCCCGGGGGGTGAACTTGCCCCAGACCTCGATGTATTTGGGGTCCATCAATTTAATGAGGTCCTTCATGATGATGTTCATGCAGTCCTCGTGGAAATCCCCGTGGTTGCGGAAGCTGTAGAGATACAGCTTCAGGCTCTTGCTCTCCACCATCCGCTCGGAGGGGACGTAGGAGATGTAGATGGTGGCAAAGTCCGGCTGACCGGTGATGGGGCAGAGACTGGTAAACTCCGGGCAGTTGAACTTCACAAAGTAGTCGTTCTCCGGGTGCTTATTCTGGAAGGTCTCCAGCACCTCGGGGGCATAGTCGCTTTTATAGACGGTTTTCTTGTTTCCCAGCAGGGAGAGGCCCTCGGCCTCGGCAGAGTTTCTTCCGCTCATGTCTTTTGTCTCCTTATCCTTTATTCAAACTTCCCAATTTTCCACAGGGCCCGCAGCAGCAGCGCCCCAACAATGCCTGAGATAATTTGCCCTACCAGCAGGCTGCCCGCCATAATATAGTATGGCACACCCAGCAGCCAGCTTAACCAGGAGGACACCCCCAGCGCCGGGATCAGCGTGATGGGTAAAATCACCCAGTACTGCTTTGCCCTGTGCCTGCCCAGCATGGCGCAGCAGCCGGCGGTCAGCAGGCCCACCAGCCCGCCGCCCACAATGTCAAAAACCCCCAGGCCGCCCATCAGCAGGTTGGACAGCAGGTTCGCCAGGCCCAGCGGCACCACCAGGAACGGAAACAGATATGCCACAGCATAGACGGCGGTTGCAATCCGCACCTGGAACTGGCCGAAAGCAAAGCTCTGGGTCAGCAGCATCAGCACGATGTAGATGGCCATCACGGCCCCGGAAAAGCACAGCTTCTGGGTCTTGCTCCAATTTTTCATATCCATTTTCGTCACCTCCAGACAAAAAGGGCGTGCCTAAAACAAGACACGCCCACAAATCCTTTTCGTATTTGTTTTCGTCCCTAGTTTTGTTTATAGACAGGATGGTTTCGAACTGTCTGCCGCTAAGCGGGCTTATTCTAGCACAGGCCGGTTCAGATTGCAAGTCAATCTTCCAGCCTGCCCACGCATACCGCGCTCTCGCAAAAGCCGTATTCCCGCCGCAGCGGGGCGCAGACCCCTTCCAACGCCTGCCCCGGGGCGAACACCCCGAATACGGCGGAGCCGGTGCCGGTCATGACGGCGCCCAGAGCCCCCGCGTCCAGCAGGCGGCTTTTGATGTCCGCCACGGTGCGCATCCGCCGGTCGTCCACGTCCTCAAACACGTTGTACATCCGGCGGCACACCTGGCCCAGCTGCCCCTCCCGGATGGCTGCCGTCAGCCCGGCGGTGTCCGGGTGGCGGCGCAGAGGCATCTGATCCAGCTTGCGGAACAGCTCCGGCGTAGAGATGGAGAACTCCGGCTTACACACCACAAAGGCGCAGCCCGGCAGGGCGGGGAGAGCCTCCAGCTTCTCCCCGCGGCCGGTGGCCAGGGCCGTGCCTCCCGCCACGCAGAAGGCCACATCAGAGCCTACGGAGCAGGAGAGCTTCTCCAGCTCCCCGGTACTCAGCGCGTGGTCAAACAGACGGTTCATCGCCCGAAGCACTGCCGCCGCGTCGGAGGAACCGCCGCCCATCCCCGCGCCCACCGGCACCGCCTTTTGAATCTCGATCAGTGCCCCCTGGCCCTGCCGGCCGATGGCCTCCAGATAGCACAGGGCCGCCTTCACCGCCAGGTTCCGCTCATCCCCGGGGATGAAGGGCAGGCTGGTTTTGGCCCGCACCTTCCCCGTGTCGTTGAGGGTAACGGTGACCGCGTCCGCCAGGGAGATGCTCTGCATCACCATGGTCATCTCGTGGAAGCCGTCCTCCCGTCGCTTCCCCACATCCAGGGAGATATTCAGCTTGGCATATGCCTTTTCGTGTACTGTTTTCATCCGTTTCTCTATCCTTTACAGCTCATATACCCGCAGCTCCCAGGGCCGGGCGGTAAAGCCCCCGCCGGCGAGAGGCGCGTCCTTATAGTTGGCAAAGACCAGCTTCCCCCGGGAAAGGGCCATGCCCGCCGGGGCGGTGAAGGCGCGGGGCCGGGAACCGAAATAACAGATCACCAGCAGCTTCCGCCCCTGATAGCTGCGCTCATATACATAGAAGTTTTTATCCCTGGGGAAATGCTCTTTATAATCGCCCCAGAGCACCAGCGGTTCCTGCTTCCGATAGGCCAGCAGCGCCCGGTAGAAGTTCAGCAGGGAGTCCGGGTCCTCCTCCTGGGCGGCCACATTGACCCGGGTGTAGTTGGGGTTCACGCTGAACCAGGGGCTGCCGGTGGTAAAGCCGGCGTTTTTCTCCGCCGACCACTGCACCGGGGTGCGGGCGTTCTCCCGGCTGGACACCTTCAGCAGCTCCATGGCCTTCTTTTTGCCGAAGAGCTTGCTGGCCACCCGGTAATTGTTGTGGCTTGCCACGTCCTTGTACATGGAAAGCTCCGGCAGGCAGATATTGGTCATGCCGATCTCCTGCCCCTGGTAGACAAAGGGGGTGCCCCGCTGGAGAATGTACATGGCGGCCAGCATCTTCCCGCTCTCCACCGGGTAGTCCTCGCTTCCGTAGCGGCTGATGATGCGGGGATGGTCGTGGTTCTCGATATACAGGCAGTTCCAGGCCCGGCCGGCAAGCTTCTCCTGCCACTGGGAAAAGGCCCGCTTCATGGAGCGCAGGTCAAAGGGCCGCTGCAATATATCCACCAGCAGGCAGTCCGCCGACATATGGGAGAAGGCGATCATCTCGTCCAGCACCTTGTCGCCCTTCTCATCGATGTATTGCAGGCAGTCCTCCGCGGAGGTCAGGGGACTTTCGCCCACGGTGAAGCAGTCGTAGTGGCGCAGCACATCGTCCCGGAACTCCCGCAGGTAGTCGTGGACTGCCGGCAGGTTGGAGAAATGCTTCATGCCGTTGGACATGGGCAGCTTGGGATAGGTGCTGGGCAGCTCCGGGGTTTTGGCGATGTAGGTGATCACGTCCTCCCGGAAGCCGTCCACCCCCAAATCCAGCCAGAAACGGAGAATGTCCTTCACTTCCTGGCGGACCTTGGGGTTGGCCATGTTCAGATCCGGCTGCTTTTTGGCGAACAAATGCAGATAATATTCGTCTAAGTTCTCATCATACTCCCAGGCGCCCCCCTCGAACATACTGGTCCAGTTGTTGGGCGGCAGGCGCTTGCCCCGGCGGCTTTTCTTTCCGGGCCGCCAGTAGTAATAGTCGTGGTAAGGGTTATCTTTGCCCTTGCGGCTCTCCAGGAACCAGGGGTGCTCGTCAGACGTGTGGTTCACCACCAGGTCCATGAACACCTTCATCCCCCGCTGATGGGCCCCGTCCAGCACCTGCCGGAACACCTCCAGGTTGCCGTAGTCGGGGTGGATGGACTTGTAATCGGAGATGTCGTAACCGTAATCCGCGTTGGGGGAGGGATAGAGCGGGGAGAACCAGATGGCGTCCACGTTCAGACTTTTGATGTAATCCAGCTTGCTGAGAACGCCCCAGAGATCGCCGATGCCGTCACCATTGCCGTCGCAGAAGCTGCGGGGCCAGATCTGATAGACGGCCATCTCCTTGTACCAGGGTGAAAAAGCCATGGGGAAACCTCCTTCTTGCTGCAATTTTGTTCCGATGTTTTCTATATTCTACCACACAATCCGCCGTTTCACAACAGTTGACAAGGCTTTGCGGATATGGTATTACTACCTTAGTTGAGAAAGGACATGAATGAAAATGAGAAAAACTGCAATCTCCCTTGCGCTGGCGCTGCTGCTGGTGCTGGCGCTTTGCCCAGGGGCCTGGGCCCTGGCGCTGGACCCGCAGCCGGACCCCGGCTATGGGGCTGCCGCGCCCCTGGTCTACTCCTGCGCCGATATCACCTGCAGCGTGGGTGACACTGCCATCATCTCCGTCACGGCCCAGTCGCCGGATGGGGGCAGCCTCAGCTATCAGTGGTACCGCAGTCTGGACGGCACCAACATGAGCGGCAGCATGATCGTCACCGCCACCGGCATTAACTATTGGGCTGACACCGGCAGCGAGGGCACCTATTACTATTTCTGCGCCGTTACCAACACCACGGCCTACGGCAGCAACACCGTCATCTCCGCCCCCATCGCCGTCAGGGTGGAAGCGGCCAAGGCCCCGGTGATTGAGGGCATCGGCGTGCTGACCCTGCCCAACAAGACCCAGTATAAGGAAGGGGACCGGCTGGTGACCGACGGCCTCTCCGTCCGGGTCTATACCGACCAGGGCTATTATGACGTTACCGGCGGGCTGGAGTGCTCCCCCGCCACCCTCAGCACCCCCGGCACCCAGACCATCACCGTCCGCTATGAGAACAAGAGCTGCACCTTCACCGTGGAGGTGGAGGCCGCCAGGGAAGAAGTGCAGAGCATCTCCGTTGCCAGTCTCCCCACCAAGACCAGCTATACTGTGGGAGACCGGCTGGACACCACCGGCCTTGTGGTGCGGGTGGTCACCAATAAGCAGGTGAAGGACGTGACGGAGGGCTTTTCCTGTACCCCTGTGGTGCTGAGCAGTGCCGGCCGGCAGACCATAAAGGTGATTTACGGCGCCCAGAGCACCAGCTTTGAGGTCACCGTGGCGGAGCGGGCCACCCCCACCCCGGCGCCCACCGTCACGCCTGCGCCCACTGCCACCGCCGGGCCGGAGGCCTCCGCCAACCCCAGCCCATCCGCAACGCCCCATTCCGGCAGCCACCAGTCCCATGAGACCAGCGTCGGCAGCGCTGTCCTCCAGATTGTCCTGGTGCTGGCCCTGCTGGCCCTGGTAGGCCTTGGCGCCTATGTGTACACCGTGCAGCGGAAGAACAGAAAATAACAGAACAAACCACAAGCGCTGGGCTTCAAACCCGGCGCTTGTGGTTTGTTTGCTTGTATGCTATAATCAGACTATTCCGGATGAAGGAGAGCAAGTGCCTATGAACAGGCTCAAAAATGAAAAGAGGATCAGTCTGCCCCTGGCCGCGTTCTGCCTGGTGCTGGCGGTGTTTCTCTGCTATAAATGGTGGAAGGTGTTCCTGGGCGCCTGCACCGGGGTGATCTTTTCTGATGTGCCCCTGCATATTGAGCTGGCCCTGGGCCATAACGACTATGGCCTCAGCAGCCTGCTGATCCAGTTGTTCTATCTGGGGGGCGAGGCCTTTGCCCAGCGTGCCCTGGCCCTGAGCCTGACGGTCAATAACCTGCTGGGGCTGTTCACCGTGGCCATGCTTGTCCGCTTCCTGCTGCCCCAGCTCAGCCGGCTGGAGGCTCTGCTGGCGGCGGAGCTGGCGGCCCTCTGCGGCCCCTGGCTCATCCCCGGCTATCAGATGGGCGTCTACCTGAACGCCTATAACGGCAATCTGTACCATAATATGACTGTGCTCTTCAGCCGGACCCTGATCCCGGTCAGCTATATCTGCTTCTTCCGCTGCTGGTCAGCCCGGCACGGCGCCATCCCCCGGAAGGACTGGTGGGGCTTTGCGGTCAGCTTTACGGTGGTGACGGCCTTCAAGCCCAATTTTGCCTTCGCCTTTCTCCCTGTGCTGGCGGTGCTGCTGCTGTGGGACCTGATCCGATACAAGGGCAAGTATTTTAAGAATGAGTTCCTGCTGGGCTGCGCCGTGCTGCCTGCCGGCTTCCTCTGCATCTGGCAGTATCTGGTGCTGTTCAGCAACGACTTTGCGCAATCGGCAACAGAGATGATGCGGGAATTGGATGAAAGCGCAGAGGATGCCTCCGGCATAGCCCTGCGCTTGGTCTGGGGGACAGAGCTGGTGGCGGTGCTGGTGATGTACCTGCGCTCATTGCTGCTGCCGGTGTACACGCTGGCGCTCCAGGGCCTGCGGGAGAAGGAGCGCCGCCGGATCGGCCTCTTCCTGGCGGTGGAGGCGGTTGCCCTGCTGGAGGCCACCGTCCTGGTGGAGACCGGCTACCGGGCCAATCACGGCAACTTCGACTGGGGTGGTCTGGCCCTGTACCCGTCGCTGTTTGCCCTGTCTATCGGCCTGCTGATCCGCATGCTGCAGGAGGTGAAGCTGAAAAAGCCCCTGGATATTTTCAAGTGCCTGGTGGGCCTGGGTCTTCTGCTGGGGCACCTGATGGTGGGACTTTACTTCCTCTGGTTCTTCGGCAGCGGCGGCAGTTTCTTCATTTAAGCCTGTACCTGCCGGCCTGTTTTCGTACAGAGAGACATAAAATGTCTAGATTTATGGGGGAAACAATTCTTAATTTCTGCGGAAAAATTAACAAATATTCTATATTTTACTTGTAATCTGCGGCGATAACCTGTATAATGTCGATGCAAACCGGATACTTAAAATATTTCAAATAATCAAAGGCGGGAAACACTATGAGTACATATAAGCGCCGCTTTGGCGACAGAAAGGACGGTCGGCTTGTCCGCTCTCTGCCGGCTTTCAACAAGTTCATGCCCTACATCATGCCCACCCGCAATGACGGCTGCAACCAGTATGAGGAGAGCTTTGAGGTCTCCGCTGTGGATCGGACTCTCCGCCGCCTGCGCGTGGATGGCTATAAAGGCATCGGCATCCTCCATTTCCTGATTGCGGCCTATGTCCGCTGCGTATCCATGCTGCCCGGCGTCAACCGCTTCGTGGCCGGCCGCCGTATCTACGCCGCCGATCAGATCGCCGTTGTCATGACGGTTAAGCGCAGCCTGACACTGGATGCCAGCGAGACCACCATCAAGGTCTATTTTGAACCTACGGACACCATCTTTGATGTCTATCGGAAGATGAACGAGAAGATCGAGGAGATCAAGGCGTCCGACGGTAATAACAATACCGAGGAAGTGGCTGAGGCGCTGTGCCGCCTGCCCCGCTTCCTGCTGCGCTTTGCCATTGCCGTGCTGCGGATGCTGGACTATTTCGGCTGGCTGCCGGAAGCGCTGACGGATGCCAGCCCCTTCCACGGTTCCATGATCATCACGGACCTTGGCTCTCTCCGCATCGGGCCCATCTATCACCACATCTATAACTTCGGCACCCTGCCTGTGTTCATCGCTTTCGGCGCCAAGCGGCACGCCTATGAGCTGGACCGGCACGGCAACATGGTGGACCGGAAGTATGTGGACTGCAAGATGGTCATGGATGAGCGCACCGTGGACGGCCACTATTACGCCCAGTTCCTCCAGGCCTACCGTTACCTCTTCCAGCACCCGGAGATCCTGGAGACGCCCCCCACCAGAGTGGTGGACGATATCTATTGATTTGAACAAGAAAACAGTCCGGCGTTTTGCAAGCAGCAAAACGCCGGACTGTTTTCTTTTATCCTTCAGTCCTCCGGGATGGGGTACAGCTCCTGATTGGGGCTGACGCAGAAGAAGGTGGTGCCCAGGCGGCGGTCCGTGTACATGGAGAAGATCTCCCCCTGCTCGTGGTCGGACTGGAACACCACGCTGGGGGCCATTTTCCGTTCACCCTGCATCAGCCGCAGCGCCACATCCACACAGGCCTGGCTGGGCACCAGGCTGGCAAAGGCCGCCGTGCCCGCGCTGGCGTATTGCCCTTTTTGATATACCACGTCAGAGATATTATCGGGAAATTCCGGGGAGTCCACCCGGTTCAGCACCACCTCCCCCACGCAAAGGCGGAAGTCATCGCTGAGCCAGTCGCTGCCCGCCTCCGCGCAGATCAGCTTTGCCAGCAGATACAGGTCGTCAAAGCTGATCTTGACCTCACCGCTGCCGTTCTGGTCGATGATCTCGTTGCGGTATTGCTCCGCCTCCCGGCCGGCCTGGGTGTCGCCGGCCACGGCAGCCCTGCCCATTTCTTCCAGATAATAGGCGGCCATGTCCAGCTCCAGCGTCACCGTGCTGCCGCTGAGCAGGTCAAAGATACTGCCTGTCGCTTCATCCGGCTCCGTCCCGGTATCCTCGTCCATACCGGCGCTCTCCGCCCCGGCATCCTGGGTGCCGGCGTCCGCGGCCATGGCCTGCACCGGCAGGGAATAGATCAGCAGCAGCGCCGCCAGCAGGGCCAACAGCTGTTTAATATTCATTGTTGCACCTCCCTTGGTTGTGCCTCAAGTATATGCAAGGGCGGCGGAAAAGCCTGTCACATCCTGTTGGGAAATAAGCGAAATGTATGGAAGTCTGCATTGCGGGAAAATATTCTTCAGTCTATGTTTAAAAATTCTTGCCGGTTTGTTCATTACAAGGTCATAAATACGGGTTATAGTAAGACACGTCAACAGGAGTTATCAAACAAAGAGGTCATGTGGATGTTCGTGCCCGGAGACAATGATGTAATCAATACGGATGCGTCTTATAAGACGGGCGAGGCCCAGACGGACAGGGTGAACGGGGAATACCATTACAAAAACGGTTATACCCAGAAGATTTATTCCGACGCCCACTATGTCCGGGAAGAAGACAGCACCGTCCCCCCCAGGTACTATACGCCCCATGAGAAACCGGCCAGGGAACCGAAAGAGCCCAAGACTGCAAAAGAGAGCGGCCGCAGGGTCGGGACCTTTGCCAGGACCCTTTGTCTCTGCCTGGTGTGCGCCCTGCTGGGCGGCCTGGGCGGCGCGGCATTCGTCGGCTCCCGGATGACAGACCGTATGGAAGCCCTGGAACAGAGTGTCTCCCAACTGCAGAACCAGGCCGCCATCGGCCAGGGCAGTCCTCTGGCAGTGGGCGTGGCCGACGGGGAAGAGGGTACGGTTTCGGCCTCTGCCGTGTATGATATGGCCTGCCAACAGGTGGTGGGCGTCACCAGCGAGGTGAACTACACCAACTTCTTCGGCATGACCAGCTCCTCCGCAGTCAGCGGTTCCGGCTTTATCGTCTCCGAAAACGGCTACATCATCACCAACTACCATGTGATTGAGTACGCCTATACCGGCGGGCAGGATGTCACGGTGATCCTCCATGACGGCACCCGCTATAACGCCAGCATCATCGGCGTGGAGAAAAGCAACGATATCGCCGTTTTGAAAATAGATGCCGCAAACCTCTCTGCTGCCGCCTTTGGCGACAGTGACAGCCTCAGCGTGGGCGAAACAGTCTACGCCGTGGGCAATCCCCTGGGCGAGCTGGAGTTCTCCATGAGCACCGGCCACGTCAGCGCCCTTGACCGGGCCATCAAGACCGGGGAAAGCACGGATTCCATCAACATGTTCCAGATTGACGCCGCTGTCAACTCCGGCAATTCCGGCGGCCCTGTGTATAATACCAGGGGCGAAGTGATTGGCGTGGTGACCGCGAAATACAGTGACACCGGCGTGGAAGGCATTGGCTTTGCCATCCCCATCAACGATGCTTCCAGCATCGCCCACGACCTGGTGACCAAGGGATATGTCACCGGCAAGGCCTATCTGGGCGTGCGGCTGGATGAGCGCTACAATTCCCTGTACAGCCAGTATTATGGCATGCCCCTCGGGGCCTATGTCTACTCGGTGGACGCCGGCAGCAGCGCCGAAGCGGCGGGCATACAGCCCGGGGATATCATCACCCGCCTTGGCGACGCGGAGATCAGCAGCTATGACGATCTGCGCACCGCTGTGAAGCACTTCTCCGCCGGGGACACCGCGGACCTCACCCTTTACCGCGCGGGCGAGAGCATGACCCTCAGCATCACTTTCGGCGAGCTGAAGCCGGATTCCACCTCCGACAGCCCGGCCAAGCTGACTCCCGCCGGTTGAGGTCCCTCTTCATTTGCTACTTTTCTACTCCTATAAATCCTCTCTTTTCTCCCAAACGAAGGGCCGCACAGCTTGCTGTGCGGTTCTTTGTTTTCCCGCGGGAGAAAAATCGGAAGGGAATTTTGACAGATAATAAATAATACTTGAAAAAACTGCCGATGCGGGTTAATATGTTGACATTAGCAAAAAGGAGGACTGCATATGAAATGCCCCCGCTGCGGAAGCGAGCTGTCTACCGACGCTCACCGCAAGTACAACCTGCAGATGTGCTACAATTGCGGTTACATGGAAGGCCGTTACTTTGGCGGCGACGCCAAGAAGGGCTTCACCAATTTTGAGCACATGAAGACCCTGAACATGAACGAGCTGGCCGTTTTCCTCTCCGATGGTATCGGTGTGGATAAGGCCAAGGTGAGTGCCTGGCTCTGCGACGTACATAATACCTGAGCCGGAATGAAACAGCCGCCCCCTGCAAAATGCAGGGGGCGGCTGTTTTGCTTGTTTGTTCAGCGTTCCGGCGAAGGCGCCATCAGAAAAGGGAAGTGAAGGCCGTTACCCCCGGGTTCTGGCAGCCCTCGGAGTAGATGATCACCGTCCGGGCCTTTGCGTGAAAGCCCTGGATTCTGCGCAGTACCACCCCGTTCAGGCCCCATCTTGCCATGCTCCTCGGCACAATGCTGATCCCCAGCCCGGACCGAATGATCAGCGTCAGGCTGTAAAAGTCATCCGCGTAAATCCGCTTGTTGTTGCCCAGCCCCATGTTGAAATACATCCCGGCGATCTGGCTGGCGGAGGACCGGTTATCCTGCGCCCGGTTCACAACGATGGGAAGCCCTTTCAGGTCCCTGGCCCTGATGACCTTCTGCTTGGCAAGGGGGTGCTCTGCGCTGATCATCAGCATGCAGGGCTCCGTGGACGTGACCTTGCCCACAAGCCCGGGACTGAGCTCAACACCGAAGCTGCACAGCACAGCCAGATCCAGCTTCCCCAGGACCAGGTCCTTGATCACGCTGGAGTTGCTCCCCAAAGAAAAACTGATCTCAGCCTGGGGGAATTTTTTGTGGTACTCCCGCACCTGATCGGCAATGCTCCAAAGCTCATAGGCTCCCACATAGCCGATCCGCAGGTCCGTTTCCTGGCCCGAGGCGATTTTTTCCGCCAGCGCAACGGCATTGTTGTATTGCGTGCTGATCTTCTCGCAGCGCCGGTAAAAGGCTTCGCCTGCCGGGGTGAGCTGTACCCCCCGCTTGCTTCGGACGAACAATTCAAAGCCCAGCTCCTGCTCCAGCTGCTTGATCTGCTGGCTTATGGCGGTTTGGGAAATGCAAAGCTCCTCGGCGGCCTTGGTAAAGTTCAGGTTTCTTGCCGCGGCAATAAAAACGGGTAAACGGTGGATGCTCATAGCGGCTCTCCTTCGTCTAAAGATTCAATAATCAAATTTTATCATAAGATGTACTTATGTCAAGATATTAAAATAATATTAGACAAAAAACAGACAAGGGTATAAATTAGTATTAATTTATAACATGTAACAATTATACACTGTATGATTTGTGGAAACTTCACAAACAGTGCCTTGCGGTTTTGTTACGATGTCACAAAGGAAGGAAGAAAATCTTCTCAGAAATATGATTACAGGAGGATGGTAAAATGGCAAAATTCAATCCCGGAACTTACGAGGGCAGCGGCCGCGGCTATGGCGGCAAGCTCTTCGCAAGTGTAACCGTGTCTGAGGATCGCATCGAGCAGGTGAAGATCACCCAGCACAAGGAATACAGGGGCATCGGCTGGGGCCTGAACACGACCCCCATGGAGCTGTACCCCGGACTGATCGTGGAGTATCAGTCTCTGAATATCCCCACCGTGGTAGGCGCGGACCTGACGGCCGCCGCCATTCTGGAGGCGGTTGCGGCCGCACTGAAGGCTGCCGGCGCCAGCAAGGAGACCCTGGCGGAGATCAAGGCCGCCCCCGGCCCCAAGGCCCCGGACTATCAGGACGAGGTCAGAACCCTTGACGTGGTGGTCTGCGGCGCCGGCGCCGGCGGGCTTGCCGCCGCCATTGAGGCAAAGCTTGCCGGGGCGGAAGTCGTCATCGTTGAAAAGCAGGGGGTCACCGGCGGCTCCACTGCCCGCAGCGGCGGCAAGCTGCTGGGTGCAGGCACCAAGTGGCAGAAGAAGCAGGGCCTCATGGACAGCCCGGAGATGGTGTATGATTACCTGATGGAGGTGGGCAACCGCAACGGCGATTTTATGGACAAGTCCAAAAACCGCTATCTGACCGACCACCTGAACCAGACCCTGGAATGGCTCAACTCCATTGAAGCCACCGTCCTGGGCGACAAGGAGGAAGTGCTGGCCCAGCCCTGGAAGCCGGAGACGGCTCCCGTGGAAAAGGACGGCGTGTTAAAGACCCATTACGATGTGCTGAATGTGGAGCCCATCCACGTCAGCCTGCAGCCCTGGCGCGTACATAACTCTCCCGGCGGCGGCGGCCAGACCAACGGCCAGGGCGGCGAGATCTCCACCCCCCTCACCCTGTACTATGAGAACGACCTGCATGGCGAGATCATCTATAACACCGCCATGGAAAGCCTGCTCACCGATGAGAACGGAACCGTCACCGGCGTGGTCTGCACCCGGGCCAACGGCGCGAAGCTGACGCTGTATGCCCGCAAGGGCGTCATCCTGGCCACCGGCGGCTACGGCAGAAACAAGGAGATGGTGGCCCGCTACCCGGTAGCCAACTATTTCAGCAACACCCCCAAGGGCAACGTGGGCGACGGGCTTGTGGCGGCGGAAAAGATCGGCGCCCTCAACTATGAGCATCCTGCCGTGCAGGTGGTTTATACCAGCCTGACCTGCGGCATCGGCATCAACGACGAGTCCGGCCTGATCGTGAACGACCGGGGCGAGCGCGTTGTGAACGAGTGGAGCTATCAGTACACCGTCAGCGACGCCATCGCCAGAAGCGGCAGCAACTGCGGCTGGTACATCACCAGCGGCAAGGAGCCCTACAGCGGCGTGCAGTTCGGCTATAAGAGCGCCGTGGCCAAAAAGTCCAAGGACCCCTGCGCTGACAGCATTGAGGGCCTGGCCCAGAAGATGGGCTGCGACCCGGCGGTGCTCCGTGCCACCTATGACCGCTACTGTGAGATGGTTGCCAAGGGCCATGACGATGACTTCGGCAAGCCTGCGGAGTTCCTCCATCCCATTGAGGGGCCCAAGTTTGCGGCGCTGCGGCTGCACCCCTGCGTCACCGTCACCTTCGGCGGACTTGAGACGGATATCTCCGCCCGCGTCATGAAGCCGGATGGCAGCGTCATCCCCCACCTGTACGCCGCCGGCGAGGTTGCCGGCACCGGCATGTACGGCACCCAGTATCCCACCTGCGGCACCTCCATTGGCGGCGCCCTGTTCTTCGGCAGGATTGCCGGCCGCGCCGTAACCAACCAGGCCCTGCTGTGATCGGGTTGGAACCGGGGAAAAGGAACAAAAATTTTTAAACGACAGAACACCAGAAGAAGGGAGTAAACAAAAATGCGTTTTGAAGGGAAAGTTGCCATCGTAACAGGCGCCAGCTCCGGCATTGGCCGGGCCACGGCAAAGCTGTTTGCAGAGGAGGGCGCGATGGTCGTCGCCGCGGCCCGCCGCATGAGCCGGCTGGAGGAGCTGCGGGATAAGGTAGCAGAGTCCGGCGCTCCCGGCCGCATCCTGCCGGTAAAGACCGACGTCCGTGACCCTGCCCAGATCGAGGCCATGTTTGACAAGTGCCTGGAGGAGTTCGGTCACCTGGACATTCTGGTGAACAATGCCGGCGTTCTGGACGGTCAGCTCCCCGTGCATCTCACCGATGACGAAGTGTACGACCTGGTCTATGAGACCAACCAGAAGGCTGTGTTCCTCTGCTGCCGGCGGGCGGTGAAAATCTTCCTGGAGCAGGGCACGCCCGCCAATATCGTCAACGTGGCCTCCGCCGCCTCCCTCCGGGGCCTGAAGGGCGGCACCATGTACGTCATGACCAAGCACGCGGTTCTGGGCATCACCCGCAACATTTCCGCTTCTTACTTTGAGCGGGGCATCCGCTGCAACTGCATCGAGCCGGCCAACATCCAGACGGATATCAACAAGGCCTCCAAGGAACTGGGCCTGGGCGTTCTGGAGTGGAAGCTGCGGGCCGGCAACGCCGCCCCCATGCACACCATCACCAAGCCCGGCGAGAAGAAGCCCATCATGGGCAAGGCGAAGGACTGCGCCAACGCCATCGCCTACCTGGCGGACGATGTGGCGGCCCGCTACATCTCCGGCGCGGAGATCAAGGTGGATGCCGGCTGGCTGAATATGTAACACAGACTACTATCTGAAAGGAAGCTTGCAGTATGTCTACCCATTATAAAGATTACTATGGCAATCATTTGCCCTTTGGCCAGTTCCCACAGTTCGGCGTACTTTCCAGCGTGAAGGTCCTCATGACGGGCACCAACATTGCCGGCCCCTATGCGGCCAGCATGATGGCGGAAATGGGCGCCCAGGTCATCCAGGTGGAAGCACCCACCATGCCCTGCCAGACCCGCGGCAACTACGGCTATTCCCAGGATCACCGCAACATGTACTCCCTCACCCTCAACACCCGCACCAAGAGAGGCAAACAGGTGCTTGAAAAGCTGATCGCCTGGGCCGATATCTGGATCGAGTCCGGCCGCCCCGGCGCCTATGCCAAGAGCGGCCTCAGCGACGAGCATATGTGGAAAATCAATGAGAAGCTGGCCATTGTCCACGTCTCCGGCTACGGCCAGTATGGCCCTGACAAGGATAAGGCAGCCTATGACGTATCCGGCCAGGCCATGGGCGGCTACATGTACATGAACGGCACCAGCCCCACCTCCCCTCCGCTGAAGGTAAACCCCTTCCTGTCCGACTATGCCACCGCCTTCAATGCCTGCATCTGCGCCCTGGCCATTCTCACCAATGCCCGGGCCACCGGCAAGGGCGACAGCGTGGATATCTCCCAGTATGAGACCATGTTCCGTATGCTGGGCAGCTACCCTGCAGAATGGTTCAACAAGGGCTATCCCGCCCCCGGTGAGCCTGTGAAGTACCGCACCGGCAACGTAAGCGACATGGCCGCGGGCTTCTCCTTCTATGACTGCAAGGACGGCGGCACCATCTTCATCGGCATGGTGGGCGCGGGCAACACCAAGAAGGGCTATCCCCTGGTGGGACTGCCCACCCCCGGTGACGGCACCGATCCCGACTTCCCCGCCGGCATGACCGGCTCCCTCAAGTCCCTGCCCAGAGGCCAGCGCATTGAGGCCGCCATCACCAAGTTCTGCGCTGAGCGCACCGTGGACGAGGTGGAAGCCATCATGAACAAGGCCGGCATCCCCAACCAGAAGGCCTTCGGCCCTGCGGACATTGAGAAGAGCGCCCAGTTCGCCGCCCGCGAGGACATTGCCACCTGGAAAGACAGCATCTTCGGCGATATGAAGGGCGTGGGCATCACCAACAAGTTCAAGAAGAATCCTGCCCAGATCGTCGCCTCCGCCCCCACCTTTGGTGAGCACAGCCGTGAGATTCTCTCCTTCCTGGGCTACAGCGAGGAAGAGATCGACGATATGTACGCCAAGGGCGAGACGGCCACCATGGACGCGCGGGAGACCGCAGAGCTGTGGCACTTCAAGGATTGGGGCTTCTTCTGGCGGCCGGACCAGGCCCAGCAGCTGGAGCTCTGAGCAAAGACTGACTGAAATCGTATAATCCCAAACAGAAAAGGGAGCGGCAGCAAACCGAAAGGAGCTGCCGCTCCTTCATTCCACCACATAGTCAAAAAACCATGCTGCGAGGAAGGAGAACGCTATCTCAAGCCTTCCCCTGGAGGGGAAGGTGCCCAGTGCGCACACTGGGCGGATGAGGTGGAAATCCTTCTTTTTTGACGGAAGTATCTGTTTTTCCCAGTTTTTACTTGCCACCTCATCAGTCAGCCTGCGGCTGCCAGCTTCCCCTCAAGGGGAAGCCTTTGACCAGCATAAAAAGAACACCGGGGCATTGGCCCCGGTGTTCTTTTTATGTTATGCCTTGTTTCTGTTGTTTTGCAAAAGACTCAGATCTTCATGCAGACATCCCATGCGCGCCAGATAACGGTGCGCAGGTTGCCGATGGCCACGCAGTCGCCCACGCGGTAGGCCTTGCTGGTCTTGCCGCCCACGGGGGTGGGAACAAAGCCGATGCCGTTGACCACGTTGTCGCACTCCACCTCGAAGGTGTCGCCGGTCTTGACATTCTTCACGGTGACGGAGCCGTCCCGGATGGCGGTGACGGTGGACTCCAGATACACGGGCACCTTATGGTACTCCATGGCGTCACGCAGGAAGGAGGTGTTGGCAAGGCAGGTGGCCTGGGCGTTGACCAGGTCGTTGGCGTACTCCACGATGATGGGGTGCTTGCCCTGGAGAATCAGGTCGTAGGCCGCCTCGCAGGAGGACTGGCCGCCGCCGATGAACAGCACCTTGTCGCCTACGGGAGCCTTGTCCTTCAGCAGCTGGGTGAAGGTCATGCACTTTTCAAAGCCGGGGATCATGGGCATGGTTCTGGGGACGGAGCCGGAAGCCACGATGATGTCGTCGAAGCCGCGGAGGGTGCCCAGATCGGTGACCTCAGTGTTGTAGTGGACTTCCACGCCGGCCTTCTCGATCTCTCTCTTGTACCAGCGCAGCAGCTCCTTGTCGTTCTCCTTGAAGCTCATGGCGGAAGCGGTCAGGAACAGGCCGCCCAGCTCATTGGTCTTTTCAAAGATCACGGGCTTGTGACCCCGCTGCAGCAGCACCAGGGCGCACTCCATGCCGCCGATGCCGCCGCCGATGATGGCCACCTTCTTGGGCTTCTTGGTGGGCACGATCTTGTAGCGGTTGTGCTGCATGGTGGTGGGGTTCAGGGCGCAGCGGGCCAGATGCAGGGAGTCATCCAGACGCTGCATGTTGGAAGTGCCCTTGGCCTTGGAGAAGTTGAAGCAGCCGTTGTGGCAGCGGATGCAGGGCTTGATCTCGTCCTGGCGACCTTCCATGATCTTGTGGACCCATTCATGGTCAACCAGGTTCTGACGGGCGATAGCCACGGCGTCGATGGTGCCGGCCTCGATCTCCTGGGCGGCAACCACAGGATCCATACGGCCTGCGCAGACCACGGGCTTATCGGTGAACTTCTTGATGTGCTTTACATACTCCAGGTTGCAGTTATCCGGCATGTACTGTGGCGGATGTGCCCAGTACCAGGCGTCGTAGGTGCCGTTGTCGCAGTTGAACATGTCGTAGCCGGCGTCGCCCAGATACTTGACGGCACGCTCGGACTCCTCCATGTCGCGGCCCCACTCCTCAAAGTCGGTCTCATAAGGCATGGCGCCTTTGCCCCAGGCCTTGGTCTTGGAGACAACGGAGTAACGCAGGGAGACGGGGAAGTCGGCACCGGCCTGCTTCTTGATCTCCTGCACGATTTCCACCGGGAAGCGGAAGCGGTTTTCGAAGGAGCCGCCGTACTGGTCGGTGCGGTAGTTCCAGTTGGACATGGTGAACTGGTCCAGCAGATAGCCCTCGTGAACAGCGTGGATTTCAACGCCGTCAACGCCGGCCTCTCTCAGGCGCTTCGCGGTCTTACCGAAGGCAACTACCATCTCCTGAATCTCAGCCACGGTGAGGGGACGGGAGGTCACGTCCTCGGCCCAGCGGTTGGGGGTGGCGGAGGCGGAGGCGCAGCAGTACTGCACGTCCACGATGGGGCTTGCCAGCTTGTTGAGCACGTCGTTCTTGGCCAGCGTGGTCATCCAGCCGTTGATGGCCATGGAGCGGCCCATACCGGCGGCCAGCTGGATGAACAGCTTTGCCCCGGTCTTGTGGAACTCCACCATGTACTCCTTCAGCTGCTTGAACATCTGGTCGTTCTGATACAGCCATTTTCTGCCGGGGATACCCAGCTGGTCTCTGACACACTGCATACCGGGCAGGATCAGGCCCACGCCGTCCTGTGCTCTGTTGAGCAGGAAGTAAGCGGCCTCCTTATCGAAGTGGTTCGGCTCCAGCCAGCCGAAGAGGGAAGTGCCGCCCATGGAGCACTGGACGATGCGGTTCTTTATTTCCACATTGCCGATTTTCCAGGGAGTAAATAGAGGCTGATACTTTGCGTCCATAAAATCTTCCTTTCTGATTTTTTGTTCAAGTTATTAACGGAGATGCCGCCGCCCAGGCGCGCATCCGGTCGTTACGATAGAAAATGCCCATTGGAATTCGTTAACATTATAGCACAACATTACACAATTAGCAATCGCTTTCCTGCGGAAAATTTGGCACTTTTGCCATACAAATTGGGGAAAAGTGTATAAACAGGAAGGGAAAAATGCGCTGAATCGTTAACAAAGCCCAAATCCGGGAACAAACCGGCCTGCATGAGCGCTGTCAGATTTCTCTTGACATATACCCCTGGGGGGTATATTATAAAGCCAAACGCTGAGGGTATAATGAAGAAGGGGGAGAGAAAATGGAAGGCTGTGACTGCTGTCAGAATCGCACCAAAAAACGGAGCGAGGAGGAGTACAGAAGCCTCATCAACCGGCTCAGCCGCATCGAGGGGCAGATCCGGGGCATCCGGGGCATGGTGGAGAAGGACGCCTATTGTATCGACATTCTGACGCAGGCCTCCGCTGCCGCTGCCGCGCTGAACGCTTTCAGCAAGGAACTGTTGGCCGAACATATCCGCACCTGCGTGGCCCAGGACATCCGCGCCGGGAAGGACGAGACCATTGACGAGCTGGTCAATACCCTGCAAAAACTGATGAAGTAAAAGGATTTTTGCTTATGGAACAATACCATGTGACGGGCATGAGCTGTGCCGCCTGCTCTGCCCGGGTGGAAAAGGCGGTGTCCGCCCTGCCGGGGGTGGAGAGCTGCGCCGTGAACCTGCTGACCAATTCCATGGCTGTGGAGGGCAGCGCCAGCCGGGAGGAGATCATCCGGGCCGTGGAGGCCGCCGGCTACGGCGCCAGAGCGAAAGGCGCCGCCCAAACCGGGGAACAGCCCCAGGAGGACCCGCTGAAGGACCGGGAGACCCCGGCGCTGAAACGGCGCTTATTCACATCCCTGGGCTTTTTGCTGGTCCTGATGTATCTGTCCATGGGGCATATGATGTGGGGCTGGCCCCTGCCGGCCTTCTTCACGGATAACCATGTGGCCATGGGCCTTGCCCAGCTGCTGCTGACCGGCATCATCATGGTCATCAACCAGAAGTTTTTCATCAGCGGCTTCAAGGGTCTGGTGAATCGTGCCCCCAATATGGACAGCCTGGTGGCCCTGGGGGCCGGCGCGGCCTTTGTCTACAGCACCTATGCGCTCTTTGCCATGACCGGGGCCCAGGTGCGGGGAGATATGGAGGCCGTCATGGGCTATATGATGGACTTCTATTTTGAATCCGCCGCCATGATCCTGACCCTGATCACCGTGGGCAAGATGCTGGAGGCCCGCAGCAAGGGCAAGACCACCGATGCCATCCGGGGCCTGATGGATCTGGCCCCCAAAACCGCCACCATCGTGGAAAACGGGCAGGAGCGGCAGATAAGCGTGGAGGAGCTGAAAAAAGGCGATATTTTCGCCGTCCGGCCCGGGGAGAGCATCCCTGTGGACGGCGTCATTCTGGAGGGGCAGAGCAGCGTGGATGAATCCGCCCTCACCGGCGAGAGCATCCCCGTGGATAAAGCGGCAGGAGACCGGGTCTCCGCCGCCACCGTGAACCAGGCGGGTTACATCCGCTGTGAAGCCCTGCGGGTAGGGGAGGACACCACCCTCAGCCAGATCATCCGCATGGTCAGCGACGCCGCCGCCACCAAGGCCCCCATCGCCAAGGTGGCGGACAAGGTCTCCGGCGTGTTCGTCCCGGCAGTGATTGCCATCGCCCTGGTGACCACGGCGGTGTGGCTGCTGCTGGGCCGGGGCCTGGGCTTTGCCCTGGCAAGAGGCATCTCTGTTCTGGTGATCAGCTGCCCCTGCGCCCTGGGTCTGGCCACGCCGGTGGCCATCATGGTGGGCAGCGGCCTGGGCGCCCGGCACGGCGTCCTGTTCAAAACCGCCGCCTCCCTGGAAGTTACCGGCCAGGTGGATACGGTGGTGCTGGATAAAACCGGCACTATCACCGCCGGCGCTCCGGAGATCACCGATCTCCTCCCCGCCGGGGGCGTCGCCGGGACGGAGCTGCTCCGCTTTGCCGCCAGCCTGGAAAGCCGCAGCGAGCACCCCCTGGCCAAGGCCATCCTGGCCGGGGCGGAAAAGGAAAATCTGACCATCAGCGAAGCCCGGGACTTCCAGGCCCTGCCCGGCAACGGCCTGAAGGCCAGGGTGGAAGGTGCTGCCGCTGCCGGGGGCAACCTGGACTTCATCAGCGGCATCGCCCAGGTGAGCGATAACATGAAATCCCAGGCGGCGGCGCTTTCCGCCCAGGGCAAAACGCCCCTGTTCTTCGCCAAAGACGGAAAGCTGCTGGGCCTCATCGCCGTGGCGGACGTGATCAAGCCGGACAGCCCGGAAGCCATCCGGCAGCTGAAGAACATGGGCATCCGGGTGGTCATGCTCACCGGCGACAACCGGCGCACCGCCGAAGCCATCGGCAAACAGGCGGGGGTGGATTCGGTCATTGCCGGCGTCCTGCCTGACGGCAAGGCGGCGGTGATTCAGGAGCTCTGTCAGCAGGGAAAGACCGCCATGGTGGGCGACGGCATCAATGACGCCCCGGCCCTGAAGCGGGCGGACGTGGGCATCGCCATCGGCGCCGGGGCGGACATTGCCGTGGACGCGGCGGACCTGGTGCTGATGAAGGGCAGCCTGCTGGATGTCTGCGCTGCCATCCGTCTCAGCCGCGCCACTTTGAGAAATATCCACCAGAACCTGTTCTGGGCCTTCTTCTATAACACCGTGGGCATCCCCATCGCGGCGGGGGCCCTGGTGGGCCTGGGCGTCAGTCTCAGCCCCATGTTTGCCGCCGCCGCCATGAGCCTCAGCAGCTTCTGTGTGGTCACCAATGCCCTGCGGCTGAACCTGGTGGATATCCAAAGCCCCCGAAAGGATCACAAAAGAGGGCGCAAAAGCAAGTCAAAAGCCAATGAAAATAAGGAGGAAAAACCCATGACCAGAACCATGACCATCGAGGGCATGATGTGCCCCCATTGCGAGGGCCGGGTGAAAAAGACCCTGGAGGCCATCCCCGGCGTTCAGAGCGCCCAGGTCAGCCACACCGCCGGCACCGCCGTCGTCACCGTGGAAAACGTCAGCGACGAGACCCTGAAAGCCGCCGTGACAGACCAGGGCTACGCCGTCATCGAAATCCATTAAACCAAAAAAATGCAAAAAGAAGGGGCTTTGCCCCCTTCTTTTTGCATTTTATAGAATAAATTGATACAGGAACAGCAGCAGAACCAGAAGGCCGAAATTCACCAGCGAGAACAGCCCCAGGAACCTGCCGCTGCTGGCGTGCTCCGAATGGAAGTACAGCTTCAGGCTGATGAGACTGGCGAGGCTTGCCACCGGGGTGCCCAGGCCGCCGATGTTCACCCCCAGCAGCAGCTCCCGCCCCGCCTCCGTAAAGCGGGAGAGCAGCAGCGCGGCGGGCACATTGCTGATCACCTGGCTGGTGAGGGCGCCAACGAGCAGCTCCCGCCCGGCCAGCAGCCGGCGCAGCAGCGCCTCCACCGCGCCGATCCGGGCCAGATTCCCGGAAAAGACGAAAAAGCAAACAAAGGTGAGCAGCAGCAGAAAGTCCGCCTTGCGCAACCGCCGCCGGTCCAATACCAGCAGCGCCAGCACCAGGATGCCCAGCATCCAGGGCCAGTCCAGCAGCCGCAGCACCGCCAGCAGGCACAGCAGAAACAGCGCCAGATACAGCCCCAGGCCCTTCTTGTCCAGACAGGGCGCTTCCCCCAGAAACACCTCCACCCGGGCCTTTGGCAGCCGCAGGCTCAACAGCAGCACCGCCAGAAGGCTCAGCAGCCACAGGGGCAGCGTGGCGGAGAGAAAATCCCCCATTCCCAGCCCATAGCGGGAGTAGAGATACAGGTTCTGGGGATTGCCCACCGGGGTCAGCACGCTGCCCAGGTTGGCGGCCACGGTTTGCAGCACCACCACCCAGATCAGCTCCTTTTCCTGATGGGCCATGCCCAGCACCACCACCGCGAAGGGCACAAAGGTCAGCAGCGCCACGTCGTTGGTGATCAGCATGGCGCTGAAAAAGCACAGCAGCACCAGCATCAGCCCCAGGCGGCGGACAGAGCCGGCCCGCTCACAGAGCCGGTGGGCCAGGACAGTGAAGGCCCCAGCATGGCGCAGCCCGGCCACCACCACCATCAGGCAGTACAGCAGGGCCAGGGTGCGAAAGTCGATATAGCCCCAGTAGGCCCCGTCCGGCGGCACAAAGAAGCAGCTGACCAGCGCCGCCAGAAAGGCGATGCAGAGGGTCAGCTCCTGTTTTACAAAATCTCTTACCCGGCTCACAGTTCCATCGCCTTTCCGTTCAGGGCGGCGGCAACCAGCCGCTCCCCTTGATAGCGCAGCTTCAGGGAGAAAAAGGGCTGCTCACTGTCCAGCAGCCGGAGGAAAATCTTGTCCCCCTCCCAGATAGGCAGGGACAGCAGCCGCTGCTTCTCCACCCATTCCAGCTCCCCCTCGTCGCAGCTTTTGATCTGCCCGGTGTAGCCGTCGGCAGTGAACAGGTGCATATACTCGCCGCCCCATTCATCGCTGACAAAGGTGACGATGCCCCGGTAGCGCCAGGCGGTGAGGGTAAGCCCCGTCTCCTCCTGCACCTCCCGCAGCATACACTCCTCCGGGCTTTCCCCTTCCTCGAACTTGCCGCCCACGCCGATCCACTTGTCGTGGTTCTCGTCATTGACCTTTTTGATGCGGTGGAGCATGAGATACTTGCCGTCCCGCTCAATATAGCAAAGAGATGTGTTTTTCATGGTATCGCCCCGAATCATTCAAATCGCTTTATTATACATAGGGGATCGGCCCTTGTCAAAAAAATTGTGCAAAATTCCTTTTGAAAAAAACGCAAAAAAAGTATAATCAAGAAAAACAACGAGTAGCGTCTGCGTAAATCCGGTTGTGCAGATACTGCCCGTTGTTTGTTTTTTTGCGAAAAAGAAAGGTGAAACCAATGGAACATGCAAATCAGTTTTTGGGCACGGAACGGATTGGGACGCTGATGAAGCGCTATGCCATCCCCTGCATCATCTCCCTGCTGGTGGGTGCCCTGTACAACATCGTGGATCAGATCTTCATCGCCAACGCCAGCTACCTGGGGTCCTACGGCAACGCGGCCAACACCGTGGTCTTTCCGCTGACGGTGGTGGCCCTGGCCATTGCGGTGATGATCGGCGACGGCTGCTGCGCCTTTGTCAGCATCAGCCTGGGCAGACGGGAGTCCCACACCGCCAGGCAGAGCGTGGGCAACGCGGTGGTGATGACCGTGACCGGCAAGCTGGGCATCGACGCCTGCGTGAAAATTCTCAAGCAGCTATACTGATTGCCCCACAAATACCAAAATCCCGGTACCAAAACGCTACCGGGATTTCTTGTGTGGAAAAATGGTTTCGGGGAAGAGAGGAAGCGCCTTTTGAATCAAGGCTCCCGCTCTGCTTATTTGCAGAGCTCTTCCACAAAGGCGCGCATGGCGTCGCACTGGCAGTTTTCAAAGAAGTGCTTCTGGAAACCGGGGGCGGCAACGGCTCTGCTTACCAGATGCTCGCAGGCGGTGATGCCCTCCTTGGGACCCATGTTCTCAATGGCCCGCAGGGAGTCGATCAGGTTGTTCATGGTCAGTTCGCGGACGCAGTCCAGAATCTTCTTGTTGTTCTGCTCGGGAACCACCCGGTCGGCAGGATAGCCCTTGCCGCTGCCGAAGCCGAACAGCTTCTCAAAGACGTACTCCCAGTTCAGCTCCATACCCCAGCCGCAGCCCTTGGCAAAGGGCATGGCCACGCAGTTGCCGTCATTGACCTGGGCAAAGGTGTAGGCGTCCACAGGGTCCTCCACATGGCCGCAGATCACGCCGGGGAAGCTGTTGCAGGCCAGCATGGCGCCCTCGCCGGTGCCGCAGCCGGTGATGACATAGTCGGCAGCGCCGCTGTTGAGCAGAATGGCGGCCAGGATACCGGCCTGGACATAGGTGAGAGAGACATCGTCGGAGGCGCTGTACATGCCGTAGTTGTAAACGGTGTGGCCCATAGGCTCCACAACCTTCCTGAGGGAGGCCTCGATCTGGGCGTTCTTGGCGGCCTGGCTGTTCTCGTTAATCAGAGCAATTTTCATCTTGTTTGCCTTCCTTTACTTGCTTGCAGCAAATTTTTCAATACGGGCGGCAATGGAGGCCACATCCAGGCCATACTCCGCCAGCACATCATCGGGCTTGCCGGACTGGCCGAAGCGATCCTGCACGCCGATCTTCTCAAAGGGAATGGCGCAGCGGTTGCGCAGCAGCACATCGCCCACCGCGTCGCCCAGACCGCCGATAACGGAGTGCTCCTCCACGGTGACAATGGCACCGCAGGAGGAAGCGAAGCGCAGAACGGCCTCCTCGTCCAGGGGCTTGATGGTGTGCATATTGATGACGGCGGCGCTGATGCCCTTGGCGGCAAGCTGCTCTGCGGCCTGGAGACATTCATCCACCATGATGCCGCAGGTGATGACAGCCACATCCGTGCCTTCCCGCAGGGTGTTGGCCTTGCCCACTTCAAAGGGCATTTCCTCCTCAAAGATGGGGGAGGGGAGACGGGCCAGACGCAGGTACACCGGGCCCTGAATCTCAGCGGCGGCCTTGACGGCGCGCCAGGTCTCCTTGGCGTCACAGGGGACAATAATGGTCATGCCGGGGATGGAGCGCATCAGGGCCACATCCTCGATGGCCTGGTGGCTGCCGCCGTCCTCACCCAGGGTGATGCCGGCGTGGGTCATGCCGAACTTCACGTTGAAGCCGGGGTAGCAGACGCCGTTGCGGATCTGGTCAAAGCAGCGGCCGGCAAAAACGGCAAAGGTGCTGGCAAAGGGGATAAAGCCCATGGTGGACAGGCCGGCGGCCATGTCGATCATGTTGGCTTCGGCAATGCCGGCGTTGAAAAAGCGCTGGGGGAACTTGTTGGCAAAGGTGGCGGTCATGGTGGCGTGGGCCAGATCGGCATCCAGCACGACGACTTTTTCGTTTTCTTCGCCCAGAGCGGCCAGGGCTTCGCCGTAGGCCACGCGTATTGCTTTCTTCTCGCTCATATCAACCCTCCAATTCTGCAAGGGCCTGCTCGCGCTCCTGCGCGTTGGGAGCCTTGCCGTGCCAACCGACCTGATTCTCCATAAAGGAGACGCCCTTGCCCTTCACCGTGTGGCAAAGGATCAGCTTGGGCTTGCCAGTTTCGTGCTTCACATCCAGAGCGGCCTGAACCTGCTCCAGATCGTTGCCGTCTGCCACTTCAACGACCTGATAGCCGAAGGAAGTGAACTTGGCGTTCAGATCGCCCAGGGACATGACCTGGTCATTGGTACCGTCAATCTGCAGGCCGTTGTTGTCCACAAAGACGGTGAGATTATCCAGCTTATAGTTGGCGGCAGCCATAGAGGCCTCCCAGACCAGACCCTCCTGCAGCTCGCCGTCGCCGCAGATGGTGTAGACCTGGAGGGATTTGCCGGCCAGCTTTGCGCCGATGGCCATGCCCACGGCGATGGAAATGCCCTGGCCCAGAGAGCCGGTGGAAGCGTCCACACCGGGGCACTTCTTGGCGTCGGGATGGCCCTGGAGAATGCTGTGCAGCTGGCGGAAGTTCTTCAGCTCCTCCCGGGGGAAGAAGCCCTTGTCAGCCAGCACCGCATAAAGCGCCGGGGCGGAATGGCCCTTGGAAAGAACGAACCGGTCCCGATCCTCCCAACGGGGGTTGGCAGGGTCGATGTTCATGGTGTTGTAGTACAGGCAGGCCAGCATTTCAACGATGGACAGAGAGCCGCCGGGATGGCCGGAAGCCGCGTCAGCCGTCATGTTAATGATGTCTCTGCGCAGCTGCCTGCATTTGAGGGTGAGTGCTTCATTTGTCATAGCTTTGTCTCCTTATTTCTCACGCCAACAGCGCATTGGGCAACCAGGTGACGATGCCGGGGATATAAGTCACCAGGAAGAGCGTCGCAATCAGCGGTATTAAGAACGGAATAATAGATTTGTAAAGACTTTCCAATTTGATTTTGTTGACATCCGAAATGACGAACAGGCAGACGCCGAAGGGAGGCGTGACCTGGCCGATCATCAGATTGAGGACAATCATAACACCAAAGTGGACAAGATTCAAGCCCAAACCGTTGGCGATGGGCAGCAAAACAGGGAGCATCAGGGTCAGGATGGCGCCCGGCTCCATAATCATGCCCAGAACCAGCAGGAGAATGTTGATGGCCAGCAGCACGATCATCGGGTTGGAGCTGATGCCCAGGATGACCTGGGAGATCTGACGGGAGATGCCCTCCATGGCCATAACATAGGTAAAGAGGGTGGAGGTGCCGATGATCAGCAGGGTGTTGGCAGAGGAGATGGCGGAATCCTTCAGGCACTTCAGGAAGGACTTCCAGGTCAGGGTCTTGTAAACCAGCAGGGCGATCAGCAGGGAATAAATCACGGCGATGCTGGAGGCCTCGGTGGGGGTGAACCAGCCCAGAACAAAGCCGGAGAGGATGATCAGCGGCGTAATCAGGGCCAGGATGGAGCCGGCGAACTGCCGCAGAAGGGCCTTCAGGCAGAAGGGGTGCCGCTCATAGCCCCGCTTGATTGCGTAGATATAGATCAGAACCATCAGCAGCACGGCCATCAGCAGGCCGGGCATGACGCCGCCCATGAACAGCTTGTCCACGCTGACGCTGGCCACGCTGCCATAGATAATCAGGGGGATTGACGGCGGGAAGATGGGGCCGATGACGGAGGAAGAGGCGGTGACGGCGCTGGCAAAGTCGTCGTCATAGCCGTTTTTGCGCATGGCTTCCATCTCGATGGCGCCCAGGCCGCCGGCATCTGCCACGGCGGAGCCGGACATGCCGGCAAAGATGACGCTGGCCACAACGTTGGCATGGCCCAGACCGCCGGGAATCCAGCCCACCAGTTCCTTGGCGGTGTCAAAAATCCGCTCGGTAATTTTGCCCGCGTTCATCAGATTGCCCGCCAGAATGAACAGGGGGACGGCGATGAGCAGGAAGGAGTCAATGCCGCTGACCATCTTCTGGCCGATGACCACCAGGGGATAGCCCAGAGAAAGGCAGCCCAGAACGGCAGAGGCGCCGATGGAAATGCTGATGGGTACGCCGATAATCAGCAGTACCGCAAAGGCGATCAGAAATATTGTCATGCCGTTTCCCTCCCTGTCTGATGTTCACGCCGGC
Source organism: uncultured bacterium (assembly GCA_945873205.1). Classification (GTDB taxonomy): domain Bacteria; phylum Bacillota; class Clostridia; order Oscillospirales; family Oscillospiraceae; genus Limivicinus. The sequence continues at coordinate 52,058 of CAMCCC010000004.1, forward strand.
CGGCGGCAAGCTGTACGATGCGGTCCAGAACCTGGATCACCGTGTCAAAGGCCATGTAGGCCCCGGCAATGGCCATGGGGACATACTGGATGGTATAGGGCAGGGGGAAGGAGAAGGTGGAATAAAAGCGGGTGCTCACATAAGGGTACTGGGCGATAAAGGCGATGACCATAACCACACCCAGGCCAAAGCTGAAAAACTTATTGATAAAATAGAGCACTTCTCCGGCCCAGCCATGAAGCCGGCTCACCAGAAAGTCCAGCCGCATCAGGCCACTCTCGTGGTACAGGGGGATGACGCCGATGAAAGCCATCCAGAGAAATTGAATACCGCAGATCTCGATGGTAGCCCGGTTGGAACTGTTGAAAAGGTTGCGGTTAACCAGTTCCCCCACGATCACCACAACCAGCCCCGCAATCATCAGCATACAGATGATCTCGGCGGCCTTGGAGATGACGGCAGATATTTTTTTCAGTATGTTCATTATAGTCTTCTCCATATGATAATTGCATAGGCGAACTGCCTATGCAATTATCAATATATTCGGTCTCTGTCAATTAATCGTGCCAGAGGATCCTAGGGCTCAGTGGGCCAGAATCTCATCCAGCAGCTCCTGGTTGAACCAGGACTCGTTGGCGTAGCGCTGATAGTACTCGGCGCCGCCCAGCATATCCTTGAAGGACTGGATATCAGGCTCGAAATCGAACTCGACGCCGGCATCCTGCAGGGTCTTGGTAGCGGTCTCGTTGTCCTGTGCGATGGTGTCGAAGCTGTACTTGGCAGCGACCTTGGCCTGCTCAGCCAGGATGCTCTGCACAGCGGGGTCCAGCTTGCTCCAGGTCACGCTGTTGACGGCCATGGTGCAGCCCATCCACATGTAGTTGATGTTGGAGAAGTACTTGATGTCATCATAGGTGGCGTTGGCAACCAGGTGGTAGGTGGCGTTGTCCTGGCCTTCGGCAGTGCCGTTGGAGAGGGCCAGAGCCAGCTCAGGCAGAGCCAGAGCAACGGGGGTGGCGCCCAGCGCTTCCCACACGTCCAGGTACAGCTGGCTGGTCGGGACACGGATCTTCAGGCCGGCTACGTCAGCAGCGGTGTGGATGGGACGGTTGGTGGTGGAGATGTGGCGCATGCCGTTATCGCCCTCGGCCAGGTAGATCAGGCCGAACTGGGGGAAGTTCTCGAAGATCTTCTCGCCGATCTCGCCGTTGGTCACTTCGTAAGCTTCCTCGGCGCTGTCGAACAGGAAGGGCAGGTCCAGAATCTTGGCAGGATCATAGAAGGCGGTGAAGCCGGAGGTACCTGCAAAGATGATGTCGATGGTGCCCATACGGGTGGACTCGATGGCCTCAGCATCGTTGCCCAGCTCGTTGGAGTGGTGCACATCCAGGGTGATGGCGCCGTCGGAAGCTTCGCTTACCAGGCGGGCATACTCAATGATGGTCTTGGTGGGAACGGAGTTCTCATTGCCGGGGGAGTAGATGGTCAGAGTGACAGGCTCGATGCCGGGCTCGGCAGCGGGAGCCTCAGCAGCAGGAGCTTCGGCAGCGGGAGCTTCGGCCTTGCTGCCGCAGGCGCACAGGGCAAAAACCATGCACAGTGCAAGCAAAAGCGCAATCAGTTTTTTCATGTTTTTTCCTCCATTTTCTTATTGATGTTTTTCCGCGAAAATTGTATGACATCTGACACAAAATATATACTTTCTGCCCTGATTTATCAATTGATTTTTGCGACAAAAAAACAGCCTGCGTTTTAGCGGTTTTCACTAACGCAGGCTGCTATTTGTGCCAGGAAGTCCCTTGGCTTTATTCATTGTGCATATAGGCGTTGATGCTGCTGGACAAATCCTCGTTTACCATTTTCAGGTGCTTGCGCATCTCCTGCTCGGCGGCATTCCCGTCCCGGCCGGTGATGGCGTTCAGGATCCGGGTATGGGGCTCCACCGCGTTGCGCACGTTTTCCGGCACGGTAAAGGTCTTGCTGCGGAAGGTGTGCATCCCCTGGATCAGGTGCACATTGATCTCATTGAGCAGTTGGTTGCCGCTTTCCCTGACGATCCAGCCGTGAAACAGCTCATCCAGCTCCGCAATCTGTATGGTATCGCCGGCCTTTACCGCAGCGAGGAAATCGGCATGAATCTTCTTCAGCCGGCGCAGCGCCGCCTCGCTGGCGGTCTCCGCCATCTTCCGGGCGGCAACAGGCTCCAGCGCGTTGCGCACCTCAATGGCGTCCCGCAGCTCCTTCTCGTTCTGCACCAGCCAGACCACGGGGTTAATATCCACCGCCTGTTTCGATGCCACAAAGGCGCCCCGGCCGGGCTTGATTTCCACCAGCCCCTTGGCCTGCAAAAGCCGCAGCGCTTCCCGCACGGTCCCTCTGCCGACGTTCATGCTCTGGCACAGTTCGTTTTCTGTCGGAAGTTTCATGCCCTCCGTGTACTTTTTGCTGTCGATGAGTTCTCTGATCCGTTCTTCCACCTGGCTGACAATAGGTACTCTTACAATTGGCTCCATATTCTTCCTCCGACGTACTTCTTTTATCCCATTATAACGGGGAAATGTAGATTGTCAAACAATTTTGTTTTTTTGTCATACTTGTGTTGCGCGCTGTCCTTTCCTTATTCCGTATTGCGGAAAGGGAATTCCCAATGACACAATGACTGCAACAAAAAACCGACACCCACATCAGTGCGTGTCGGTTTTCCATATTGGGCTGAATTCAAATTTCGTGTAAATTCCGCGTGTTTTGTCCCCATGGTTACGCAAAAACGCTGGATTTACAGGGCCTTGCGGGCCTTTCTCAGTACATACCGCCCATGTCGCCGCCGGCGGGCATGGGGGGCTCCTTCTCGGGAATGTCGGCCACCAGACTCTCGGTGGTCAGCACCATGGAAGCCACGGAAGCGGCGTTCTCCAGCGCGCTGCGGCAGACCTTGGTGGGGTCAACGATGCCCAGCTGGATCATGTCGCCGTACTGGTCGTTGGCGGCGTCGAAGCCGTAGGTGGTGCTGGTGCTGTTGTAAACGTTGTTGAGGATGACGGCGCCTTCCAGACCGGCGTTGGCAGCGATCTGCATGATGGGGGCCTTCAGGGCCTTGGCAACGATGGCGGCGCCGGTCTTTTCGTCGCCCTCCAGGGTGGCGACCAGGGCGTCGGCAGCCTTGGAAGCGATGACGTAAGCGGTGCCGCCGCCGGGGACAACGCCTTCGGCAACAGCGGCGCGGGTGGCGTTGAGGGCGTCCTCAATGCGCAGCTTCTTCTCCTTCATCTCGGTCTCGGTGGCAGCGCCGACCTTGATGACTGCTACGCCGCCGGCCAGCTTGGCCAGCCGCTCCTGCAGCTTCTCCTTGTCGTACTCGGAAGTGGTGGTCTCGATCTGACGGCTGATCTGGGCAGCGCGGGCCTTGATCTCCTCGCTGGCGCCGGCGCCGTCCACGATAACGGTGTTCTCCTTGGTGACCTTGACCTGGTGAGCCTGGCCCAGCATATTCAGGGTGGCGTCCTTCAGCTCCATGCCCAGCTCACTGGAGACAACGGTGCCGCCGGTGAGGATGGCGATATCCTGCAGCATTTCCTTGCGGCGGTCGCCGAAGCCGGGGGCCTTGACGCAGACGCAGGTGAAGGTGCCCCGCAGCTTGTTGAGGATGATGGTGGCCAGGGCCTCGCCCTCCACGTCCTCGGCGATGATCAGCAGCTTGCGGCCGGCCTTGACGATCTGCTCCAGCAGGGGCAGGATCTCCTGGATGTTGGAGATCTTCTTGTCGGTGATGAGGATGAGGGCGTCGTCAATAACGGCCTCCATCTTGTCCATATCGGTGGCCATGTAGGGGGACAGGTAGCCGCGGTCAAACTGCATGCCTTCCACCACGTCGCTGTAGGTCTCGGCGGTCTTGCTCTCTTCGATGGTGATAACGCCGTTCTGGCTGACCTTCTCCATGGCCTCGGCGATCAGGGTGCCGATGACCTCGTCGCCGGAGGAAATGGTGCCTACGCGGGCGATGTCCTTGGAGCCGGAGACAGGCTGGGAAGCGGTTTTCACGGCCTCAACAGCGGCCTTGGTGGCCTTCTGGATGCCCTTGCGCATGACCATGGGGTTGGCGCCGGCGGCCAGGTTCTTCAGACCTTCGTTGATCATGGCCTGGGCCAGCACGGTGGCGGAGGTGGTGCCGTCGCCGGCCACGTCGTTGGTCTTGGTGGAAACTTCCTTGATGAGCTGGGCGCCCATGTTCTCAAAAGCGTCCTCCAGCTCGATCTCCTTGGCGATGGTGACGCCGTCGTTGGTGATCAGGGGAGCGCCGAACTTCTTGTCCAGCACCACGTTGCGGCCCTTGGGGCCCAGGGTAATCTTAACGGTATCGGCCAGCTGGTTTACGCCGCGCTCGATAGCCTTTCTTGCTTCTTCACCATAAATGATCTGTTTCGCCATTGTAATATCCTCCTTCGCTTACTCGATGACGGCCAGAATGTCGCCCTGACGCACGATGGTGTACTCCACGTCGTCCAGCTTCACCTTGCTGCCGCTGTACTTGCCCACCAGAACGTTCTGGCCGGCCTTGACAATCATCTTTACCTCGTTGCCGTCCACCATGCCGCCGGGGCCTACCTCAACGACTTCATAGACCTCGGGCTTCTCCTGAGCGGAAGCGGTCAGGAAAATGCCGGAGGAGGTGCGCTCCTCAGCCTCGTTCTGCTTGAGAACGACTCTGTCAGCCAAAGGTTTCAGTTTCATACTATATACCTCCATAAGTTTATTACAAAATTCAGCATCGTTAGCACTCAACCAACCTGAGTGCTAACGATGCTAATAATAACACACTTTTCTATTTTTGCAATACCCCAAGACAAAAAATCCGGGGCAAAATTTATAAATTTTTTGTTACGAGTTTTCAAGCGAAAGGGAGACGGCGCCGTGAGGATACCGCTTTTCTTCCCTCATCCGACGGCCATGGCCTGGGGCGAGGCGCTTTCTTCAAAGAAACGCATCCCCCTGGGCACCACCAGCTTTACCGCGCCGGGCACCAGCTGCATCTTCACTTCCCTGGCGAAAATGGCCTCGCCGTCGATGTTTACCACGTTCTCCTCGTCGAAGCTGATCTCCACCCTGTCGGTGCGCAGATGGGTGATATACTTCGGGTAGTTGTCGGCCTTGCCGGCGGCATACTGGCCGATGAGCCGGGCCAGGGTCAGGAGGCCGACTTTTTTCACGATGAACACATCCAGGATACCGTCATCGGGCCGGGCGGTGGTGCTGGGGTTGAAGCCGCCGCCGTAGAAGCGGCCGTTGCAGGCGCAGACCAGGGTGTTCTCCCCCTGGGCGGAAAAGTCGCCGCAGCGGATGCGCATCTGCCGGGTGATCCCCCGAAGCACGTTTACCACCGCGGACACCACATAGCCGGTGGCGCCGCCGATCAGGGGCAGCTTGCTGTATGTATGTACGTCGGTGCCGATGCGGGCGTCAATGCCCACGGAGCAGATGTTGGCGCAGAAACGGCCGTTGCATTCGATCAGATCGATGGGGTGCTCGCTGCCCTCCACCAAAGCCCGCAGATCCCGGTACAGGTCCTTCTCGTCGCCGAACATGCGGCAGAAGTCGTTGCCGGTGCCGGTGGGGTAGGGGCAGACGGCCACATTGTCAAGGCCCGCCGCGCCGCAGACGCACTCGTTGAAGGTGCCGTCCCCGCCGCAGGCATAGACCCGCAGCGGCTCCCCGGCGGCCGCTGCCTGGCGTATCCTGCCGGGGGCGTCCATGGCGGCTTTGGTCACATAGACCTCGTATGCTTCCTCACGGCCGGCAAAGACCTCCTCCGCCCTGCGGCGCACCAGCTCCGTCTTGTCCTTGCCGCCGGCGGTGGGATTGACGATAAAGAGATGTTTCATTTTTTTCCGTCCCCTTTGTTGAGATACATGAAAAGGTCGCACTTGATCATGCCGTTGTACAGCTTGCGCTTCTTATCCGCCGGACGGCCGAAGCAGCGCTCAAACTCCGTGTGGGAGGACAGCAGATACAGCTGCCAGTTCCGGCTTTGGGCATAGGCCCGGCCGAAGCCCCGGTACAGATCTTCCGCCTCCTGCTTCTCCATGATCCGCTCGCCGTAGGGCGGGTTGGTGACGAGGATGCCCCGCTCTGTCTGCCGGTCAAAAGCCATGGCGTCGGCCTGCTCAAAGCGGATGATATCCAGCACCCCGGCCCGGCGGGCGTTCTCCTTTGCCAGCTCCAGGGTACGGGGATCGATGTCGGCGCCTACAATATTATAATTGCCGTTAAATTCTTTACTGCGGGCCAGCGCCCGCTCCTGCTCCCAGACCGAAGCGTCCAGATTCTTCCAGTCCATGGCGGTGAAGCGGCGGTAGAGGCCCGGCGCCCGGTTTTTGGCGATGAGGGCCGCTTCAATGGGAATGGTGCCGCTGCCGCAGAAGGGGTCGCAAAAATCCTCCCGCCCCCGGTAGCGGCTCAGCTTCACCATGGCGGCGGCCATGGTCTCCTTCAAAGGGGCGGCGTTGTGGGCCGGACGGTAGCCCCGCTTGTGCAGCCCGTCGCCGGAGGTATCGATGCACAGGGAGACCCGGTCCTTCATAATGGAGAACTGCACCTGGTACAGCGGCCCGGTCTCCGGGAACCAGCCGATGCCGTACACGCTTTTCAGCCGCTCCACAATGGCCTTTTTGATGATCTTCTGGCAGTCGGACACGGAGAACAGCTTGGAATTGAGGCTGTAGCCCTTCACGGGGAAGGCGGCGTCTTTGGGCAGCAGACTCTCCCAGGGCAGAGCCCTGGTGCCTTCAAACAGCGCATCAAAGCTCAGCGCGTCAAAGCGGCCCAGCTCGATCAGCACCCGCTCGCCGATGCGCAGGTTAATATTGGCTCTTGCCAGGGCGGCGTCGTCTCCCGTAAAATATACCCGGCCGTTTTCCGCGGCCACATTGTCCATGTCCAGCCGCTTCAGCTCGTCGGCGATCGGTCCCTCCAGCCCCAGCAGACAGGGGACACACAGCTTGTATTCCATGATTTTCTCCCCGGGTTCTCGCCGAAGTCTGACGGCCTGTGCCGCAAACCGGCGAAACTCCCACATTTTAATTTTACTTGTAAATATTACTACAAAAAATTGTTGTTGTAAATGGATTATGCCAAACGAATGTGATATTCTTTAAATTCAATAAAAAGCCGATAAAACCACGCTTTACCCCGGAAATAATTCGCGCTTCTAAGTTGCACAAAAAATTGACTGAAATTTATCAAAAATTGCTATTGAAATTTGTGATATTTAGCGTTATATTATGGTCTAGTCACAAACTGTTCATTTTTTGCCGGGAGGTCATAATGGGTATCGAGCGCGAGAAGTTTCTGGATACTGTAGCTGATTCTTTCAGCGCTTATTATGACCTGCACATGGCTGAGGGTGAGCAGGAGCTGCCCCTGGTGTTCCGGGCAGATTATTATTCAAGGGCGGAGCGGTATTGGCTCACCAAGAACATCCCCATCTGGGGCAATGAGACCAATGAGTTTGCCTATGTTTTTTCTGCCCCCGCCTTTGACCAGACCCTGGCCGCCCGGTGTATCGACTATGCGCTGGATGAGGCGCTGCCCATGGTCAAGCCCCATAAGGAGCATCAGTACACCAACATTAAGGTCATCCTTCTGGCGGACGCTGTGGAGGAAGATGTGGCCCGCTATGTGAAAAAGCGCAGCTTTACCAAGAGCTACAAGTTCTCGCTCCACGGCTTCAGCACCCTGAAATCCGCCATTGTGGACCTGGGCAAGCAGAAAACCGTGACCAACTCTGCCGGCCATGAGCTGGTGCCTTACTTCAGTAAGCTGTTTGCAGCGGAGGAAAAAGCCAAAGAGAGTTCCTCCCTGTAAATGGTAATAAATCATCATCATTTTTTATTTAAGGAGTGAAAAGTGTGAGCGCAATTCTTATCCTGATCATCGCTGTCGCTCTGCTGGCCTGCGGCTACATCTTCTATGGTAGCTTCCTTGCCAAGCAGTGGGGCGTTGATCCCTCCCACGAGACCCCGGCACACACCAGTTACGACGGAAAGGACTTCGTTCCCGCAAACCCCGCCGTTCTGATGGGCCACCATTTCTCTTCCATCGCTGGCGCAGGCCCCATTAACGGACCTATCCAGGCCGCAGTTTTCGGCTGGGTTCCCGTTTTCCTGTGGGTTGTCATCGGTGGTATCTTCTTCGGTGCCATGCATGACTTTGGTGCTCTGTTCGCCTCCATCCGTCACAACGGCGGCTCCATCGGCGAAGTCATCAAGGAGAACATGGGCGTTCGGGCTCAGCGCCTGTTCACCATCTTTGCCCTGCTGGTTCTGATCCTGGTCATTGCTTCCTTCACCGCCGTTGTCGCCGGCACCTTCGTGTCCGTGGCAAAGGAAGGCGAGGCTGCTCTGCCCTTCATCACTGTTGGCCGTGCCAATGTCAGCGGTAATGCTTCCACCGCTACCACCTCCCTGCTGTTCATCGTCATCGCCTTCATCTTCGGCTTCTTCGTGTACCGCAAGAACGTCAAGATCGGCCCCGCCACCATCGTTGGCGTTATCGGTATCGTCCTCATCGTTGTCGCCGGCCTGAACATCGGCGTCAACATGAGCCGCACCGCTTGGGTCATCTTCATCGCTGTCTACATTATGCTGGCCTCCCTGCTGCCTGTCTGGATGCTGCTGCAGCCCCGTGACTACCTGTCCTCCTTCCTGCTCTACGGCATGATGGCTGTCGCTGTTGTCGGCATCATCGGCTCCGGCATGAAGGTGGAGCTGCCCGCTTTCACCGGCTGGACCGCTCCTGCTACCGGCGCTGCCCTGTTCCCCACCCTGTTCATTACCGTTGCTTGCGGCGCTGTCTCCGGCTTCCACTCCCTGATCGGTTCCGGCACCACCTCCAAGCAGCTGGATTCTGAGAAGGACGCTAAGGTCATCGGCTACGGTGCCATGATCGTTGAGTCCGCTCTGGCTGTCATCGCTCTGATCGCCATCGGTGTTGTCTACAAAGAGACCAACATCGGCGGCGGCGAGAAGTTCCTGCTCTCCGCTCCTCCCACCATCTTTGCCGGTGGTGTTGCCACCATGGTTGCCACCATGTTCGGCGGCGTTGCCGACTTCAGCAACCCTGTTTACGACGTTACTTACACTCTGCTGACTCTGGCTGTCTCCGTCTTCGCTCTGACCTCTCTTGACTCCGGCACTCGTCTGGCTCGCTACATGTTCGCTGAGCTGTTCATTCCCGAAGGCAAGACCCGCGACGATCTGACCGGCGCTGCCAAGTTCTTCTCTCACCCCCTGGTCGCCACCGCAATCATGGTCATCATCGGCTGCGGCATGGGCTTCCTGAAGCTGAGCCAGATCTGGGGCGTGTTCGGCGCTGCCAACCAGCTGCTGGCCGGTATCGCCATGCTGGCCGTGGCTACCTGGCTGGGCAACATCGGCAAGAACAACAAGATGTTCTTCGTTCCCATGGTGTTCATGCTGGCGGCTACCCTGACCTCTCTGACTATGACCATTATCGGCAAGGTCAAGCTCATTGCCGGTATGATTCCCGACAAGGCCGCTGCCTGGGGCGACTGGTTCCAGATGATCTGGTCCGTTGGCCTGGTTGTCCTGGCTGTCATCCTCGTCATCGAGGGCGTGCAGATCCTCACCAAGAAGAAGGAGCAGAAGGCTGCTTAATCTTCCTTGTTAAGGAAAACAACATAAAACTTAAAAGAGGCTGCCCGTTTGGGCAGTCTCTTTTTGTTTGTTGCAAAGGAACGGTGGATAGGGTAGAATATCCCCGGATATGGAGGAACTGCCCATGTATTTTGACACCCATGCCCATTATGATGATAAGGCCTTTGAGAATGACCGGCACGCGCTTCTGGCCCGGCTGAACAACGAAGGCGTGGACTATATTCTTGACCCCGGCTGCGAGCTGGAGAGCAGCCGGGCGGCCATTGCCCTGGCGGAGCATTTCGACTTCGTCTATGCCGCGGTGGGCTTCCACCCGGAGGAACTGGATCGATATTCGGAAGAAGCCTTTCAACAGATGGAAGCACTGGCGTCCCACCCCAAGTGCGTGGCCATTGGGGAGATCGGCCTGGACTATTACTGGGATGCCAGCCATAAGGAGGAGCAGAAAGCCCTCTTCCGCTGCCAGATCGACCTGGCCCTCCAGCTGAATAAGCCGGTCATTGTCCATGACCGGGAGGCCCATGGGGACTGTATGGAGATCGTCCGGGACTATCCAAACCTGCGGGGCGTGTTCCACTGCTATTCCGGCAGCGCCGAGATGGCGGCGGAGCTGTTGAAGCTGGGCTGGTACCTGGGCTTCGACGGCCCCATTACCTATAAAAACGCCCGCAAGGCCCTGGAGGTGCTGGAACTCTGCCCCCTGGAGCGAATCCTCATTGAGACGGACAGCCCCTACCTCTCCCCGGTGCCCCTGCGGGGCAAACGGAACGATTCGGGGAATCTTCCTTATATTGTGGATAAAATCGCGGAGGTCAAGGGCCTGGACCATGAGACCGTGGCCGCTGCCACCCTGGCCAACGGCCGCCGCCTTTTCGGGATAGGGAAGGAGAATTGATGCATACCCTGGAGGAAATCCGCGCTGAGTATGACCGGCTGGACCGGCTCTGCGGGGTGGACACTTCTGCTATAGAGATTACCATTTCCCGCCGTGGCGTCCGGCGCCTGGGGAGCTTCCGCTATCCGGCAAAGGGGAGGGCCGGGACCTTGCGGATCACCATCAACGCCTCCCTGTTGGATGAGGAGGAAGCCTTCTGGGACACGGTGCGCCACGAATATGCCCACGCCCTGGTCTATCTGCGCCACCCCGGAGAACGGCATGGCCACGATGCGGTCTGGAAGGCCGCCTGTCGGGAGCTGGGCTGTTCCCCGGACCGGCTGGCCGCCCAAACGGAGGAAGGCCGGGCGGAACTGGAACGCCGGGCAAAGTACAAGGTGCAGTGCGCCCAATGCGGCCAGACGACCTTCTATCTGCGGCGGGGCAAGGTGGTGGATCTGCTGCTCCGGGGTCCCGGCGGCCAGGTCCGCTGCGCCCAATGCGGCGGCAGCAAGCTTGCATTGTACGTCAGACGCAGCCCCTGAACATACAAAAACCGATGAATATGCATTAAAATCATGAATATTCACGACAGAAATGAATATTCGATGAATATTTTAAAAAAATAACGTATTTTTTCTCAAAAAGCTGTTGACAAGCGGAGCACCCTGTGTTATGATCTCACACGTCAAGGGGAGAGACCCTTTGGACATTGCTTTGAAATTAAAAAAACAGTGAGGAAAACAAAATGAAAAACATGAAGAAAGCACTTGCAATGCTGCTGGCATTGACCATGATCCTGGCCCTGTGCGCCTGCGGTTCCAAGACTGAGGCCCCCGCTGCCACCGAGGCTCCTGTTGCCGAGCCCGATGGCCCCGTGGATTACGCGTCCATGAGCCTGGACGAGCTGAAGGCCGTGCTCACCACCGTCACCGACGGCAAGCTGACCGTGGCCACCAGCCCTGACTTTGCTCCCTATGAGTTCTACGCCGTTGTGGACGGTACCCCGGTTCTGGCTGGTTTTGACGTGGCTCTGGCTGGTTACATTGCCGATTACCTGGGCCTGGAGTTGGAGATGGTTCCCATCGACTTTGACGGTGTTCTCAATGAGCTGGCCGCCGGCAGCGTGGACCTGGGCTTGGCCGGCCTGTCCCCTGACCCCAGCCGTATGGACGCCATGGACTTCTCCGATATCTACTACCAGGGCGGCCAGTCCTTCGTGACCGTGCAGTCCAAGGCCGACCTGTTCCCCGATCTGGCCTCTGCCAACAAGGCGGAGTATTCCATCGGCGCCCAGAACGGTTCCATCCAGATGGACCTGGCCAACGAGAATACCCCCGATGCTGACATCGTTCCTCTGGTGAAGGTCACCGATATCATTGCCGAGCTGCTGGGCGACAAGCTGGACGGCGCATTCATCGAGACCGCCGTTGCTGTCAACTACGCACAGAGCTATCCCGAACTGGCTATCGTTCTGGATGTCCCCTATGATGTGGAAGGTTCCGCTGCCGGCGTCTGCAAGGGCAACGAGGCTCTGCTGGCCGGTGTGAACATGGCCATTGCTGCCGCCATTGCTGATGGCTCCATGGACGCTTTCGTGGCTGAGGCCAACGAGCAGTCCACCGGCGAGATCATCGAGGGTCTGCTGGAAGAGTAAACGGACAGCACTGCATAAGAATAAGGGTAACGCAAAGGCCTCCGCTCTGCAACGGAGGCGCTTTGCGCTGTAAAGGAGACTGGTATATGTTAACAATAAAAGGCTTTGAAAAAGCATTTGAATATTGGCAGCTGTTTTTGCAGGGTGTGGTTTGTACCATCTCCCTGTCTGCCCTCACGGTTTTCTTTGGTTTTATTCTGGCTCTGGTGATCGCCACCTGCCGCATGGGCAGGTCTAGAATCCTGAGAGCCGTTTCCACCGCCTATGTGGAGCTGTTCCGCGCTACCCCTATGGTGGTGCAGGTGTTTCTGATTTATTATGTGGTGTTTGACGGCGTGAAGGTGCTGCCGGGCCTGAAGCTGTTTGGCTTCATCCGCTTTGACCGCTTCTTCCCCGCGGTGGTGGCCCTGGCCCTGAACTCCGGTGCCTACCTGTCGGAGATCATCCGCTCCGGCATCCAGTCCATTGACGGCGGCCAGACCGAGGCGGCCCGTTCCCTGGGCCTGTCCTCCGGAAAGACCATGCGCTTCATCGTGCTGCCCCAGGCCATTAAGAACATTCTGCCGGCCATCGCCAACGAATTTGTCACCATCATCAAGGAATCCGCCATCTGCTACACCATCGGCGTGCAGGACATCATGTCGGCGGTGAACGCAGTGAAGGGTGCTACATACAGAACAGGCGAGGCGCTGATTATCGCTACGGCGCTGTATTTCTGCCTGACCTTCCCAACCAGTAAGATCATTGCACATTTTGAAAGGAAGATGAGCCGTGGAGACAAACGATAAGCTGATCCAGGTCAAGGACCTGAAAAAACACTACAACAAGGGCGCCATCAAGGCCCTGGACGGCGTGACCGTGGATATCAACAAGGGGGATGTAATGGTGGTCATCGGGCCCTCCGGCTCCGGCAAGTCCACCTTCCTCCGCTCCCTGAACCTGCTGGAGCAGCCTACCTCCGGCTCCATCATCTTTGAGGGCGTGGATATCACCAAGAAGAAGGACGAGAACGGCAAGAAGCTGGATATCGACCTGCACCGCCAGAAGATGGGCATGGTGTTCCAGCACTTTAACCTGTTCCCCCACATGACCATTTTGCAGAATATGTGCATTGCCCCTGTCCAGGTAAAGGGCAAGACCCAGGCCGAGGCGGAGGCCAAGGCCATGGAGCTGCTGGCCCGGGTGGGCCTGGCGGACCGGGCTGACGCCTACCCCATCCAGCTCTCCGGCGGCCAGAAGCAGCGTGTGGCCATCGTTCGCGCCCTGGCCATGGAGCCGGATGTGATGCTCTTTGACGAGCCCACCTCCGCCCTGGACCCGGAAATGGTGGGTGAGGTGCTGGACGTTATGAAGGAGCTGGCCAAGGAGGGCATGACCATGGTGGTGGTCACCCATGAGATGGGCTTTGCCCGTGAAGTGGGCAACCGGGTGCTGTTCATGGCCGACGGCCTGCTGCTGGAGGAGGGCAGCCCCGACGCCATCTTCAACCACCCCCAGAACCCCCGTCTGCAGGACTTCCTGTCTAAGGTGCTGTAATGAACGCTTCCAAACAAATTGCTATCGAATATGTGGACGCCAGGTCGGATTTCTTCTGCGCCCTGGCGGACACCATTTGGGCCACTCCGGAGCTGTCCCTGAAGGAGTTTGGCTCCACCGAAGCCTATTGCGCCGCCCTGCGGGAGCTGGGCTTTACCGTCACAGAGAAGCTCTGCGGCATTGACACCGCCTTCTGCGGCAGCTACGGCAGCGGCCGGCCGGTGATCGGCATCCTGGGCGAGTTTGACGCCCTCTCCGGCCTGAGCCAGAAGGCGGGCAGCGCCCAGCCGGAACCGCTGGTTCCCGGCGGCTGCGGTCACGGCTGCGGCCACAATCTGCTGGGGGCCGGCTCCCTGGCTGCTGCAGCGGCGGTGAAGGCTTATCTGGAAAAAACCGGCCGGCCCGGCACCGTCATCTTCTACGGCTGCCCCGGCGAGGAGGGCGGCAGCGGCAAGGCCTTCATGGCCCGGGAGGGGCTGTGGAAGCAGCTGGATGCGGCCCTCAGCTGGCACCCGGCGGATGTGAACCAGGTGCGCACCGGCACCAACAACTCCTGCATCCAGGTGATGTACAAATTCCACGGCGTCTCCGCCCATGCGGCGGGGGACCCCTATAACGGCCGCAGCGCTCTGGACGCGGTGGAGCTGATGAACATCGGCGTCCAGTTTCTGCGGGAGCACACCACCGATGACTGCCGCATCCACTATGCCATCATCGATTCCGGCGGCGTCTCTCCCAACGTGGTGCAGGCCCATGCCACCGTGCTCTACATGGTGCGGGCCAACAAGGTGGCTGACTCCGTGAAGCTCCAGGCCCGGGTGGATAAGATCGCCCAGGGCGCCGCCATGATGACCGACACCCGCTTTGACCGGGTGTTTATCGACGGCACGGCGGAGCTTCTGCCCAATTACACCATGGAAAAGCTGCTCCAGGAGAACATGGAGCTGGTGGGCGCGCCCAGCTATGATGAGCAAGACCTGGCCTTTGCCCAGGCCCTACGCGCTACCTATGAAGCGGAGACCGATCCCCCCGGCATCGGCGCCAAATGCGATGAGGGAATTGCTCAGCAGGTGCGGCAGCTGACGGAGAACATGACAAAGCCCATCAACGACTTCGTCATGCCCCTGTACTCCGGCAATGTGTTTATCCCCGGCAGTACCGACGTGGGCGACGTCAGCTGGCTGACCCCCACCTCCCAGGTGGACATCGTCACCTGGCCGGCGGGCATGCCGCACCACTCCTGGCAGGCGGTGTCCTGCGGGAAAAGCGGCCTTGCCCACAAGGGCCTGCTGATGGCGGCCAAGGTGCTTGCCGCCACGGCCATCGACCTGATG
The DNA here is from genome assembly GCA_945873205.1 of uncultured bacterium. Lineage (GTDB taxonomy): Bacteria > Bacillota > Clostridia > Oscillospirales > Oscillospiraceae > Limivicinus. The sequence goes on from CAMCCC010000004.1 coordinate 67,127, forward strand.
GAAAAGCCCGAAGCGCTGCAAGCGGCTCAGGCAGAGTTTGCCCGCCGCGCCGCCTCCGGCTATGTCTGCCCCATCGAGCCCGGCGAGGAACCCAAAGCCATATAAAAAGATCAGCCCGGCAGCCAAAGCTGCCGGGCTTGTGTATGCTTGATAGTTATCTCTTGTACTCGCAGTAGGCGTTGAAGGCGGGCTTGCCAGTGCTGATATGCTGGCCCTGCACCTTGATGCCATCCCCCTGGGGCATGGCGCCCATGCGGATGACGCTGCCGTTGACGCACTCCTTCACGAAGTCCACCTGCATATGGGCGATCAGGGGACGCTCCCCCTCATAATAGCCGCTGAGCCGGCACACCAGCTCCGGGTAGTCAAAGGTGGAGTAGTGGCCGTTGGCGTCGCAGTCGGCCTGGGTGAAGGCTTTTTCCTCCGTGTAGGGGAAGTCCTCAATGGTGGGCAGCGGGTCAAAGTCCTCCGCTTCGTTCAGGGCCGGGGTGTTGAAGAAGGGCTCCGTATCCTCGCAGGTAAGGCGGCGGCGGCCCCGCAGAACCACCGGCATCATCACATGGTTCAGCTGGCCCACCAGCTCCCCGTTTCGGTAAAGTTCGCCCTGCTGGGTGTAGTGCCGGCCGCAGACGGTGCGGCTGGAGGCGAAGCCCACCAGCTCATCCCCGGCGTGGAGGTGCTGAAATTGGCGCACGATGATGCGGCGGAACATCCAGACGGCCTTCAGGTTGGCCATCAGCACCTGTTTGCTGCCCCCCTCCAGACGGTTGCGGGTTGTGGCGGCCACCACCAGCTGCTTTACCAGCTCCGGCACGGTGATATAGCCCTTCTGATCGCAGTCGGCCTCGGTAATGGTGTAATGCAGGGTCTCCAACATATCCATGATCGATCATCTCTCTATCTTACTTAAAATAGTGCGGCTCAGAGCGAAGAAACTCTGAGCCCAACAATGTCAATATATCACAACAAAACCCGGCAGGCAACAATAAAAATACAGTTCAGACAAAGATTGTAGACTTGTATAATTTGTGCCCCTGGATTTCGTTGAAGCTGGCTCTTGAAACTGCCCGCCGGATTTGCTATAGTATAGCCAGAAAGGACGACCGAGAGTCTCATCAAGGAAAGTCCTCTGATATATACGACGGGCCGCAGATGTGTGGCGTCGAATCCGTAGAAAGAGAGGTAACCAGGATGTTAGATACCAAGAACTTCCAGAAATAGCCCTTGACTGTTGTAGGTGAAAGATGCAGCGGTCAAGGGCTATTTCGTTTACAGGGCGTTTTTTCTCAGTGCCTGGGGCACTGAGTATTTTTTTGCCCTGCTGCAGGGCATTTGCTTGAAATGTTCACAGTCCGGGGGTAAAATAGCGACAAAACTGCTGGGAGGAATAGGAAATGAAAACTGGTCTTGTGTTGGAGGGCGGCGCCATGCGGGGCATGTACACCGCCGGCGTGCTGGATGTGCTGCACCGGGAGGGGGTGCATTTTGATGGGATCATGGGCGTGTCTGCCGGGGCACTGTTCGGCCCCAACTTCCTGTCCGGGCAGGAGGGAAGGGTCATCCGCTATAACAAGCGCTTCATCCGGGACCGGCGCTATCAGGGCCTGGGCTGCCTGCTCCGAACCGGGGACCTGTTCAGCAGGGACTTCGCCTACGGCACCGTGCCCCGGGAGTTGGACGTGTTTGACGACCAGGCTTTTCAGGCCGCCGGCGTACCCTTTTACGCCGTGGTGACGAATCTGGACACCGGCCTGCCGGAGTACATGCAGGTGAAAAGCGTCTTTGACGATATGGAGATCCTCCGTGCCTCCGGCTCCATGCCCTTTGTCTCCCGGCCGGTGGAGATCAATGGCCGCCGCTATCTGGACGGCGGCGTGGCCGACAGCATCCCCTTTGACGCCATGGCGCGGATGGGCTATGAAAAGCAGCTGGTGGTGCTGACCCGGGACATGGATTATCGGAAGAAGCCCATGCCCGCCGGGGCCATCAAGCTGGTTTTCCGCCACCACCCCCAGTTCCGGGACCGGCTGCTGCACCGGCATGATGTGTATAATGACAGCGTGGCCCGCCTGAAGGAGCTGGAGGAACAGGGCAAGTATTTTGTCATCCGCCCCAGCCGCCCCATCGAGATCGGCCGGGTGGAGAGCGACCCGGCCAAGCTGCAGGCGGTGTATGAGCTGGGCCTGCAGGACGGGGAGGCTCAACTGGCATCCTTGCGGGAATATCTGGGGGACTAAGCCCTTTTGCCCAGCCAAAACTGCTTTACATAACATTTAACAATTCTGAAATAGAATTGCTGTTACTTCTGAAATATCTTTTTGTTATCTTATACTTGCAAGTAGCAGTTTTTCATTTTCTCCTCTTTCATAACGATGAACCGGCTGGGCTGAGGCTCAGCCGGTTTATTTTTGTCATATGAATCCTTTTGTTTAATTGTTTTCTTAATAATCCGCTGGTATAATGTACAATGCAAGAGCATTGATTTTGAGGTGATCGGATTGAAAGCAGGCAAGCAGGGCAGCTTTATGGAGCGGGTGGCCGCTGTCATTGTGGATAAGCGCAATGTATTCTTTCTCATCTTTGCCGCCGCGGCCATATTCTGTGCCTTTTCCCGGAACTGGGTCCGGGTCTGCGACGATATTACCGCCTACCTGCCGGACAATACGGAGACCCGGCAGGGGCTTGACCTGATGGAGCAGGAGTTTACCACCTTCGGCACCGCCAAGGTCATGGTGGCCAATATTACTTATGAAAAAGCCCTGGAGCTGCAGCACAGCCTGGGCCAGCTGGAAGGGGTAAAATCCGTAGAATTTGACGACAGCGCCAAACACTACGCCTCCGCCTCCGCCCTCTTTGACGTGACCTTTGTGGGGGAGAATAACGACCCGGAAAGCGAAGCGGGCCTGGAGCGGGTGAAGGACTATCTCTCCGGCTATGACCTGTATCTCAGCAGCGAGGTGGGCAATCCCCTGGAGGCCATCATTGACCAGGAGATGCTGGTGGTGGATATCATCGCGGTGATCATCATCGTGCTGGTGCTGCTGCTGACCTCCCGCACCTATGCGGAGATCCCGGTGCTGCTGATCACCTTCGGCGCGGCGGCCCTGCTGAACATGGGCACCAACTACCTGATGGGCGAGGTGTCCTTTGTCACCAACTCCATTGCCATCGTCATGCAGCTGGCCCTGGCCATCGACTATGCCATCATTCTCTGCCACCGCTATACCGAGGAGCGGGAGCAGATGGAACCCAGGGAAGCTGCCATTACTGCCCTGAGTCACGCCATCCCGGAGATTTCCGCCAGCAGCCTTACCACCATGTCCGGCCTGCTGGCTCTGTGCCTGATGGAGTTCCGGCTGGGCTATGACATGGGTTCCGTGCTCATCAAGGCCATCTTGCTGAGCATGCTGTCGGTATTCCTGCTGATGCCGGGGCTGCTGGTGCTGTTCTCCGGCTGGATCGACAAGACCCACCATCGAAACTTCGTGCCCAAGATCAACTTCCTGGGAAAAGCCGTGTATGCCACCCGCTTTGTGATGCCGGTGCTGTTTGTGGCATTGATTGCCTGCGCCTGCTTCTTCTCCCATAAGGCCAATTACGTCTATTCCAGCAATTCCGTCACCGCCCTCCGCCAGAACGAGACGCAGCTGGCCAGGAAGGAGATCGAGGACACCTTCCAGAAGTCCAATATGCTGGCGGTTATCGTCCCTGCCGGGGACTATGAAAAGGAGGCAAAGCTGATTGCCGAGCTCAAGGAGCTGCCCCGGGTGGAGAGCGTCACCGGCCTTGCGGATATCGATGCCCTGGACGGCTATAAGCTGACCTCCGCCCTGACGCCCAGAGAGTTTTCCGAGGTGGCGGGCCTGGATATTGAGGTGGCAAAGCTGCTCTATACCGGCTACGCCATGGAACTCAGCGAATACGGTCAGATCGCCACCAACCTGGATAACTACCGGGTGCCCCTGATTGATATGTTCTCTTACCTCTTTGACCAGCGCAAGGAGGTGGTCATTGATCTGGACCAGGAAACCGAGGACCTGCTGGACGATCTGGAGCAGCAGCTTCATGACGCCCGGCTCCAGCTGATGAGCGACAACTACAGCCGCATTGTGGTCATGCTGGACCTGCCCACCGAGGGGGAGGAGAGCTATCAGTACCTGGACATCATCCACGGCATCGCCGCCCGGTATTATGACGAGTATTACGCCGTGGGCGATACCACCAGCTGCAGCGACCTGCGCAGCTCCTTTGAAAAGGATAACCTGATCATCAGCATCCTCACCGTGTTGTTTGTGGTGATCGTGCTGATCTTCACCTTCAAATCCGCGGGGCTGCCCCTGCTGCTGATTGCCATCATTCAGGGCAGTATCTGGACCAACTTCTCCATCCCCTATCTGAAAGGCTCCAACCTGTTCTTCATGACCTACCTGATCGTCAGCTCCATCCAGATGGGCGCCAATATCGACTATGCCATTGTGATTTCCAGCCGCTACATGGAGCTGAAGGAGAAAATGCCCCTGAAGGAGGCCATGACCGAGACCTTGAACCTGGCCTTCCCCACCATCATCACTTCCGGCGCCATGATGGCCCTGGCGGGCATGGCCATCGGCCTTTTGACCTCCAACGAGATCATCTCCGGCATCGGCGTCTTTATCGGCACCGGCACCACCATTTCCATCTTCCTGGTCATGTGTGTGCTGCCCCAGATCCTGCTGACAGGGGATATCATCATAAGAAAGACCAGCTTCACCATCAACCGGGGCGGCCTGGTGCAGAGCCACAGCGGCCTCATCCGGGTGGACGGCCGTGTCCGGGGCCAGTTCAACGGCATCATCGACGCCGAGGTCCATGGCTTCCTCCGGGGCGAGCTGAACGCCCGGGTGGATATCGGAACGGCAAACAACCAACCGCGAAATCTGGAGATCACAGGAGGGACCCATGATGAAACGTAGAAGTCTATCCCTGCTTTTGACGGCGGCCCTGCTGCTGTCCTTGGTCCTGCCCTGCGCCTATGCCCAGGAGGAGACCTTGCATATCTCTACCGTCCAGGAGCTGAAGGACTTCGCCGTGAACTGCACCCTGGTGGAGTATTCCCAGGGCCTGCAGGTAAAGCTGGATGCGGATATCGACCTGGAGGGCCGCCCCTTTTCTCCCATCCCCAGCTTTTCCGGCAGCTTTGACGGCGGCGGCCACACCATCAAAAACTTTGTCCTGGCCACCGACGGCTCCCATCAGGGCTTTTTCCGCTACCTGCAAGCCGGCGGCAGCATCAAAAACCTGAATCTGGAAGGCCGGGTGGAGCCGGATAACAGCCGCTGCCAGGTGGGCGGCCTTGTGGGCACCAGCTACGGCAGCATTGAAAACTGCTCTTTTGACGGCAAGGTCACCGGAGTGAACTATGTGGGCGGCATTGCCGGGGAGAGCTACGGCGATATCATAAATTGCAGCGTCCGGGGCACCATCAGCGGCAAGCGCTTCACCGGCGGCGTGGCGGGCTTCAGCGCCGGCAGCGTCAGCGACTGCCAGAACCATGCCCAGGTGAACACCGGCATCTCCGCCGGCGGCCTGGAGCTGCAAAAACTCAGCATGGAGAACATGAGCCTCACCGGCGCCGAGGATACCGACGTGGTCTCCGACAGCGGCGGCATCGTGGGCTATTCCACCGGCCGCATCGAAGGCTGCGTCAACTACGGCGCCGTGGGCTACCCCCACTACGGATATAACGTGGGCGGTATCGCCGGGCGTCAGTGCGGCTATCTCAGCGGCTGCACCAACGAGGGGGCAATTTACGGCCGCAAGGATGTGGCCGGCATTGTGGGGCAGATGGAGCCCTACCTGAAGCTGCTCCGGTCCGCCTCTCTGGCCGACGAGATACAGACCCTCCAGGCCATGCTCGGCAGCCTGCTGGCCAATGCCGGCGCCATCAGTGACGAGATGCACGCCGCCCTTACCAACATTAAAAACAGCACCGGCAAAACTTTGGAGGACCTGCTGACGAAATGGCCCGTTGACCCTGAACTGCCGGAGCTCCCTGAACTCCCCGAATTGCCGGAAGAACCCGATGCGGGAGGTGAAACTGGGGGAGAGACCGGCGGCGAAACCGGCGGTGAAGAACCCGCGCCCGCACCATCTCAGGAACCGGCACCCGAGCCGGAGCCCGTTTCAGAACCGGCACCTGAGCCGGAACCCGATTCGGAGCCTGCTGCGGAGCCGGTGGCCAACCGGGGCAAGACCGGTGGCATTGTCCTGCTGGGCCGTCAGGCGCATCAGGGCGGCATCGTCCTTCTGAGCAATGAGGAGCCTGCGTCCCCGGAGGAGACGGAGCAGCCCGGCCTGCCGGACATCGGCGACATCGGCGACGGTACACTAAGTGACACCATGCGGGAGAACCTGGATCAGATGTCGGAGGATATGGACTATTTCAATTCCCTCCTGGGCATCGGTTCTCATTCCCTGGGCGGGGAGCTGAGTGCCATGGCGTCGCAGTTTTCCAAGGTCCTCATTATGATGACCAATGCCCTCAGCGGCCAGACTCTGATGGATATGTACGACGATGTATCCAGAAAGGAGCCCTCCGACAGTACCGATGGCCGGGTGAAGGACTGCGTGAACCGGGGCGCCGTGGAGGGTGACTCCAATGTGGGCGGCATCGCCGGCGACATGGGCATCGAGTATGAGTTCGATCTGGAGAACCAGCTGATGAGCATTTTCACCGCCCAGAACGTGATCAGCAGCACCTACCAGAGCAAATGCATTGCCAGCGGGAACATAAACTACGCCCCCATCACCGCCAAGAAGAACAATGTGGGCGGCATTGCCGGCCAGTGCCAGGTGGGCCTGGTGGAAAACTGCCAGGACTACGGCGCCGTGTGCAGCACCGAGGGGGGCTATGTGGGCGGCATCGTTGGCAACTCCATCACCCTGGTGAGAAGCAGCTATGCCATGTGTGAGCTGGACGGCCAGGAGTTTGTAGGCGGTGTGGCCGGCTACGGCACCGAGATCACCGATTGTGCCACCCTGATCTCTGTGGGCGATGTTACCGCCTGCTGCGGCGCCATTGCCGGCTGGGCAGATATGAGTGCCGGGAAGATTACCAACAATGTGTACAGCCACCCCACGCTGGGCGCGGTGGACGGTATCAGCTATCAGGGGAAGGCCCAGGCCATAGACTATGCCCGGCTTCTGGAGTGGGAGGGCCTGCCAGCGGACTTCAGCCAGCTAAAGCTCAGCTTCGTGGCCGACGGCAAACTGGTGGCGGAGCTGCCCTTTGCCTATGGCGGCAGCATTGACCCGGACGACCTGCCCGAAGTCCCCGAAAAGCGGGGCTACTCCGGCAGCTGGGCCACCTACGACTATTCCGCCCTCTACCTCAGCGACACCGTGGAAGCCGTCTACACCGCCCGTCAGGGCACCCTGGCCGCCAATGCCCCCGGCAGCGTGGAAGAGAAGTCCCTGGTCCTTGTGGAGGGCGACTTTGACAGCAAGGCCAAGCTGAGCCTGCGGGAGTACACCGGCACCGGCCCGGCGCTGGAAAACGGGACTGTCCGGGAGAAGTGGGTACTGAGCATTGACCGCAGCACCGGCGGCGGGAAGTATCAGGTCCACTATCTGAAGCCGGCGCTTCTGACCAGGCATGGCCAGATCACCCTGTACAGTCTCTCCGGCGACGTGTGGACCAAGCTGGACACCCGGGAGAGCGGCAGCTATCTGGTCTTTGACCTGGCGGATGACAGCCTCATCTTCTGCGCGGTGGAGTTTGAGCGCCGGCCCAATCTGGCGCTCCTGGCCGGCGGCGGGGCCCTGGCCCTTCTGGCCGCCGGGACTCTGACTGTCCGGGCTGTGAAGAAGAAAAAAGAACAATCCGCGCCTGCGGAAACCAATTCCCAATAAAGAAAACCCCAGGGCGCTGTCCAAACGGACAGCGCCCTGGAGTTTATTTGTCATTTCCGTGCTGCAACAGTGGATTCTGCTGGTCAAAGGCTTCCCCTTGAGGGGAAGCTGGCAGCCGCAGGCTGACTGATGAGGTGGCAAGTAAAAGTTGGGAAAAAGCAGGAACTTCCGTCAAAACGCAGGATTTCCACCTCATCCGCCCAGTGTGCGCACTGGGCACCTTCCCCTCAAGGGGAAGGCTCTCGATCTGCGCCCTTGCATCATGTTTTTTTGGCAGGCGCTCCGTCATTTCCCCGCCGCCATTTTGTAGGCAAAGACGATCATCAAAAGGCTCAATGCCGCCGCGGTGCCCACCAGCGCAGCCTCAAAGCTGAAGGGCAGCACCTTCCGCAGCAGGAACACCGTGCCCAGCGCCGCCACATCCACCAGCATCCGCAGGACGTTGGAGGCCAGCAGCAGCTTGTCATTGCCCTTGTCCAGGGCCTTTTTCGTGATAAAAGCGTTCAGCAGCGCGGCCAGACTGCCCCATACCAGGCCCGCCACAGCGCCGATCAGATATTTCATAGCGCACTCCTTCAACATTGAATTTTTAGAAATTTTACCACAGTTTGCTTTCCTTGCCAAGCCTTTTATCATGCAGCATTTGCCTCGTTTAATCTTTTGACCAAAGCAGATAATAGCCATGTAAGGCTTTACAATAAATAGAAAGGAAGCAAAACCATGAGCCCCAAAGAACTGCTCTATATTGAGGATGCGCTGAGCCACACCCAGTTTTTGATGAATCAGTGCCGCGACGCCGCCAACCAGCTGACGGACCCTGCCCTGAAGCAGCAGGCCCAGCAGCTTGTCAACGGCAACCAGAAGCTCTTCACCGCGTTTTATAATCTGGTTTAAGGAGGAAACACAATGAACGATAAAGAGATCATGGAGGGCATCCTCCTTACCACCAAGGGCGCCTGTGACCTGTATATGCACGGCGCCATCGAGTCCGGCACCCCCAAGGTCCACCAGGCCTTCAACACCGCCCTGAACGACGCCATCTGTATGCAGAACAATGTCTATAAGCAGATGAGCGACCACGGCTGGTACACCACCGAGCAGGCCCAGCAGCAGAAGCTCCAGCAGGTCAAGCAGAAGTATTCCACCATGCAGTAAGCCCGGCCGCCTCTGCTTTGATGCAGAGGCGGCTTTAAGAAATTTTAAGAATCTTAAGCAAGCTTTAAGATTCTTCGGCACTTTTTTATGCTATACTCTGGGCAGAAATTCAAAAATCAGGAGGATGAATCATGAATCGAAGCATCAAACGCAGCCTGGCCCTGCTGCTGATCCCGTGCCTGGCCCTGAGCCTTGGCGCCTGCGGCAAGGGCGGCGATGGCGGCAGCCAGACAAAAGACAGCGCTGCCACGCCCGCCCCGGACTTTGTCTACGCGGCGGCGTATCAGGATATACATAACGACAGCGATACCAGCTATTCCCCGGAACTGCTCTGTGGAGACGGCTTCCTGCTCAGCTACCGGGAGAAGGTGGGGGAGCGGCCCATCCCCCAGGGCGTGACCCCCGAGTACGAGGGCCAGTATGACATCATGGAGCCCCGCCTGGCCCTGGGCAGCCCGGACGGCAGCATTACCCCCATGGCGGCCTATGCCCCCGCGGCGCCGGAGGTGGACGGCGAGGGCAAGCGGGATTTCCAGACCAGCCAGACCATCAACAGGGTTTTCCGCAACGAGGAAGGCAATTTTGTGGTGCTGGAGAGCGTCTATGCCTCCTGGTCTGAGGCCCCGGAGGACGTAAAGGCCGAGGACCCGGACTACTTCAACTACCTGCAAAGCGACAGCGCCTATTACCTCCGTACCCTGGACCAGACCGGCGCGGAGCTGAGCCGGGGCAAGCTGGAATTAGAAGACCCGGACAACTTCTACGCCTACAACGCCCAGCTGGATGAGCAGGGCAACCTGGTGGCCTCCCGGGAGGGCGGCATCCTGGCCTTCAAGCCGGACGGCAGCCTGGCCTACCAGATCGATTTCGAGGGCTGGGTCTACTCCATGGCCAAACTGAAGGACGGCCGGGTGGGCGTCTACGCCTCTGACACCAGCGCCACCGACTACAGCAAGGCCGTGGCCCTGCGCGTCATCGACAGCGCCGCCGGCAGCTTTGAGAAAAAGACCTACACCCTGGCCCGGGACGTGTACGAGGTGATCTCCGGCGGCGGGGACTATGACTTTTACTACAACTCCGGCACCCATTTCTACGGCTATAAGCTGGCGGAGGAGAGCGGGGAAATGCTCTTCGACTGGATCGGCTGTGACGTCAACAGCAATGCCCTGCAGCTGGTCTCCGTCCGGGAGGACGGCGTGGTGGAGGGCTTCATCGGCAACTATGACGAGGACGCCCATGATGGCAGCTTTGAATATGTGTCCGTCTCCAAGGTGCCCTCTGATGCCGTGCCCCACAAAGAGAGCCTGAGTATGGCGGTGATGTACCTGGATTACCACACCCAGCAGGCCATCATCGACTTCAACCGCTCCAACGACAAATACCGTGTGGACGTGCGGGACTACTCCGAATACAATACGGAGGACGACTATTCCGCCGGCCTCACCAAGCTGACCACGGAGATCATGGCCGGCAACATGCCGGACATTCTCTCCGTCTCGGAGTCCATCCCCTACCGCCAGCTGGCGGCCAAGGGCCTGCTGGAGGACCTCTACCCCTATATTGACGCCGACGAGCAGCTGAGCCGGGGGGACTTCTTCCCCAACGTGCTCTCCGCCATGGAGCTGGACGGCAAGCTCTATGCTGCCTGTGCCGGCTTCGCCGTGGAGACTGCCGTGGGCGCCAGCAGCGTGGTAGGCGACACCCCGGGCTGGACCTATGACGATTACTACGCCGCCCTGGCCACCATGCCGGAGGGCTGCGAGGGCTTTGACATCGGGGTGGACCGGGACACCATGCTGGAGGTCAGCCTGGCCCTGGATATGACCGACTATGTGGACTGGGCCGCCGGCACCTGCAGCTTTGACAGCGAGGAATTTGCCAAGGTGCTGGAATTCTGCAAGCCCTTCCCGGATGCTTCCTACTACGAGAACTACGAATACACCGCCGAGGACAGCCCGGCCAACCGGGTGGCCCAGGGAAAGCAGATGCTCTGCGTGGCGGGCTTCTCCAGCACCGACTTCTTCTACATGGACTATGACAAGGTGTTCGGCGGTCAGGCCACCTGCATCGGCTTCCCCACCAATAACGGCGTGGGCAACACCCTGGCCATGCTGGAAAGCTACGCTATGAGCAGCACCTGTCATAGTAAGGAGGCCGCCTGGCAGTTCCTGAAGGGCTTCCTTACCGAGGAATACCAGATGGAAGGCTACTACCTGCCCACCAACCAGAAAACCTTTGAAAAGCAGCTGGAGAAGGCCATGGAGGTGGAGTATGAGAAGGACGCCAACGGCAACTACCTGCTGGATGAAAACGGGGAGCGCATCCCTGTCTCCCGGGGCTCCCTCTATGACGGCATGGAGACCTATGAAATCTACGCCACCACGCCCCGGCAGGCCCAGATGCTGCGGGATGTGATTGCCTCCGCCACCAAGATGATGGACTACGATATGAGCATCATCAACATCGTCAAGGAGGAGGCCGCCGCCTACTTCGCCGGGCAAAAGACCGCCCAGGAGGTCTGCAAGCTGATCCAGAGCAAGGCGAATATTTACATCAACGAGCAGAAGTAAAACTGATATGCACAAAAAGGCTCTTCCCCAATAGGGGAGAGCCTTTTAATTCGCTTTATTCAATGACACGCACAATGACACGCAGCGAGTTTCGTCTTCCTCATTCGAAGCTGAGCCAGTCGTCATCCCCCGGCGTGGGCTTTGGTTCGGGGGTGGGCGCCGTGGTCACCTGGGGCTGAGGCGGCGGGGTAGGCGCCGGCTCCTCCGCCGGTGCCGCCGGTTCCGACAGGGACACCGCGGACGGCTTCTGCACCGGGGCGGTGTCCTGCCTGCCCAGCTGATAGTAGTAGGCCCCGTTGAGCACCGTGGTGCAGCAGGCGGCACCATTGTGGAGATACACCAGGTCCAGCTTCCCCTCGGTCACCGGCGTGGTGTAGGGGTTGATGGTGCTGTTCACCATGTCCAGCCAGTCGTAGAGGTCCAGAAAGGTGTAGCTCAGCTCATGCACCTCCTGGGGGGTGTTGGGGGCGGTGTAAAAATGAATGTTCTCCGGCGAACACATCAGGGCCTGCCGGATGAAATAGGCGATGTTGGCGGCAGACAGGTTGGTGTCCGTGTTCTCGGCCAGAATCCTGGTCACTTTGCTGACATTGGGGATGTTGCCCAGACGGATGAACTGCTCCGCCGCCGCTTTCAGGAATTCATGCTGCACCGCAATGCGCTCCAGATCTCCGTTGACATAGCCCTTGCGGTAGCGGCAAAGCCCCATGGCCGCCTCCCCGTCCAGCAGCTGATAGCCCGGCTGCAAATGGATCACCGGCCCATCGTCATAGTCCATGGCCTGGGGCACATCGAAGTACACCCCGCCCAGCGCATCCACCACCTCAATAATGGCTTCCAGGTCGATCACCGCGTAGCAGTCCACGTCAAAGCCGGTCAGCTTCTTCACATGGCTGCGCAGGGCGTCGATACCGTTGCCGCCGTTGTTTTTGCTGCCCCAGTAGACACTGTTCAGCTTTCGGTTGTCCCATTCCACGTTGATGATGGTGTCCCTGGGGATGCTGACAAAATCCAGCTTGTGGCGCACTGTGTCCAGCTTGCCCACCATGATGGTGTCGGTGTTGCCGGTGCCGTCGTCGTTGCCGGCCAGCAGGATGGTGTAAACGCCGTCCTTGCGCTTGGTGTCAAAGGGGCTGCCCTTGTCGTCCTGAGCCTTGCCCCCTGCGGCGCTGGGCCTGGGGCTGGCCGCCGCCTGGGTCGGCTCCGGCTGCAGGGCCGGCGCCCGTTCCCAGAGCAGATAGGCCCCTGCCGCCAGCCCCGCCGCCAGCACCACAGCGCCCAGGGTGATCCCGGCGGTCTTCCAAAACTTTTTCCTGTCCTTCATAATGCTCTCCTAAGTACATACAGATACTGTCGGAGAAAGTATGGCCCGCCGGAGGAAAAATTAAACAGGCCCGGAGGAGTTTGAATCCTTTCGGGCCTGTTTTGATCAGTCTTTCTTTTTCGGCTTGAAAATCAGCAGCTTGCTGAACACATAGTTCAGGATGGTCACCAGCACCGCCGCGATGAAGATCTTGGCGATCCAGTAGCTCATGTGCAGCAGGTTCACCGTCACCATCATGATGATCAGCTCCAGCGCCCAGGTGGACAGGCGGGAGGCAGCGAAGCCAAAGAACTCCTTCAGAATATGGGGGTTGCTGCTGCGGAAAACCCAGCGGCGGTTCAGGGGATAGGCGAAGCACACCCCGGCCACCCAGCCGATGGTGTTGATGATGTTGTTCTGCATGGTGTTTGTGGGGTCCAGGAAGAATTTCGCCACATAGCAGGCCAGCCAGGAGAAGATGGTGGTCAGCACGCCCACGATCAGGTAGACCAGGATCTCCCGGTATTTTACGCACAGCGCCTTGATTTTTTCTATCATGCTCTGTTCTCCCTTTCTCCGCAGGTTCTGGAAATGATGTAACGGGGCCGACCCTTGATCTCGTCATAAATGCGGGCGATGTAGTAGCCGATGATGCCCAGGCTGATCATGATGATGCTGCTGGTGAAAAGCAGAAGCAGGATCACCGTGGTGAAGCCCCCCAGGGCCACGCCGGAAATCTTCTGCACCAGGGCGATGATTCCCAGCACCACCGACACTGCCAGCATCACAATGCCCAGCACCGTCACGATGTGCAGCGGGGCGGAGGAGAAGGAGGTGATGTTGGTCAGGGCGTATTTCACCAGGGTCTTGGTGGACCACTTGCTCTCCCCGGCGGTGCGCTCCTGCACGCAGTAGCTGACGCTGGCCTGTTTGTAGCCCACCCAGTAGGACAGGGCGCGGAAGAACACGTTCCGTTCCGGCATGGCGTTGAGGGCGTCCACCACCTTTCGGTCCAGCAGCTTAAAGTCCGAGGAGGAGGACATATCCATCCCCGTGGCCTTGCTGATCAGCCCGTAAAAGCTGTTGGCGGCGAAGCGGTGGAAGGCGCTCTCCTGCCCCCGGTCCTCCTTGACCCCTTCGATCACTTCATAGCCCTGTTCCCACAGCCGGTACATCTCCACCAGCTTCTCCGGCGGATGCTGCAGATCGCAGTCCATCACCGCGCAGCAGTCGCCCCGGGCCTTCTCCAGCCCGGCGAACATGGCCGCCTCCTTGCCGAAGTTCCGGCTGAAATGGAGGCCCACCACGTGCTCGTCCTGCTCGGCCGCCTGCTGGATCATGGCCCAGGTCTGATCCTTGGAGCCGTCATCCACGAACAGCAGTTCGTAGTCAATGCCGGCCTCCTTCAGAATGGCGCCCACCCGCTCTGTGGCGGTAAGGATCATTTTTTCCTCATTGTATGAGGGCAGAATAATGGAAAGCATGGTTTTTCCTCACTTCGCAATCACATAAGTAGCGGAAAGCCCGTTTTGATACAGCAGCTCCGCCTTGTCATAATCGGTGTTTTCTCTGATGTTTTCGATGATCTTCTCCGGGTCATAGCCGCTGGACCAGGCTTCGCTGATGTCAATGTAGGCCACGAATTCCCCGCAGCCATCCAGATAGTCCAGCATGTCCCGGCAGCCGTTTTCGTCCGTGACATAGAAGTCCTCAAACTGCAGCAGCTGCAAAAGGTCCTGGGTCATGGGGGAAAAGTAGTTGTCGGTAAAGTAAACGCAGGGCTCCTCCGCATGCTGCTCCACCAGGGCGTCATAGTCCCGGTATTCCGGGTAGAGGTAGGCCGGCGGCACGCAGCGGGCCTGCCACAGGGCCAGGGCCGCGATGGCCAGCAGCACCGCCTTGCTGATCAACGCTGCCCGCTCCCGCCCCTCCAGGGCCAGACGCAGCCAGTACAGCAGCAGGCACACCGCCACCACGAAGAAGGGCACAATGTTGTAGATATACCGCTGGTCCAGCACCGGGGACAGGATGGCCACCACCGGCAGGGCCACAAAGGCCGGCAGAATCACCACCAGGCTGTCCAGACAAAGGGACTTCTCCCCGGCGGCGGTTTTCACCTTTTTGAACAGCAGCACCAGAGCCAGCAGGGAAGCCATGGTCACAAGGATGGCCGCCTTCAACCCGTGGCGCACCTCACCGAAATAATACAATAGCCGCTGGGGATACTGGGAGAAGGCGGTCAGGTTCTCCATGGCGTTGCCGCCGGAGACCAGCTTGTCCGCCGCCAGCTGATGGATGCAGTCCGGGAAGGCCAGCAGCAGGCACAGCGCCCCGCCCAAAGCCCAGGGAACGAAGTGCAGCAGCTTTTTGTATTCCTTCTTCCCCAGCACATAGAGCACATAAGCGCCGCAGAGGAAGAAAGCGTAAAATACAAAGTAGTATTGGGTCATCAGCCCGGCCAGAATGGTCAGCCCTACCAGCGGGCACAGCCGGGGATCAAAATTCCGCAGCAGCCGGGCGATCAGATATGCCAGCAGCAGCGACAGCATGGTCAGCAGCACATACATCCGGATCATCAGCATGGTGGACAGTCCCAGCAGGCTCAGCCCATAGAGGATGACGGCGGCACAGGCGATGTCCCGGCTGCCGAACAGGGTCTTTACCAGCTTATACAGGCACAGCAGCGCCAGCATATAGATCACATAGTCCAGCGCCAGGCCCGTCCATTTACTGAAAGTGTTGGGGAACAGGCTGGACACCGCGTTGAAAAGCCAGTAGTACAGGGGCGGGTGCACGTCCATGGCCTGGTTGTAGTACACCGAGCCGAAGTCGAAACCCTCTCCCTCTGTGACGGCCACATAGTCGAAAAGCTCCTGGCGGGTGATCACCTGGCCCAGGGCGCTGCCGCCCTTGATGTCCGTAATATAGGGGGCATAGCTGCTGTTGGACAGACCGTAGGTATAAATTTCATCGATGAACATGCCGCTCTTGCGGCAGCTGAACAGCAGACACACCGCCGTGACCATCAGAAACATCAGCGCTACTGCCCAGTATTTTTTAACCGCGTCTTTCATGGCACACTCCAAAAGCGTATTGACAACATATTATACGCCAAAACACGCTGGGAAGCAACAGTTTTCCGCCCAAAATGAAAAGCACAAAAAAGCAGAGGCAAAGGGCGGTGTTCGTAAGACAGTTAAGGAACAGCTTAGCTTTTTATGGAATCTGTCAGACGGAGTTGGCAACAACAAAATGAGCAATGCTTGGTTTACTGACTGAGCATGGCTTTTTTTGCCTGTGCTTAATGGATATTAGTGCGATTCCTGATTCGAATTAGAGCTTAATTATATTAAAATCTATATTGACAATCGGGAAATCTAATATTATATTATGGGTAGAGGTGATTGTATGGCAAAACTGATTTCAAAATGCCCCGGTTGCAAGGGCGCTCTGATAATCTCTACGCTGCAATGTTCTTGCTGTGGGATGGAATTAAAAAGCAATTTTGATCTGAGTCCATTTGACCAACTGAATTCTGAACAAAATGCACTGCTTATCTCTTTTTTGAAAAACAGAGGAAACCTAAAGGAGGTGCAATCTGATTTGAATATCTCATACCCCACCGCAAAAAAGAAACTGGATGAATTGCTGACTGCGCTGAACCTGAGTGACGCATCCCATAAAGAGGAACGAACGGCAATTGATATAAGTAGTTTGGAGGTTGACTACTCCAGTAGGCAGGCATCGGAAATCATCAAAGCAAAGCTGAAGGAACATGGTGGTCATGTTACCGTATATACCGCAAGAGGACTTCCTTGCGAAATATATGCTGAAGCGGACGGAAAAACATTTACGAGTGACAAATTGCCGATTAGCCCTCCTTATGAATACGATGTATTTAATGTCATCGTTGACCTCCTTCTGAAGCAAGGCGGACGCGCGCGAAAAGGGAACGGCAGAAATTATAAACTCGGTGAGGCTGGTTGCGAAGAAAACACCGTTGTAGGTGCAATCGCAAAAAGCCGAGGACGCAAAGTTGGGGATTCTGTATTTGACCCTGTTTTTGTCATGGCTGCGATTTTGGAGTGGGCTGGAATAGCGGAGAATGGAAGAGGCGAATTGATACTCACCTCAGAATATAGGAGATTGATATGATTCGTTTCTTACTTTATGTGTTTATAGGATTTTGGTATAACTTGCTATTTAAGAATAAGTACTAAAAGCGTGGAGGGTGAAAATGGCAAAAAGGATACGCTGTCCTAATATTTTGTGTAAAAGAACAGATGTTGTTCCAGTTTCAACCAAAACGAAATTCTCACTTAGAAAAGCTGTGATTGACGGTACAGTTGGCAGCCTGTTCACCCCCTTGGAACAGTTATTGGCGCAGCAAGCGGCATTAACGGAAAGTATGGAAAAACGAAATTTATATGCCAAGATTGCGGGAAAGTGCTTGAGAAAAAGCTTAAATTCAGGTGGTAATACTTTTATGGCAATATTAGCAAAAAAGTTTGAAGAAGAATTGAAACTGAAAATGCTCCGGGCCAAAAAGGAGTGCAAATACAATCCAACTCGCTTCAATCAAATGCTGGCAACTTACGGCGGCGTTGAAACAGCAAAGCGACTCATTTCAAATGCACGAAAAACGGGTAATACATCAGAGGGATTCTCCACGCTCTTTTTATGTGGGCGATTAGATTTATCCATGGAGGATTCTGTCTGTAAAGTCGAATATGCGTCATTATTTACTGACGAAGAAATCGCATATTGCAAAGAGGTTTTAGGAATTGATAAAATACAAACTGAAACGGATTAAAGAAGTATCACAAATATCCCTTTAAAACAAAGGGCGCACTTCTATACAGGGGTAAGCCCTGTATAGAAGTGCGCTTTGCGGGGATGGCAGCCCGGACACTCAAACATCCGGGCTGCTTTGCGTCACTTCATTCCGTACAAGAGGCTGCACCCCTTGCGCCGCTTTGCGGCTATCCTCATGAGACAAAATGCGTGACCACAGAAGTCACGCATTTTGCATAGTTAACTGTTTTACGAACACCGCCCAAATGGCCCCTGCTTTTTCGTCGTAAACTCTTACTCCTCCGTGGCGCTGCCCTCGGTCTCGGTGGCGTCCACAACGCTCTGGAACTCCTCTGCCGCGGCCTTGTATTCCTCGGCGGCGTCCTCCACGCTGTCGGCCACGATCTCCACGCTGATGTCCGGCTCCTCCTGATGGCAGGCGGTCTCGGCCTTCATGGCCTCGATCTCCGCCTCGTTGCGCTCAATGCGGGCGCTGATCTCCTCCACCTGGGCGAACAGGGGGGCGAAGAAGCCCTCCGGCGCGTCCTTGAACTGGTCGTAGCACAGCTTGCCGATCTCGGTGTAAACCCGCTTCAGCTCCTCATAGTCGCCGTTCATCTCCAGGCTCAGCTTGGCGATGCGGCCGTAGGATTTGACCCGGTTGGCCCCCTGGTCGTACACTTCCTTCACGGTGCTGCCCTCGGCGGCCTCCTTCACCTTACCCACGGTGTCCTCCGCTGCGGCCTTGACTTTGCCCACCGCGTCCTTCACGCTGGGGTTTTCCGCTACTTCCTTCACCTTGCCCATAATATTGGAAATGGTGCCGGTAATAATGTCTTTATAATCTGCCATTGTATTTTCCTCCGATCAATTTTCTTTGTTTTCTTCTGCCTTTTCCCCGGCGGCTTCCTCCGCTGCCGCCACCCGGTTTACAAACAGGGCCTCCGGCGGGTGGGGGCGGCGGCTCTGATACAGGAGCACCGCCAGAGATATTACCGCAAGCACCAGGGACAGTGCCTGGGATACGCGTATGTTGCTGCCGCCGATATACAGGCTGTCGGTGCGCAGGCCCTCGATCCATGCCCGGCCCAGGCCGTACAGCAGGAAGTAGAGCAGCAGGCACTGGCCGTCATAGCGGCGTTTGCCCTTCTTGGTGAACCAGATCAGGAAAATGAGAATCCCCAAATTCCAAAGGCTTTCATACAGGAAGGTGGGGTGGACATAGATGCTGCTGCCGTCCGGGGCGATCAGGCCCATGCGGCAGAAGATCTCCGTCTCCGCGCCGAAAGCCTCCCGGTTCATAAAGTTGCCCCAGCGGCCGATGATCTGGCCGATCAGCAGCCCGAACACTACCAGGTCCAGAAAGGCCGCCACCGGCACCTTCTTCTTCCGGCTCACTGCCCAGATGACGAGGATACCGGCAATAATGCCGCCGTAGATGGCCAGGCCCCCCTCCCGGATGGCGAAAATCTCCGCCGGGTGCCGGAGGTAATTTTCCAGCTCAAAGAGCACATAGTAGAGCCTTGCCCCGATGATGGAGAAGGGGATCAGCCAGATCATCAGGTCGTACACATCGTCCGGCTTCAATCCGAACTCCCGGCTGCGCCGGGCACAGTAGAGCATCCCCAGGATAAAGCCCAGGCCGATGATCACGCCGTAGAAATAGATGTTCTTCCCGAACACCGTGAAATAGGACGGCGGGTTGATGGTCAGGTTCCCCAGCATGGGGAAGCAGATGGCCGAGTCCCGCTGTATGGTCTGCATAAGGATGGGAAACATGGTTTATACCGCCTTCGCTTGGATGATGGACAGGGCCAGCCGCTCCGCCGCCAGATTCTCGGTGATGAAGTCCTCGCACTCCTTGCGGCTGATGCTCTGCAATACCGGCATGCTGTCAAAGGCGCAGTAGCCGTCGAACAGGCCGATGGCCAGGGACACGCACACGTTCTCAAAATCCTCCAGCGCCCGCAGGGTGGAGCCCAGGGTGGCCCGCTTGGCCTGCTGGAAATCGGCCTCGGGAAGCCCCTCGGAGCGGACCTTTTCCACTTCCAGCGTCAGCTCCCGCAGCACCTGCTCCGGCTCCTGGCTCTCCCCGCCGATGATGATGGTGCCGGTGCCGGCGGAGAAGTCGATGTCATAGTCAAAGTTCCGGTTCAGCACCCCCTGGGCGTAGAGCCGGGAGTAAAAGTCTGAGGATGCCCCGCAGAGAATCCGCAGGGACAGCCGGGCCAGCAGCCGCTGCCGCATGGCGGCTTCGCCGCTTTGCTCCGCCCGGAGCTTTGCCCCGATGAGAAACAGGGGCGCCGCCACCTCCATATTCTCCCGCCGCAGGCTCTGCAGGGGCAGCAGGCTCTCCTCCTCACCGAAGTCCGCCTCCGGCACCGGGGCGCGCGCCTCTCCCAGCTCCTCCCGGGCGATGCGCTCAATCAGCGCCGGGTCCACATCCCCCTCCACGCAGAGGGCCATATTGGACGGGGCGTAAAAGGCCTTGTGGCAGGCATAAAGGGTCTCATGGGTGATCTGGCTGATGCTCTCCACCGTGCCGGCCACCTTGTCCCGCACCGGGTGATGGGCGTAAAGCATCTCCATCAGATTGTAGTATACCGCACTGTCCGGGCTGTCCTCGCCCATCATGATCTCCTGGGCGATGATGCCCTGCTCCTTCTCCACGGTCTCCGCCGTGAAGTAGGGGGTGGACACGAAATGCAGCAGCATCCGCAGGTTTTCCTCAAAGCCCTCGGTGCACTGGAAGTAGTAGCAGGTCACGCCGCTGGAGGTAAAGGCGTTGGGGTCGGCCCCGTTGGCGGAGAGGATGTTCAGGGCGTTGTCCCCATTGGGCAGGTCGAACATCTTGTGCTCCAGAAAATGGGCCACCCCCGCCGGGGTGTCTATGGTCTCTCCCTCCAGCTGGAAGCGCCGGTGGGCGCCGCCGTAGTTGGTGGCAAACACCGCATAGCAGGTGGAAAACCCGGCCTTGGGCACCACGTTGAGCCGCAGCCCGTTTTCCAGCACCGTGCTGTATAGTTTTTCACCGATATTGGGGTAATCACGGCTCTCCATCGTCCATCTCCTCCTCATCCAGACCCCGCAGGAAGTAGATCATGTCGCACTCCACGCTTTGGGCGATCCGGATAATATCCTCTTTGGTCACGTCCTCCACCAGCTCTGCCAGCTCCATGGGGCCGTAGTCCAGCCCGTCCAGCACCTGGGCCAGGTAGAAGCCCTCCAGCTCCCCCTGGCTGTCCGTCAGGGAGCGCAGGTCCGAGGCCACGCAGCGCTTGGCGGCGGTGAATTCCTCGTCCGTGATCTGCCCCTGCTTCATGGCTTCCAGCTGGGCGAAGATCTCGTCCCTGGCGGCCTCAAACTTGTCAAACTCGATCCCCGAGGCCACCAGCAGCAGCCCCTTGTGGATGTAGGCGATGGAGCTGGCGTAGTAGCACAGGCTCAGCTTCTCCCGCACGTTCATGAACAGCTTGGAGGTGCTGCCGCTGCCGTACACGCTGTTGAACACATGGATGGCCGCCACATCCGGCTCCTCCATGCACTCGCCCAGGCGGAAGCCCATCACCAGCTTGCCCTGGCTCACATCCATCTGCTCCTCCACATACCGGGGCTGGGCCTCCACCGCGTTCATGCGGATATCGGTGCCCAGATCGTAGTCGATCTCCCCCCGGGGCATGGAGGCCAGGGCCTCCCGGAAAGCGGCGGCGACCTGCTTCATCCCCGCCTTGCCGCAGTAGAACAGCTCCACCGGGCAGGTCTGCAAAAGCTCCCGGTAGTGCCGGGTCAGCTTTTTGTAGTTGATGTTCTCGGCCTCCTCCTCGCCGCCCAGGCGGCTGACGGCGAAGTCCTCAAAGCAGCACATCTCCTCAATGCAGCGGGAGAGGGAATAGCTGCGCTTGTCGTTGATGCGGCTGCGGATGCGCTCCAGCAGCTTCTCCTTCTCGCTGTCCACATACTGGGGCAGCAGCAGGCCGCCCCGGGTCTTGGGGGAGAGCAGCATATCCGCCATCAGGCCTACGGCGCTGGGCAGCAGCGATTCCCCGCCGGGCAGATAGGCCTCCTCCGGGAAGCTGCCGTAAAAGCCGATACACTGGATTTCGCCCACCCGGCGCACCACCGGCTCAATGGCCGTGCCGTATAGTTCATCCATCCGGCGGCTCAGGGCCTCCATATCGCCGTAGCGGGTGGTGCCCCGGCGGAGCACATAGGGGATCAGGGCGTTCATGGCGGCGCTCTCCCGCCGCAGCTGGGTCAGCAGGGTAAGACTCATGCATGCGGTTTTGAATTTGTCGCTGCGCAGATGGCTGAGAAATACACCGGGCAAAAGCTCTGTCCTGGAATACTCCATGGGGGGCACCTCCATTGATTATCATTTCTTACCATTATATCACCACAATATGGAAAATGGTAGCCTTTTTGTGAATTGCACAGGCCCTGCCTCTGGGCCGGCAGACCCTACACTTCGCTTCTCACGTCCCCGTCCACGTAGATGTGCCCCCGGTCGCAGTCGATCCGGTGCAGATGGCCCTGCCCGTCCCGCCAGGTGGCGGAATAGGAGGGCAGCGCAGCGGGCAGCCGGGGCTCGATGTGCAGCTTCCCATCCCGCAGCTTCAGGCCAAGCAGCTCCTGGGTCACCACCCGGAAATACCACAACGCCGACCCGGTGTACCAGCTCCAGCCGGCCTCCCCCTGACGGCCCGGTGCCGAGTATACGTCGGCGGCCAGCACGAAGGGCTCTGCGGCGTAGCAGCCCGGCGCATGGTTCTCCGGCAGCAGGTATTGCAAAATCTCATAGCCCTGCTCCACCCGGCCCCGACCCAGGGCCGCCATGGCCAGCCACACGGCCCCATGGGTGTATTGCCCACCGTTTTCCCGGAAGCCTTCGCCGTAACCCACGATATAGCCGGGGCTCCGCTCCCGGTCGGAATAGGGCGGGTCCAGCAGCTTCACCAGCTTCTCTTGCCGGTCCACCAGCCGGTCCAGAGCCTGATCCAGGGCCTTCTCCGCCCGGGGCTTGGAGGCGAAGGCACTCATGGCCCCCCAGCTCTGGGCGATGGAATCCAGCCGGTCCCCGCCGCCCAGGGCCTCCCCGTCGGCAAAGTAGCCCCGGATATACCAGTCGCCGCACCAGGCCTTGTCCGCCGCCCGGCCCACCTGCCGGGCGCCGCTGCGGTAGCGTTCCGCCCCCTCTTTTCCCAGCTTTTCCAGCAACTGAGAGAAACGCAGGGCACAGTGACTGAAGAACCAGCCCAGCCACACGCTCTCCCCCTCCACATCACTGAGGGCGTCGTTCCAGTCTCCGCTGAGCATCCGGGGCAGGCCGTGCTGGCCGAAGCCCCGGCGGATGCAGCATTCCAGCGCCGCCCGGGCGTGTTCCAGCACCGTGGCCCTCACCGGGGAGACTTCCGGCGTCTCATAACGGTCCTGCTCATGACTTTCCAGGGTGGGGGAGCTGAGATAGGGCACCTGCGTTTCGCACAGGCCATCGTCCCCGGTGGCCTCCACATATTCGCACAGGGCCCACACCAGCCACAGCAGGTCGTCGGAGCAGCGGGTGCGCACGCCCTTGTCCCCCTCGGGGTGCCGGTGCCACCAGTGCATCACGTCTCCTTCCACATACTGATGGCGGCAGCTGTCGATGATCTGCTCCCGGGCCCAGGACGGGTCCAGCAAGAGCAGGTTCACGCTGTCCTGTAATTGGTCCCGGAAGCCCACCGCGCCGCCGCTCTGATACAGGCTGCTTCTGCCCTCCAGACGGCAGGCGATGCCCTGATAGGCGGCCCAGCGGTTCATATAGTGGTCCAGGGCCTTGCTGCCGCTGCGGAGGCTGAAGCCCCCCAGCCGCTCATCCCACCAGGCCCGCACCGCCGAAAGCAGCGCCGTGGCCCGCTGAGGCTCCAGCAGGGCTTGCAGCGCGTCTTTTTCGCAAAAGCCCAGGGCCAGCACGCTCTCCGCTTCGCATACCCCCTGAAGGCTCACCGCCGCCGGGGCGTATTCGGTGCGAAATTCCCCGCCGCCGGAGAAGGCCAGCCGCAGCTTCTGCCCCGGCAGATAGGCCTCCGGGTTTTCAAAGACGGCCATGCCGTCCTCCACCCGGCCGGTGACGCTGCTGCCGTCGCTGCCGCTGAGCCATAGCGCCATGCCCCAGAAAAGGGGCAGCCCTTCCGCCCCCTGGATCAGCAGCACCAGGGCGTCCCTTTCCCGGGGAATAAAGGCCGTGACGGTTACCTTCTGCTTCCCCAGCCGCTTTTCCCACACCGCGTAGCCCGGGGCATAGAATACCCGGCAGGCAAGACCGTCATTGGCGGCAAAGAGACTGTACTGCCTGCCCTCCACCTCCACGGCCAGCTCCATGGGAAAGTCCACCGCCGCAACATCGGAGAGGGGCGGCATCACCCGCATCTCCCTGGCGTTTTGCAGCCACAGCCCACCCAGGCCCCGGTCCGCGGCGATGCAGCCCAGGCTGCCGTTGGTGAGGATGTGTTGCCAGCTTCGGCTGGGCAGGCTGTTCTCCACCCGGTATGCAAAGCCCTCCCCGGTCCAGCGGTGCTCCGGCGCCGCACCGGGCTGGCGGGGAGCGCTGAGCACCGGCAGGCTGAGCCGGGGCGGCAGGGGCTTGGCCTCCCCGGCGATCACGGCTGCCCGGCTTCTGACCACCGCTGCCGCCTCCCGGGGTGCCAGATGCACGCCGCCCCGGCTGCCCAGCAGAGCCTCCAGCCCCACCGAGGCCAGCACACCGCCCAGCCGCTCCCGCAGGGGCTGCTGATACTCGCCCTGCTCGTCGGAAAAATACACCAGATCCGCGTTGAGTCCGCAGCTTTTCAGCAGGCAGAAGCGGCGCAGCAGCTTCTCACTGTCCGGGGCATTGCCCTCGCAGCAGAGGATGGGCAGATCGCCGGAGATGCCGTATCGCCACAGCTCCTGCTTGGGCGCTGCGGCGGAGAGCCGGTTTTCCCACAGGGGCAGCACCATCTCCATGGCGGCCCCCACCTCCTCCTGGCGCATCCCCAGATGCACCGCAGCGGCCCCCACCATGGAGGCCTGGGGCCCGCCGCCCTGTTTCAGGGTTCTCCTGGCCCCGGCCAGGGCCTCCTCCCGGCTGTCCCCCAGACAGAGGGCAAAGCGGAGGGAGCGGGCCCTGTCCCCGTCCAGCAGCACCTGGCAGCGCCCTTTCACCCAGGGCTGGGACAGGGGGCCGAGACCGCCCTTTCGGTCCGCCTCAAACTGACAGTCCTGGCTGCACAGCAGGCAAAGCCACAGGGAGCCCACATTCCCCTTGGGCAGCCGGTGCAGCAGCAGGGCCCGGCCCTCCTGCTCCGCCGTGATGCCCAGCCGCCAGTAGGCCGGGTGATCCAGATAATGATTTTCTTCCGCCAGCACCGGCTCAAAGCTCAACTCCAGACTCAGCTGCTGCCGGTTCTGACTGCGCAGCTCCAGGCAGCGAAGCTCCCCCTTGTCCCCGCTGGCGGCGGAAAGACTCACCGTGGCGGAGAGCCCGCCCTGGCAGCTGCCCCAGCGGCATTGCTCCTCCCCCAGCTCCCACAGGTCGGGTGCCTCCAGGGGCAGCAGCTCCTGACCCTCGCAGCGGATGCGCATCCCGCCGCTCCCGGCCCGGTAGACGCACAGATCGCCCCAAAAGGCGGAGGCCTCGCCCCGGTTGGTGGCGAAGATGTTGTAGGCCCCGTTGGACAGCAGGCAGGCCCGCTCCTCCCGGTCCTCCGCGCCGCCCCGGCGCTGCCAGCGCTGGCTGATGCTGCGCTGGGGCTTGTCCGGGATTTCCTCCAGTCCCCGGCGGATCACCACCGTGTCCGTGGGCAGCCGCTCCTGCAGCAGCAGCCAGTGGGCCGCCATGGCGCTCTCGCCCATGAAAAGCTTCTGGGCGTAATCGTCGCAGATGGCGTTGGCCGCCGCGATGATGCTCATGCTCACATGGTGGGCCATGGTGCAGCGCACCGCCTCTGCCTTGCCCCGGCAGCGGCCGGGGGTGAAGTCCAGGGCCTCGATAAAGCCATAGCGGCCCCGGGTGCCAAAGCTCTCCAGCCGCCGCAGGTTTTTGATGGCCGCCTCCGGCTCCACCGCCAGGACCAGAAAGCTGCTGTAGGGGGAGATCACCAGATCGGCCTCCTGCCCTCGCTTCAAAGCCAGGGCCGGGCAGCCGTGGGCCTTGTAGCGGTAGTTCATGGCCGCGTCCAGGGCGTAAAAGGCGCTTTCCGAGATGCCCCAGGGCTTGCCGGGGGCGCAGCGCCGCCGCTGGGCGTAGAGACAGAACCGGCTGCTCTCATACAGCAGACTGCCCCTGTAATAGGGCAAAAACAGTTCCGGCATCAGGTATTCAAACATGGTGCCTGTCCAGCTGGCCAGACCCCGGTAGCCGTCCTTTTGCAGCTGGGCCCGGCTGAGCCGTCGCCAGTGCTTCACCGGCACATCCCCCTTGGCGATGGCCAGATAACTGGTGAGCATGGCTTCGCTGGCCATCAGGTCGTACCAGCCGCCAATGCCCCGGTCATTCTCCGCGTCATAGCAGATATAGAACAGCCCCCGCCGCGCATCATACAGCGGTGCAAAGTCCATCCCCGCCAGCAGCCGGTCGATGCGCGCCTTCAGCTCCATCCGGCCCTGACTCTCCAGAGCCTGCCCCACGCACAGCAGCCCCGCGTAGAGGTTGCCAGCGTCCACCGTGGAGATATACAGGGGCTTTAAGGGCCGCAGCGTGCGGGTGTCGTACCAGTTGTAGAAATGCCCCTGATGCCTGGGCATCCGCTCCATGGTGTCCACCGCCCGGGCCACATATTCCGCCGCCCGCTCCAGGGTGATCAGCCCCATCCGTCCGGCACATTCCACCGCCAGCAGGGCAAGACCGATGTTGGTGGGGGAGGTGCGGTGAGCCGTGCCCACCGGCGGCTGCTCCTGAAAGTTGTCCGGCGGCAGGAAGTTATCCTCTGGGCCGGAGAAATCCAGCAGATAGCGCAGGTTTTCCCCCGCCGCTTGGCGGAGATATTCCCTGTCCCTGGGGTTCAGGGCCTTCTCCCGGCTGGCAGGCAGGGCCAGGGCTGCGGCCGCCGCCGGGGACAGCAGCCACAAAAAGCCGGCGGCCTTGCCGATGATCACCGGCGAAAAGGCCATCAGCAACAGCCCCAGCACCACCGGGAACCACATCTTCCTGATGTGCTCGGCCAGGTCGTGCGGCCCCTGCTCGCTCTGGGCCGCGGTCTGCCATTGCAGCAGCCGCTTCCGGCTCACCAGCATCCGCCACAGGGCCGTCACAATGGCCGTCAGGCAGACCCAGGCCTCATAGGGCAGCAGCCACAGCCGGATAAAGGTCTGCACGATGGCCCCGCCGATGCCGGTGAGCAGCCGGGTGTGCCGCCGCAGCCGCTGCTTTTCCCGCCGGGCAAGACTGCCCTCCGCCAGACTCAGCATCAAATTGGACAGCAGCGCCAGCAGCGCCGCCCAGGCCGACACGGCCAGGGTGCTCTCCGGGAACAGGAAGCCGGAGAGGATGGCGATAAAGGTCATGGGCGCAAAAAGACTCCGCCGGAGGGAGTCAAACAGCCGGAAGCGGTCCATGGCTCCCAGCTCTCTTTTGCATATCCAGGGCGCGTTCTGCCAGTCGCCCCGGATCCAGCGGTGCTGCCGCTTGTAGTAGGCCAGGGGCCGGGTGGGGAAGCTGTCGCAAAATTCCACGTCTCCCATGTAGCCGCCGTGGAGATAGGCCCCTTCCAGGGCGTCATGGCTGAGGATCCGCCCCTCCGGCAGCCGGTCCCCGGCGCATTGCAGCAGGGCGTCGATGTGGATCAGACCCTTCCCCGCAAAGCCGCCGTTGTCAAAGGCGTCCATGTACAGCTCCCCGCACAGCCCGCCGTAGGGGTCGCTGCCGCCCGCCCCGGCGAAGATCAGGGCGAAGTCCGTGGCGTTGGCGCTCCACAGCTCCGTGCTCATCCGGGGGTGCAGCAGGCCGTAGCCTTTCACCACCCGCTTCTTCTTCGGGTCGATCACCGGCGTATTCAGCGGGTGGGCCGCCGCGCCGATCAGCTGCCCCATGGCCCCGGGGTAGACCCGGGTGTCACTGTCCAGGGTGATGAGATACTTGATCCCCGCCAGGGCCCCCCGGTCCCCGGTGACCTCCAGCTCCGTCTCCTGACCCCGCAGCAGCTTTGCCAGGGCCAGCAGCGCGCCCCGCTTCCGCTCATGGCCGCTGTAGCCCTCCCCGTCAAAGCGCCGGGGCCGGGTGAACAGATAAAAGCCCCCGCCGTATTTTCGGTTCAGCTGCCGCACCGTCCGCCGGGCGGCACGCAGCAGCTCTGCGTCGTATTCCGCCTCTGGGGTTTTGGCCGCCGGCAGATCGGCCAGAAGGCCGAACAGCAGGTTCTTCCCCTCACTGCGGCAGCAGAGCCGCAGCTCCTCCAGCCGCGCCGCCTCGTTGCCGCCCAGGATGGTGGAGATGACGCACAGGCTTTTCTCCTCTGCCGGAACCCCCTCCGTCATGTCCAGCCGGGGCAGGGGCCGGGGCTTCACGGTGTGCAGCAGGATCAGGTCCGCAAAGCTCTTTAACAGCTGCCACACCGGCAGATACAGCAGAATGGCCGCTGCCGGGCTGTCCAGCCGGAAGGCGATGAACAGGCTGGCCCCCAGGGGCAGCAGAATGTTCAGCACGATATACAGCCCCGCCCAGAAGGGGCTGGGCCGTTTGAACAGGGTAAAGCCGACGTGCCGTCCCTCGTCCCGGGCCTTTTTCACCAGCTTCCCCGCCAGGACGTGCTCCTCCATGCCCCGCCGTCCGGCCAGCTTTTCCAGCCTTTTCAGGTATTCCTGCCTTGTGCCGCTGTCCATCTTTTCAAAGACCGGGTCCTGTGAAAGGATCTGACCGCTGCGGTCCGCCCGGCGCAGCAGCTTCTCCATGTCCAGCACCGCGAACAGCCGCAGGGAAGTGAACAGCCGCCCGAAGGCCTGGGCGCAGTCCGCCGTGTCGGAGACGTAGCGGAGCTTGCGGCACACGTCGGCAATGCCCTCAATAATGGCGCAGCGCAGGGCGGCGGGAAACAGCTCCAGCTCCCGCCGGGCCAGCACCGTCACCGACTGAAAGCCCTCCAGGAAGATGGCGCAGCGCTCCTCCGTCACCTGGCCCTGCCCGGCTTTCACCAACACCCGGCACAGCTCCATGATCATGATCCCTTCCGGGGAGCAGCGCAGCTTCTTTGCCGCTTTCAGCTGGGAAACGGCGTAGCAGTATTCCCGCTGCACCATGTACCAGTTGTCCAGCAGCCATTGGCAGGCCGCCGGCGCCCCGGCCAACTTCCCGTACCGTTTCTCCACTGCCTGGTGGTTGCGCCGGATCTCCAGGAAATCCCGGCGCAGCAGAGCCGCCGCCTCGGCCCCGGCGCAGTTGTCCTGGGGCCGCAGCAGCATGGCGGCGGAGGCGGCGTAATCCAAAAGCCGCCCGTCCTCAATATAAGGGCATGAATCCATCTTATTCATGACTGCCTCCTGTCGTAAAGGCTGCGTGATATTCCTCACCTTGGCAGTTTCCCCCAAAATTGCCTGATTATTCTTAGGCAGTCTGCCGGACTTTTTCTGCTGTGTAAAGAAAAAACACTTGACAGCTCCTGCAGATCGTAGTATACTCTGTCAACGGTAAATACTTGACAGGAGGCTGAGCCGTGAGCGAGGGCAGACTGAGACAAGCCATGCTGCTGGATTTTTACGGCGAGCTGTTGACGGAGCGGCAGAGGCTCTGCTTTGACCTTCATTATAATGAGGACCTGTCCCTGTCCGAGATTGCGGAGCAGTGCGGCATCTCCCGCCAGGGTGTGTGGGAGAATATCCGCCGGGCCGAGAGCGCCATGGAGGACATTGAGGCCAAGACCGGCCTGGTCCGCCGCTTTGAGGAGAACCGTTCCGCCCTGGAGAAGATCCGGGAGGAGTTGAAGGCCCTTGCCGCCATCACCGGCGGCCAGGCCCACGAGACGGCTGTAAAAGCGATGGAGGAGATCGACACCCTCATCGCCAGAGGTTGAGAATATGGCATTTGAAAGCTTATCCGAAAAACTGAATGTAGCCTTCAAGAAGCTGCGGGGCAAGGGCCGCCTTTCCCCGGCGGACGTGAAGGAAGCCATGCGCGAGGTGCGTATGGCCCTTCTGGAGGCGGACGTCAGCTATAAAGTGGTCAAAAGCTTCACCAAGACCGTCACTGACCGGGCCTGCGGGGCCGACGTGCTGGAGGCTCTGTCCCCGGCCCAGATGGTCATTAAGATCGTCAATGAGGAGCTGTGTGCCCTCATGGGCGGGGAGAACCAGAAGCTGAACATCGGCTCCAAAACCCCCAGCGTGGTGATGCTGGTGGGCCTGCAGGGCGCCGGCAAGACCACCAACGGTGCCAAGCTGGCCGGCTATATGCGCAAGCAGGGCAAGCGCCCGCTGCTGGTGGCCTGTGACATTTACCGTCCCGCCGCCATCAAGCAGTTGGAGACGGTGGGCGCCCAGCTGGATATCCCCGTTTTCCAGATGGGGCAGACCAACCCCGTGGATATTGCCAAAGCCGCCATTGAGCACGCCAAAAAGCACGGCAATGACCTGGTGTTCCTGGATACCGCCGGCCGCCTGCACATTGACGAGCAGCTGATGGACGAATTGAAGAACATCAAGGCCGCCGTTGACCCGGCGGAGATCCTGCTGGTGGTGGACGCCATGACCGGCCAGGACGCGGTGAACGCCGCCTCCGCCTTTGACGAGGCCCTGGGCGTCACCGGCGTGATGCTCTCCAAGCTGGACGGCGATGCCCGGGGCGGCGCCGCCCTCTCCATCCGCCAGACTACCGGCAAGCCCATCAAGTTCATCGGCACCGGCGAAAAGCTGGACATGATCGAGCCCTTCCATCCCGACCGGATGGCCTCCCGCATCCTGGGCATGGGCGACGTGCTGACCCTGATTGAAAAGGCGGAGCAGAGCTTTGATGAAAAGAAGGCCCTGGAAGCCGCCGAACGGCTGCGGGCCAACCGCTTCACCCTCAGCGACTTTCTGGATCAGATGGCCCAGCTGCGCAGCATGGGGGACCTGAACGATGTGGTGGGTATGCTCCCCGGCA
Organism: uncultured bacterium; assembly: GCA_945873205.1. Classification (GTDB taxonomy): domain Bacteria; phylum Bacillota; class Clostridia; order Oscillospirales; family Oscillospiraceae; genus Limivicinus. The sequence goes on from CAMCCC010000004.1 coordinate 97,923, forward strand.
TGGACCCCAAGGCTCTCCAGGGGGCCAAGGTGGACGAAAAGGCCCTGGCACATCAGGAGGCCATCATCCTCTCCATGACCCAGGCGGAGCGGGACAATCCCTCCATCCTCAACAGCAGCCGCAAAAAGCGTATCGCCGCCGGCAGCGGCACCTCCGTTGTGGATGTGAACCGGCTTCTGAAGCAGTATGACGCCATGAAGCAGATGACCAAGCAGCTCACCGGCAAGAACGCCAAGAAGATGCAGAAAAAGATGCGCCGCATGGGCGGCATGGGCGGCTTCCCCGGCATGGGCGGCGGCTTCCCGTTTTAAGGCTTACAACCGCGCAAGCGTTTGTAATAGATATTTGAGAGAATATATGGAGGTGAATATACAATGGTTAAAATCAGACTTCGCAGAGTCGGCGCCAAGAAGGCTCCCTTCTACCGCATCGTCGTGGCAGACTCCCGCAGCCCTCGTGACGGCCGCTTCATCGAGGAGATCGGCACTTACGATCCCATGGCCGACAGCGAGAAGATCAAGGTCGACATGGAGCGCGCAAAGTACTGGATCGCCAACGGCGCCCAGCCCACCGACACCGTCCGCGGCCTGCTGAAAAAGGTCGAGGCCTAATAAGGAGTTTCTACCGGCATGAAAGAACTTTTGACCTATATCGTGCAGAGCCTTGTGGATCACCCCGACGAGGTCTCTGTGACCGAGCGCAAAGCCGACGGCGAGACTGTTTTTGAGGTTCGCGTTGCCGACGGCGACATGGGCAAGGTCATTGGCCGGCAGGGCAGGATCGTCAAGCAGATCCGTATACTTATGCGGGCCGTTGCCCAGCGAAAGGGCAAAAAGGTATCAGTCGAGATCATGGACTGAAAATAAAGAAGTCGAGGACTTGCCTCGGCTTTTTTATTTTCTCCTGCCGTATTCTCTTGGCAAAAACAGTTTATCATGGTAAAATAAACTGTTTTGAAATCAAAAAGCGGAGGGAACACATGGAACAGCGGGAATATGTGGAGGCCGGGCGCATCACCAATACCCATGGCGTCAACGGCGAAGTGAAGATCGAGGTCTGGCTGGACTCGCCGGCCTTTCTGAAAAAATTCAACCGGGTCTTTCTGGAGGGCCGGGAGCTGAAGATCGCCTCCGCCCGGGTCCATAAGGGCTTTCTGATCACCAAGTTTGAGGGCCTGGAGGACGTAAACGCCGCCATGACCCTGAAGGGCAAAACCGTCCACATTCTCCGTGCCGACGCCAGATTGCCCAAGGGCGCCTACTTCCTCCAGGACATCATCGGCGCCAGAGTGCAGGATGAACAGGGGAGGGAGATCGGCACCCTGGCCGAGGTGCTGGAACGGCCCGCTTCCAATATCTATGTGGTGCAGGGGGCGGAGGAGCACCTGATCCCCGCTGTGCCGGAATTTATTATGTCAACCGATCCGGAGGCCGGCGTCATTACCGTCCGCCTGATAGAAGGAATGTAAGCATGAGAATCGATATCATGACCCTCTTCCCCGACACGGTGGGGGCGGTGCTCCATGAGAGCATCATTGGCCGGGCCGCGAAAAAAGGCATCCTGGAGATCAATTGCCACCAGATCCGGGACTATACCCTGAACAAGCAGAAGCAAGTGGACGACTACCCCTACGGCGGGGGCTTCGGTTGCGTGATGATGGCCCAGCCCCTGAAGTCCTGCCTTGAACACGTTATGTCAACTGCACAGGGCCGCCGCAGCCGGGTGATCTATATGTCCCCCCAGGGCCAGCCCTTCACCCAGGAGACGGCCAAACGGCTGAAAAACGACTATGACCATCTGGTGCTGGTCTGCGGCCACTATGAGGGTGTGGACGAGCGCTTTATTGAGGAGTGTGTGGACGAGGAGATCTCCCTGGGGGACTTTGTGCTCACCGGGGGAGAGATCGCTGCCATGGCCGTGGCGGACGCGGTGTGCCGCCTGGTGCCGGGGGTGCTGGCGGATGAGCAGTGCTATACCGGCGAAAGCCATTGGGACGGCCTGCTGGAATACCCCCAGTACACCCGCCCGGAGGTCTGGGAGGGCCGCCGGGTGCCGGAGGTGCTGCTGAATGGCGACCACAGCAAGGTGGCTCATTGGCGGCGGAAGAAGCAGCTGGAGCGCACCCGGGCCAAACGCCCCGATTTGTTCCGGAAGCTGGCGCTTACCGACCCTGAGGATCAGAAGCTGCTGCGCGAGGTGGAGAAAGAAGCGGGGAGAAAACAGCTGACGGAGCCCATCTCCTGTGAGAAAGCCACTCTGGAGGACATCCCCCGCATCATGGAGATCGTGGACTACGCCCGCCAGACCCTGGGCCGCCGCCGGGTGGACCAGTGGCAGGGGGAGTACCCCAGCCCGGAGATCTTCCGGCAGGACGTGGAGCGGGGGGAGCTGTATGCTCTCCGCCACGGGGCGGAGCTGGCCGCCTTCTTCCTGGTGACGGACCGGCCGGAGCCCTGTTATGAGGAGATTACCGACGGCAAGTGGACGCCGGACCTGCCCTATTGCGTGCTGCACCGCTGCGCCGTAGCCAAGGAGTACCGGGGCACAGGGCTGGCAGAGCAAATGCTTCGGTTTGCGGAGGAGACGGCCCGCACCCTGGGCGGCCGGACCCTGCGGGTGGATACCCATCGGAAGAACAAGCCCATGCAGCAGCTGCTGCGAAACAACGGCTACCGTTACCGGGGCAACGTGCTGGTGGATGAAAACGGCCACGACCCGGCCCGGCAGGCCTTCGAAAAAATACTGAAAAAGTGACAGGAGAGCAGAACCATGAAGGATAAAAAAAGCAATCGTTATCTTGTATCCGCCATCGTCTGGACCGTCATCGCCCTGCTGGTGCTGTATGTGCTGCTGTTCATGACCAGCGGCGGCACCGCCTTCGGCAAGCTCTGCGGTATCGCCCTGGTGGTCATGTGCCTTGCGGGCCAGTGGCTGCGCTGGTGGAAGTTCAGGTGACCATGAACCTGACGGATATTGAACAGATCAGGGCCCTGCTGGGCCGCCATGGCTTCCGCTTTTCCAAGTCCATGGGTCAGAACTTCCTCACCGCCGCCTGGGTGCCGGAGGATATCGCGGAAAGCGCCCTGCTGGATGAGAACACCGGCGTGCTGGAGGTTGGCCCCGGCATCGGCTGCCTGACCCGGGAGCTGTCCTTGCGGGCAGGGAAGGTGCTGTCGGTGGAGCTGGATAAGGCCCTGAAGCCCATCCTGGCGGAGACGCTGGCGGACTGTGAAAATGTGGAGCTGCTCTTTGGCGACGTGCTGAAGCAGGACCTCTCCGCCCTGGCGGAGGAGCATTTCCCCGGGATGCGGAAGGTGGTCTGCGCAAACCTTCCCTATAACGTGACCAGCCCCCTGCTCACCGCTTTTATCGAAGCGGACTGTTTTGACACCATAACGGTTATGATCCAAAGGGAGGTGGCCCGCCGCATCTGTGCCGCCCCCGGCACCGGGGACTACGGCGCTTTCGGCATCTTTGTCCAGTGGCATATGGAGCCGGAGCTGCTGTTTGACGTGCCCCCCTCCTGCTTCATCCCCCAGCCCAAGGTGACCTCCAGCGTCATCCGGCTGCGGCGTCGGGCAGAGCACCCGGCGGCGGTGCAGGATGAAACGCTGATGTTCCGCATCATCCGGGCCGCTTTCAACCAGCGGCGCAAGACCCTGGTCAACGCCATCGGCTCCCAACTGGGCAATGTGACCAGGGAGCAGGCGGCCCAGGCCATTGCAAACTGCGGTTTTGATACCCGAATCCGGGGAGAAGTTTTGGATATTGGTGGATTTGCAAAAATAAGTGACGAAATCGCCGGGTTAATCCAGTCGGATTTGTAGGGAAAATGCATTGATTATTTTGGCAGATTTGTGGTAATCTAACCATTGGCTAAATGTCAATTATTTATTTATCATAGAAAGGACGAAAACAATGAGCAAAAAGTACGTTTACATGTTTTCCGAAGGCAATGCCACGATGCGCGAGCTGCTTGGCGGCAAGGGCGCTAACCTGGCAGAGATGACCAATATCGGTCTGCCCGTCCCTCAGGGCTTCACCATCACCACCGAAGCCTGCACCCAGTACTATGAAGACGGCCGCAAGATCAATGACGAGATCATGGCCGAGATCATGAAGAATGTTGAGCTGATGGAGCAGATCAACGGCAAGAAGTTCGGCGACCTGGAGAATCCCCTGCTGGTCTCCGTCCGTTCCGGCGCCCGCGCCTCCATGCCCGGCATGATGGACACCATCCTGAACCTGGGCCTGAACGACGATGTGGTTGCCGCCATGATCAAGGGCAACCCCGACCCCAGCTTTGAGCGTTTCGTATACGACTCCTACCGTCGTTTCATCCAGATGTTCTCCGACGTTGTCATGGAAGTGGGCAAGAAGTACTTTGAGCAGCTCATTGACCAGATGAAGGAGAAGAAGGGCGTCAAGCAGGATATCGAGCTGACCGCCGCTGACCTGAAGGAGCTGGCTGAGCAGTTCAAGGCCGAGTACAAGAAGCAGATCGGCGAGGACTTCCCCTCCGACCCCAAGGTCCAGCTGTACGAAGCCATCCGTGCCGTTTTCCGCTCCTGGGACAACCCCAGAGCCAACGTGTACCGTCGTGACAATGACATTCCCTACTCCTGGGGCACCGCTGTCAACGTCATGCCCATGGTCTTTGGTAACCTGAACAACAACTCCGGCACCGGCGTTGCCTTCACCCGTGACCCCGCCACCGGCGAGAAGAAGCTGATGGGCGAGTTCCTGGTCAACGCCCAGGGCGAAGACGTTGTGGCCGGTGTCCGCACCCCCATGCCCATCGCTCAGATGGCCGAGCAGTTCCCCGAGGCCTATGCCCAGTTCGTCAAGGTCTGCGACACCCTGGAGAACCACTACCGCGACATGCAGGACATGGAGTTCACCGTTGAGAACGGCAAGCTCTACATGCTCCAGTGCCGCAACGGCAAGCGTACCGCTCAGGCCGCTCTGAAGATCGCCTGCGACCTGGTGGACGAGGGCATGATCGATGAGAAGCAGGCCGTCCTGATGATCGACCCCCGCAACCTGGACACCCTGCTCCACCCCCAGTTCGACGCTGGCAAGCTGAAGTCTGCCACTCCCATCGGCAAGGGCCTGGGTGCTTCCCCCGGCGCTGCCTGCGGCAAGATCGTCTTCACCGCTGAGGAGGCCAAGGAATGGGCCGCCCGCAAGGAGAAGGTGGTCCTGGTCCGTCTGGAGACCAGCCCCGAGGATATCGAGGGCATGAAGGCCGCCCAGGGCATTCTGACCGTTCGCGGCGGCATGACCAGCCACGCTGCTGTTGTTGCCCGCGGCATGGGCAAGTGCTGCGTTTCCGGCTGCGGCGCCATCAAGATGGACGAGGCCAACAAGAAGTTTGAACTGGCCGGCAAGACCTACCACGAGGGTGACTACATCTCCATCGACGGCTCCACCGGCAACATCTACGACGGCATCATCCCCACCGTGGACGCCACCATCGCCGGCGAGTTTGGCCGCATCATGGCCTGGGCCGACAAGTACCGCCGTCTGCAGGTCCGCACCAATGCTGACACCCCCCACGACGCCGCCAAGGCCCGTGAGCTGGGCGCCCAGGGCATCGGCCTGACCCGTACCGAGCATATGTTCTTTGACAGCGACCGTATCGCTGCTTTCCGTGAGATGATTTGCGCTGACACTCTGGAGGAGCGCGTCACCGCTCTGGCCAAGCTGGAGCCCATGCAGCAGGCTGACTTCGAGGGCATCTACGAGGCCATGGAAGGCTGCCCTGTCACCATCCGCTTCCTGGATCCCCCCCTCCACGAGTTCGTTCCCACCGAGGAGGCCGACATCAAGGCGCTGGCCGATGCACAGGGCAAGTCCGTTGAGGACATCAAGGCCCTCATCGCCTCCCTGCACGAGTTCAACCCCATGATGGGTCACCGTGGCTGCCGTCTGGCTGTCACCTATCCCGAGATTGCCGAGATGCAGACCCGCGCTGTCATCAAGGCCGCCCTGGCCGTCCAGGCCCGTCACCCCGAGTGGACTATGGTTCCTGAGATCATGATCCCCCTGGTGGGCGAGGTCAAGGAGCTGAAGTACGTCAAGGACGTGGTTGTCAAGGCCGCTGACGAGCTGATCAAGGCCGCCGGTTCCGACATGAAGTACCTGGTGGGTACCATGATCGAGATCCCCAGAGCCGCTCTCACCGCTGACGAGATCGCCAAGGAGGCTGAGTTCTTCTCCTTCGGCACCAACGACCTGACTCAGATGACCTTCGGCTTCAGCCGTGACGACGCCGGCAAGTTCCTGGGCGCCTACTACGACAAGAAGATCTACGAGAGCGATCCCTTCGCCCGTCTGGACCAGACCGGTGTTGGCAAGCTGGTTGCCATGGCTGCCAAGCTGGGCCGTGCAACCCGTCCCGACCTGCACCTGGGCATCTGCGGCGAGCACGGCGGCGACCCCAGCTCTGTGGAGTTCTGCCACAAGGTTGGCCTGGACTATGTGTCCTGCTCTCCCTTCCGCGTTCCCATCGCCCGTCTGTCCGCTGCCCAGGCTGCCATCAAGGAAATGAAGTAATCGCTACAAAGCAATCCTATAAAAAAATCCCGGAGCAAAAGCTCCGGGATTTTTTTTGTTTTTCACTTTTCGTTCCGCTGCCGGCAGCTTCTGCCGCAGCTTTGGCAGTCCCCGCAGCAGCCGCCCTTTTTCCGGGTGCGCCGCCAGGCCAGTACCACCAGCAGGGCGATCAGCAGCAGGAGCAGGATGTCCAAAATATTCATAGCAGCAGCATCCCCACATGATAGGCCACAAAGGCCGCCGCCCAGGCCACACCGCATTGCAGCAGCACCACGCCGAAGGCCTTCAGGGAGGAGCCCAGCTCCCGCCGGATGGTGGCCACCGCCGCCACACAGGGGGTATACAGCAGCGTGAACACCAGAAAGCTCACCGCCGTCAGGGGGGTGAATACCGCTGTCAGTGCGCTGCCCAGCTCCGCCATGCTGGTGCCCAGCAGCACCGCCAGGGTGGAAACCACTGCCTCCTTGGCCGTGAAGCCGGAGATCAGCGCCGTCACCATCCGCCAGTCGCCAAAGCCCAGGGGCGCAAACAGCGGCGCGATCAGCTGCCCCACCAGGGCCAGCAGACTGTCCGCACTGTCCGTCACCACGTTCAGCCGGGCGTCAAAGGTCTGCAAGAACCAGATGATGATGGTGGCCATGAAAATGACGGTAAAGGCCCGTTCCAGAAAGTCCCTGGCCTTTTCCCACAGCAGCAGCCCCACGCTCTTGGCCGAGGGCATCCGATAATTGGGCAGCTCCATCACAAAGGGTACCGGCTCTCCCCGGAAGCCGGTGGCTTTCAGCACCAGGGCCACCAGAATACCCACTACGATCCCCGTTCCATACAGCCCGATCATGGCCAGGCCGCTGTTTTTAAAGAAGGCCGCGGCAAACACCGCGTAAATGGGGATTTTGGCCGAGCAGCTCATGTAAGGCGTCAGCAGAATGGTCATCTTTCTGTCCCGGTCGGAGGAGACGGTGCGGGTGGCCATAATGGCCGGCACCGTGCATCCGAAGCCGATCAGCATCGGCACGAAGCTGCGCCCCGAAAGGCCGATCTTTCGCAGCAGCTTGTCCATCACAAAAGCCACCCTTGCCATATAGCCCGTGTCCTCCAGGATGGACAGGAAGAAGAACAGGGTCACAATGATGGGCAGGAAGCTGAGCACGCTGCCCACCCCGGCGAAGATGCCGTCCATCACCAGGCTATGTACCACCGGGTTGATGCCGTAGGCTGTCAGCCCCCGGTCAACCAGACTGCCGATGGCGTCAATCCCCAGACTCAGCCAGTCGGAGAGGGCCGCGCCGATCACATTAAAGGTCAGGTAGAAGATCAGAAACATGATCCCCAGGAACACCGGGATGGCGGTGTACTTGCCGGTGAGGATCCTGTCCATCTGTACCGAGCGGCGGTGCTCCTTGCTCTCGTGGCATTTCACCACCGTCTTTTCCACCACGCCCTCAATAAAGCGGTAGCGCATGTCCGCCAGGGCGGCGTTTCGGTCCAGCCCCGTCTCACATTCCATCTGTACGATGCAGTGCTCCAGCAGCTCCTTCTCGTTCTGGTCCAGCTCCAGCATATCCGCCATGTCCGGGTCGCCCTCGATCAGCTTGGCGGTGCAGAACCGGGGGGACACCCCCAGCTTTTCCGCGTGGTCCTGGATCAGATGCACCACCGCGTGGATGCAGCGGTGCACCGGGGAGCTGTCGCTGCAAAAGTCGTAAACCCCCGGCAGCGTCCGGTTCTTTGCCATGGTCACCGCCTGGTCGATCAGCTCGGAGACGCCCTCTCCCTTGGCTGCCACAATGGGCACCACCGGCACCCCCAGGGCTTTGCTCAGCCCTTTGATATCCACCGTGCCGCCGTTGGCACGCACCTCGTCCATCATGTTCAGCGCCACCACCGTGGGGATCCGCAGCTCCAGCAGCTGCAGGGTCAGGTACAGGTTCCGCTCGATGTTGGTGGCGTCCACAATGTTGATGATGCCGTCCGGCTTCTGGTTCAGGATGAAGTTCCGGGAGACGATCTCCTCCTGGGTGTAGGGCCGCAGGGAGTAGATGCCCGGCAGGTCCACCACCGTGCAGTGCTTCTCTCCCTTCACCTCGCCCATCTTCTGGTCCACGGTGACCCCCGGGAAATTGCCCACATGCTGGTTGGAGCCGGTGAGGGCGTTGAACAGGGTGGTCTTGCCGCAGTTCTGGTTGCCTACCAGGGCCAAAATCATTTCCCATCCACCTCCGGCTCGATCTCTATCTTTTTCGCGTCCTCGATCCGCAGCGTCAGCTCATAGCCCCGCACCCGGATCTCAATGGGGTCGCCCATGGGCGCCACCTTCTGCAGCGTCACCCTCGTCCGGGGGATCAACCCCATATCCAACAGCCGGCAGCGCAGGGCGCCCTCGCCCCCCACCGCGGTGATCACGCCGCTGCCGCCTATACTCAGCTTATCCAATGTCATATCTCTACCCTCCGGCAGTCTCACAGCCTACTATAATTAAATCTTATGTTTTTTACCGGCTTGATATTAGCACAGACTAACTCCCATGTCAAGAGTAGGAATAAGAAAAGGGGGTGCATATCAGCATAACAAGAAACCAAGCCTTTGAACGGCAAGGTCTAAAGGCTTGGTTTCACTATATTAAATAACGGCCTACCGGTTTTCCGTCACATACCGCACCACATAGTCGGCAAAGCGGCGGGTGGCGGGGCCGGCCTTGTTCCCGGCGGCGATGGCGATGCCGATGGTGCGCTTGGCCTCCGGCACCAGGGGCAGCATCTGGATGTCGTCGTGCCGGCCCTTCAGCAGCAGCTCCGGCATGATGCTGATGCCCAGGCCCTGCTCCACCATGGCGATGATGGCGTAGTCGTCCTTGGTGTAAAAGCGCACGTTGGGCTTCACCCCCGCCGCCTCCAGAGCCCTTCTGGCGTCATGGTCGGAGCTTTCCAGCAGGCTGATAAAGGGCTCCGTCTCGCACTCCACCAGGGGGAAGCGGGGATAGCTCTCAAAACGGCTGTGCCGGGGCAGAATGGCCAGCAGCCGGTCCTCCATCAGGGGGATGCACTCACAGTCCACGGCGCAGGGCACGTTGACAAAGCCGATGTCAATGCTGCCCTCCATGAGCCACTGCTCCACATCATGATAGTCCCCGTTGAGCAGTTTGAACTCCACCCGGGGATAGTCCTTCTGAAACTCCTTCAGCACCGGCGGCAGCCAGTGCACGGCCACGGAGGTGAAGCTGCCGATGCGCACCGTGCCGCTCTCCAGCCCACGGATGGAGGCGGCGGTCTGGGCCAGCTGCTCGGCGCTGTTGAGGAGGTTGCGCACCGCCGGGATCATCCGCTCTCCCTCGCCGGTGAGCCGCACCCCGGCCCGGCCCCGCTTCAGCAGGGCGAAGCCCAGCTCCTGCTCCAGACTGTCAATGCTGTGGCTGACGGCGGACTGGGTGCAGCCCAGGGCCTGGGCCGCCCGGGTCAGACTGCCGGACTCCACCACCGCAATCAGAGTTTCATATTTGCCGATATTCATGATCAAACCGCCTTATTATGAATTGAATTCATGATAACATGAAAAGGATTAGGGGCGTTTATATTATAGCGCAAAAAATTAAAGTTTCAAGGTTTTTAAGCTTGTCCGCCGCTTGCAATAAAAATAATTTCCACTATAATCCAAACCATGTTATGAAAAGCGAGGATTTCAACTATGTTCAACACATCAACCATCTGTATTCTCATTTCCGTTGTGGTCTATCTTGCAGGCATGCTTGCCATCGGCATCCGGTACTCCAAGAACAGCAACTCGGAGGACTTTTATCTGGGTGGCCGCAAGCTGGGCCCCATTGTCACCGCCATGAGCACCGAGGCCTCCGACATGAGCGCCTACCTGCTGATGGGTGTGCCCGGCGTGGCCCTGTTCTGCGGCGTGGCTGAGGCCAGCTGGACGGCCATCGGTCTGGCTCTGGGTACTTACCTGAACTGGCTCATCGTGGCAAAGCGTCTGCGGCTCTACTCCGCCAAGATCCACGCCATCACCGTGCCTGACTTCATCGCTGCCCGCTTCCGGGATAACACCAAGATGATCGAGACCCTGGGCGCTCTGGTGATTATCGTCTTCTTCGTGCCCTACACCGCTTCCGGCTTCTCCGCCTGCGGCAAGCTGTTCAACAGCCTGTTCGGCTTTGATTACATGACCTCCATGCTCATTTCCGCCGCAGTCATCGTGGCCTACTGTGCCATGGGCGGCTTTATGGCAGCCTCCGTCACCAGCCTGATCCAGAGCTTGGTGATGACCTTCGCGCTGATCGTGGTACTGTTCTTCGGCATCAACGTCTCCGGCGGCTGGGACACCGTTGTGGCCAACGCCAAAGAAATCCCCGGCTACCTGAGCCTCACCGCCAGCACCAACATCCAGGCCACCGAGGCCGGAAGCTACACCCCCTTCATGGTCGCTTCCACCCTGGCCTGGGGCCTGGGCTACTTCGGTATGCCCCACATCCTGCTGCACTTCATGGCCATCGGTGACGAGACCAAGCTGAAGCTCTCCCGCCGGGTGGGCTCCATCTGGGTGGTCATCTCCCTGGGCATCGCCGTGGTCATCGGCATCGTGGGCTTCAGCATGGCCAAGGCCGGCGTCATCGCCATGCCCGAAAGCCAGTCTGCCGCTGAGAACATGATCGTCAACGCCTCCCATGCCCTGGCCCAGGTGGGCATCCTGCCCGCCATCATCGCCGGCATCATCATTGCCGGTATCCTTTCCGCCACCATGTCCACCGCTGACGCACAGCTGCTGGCTGCCGCCTCCGGCGTGACCCACAACATCATCAACGACGTGCTGGGCATCAAGCTCAGCGACAAGAAGACCATGCTCATTGCCCGCATCACCGTGGTGGGCGTGGCCATCCTGGGCGTCATCTTTGCCAGCGATCCCACCAGCTCCATCTTCCGCGTGGTCTCCTTCGCCTGGGCCGGCTTCGGCGCCACCTTTGGCCCTGTGATGATCCTGTCCCTGTTCTGGAAGCGCTGCAACAAGTGGGGCGCTCTGGCCGGTATGGTCTCCGGCGGCGCCATGGTCTTTATCTGGAAGTTCGGCGTTGCCAAGCTGGGCGGTGTGTTTGCCATCTATGAGCTTCTGCCCGCCTTCATCATCTCCGCCGTTGTTATCGTGGTGGTCAGCCTGCTGACTCCCGCCCCCGAAGCCGAGATCGTGGAAGAGTTCGAGAGCATCGGCAAGTAAAGCGGTTGCGCGTTCAATCAAATACACAGTCTCAAAGCCGCCCTTCGGGGCGGCTTTTTCGTTGGGGGAAGGGCGTTTTTAAACCGAAGGATTTGTATAATAATCATAGTGGAGAAAGGAAAAAACCCGGTGAAATGGACGCAAATTATGCACTTGGTAGAAGCTGGCGCTGGAAGAAAACTGCGAGTTGACTTGGATTTTTTCTTGTGATAAACTTGTCAAAGCAAAAAAACATCGCAACGATTCCTGCCAAATGAACTTATTGATTCGGAGGGTTAGACATGAGAGGAATCCACAGCGTAGTTGATGATCTGCGCAAGAGTGTTTTCAAGGAAGTGGCTCAGCTGGCCTATGAGGGCGGGGACTATTCCCGCATTGACCGGCTGCCCTATAAGATCGTTCCCGGCGATGTGGCGAAATATCGAAGCAACATCTTCCTGGAGCGGGCCATTGTCACCGAGCGGCTGCGCCTGGCCTGCGGCCTGCCCCTGCGCAAGGCCAATGAGTACGGCCCTGCCAGCGACGGCATTGAGGAGGCCTCCGTGCCGGAGAAGTATTATGAGCCGCCCCTGGTGAACATCATCCCCTTTGCCTGCAACGGCTGCCCCACCAAGGAAATCCGGGTGTCCTCCAACTGCCAGGGCTGCCTGTCCCACCCCTGCCAGGCGGTGTGCCCCAAGGGCGCCATTTACATCAAGGACGGCAAGAGCAACATTGACCAGTCCAAGTGCATCAAGTGCGGCAAGTGCCTGAACCAGTGCCCCTATGACGCCATCAGCCGTATCGAGCGGCCCTGCGCCAAGGCCTGCGGCATGGACGCCATCGGCACCGATGAAAACGGCAAGGCCGTCATCGATTACGACAAGTGCGTCTCCTGCGGCATGTGCCTGGTGAACTGCCCCTTTGGCGCCATCGCCGACAAGAGCCAGATCTTCCAGCTGATCCAGGCCATCAAGGCCGGGGATCAGGTGATCGCCTGCGTGGCCCCCGCCTTTGTCAACCAGTTCAAGGACGCCACCCCCGCCAAGCTGCGCAAGGCCATGCGCATCCTGGGCTTCAGCGACACGGTGGAAGTGGCCATCGGCGCTGACCTGTGCACCATCGAGGAGGCGGAGGACTTCCTGGACAAGGTGCCGGAAAAGCAGCCCTTCATGGCTACCTCCTGCTGCCCGGCCTGGAGCGTGATGGCAAAGAAGCTGTTTCCGGAATTTGCCGAGTATATCTCCATGGCCCTGACCCCCATGGTCATCACCGCCCGGCTGGTGAAGAAGGACAACCCCAATGCCAGGATCGTCTTTGTGGGCCCCTGCGCCGCCAAGAAGCTGGAGGCTTCCCGCAAGAGCGTCCGCTCCGATGTGGACTTCGTGCTGACCTTTGAGGAGCTGCAGGGCATGTTCGAGGCCAAGGACATCGACTTCGCCACCCTGGAGCCGGACGAATGTGACAAGGACTTCGAGGCCGGCACCGGCGCGGGCCGGGGCTTTGCCGTAGTGGGCGGCGTGGCCGCCGCGGTGGCGGAATATATCAGCGAGATCCGCCCCGGCACGGAAGTGAAAATGGAGTTTGGCGACGGGCTGCGGGAGTGCCGCAAGATGCTGCTGATGGCCAAGGCCGGTAAGCGGGACGGCTATCTGCTGGAGGGCATGGCCTGCCCCGGCGGCTGCGTGGCCGGCGCCGGCACCATCGCCCCCGTCCCGGTGACCTCCGCCGCGGTGAAGAAGTACAAGGCTGACGCCAAAAAGCAAAGCGCCAGCGACAGCGAATTCGCCGGCAGGCTGAAGGAGGCAACGGAATGAAGAATCATAAAGCCATCCGTTTTATTTGCCAGACCGCACTGGGCATCGCCCTGGTGGTGCTGGCCCAGCTGCTGGGAAAGCTGTTTCCCGCCGGAGCGGTGGTGATCGGGCCGCTGTCCTTGTCCCAGCTGATTACCGGCAGCGTGGTCAACTGCGTGCTGTTTGTGTTCGCGGCCCAGACCGGGCCTCTGGCCGGCATCTGCATCGGTCTGTTTTCCTCCCTGCTGGCCTTCCTGCTGGGCATCGGCCCGGCGCTGGTGCAGGTGGTGCCGGTGATCGCCTGCGGCAATGCCATTCTGGCGGGGCTCTTCGGCCTCAGCTGCCGGAAGGAATGGAAGCGGGAGATCGCCATGGTTATCTGCGCGGTTTTGAAATGCGCCTTCCTGTGGGTGGCGGTGCCGGCGGTGATTGCCAGCCTGGGCACGGTCCCTGCCAAGCAGGCGGCGGTGATGTCTGCCATGTTCTCCTGGCCCCAGGGCGTCACCGCGCTCATCGGCGGCGTGCTGGCGCTGGTGATTCTGCCCCGGCTGAAAAAAGCGAATTTCAACGGATGAAGATAAAAAACCCTCTGCGGTTCAACATGAACCGCAGAGGGTTTTTGTTGGCTTACACGCCCTCGTCCATCATGGCCCGGAAGGCGGGGAGGCTGCGCTCGATCATGTCTTTTGCCACGCAGTAGCTGAGCCGGAAGTAGCCCGGGCAGCCGAAGCCGTCGGTAGGTACCACCAGCAGATTGTGCCGCAGCTTGGCGGCCTCGGAGAAGGCATTGGCGTCTCCATTGGGGGCCTTCACCAGCAGGTAAAAGGCGCCGTCAGGCTTGGCGCAGGTGTAACCCATCTCCGTCAGACTGTTGTAGAGCAGCTGCCGGTTTTCGTCATAGGCCGCCAGGTCGGGCCGTTCCCCGGCGCAGCGGCCGATGACCATCTGCATCAGGGACGGCGGGCACACATGGCCCATGACCCGGGCCGCGCCGGCAATGGCGGTGTACAGAGCCTGCCCGTCCTGGGCGAAGCCGGGGACGTACACATAGCCGATGCGCTCCCCCGGCAGGGAGAGGGACTTGGAATAGGAATAACACACCACGGTGTTTTTGTACAGGCAGGGGATGAAGGGCACGGTGACGCCGCCGTAGACCAGCTCCCGGTAAGGTTCGTCGGCAATGATGTAGATGGGGTGGCCGTACCGGGCGCTGCGCTCCTCCAGCAGGGCGCCCAGGGCTTTCAGGGTGGCCTCGGTATACACCACGCCGGAGGGGTTGTTGGGGGAGTTGATGATGATGGCCTGGGTGTTGGGCGTGATGCGCGCTGCTACCTGCGCAAGGTCGATCTGGAAATGCTCCGTATCCGGCGGCACAATGACAGCCCGGGCGCCGTTTTGCTCCACAAAGGGCACATACTCCGGGAAGAAGGGGGCCACCAGCAGAATCTCGCTCTCCGGGCTGACGGCCAGGGCTTTGATCACGGCAATCAGGGCCGGGGCCGCGCCGCAGGTGAAGAACAGCTCCTCCGCCTTCACCGGCAGGCCGAAGCGCTCTTCCAGATCGGCAGCCACGGCGGAGCGGGCGTCCCCCAGGCCGGCGGCCATGGTGTAGCCGTGGATTTTGATGGAGTCGGTATGGCTGACAATATCCAGAATGGAGGCGTTCACCGCCGCCGGGGCGGGGATGCTGGGATTGCCCAGGGAATAGTCATAAACGTTTTCCGGGCCTACGATGGCGGCCTGCTGCAGGCCGTAGGCGAACAGGGCACGGATCACCGAGGGCTCCGCCCCCAGCTGATAGCACTGCTGATTGATCATTGGGTTCACTCCTGTCGAAATTGGATGGAGGTATTATAAACCCAAGCGGGGCCTTTTGGGAAGAAAAAAATCCACCGCAGGTGCACAAAAAACCGCCTTTATGTTGGAAGCAGTTTGCCGCCCAGGGCGCTGCACTGCGGAAGGGCATCCGCCGTACGGACGGATGCCCTTCCCATGGTTCAGGGAAATGCTCCCCTCTTTCCGATGGAGCAGGAAGAACCATTCTCAGGCCCTTCCTTTTGCCTGGGGCTTCGCCCCGGAGTGGCAGGCGCCCTGCATGGCGCAGTGGGCGCAGCCGCAGCCGCAGGAGGATTCCCCCTGCTTCTTCTGCCGGAGCAAAGACCGCAGAATCAGGGCAACCACTGCCAGCAGAACAAGACAAATCAATATGCTTCCTATATTCGCGCCAATCCATGACAGCATGGCAAATTACTCCTTTGACTTCATATAATCGTTCTTAAATCAGACCTTGCCGGCCAGCTTGGTGGCTTCCTTGTAGGGCTTAAAGAGCATATAGATCATCCCCACCAGCAGCGCCAAAGCCACGATCAGACCCAAAACATTCAGATTCCCGGTGAGGGCGCTGCCGAACTGGTTGATCATCAGGGAAATGGCATAGGCAAAGCCGCACTGATAGCCGATGGCGAACCAGGTCCATTTGGCGTTGTTCATCTCCCGCTTGATGGCGCCGATGGCCGCGAAGCAGGGGGCGCACAGCAGGTTGAACACCAGGAAGGAGTAGCCGGTGATGCCGGTAAAGGCCAGGCTCAGATTCTGGTAGACGGTGCCGTCGCCGCCGCCGTAGAGAATACCCATGGTGCCCACGATGTTCTCCTTGGCCACCAGACCGGTGATGGAGGCCACGGCTGCCTGCCAGTTGCCCCAGCCCAGGGGCTTGAATACCCAGGCCAGCACGCCGCCCACACCGGCCACAATGCCGTCCAGAATCAGGCCGCTGAGCCACTCAGCCGCATTGGCCTTCTCCAAAAGATTCCCGATGAGAACAGGGATTCCTGGCACCCAGACGCCATAGGCTGCCGGGTCAGGCTCTTCACCGTAGCGATCCAGCGTGGCAAGCGCCGCCTGATAATCCGCCAGAGAGGCCGTCTCCTTGCTGATTTCCAGCGTTTCCTCATCCTCAACTTCGTAGATAAAATCAACCGTGGGTGCAGAGCCGTTTTCCTCCACATAGGCATCAAATCCATCGACAATCAGGGCGGCGCTGCCGTATTCTTCCGCTGCCTCATTGTAGGCGGCGGAGCCGATCCCCAGCAGGTGCCAGCCGTCACCGAAGACGCCGTCATTGGCCCAGTCCGTGGCAAAGGAACCCACCGTCACCATGGCGATGTAGTACACCAGGAACATGACCGCCGCGAAGATGGGCAGGCCCAGCCAGCGGTTGGTGACCACCTTATCGATTTTATCGGAGGTGGAGAGCTTGCCGGCGGAATGTTTTTTGTAGCAGCGCCTGATCAGCTCCCCGATGTAGATGTAGCGCTCGTTGGTGATGATGGACTCGGCGTCGTCATCCAACTCCGTCTCTGCGGCCTGGATGTCCGCCTCAATGTGGCCGGCAAGCTTACTGTCCAGCTGCAGCTGTGCCAGCACCTTGTCATCCCGCTCAAAAATCTTGATGGCGTACCAGCGCTGCTGCTCCTCCGGCAGACTATGTACGGCGGCCTCCTCAATGTGGGCGATGGCGTGCTCCACCGGGCCGGAGAAGCGGTGCATGGGCAGGGTCTTCCCGTTTCGCGCCGCGTCAATGGCAGCCTCGGCGGCGGCCACGGTGCCGTCCCCCTTCAGGGCAGAAATCTCCACTACCCTGCAGCCCAGCGCTTTGGAAAGCTCCTGGGTGTTGATCTTATCGCCGTTCTTGCGTACCACGTCCATCATGTTGATGGCCACCACGACCGGGATGCCCAGCTCCGTCAGCTGGGTGGTCAGGTACAGGTTTCGCTCCAGATTGGTGCCGTCGATGATGTTCAGAATGGCGTCGGGCCGCTGGTTGATCAGGTAATTCCGGGCCACCACTTCCTCCAGGGTGTAGGGGGACAGGGAATAAATGCCGGGCAGGTCGGTGATGGTGACCTCCGGGTGCTTTTTCAGCTTGCCTTCTTTTTTCTCCACGGTGACGCCGGGCCAGTTGCCCACAAACTGGTTGGAGCCGGTCAGGGCGTTGAACAGCGTGGTTTTGCCGCAGTTGGGATTGCCCGCCAGGGCAATTCTGATTTCCATAATCGCTACCTCTCCTTATGTTAGTTATAACTAACTCGTGCTGAAATAAATAAGGAGCCGGGCCCCGCATTTCAGTCTGCTTATTCGATCTCGATCATCTCTGCATCCGCCTTGCGGATGGAAAGCTCATAGCCCCGGACGTTGACCTCGATGGGGTCGCCCAGGGGGGCTACCTTGCGGATCTGCACCTCCACGCCCTTGGTAATGCCCATGTCCATGATCCGGCGCTTTACCGCGCCCTCGCCGTGGAGCTTTACCACTTTGACGGTGTCGCCAATATTTGCCTGCCGAAGTGTTTTCATTCCTCTCTCCTCCTTCTTTCGAAATAAAGCTGGGCAGCAGGATCAGATCATGATCTTCTGCGCCATCTCCTGACTGATTGCAACCCGGGATTCCTTTACCTTGACGATCACGTTCCCACCCAGGGTGCTGATTACGGAAACCCCGGAGCCCACCACGAAGCCCAGGTTTTCCAGATGCTTTCGGACCTCCGGCCTGCCGCCGATCTTTTTTACAACGTATTCTCCGCCGGTATCCGCAAACGTAAGCGGCATCATTCTCCCACCTTCTCCTTGAAGATTAGATATAACTAACCAATCGGCTTTTTAAAAGTTAGCAATGGCTAACCGTGCATATAATAGCGCCAAGTATCCCTTTTGTCAATCCCTGTTTGCGCCTTTTTCAAAAAAATTTGGAGGTGAGCCAGAAAAATTTCGTTTGCGGGAGCGAAGGCTGTGCGATCTTTATCTGCTGTATTTGGTTGCAGGGGAAGAATTTGAACCAACGACCGATCGGTTATGAGCGGTGTCCCGAAGCTTTATCGTCACCTTTCGGCCCCATTTGTCCCTGCTGTGCCCGGCATTCGCAGAGCGGTTGGAAGCACCATTCTCTCCACTCCTCTCTGCCTCTTTCCGCATTTGGGTCAAGGTTTGGGGCAGGAAAATGAATCATCCCGAAAACAAGACACAAGAAGGCCGCAGACGATGGATTTGTCTGCGGCATTTTTGTGCTATAATGAATGAAAAATTATAGCAATCTCCGAATCATTTTGATTTATATAAGTGAAGGCCTTCAACAGAAAGGAGAAGATGAAAAAGTCGGCGTTGATTCTGCCTCCGTTCACTTTGAGAATGTTTCCGAGCACGAGCTGCTGATCATGTACAGCGCGGAAAAGAGTGTGCAATTCGATTCCGTTGAAACATCATGTAGCGTCATGCAGTAAAAAGTATTCTCTTCCATTTCTGAAATTTCACAATATACTCCTGAAAATACAAAATCGCAAGACGCATTCTGTAAGCCTCCTGCACCGGGCTTACATATGGAATTGATTTTGTCCATTCCTGCCGTCCTCAATGACGGCGCCGGCAGGGTATCGCAATTGAAGATAATCAGAGATGGTTGCAATAAACTCCGAATTGGTAGGCTTACCTTTGTTTGGATTCGTGCTGTGCCCGAAATACTTCTCCAGCACCTCAATATTCCCTCTGGACCAGCCGACTTCAATGGCATGGCGGATGGCCCGTTCCACCCGGGAAGGAGTAGTATGAAAATAAGACGCAACATCCGGGTATAAGGCTTTATAAACTGCCCCACGGTAATTCGCATTGTAGTATTCCAGGAGAATGGCTTTGCGGACATACATATGCCCTGTTAAGCTGGCAGGAATCCCGCACTCCAACAGGATCTGCGTGAGGGAATGTATCAGCTCGTTCTGGGAACAACCTGCAGATGCGCGCTCATCTGAACCATCGCACTCGACGTCAGGCAACTCCTGCAATACGACAGGGATATGAACGCCGCTCATATATGCCGTTTGTTTTTCTTCCCCATGTGTTGAGACAAGCAATGTTTTTGCAGAGGAGAAAGGATTGTTTCCGGATTCTGGTTTCATGTAGATTAACCTCCTTTGTCGATTCTGTTGTTTTATCTCGTTTTGTTAATCCTCATCTTCTCGCTTTTATGGCTCAATACGGCTTCCAGCAGAAAGCTGTATTTCACAAAGAGCACAATTTGTACAGGAGCGCAGCGCAAACCAAAGCATAATGGAATATTAAAATCGGTTTCCTGTGTTGCTGTGATTTGACCATGCGATTATTTTGTATTACATATTTGTCATTATAGCACTTTTGGAATATTTTGCAAGAGGAATTTGTCTTTTTTTAAACGGAATAGCTAAAGCGGTCAAAAAAAGTCCCGACGGAACTTTTTTTGACAAGCGGAAGGGCCTGCCGCAGAATTTGATCTTCTGCGGCAGGCCCTATTTCTGTTTGTTGGGAGCTGCTCAACGCTCCCCCTGGTATTTACGGATGGCGTCCACGGTATTTTGATACTCCTGTCTGACATTCTCCAGAAGAACAACAGCAGCATCGGGAATCGTGTCCGCTTCAGGACGCAGCACTTCCGTCAGCCGGCTTACTGCCTCCAACAGACGGGTAAAACTCAGGTTTGCACATACGCCTTTCAATGTATGGGCAGCGCGGAACGCCCCCGCCC
>CAMCCC010000005.1 GCA_945873205.1 uncultured bacterium
AGGTCTTGAGCCGGGTTTGGAACTTCTCGTTCTGCCATTGCACCTTGATGGTCTGAAAACGCTTTGTTTTCCGTGTGCCGGTGAGGGACAGGCAGCCCTCCTGGGCCTCGTAGGGGCCGGACTGCCTGACGATAACGGGGTTGAACATGACCGTATATTCACCCTCGTTGTCAAAGGCGATGATGCGCTTGTTGACGCCGATCATATTCGCCGCCATGCCCACGCAGCCCTCCTTGTGGGCGGCCAATGTTTCCAGCAGATCCTGCGCTACGGTCAGATCCTCTGCTGTGGCTGGCTCAGCCTTCTGGGCGAGAAACGCTTCGTTTTTGCAAATTTCACGGATCATTGTTCTTCTCCTTATCCGTTCTTCCGTTTATAGTCCGTACCCCAGACTACCATAGCGTCCAGGACTGGCTTCAGGCTGTAGCCGGTGTCGGTAAGGGTATATTCCACTCTCGGCGGCACCTCGGCATAGACCTTGCGCTTCAGCAGTCCCTTCTCCTCCATGTCCCGCAGCTGGGCGGTCAGAACCTTCTGGGACACCGTGCCAATGGACTTTTTCAGTTCGCCGAAGCGCTTGGTGCCGTCCATCAGATCCCGCAGGATCAGCACCTTCCATTTGTCCCCGATAAGCATCAAGGTGGTTTCCACCGGGCATGCGGGCAGTTCCATCTTATAACCTCCAATAGTTTCTTTTGGGTAACTACGGCACAATATTGTGCTTACTTTACAACTGATACTTTTAGCCTTATTCTAAAGCCAAGCGAGGCGTAAGTCAAGCTATAAAACACATTGGAGGTATTCCCATGAAAAAAGTTATTGAATTCCTGACCGCCAACCCGGTTCAGTATCTGGCTACCGTGGGCCGTGACGGAAAGGCCAAGTGCCGCCCCTTTATGTTCTGCTTTGAGCAGGGCGGCAAGCTGTGGTTCTGCACCAACAACCAGAAGGATGTCTATCAGGATATGCAGGCCAACCCCTATGTGGAGGTCTCCGTCTCCAGCCCCAGCTATGCCTGGATTCGCCTGCACGGCAAGGCGGTGTTTGAGAACAACATGACCGTCAAGGAGGGCTGCATGAATAACCCCATCGTCAAGGGCCAGTACCAGACTGCCGACAACCCCATCTTCGAGGTGTTCTATCTGGAAGAGCCCCACGGCGTGATTGCCGATTTCTCCGGCAATCCTCCTTACCAGTTCTAAGAAGAACCGTCAAATAAAAGTCTTCGGGGCAAGGTGAAATCCCTGACCGGCAGTGACAGCCTGCGAGCGGAAACGCTGATGCGGTGAAATCCCGCAGCCGACGGTATAGTCCGGATGAAAGAAGATGTGATAAGACCTGCCCCGCAGATGCAAAAAGCAATCTGCGGGGTTTTGTCTTAAATCCAAATCATATCTCAAAAGGAGAATTATGCGTACTGTTTCCGCAACCAAAATTTCTGTCCGTACCATTACCATGACTGCGCTTCTATCCGCAATCGCTTATATTCTGGCGTTTGTAGAATTCCCGGTTCCGCTGTCGCCTGCTTTTGCCAGAATGGATCTTTCCGATTTTCCGGCTTTAATTGGAGCCTTTGCCTTTGGGCCGGTGTCTGGTATATTGATTGAGCTTGTAAAGAATGCCTTGCAGCTTTTGTCCACCTCAACAGGCGGAGTCGGCGAACTGGCAAACTTCCTGATGGGTGCATCCTTTGTTTTTATCGCCGGGCTGATTTATGGGTGTCATAAGACGAAAGAAACGGCATGGATTGCTGGAATTGTCGGCAGTATCGTGATGGGCATTGTTGCGGCTGTCGCGAACTATTTCATTCTTCTGCCGCTGTTTGAACAGTTTATGCCTTTGGAACAACTGATCGCTTCCTTTGGAGAGTTCATCCCATTTATTCGTACAAAATTAGATGTAGTTCTTTACAATGCGTTCCCTTTCAATCTTTTGAAGGGACTTGTAATCAGCGGTGTTACGATGTTAGTCTATAAGCGACTGCGCCCGGTACTGAAAGGTGCCGCCTGAATGGAGGACTCTCCCATGGAAAACAAAGATTATTTATCCTATCTCGTCCGAGAAATACACACTACGGTAGTTGCAACAGTGGATGATGCCGGTTTGCCAGTTACGGCTGCCATCGACATGATGGACTACGATGAGGGCGGCCTGTACTTTCTGACCGCAAAAGGAAAAGACTTCTATGACCGTCTCAAAAAGCGGGGAACGCTGGCGCTGACCGGCATGAAAGGAACAGACACCATGCACTGTTCCGCCCTTTCCATTCGTGGGAAGGTGCGGGAGCTGGGCGGCGAACGGCTGCCCCGGCTGTTTGAAAAGAATCCCTACATGAACGAAATCTATCCGGACGCGGCATCCAGAAATGCGTTGACCGTCTTTGTCATCTATGAGGGCAGCGGTGAATGGTTTGACCTCTCCAAAAAGCCCATTGAGCGGGCCAGCTTTACCTTTGGCGGCGCGGAAGAAGTGCAGGAGGGTTACTTTGTCACGGATGCCTGCATCGGCTGCAAGCTCTGCTATTCCAAATGTCCGCAGAAGTGTATCGACATTTCCGGCAAGCCGGTGATCATTCAGCAGCAGAACTGCCTGCATTGCGGCAACTGCTATGAGATCTGTCCGGCCAGAGCCATTGTGAAGCGAGGTTAAGATGAACCAGGCTGAAAAAAGAGAATATCTCATCCGGCGGCTGCTGAATGAGGACAAGCGCTATGGCGGCGTGGAAGTCCCGGCGGGTGCCGTGGAGCAGAAGCGGATGCTGCGTTCTCTGATGAACCTCCGCCGCCCCAAAGCCATGGACGCCGAATTCCTGGCCGTGCAGGACGAATATCTGCGTCAGGAGATTGAAGATACGGGCATCACCGATCTGGCCGATTTGGAGCCGGTTTGCGGCGATCTGTACCTGTGGCAGGGGGACATCACCCGGCTCCGGTGCGGCGCCATCGTCAACGCCGCCAACAGCGGAATGACGGGCTGCTATGTGCCCTGTCACGCCTGCATCGACAACTGCATCCACACCTTCGCGGGCATCCAGCTCCGGCTGGATTGCGCCCAGCTCATGGAGCGGCAGGGCCACGAAGAGCCCACCGGGCAGGCCAAAATCACGAAAGCCTACAATCTGCCCTGCGACTATGTGCTGCATACCGTGGGCCCCATCATTGAGGGCCCTGTGACGGCGGAGGATGAGCGCCTGCTGGCCTCCTGCTACCGTTCCTGTCTGGAATTGGCGGAGGAAAACGGTGTGGACAGTATTGCGTTCTGCTGCATCTCCACCGGCGTGTTCCATTTCCCCAACCAGCGGGCGGCGGAGATCGCCGTGGAGACAGTGAAGCGGTATAAAGCGGAAACCCAAAGCGAAATGAAGGTGATTTTCAATGTTTTCAAAGACCTGGACTTCGAAATCTACCGGCGGCTACTCACAGAAAATGGAGCGGCTGAAGGCTGAGCTTCAAGGCGCAGATGCTATCCTCGTCGGCGCAGGCTCCGGCCTTTCCACCTCGGCTGGTCTGGCCTATGGCGGCGAGCGCTTTCTGAAATACTTCTCCGACTTCCATGAGAAGTACGGCATCACGGATATATACTCCGGCGGATTCTACCCGTTTCCCACCCCGGAGGAATACTGGGCCTGGTGGAGCCGGCATATCTACTATAACCGCTACGATCTGACACCCAGCAAGCCTTATACCGATTTGCTGGAGCTGGTCAGGGGCAGAAATTATTTCGTCCTGACCACCAATGTGGACCATCAATTCCAGCTGGCCGGGTTCGATAAAGCGCGGCTGTTCTACACCCAGGGCGACTACGGCCTGTGGCAGTGCAGTAAGCCGTGCCATCAGGAGACGTATGATAACGAAGCTGTTGTCCGCCGGATGGTGGCGGAGCAAGCGGAAATGCGTGTCCCCACTGAGCTGATTCCCCGCTGCCCCAAGTGCGGCAGGCCTATGACCATGAACCTCCGCTGTGACGACAGCTTTGTCCAGGATGCGGGCTGGTATGCCGCGGCCCGGCGGTATGAGGCGTTTTTGCATCGGTACGGGAACGGCCGCATCCTGTTTCTGGAGCTGGGTGTGGGCGGCAACACCCCCGGCATCATCAAGGTGCCGTTCCTGCGCATGACAGCGCAGAATCCCAGGGCCACCTATGCCTGCGTCAATCTGGGCGAGGCCGTCACCATGAGAGGGCTGGAAGCTCAGTCCATTCTGTTCGATGCCGATATTGGTAAGGTGTTGAGCGAGTTGAGATAAGCGAAGAGTATAGAACACAAAGACGCATCCCCCAAGCGGATGATTCACCGGCTTGGGGGATGCGTCTTTGGCGGCTCATGGGAGCGCAAAATTTGCGTGGCAGCAAACAATGAAAGAGGGGGGCTACCCTTTAACTTGCGATCAATGCCCAGGCATACATGAAACTACAAGGCAGAATATTTTTTGCGGTCAGCTAAAGGATGCGTGTGAAATCAAACAAGGACTTAGTTTAAACTGAATTTGGCTTAACCTATGAAGTGTTCTACCGCATAGAAGCAGTAATCAAAATAATAATTAAAAAGACTAGATTTAGAGAACAAGCAGCACCAGAATCTTGCCTTCAATACCGAAAAATGATAAACTGAATTTGAAGATTGGAAAATGTGAGGGTGCAGGATGATAGAATTTGGATAAGGAGGGTATTTCATGACAGAACTCGAAAAAATTGAGCGTGCAAAAACATACATGGACAAGTTGGCGAATGGAATTAATCCTATCGATGATACCATGGTTCCTGATGAAGATATTATAAACAACGTTCGCTTATCAAGATGTTTTTTCTTTGTATCTGATGTGCTACGTCAGATAATGGAAAATGGCGGAATCACTTTTGTGGGTGTAGAAAAGAAGGCAAAAAAGCTTCCGCTTTCAATTCCATTCGACAAGAGAAGTGAGTTCAACTATTCAGAAAAGCCAATCCCTGCCAGCGAGATTGCAAAACGGGTGAATGCTTTAGTTGATACGGAAAATATGAAAAAGCTTACTTATTCAGGTATCCTCACTTGGCTCACAGAGATTGGCATGATGGAATGGGCATTGACATTGGATGGTAAGCGCACGAAACGCCCAACTCAGATCGGCAAAGAAAGTGGAATTTCTATCGAAAATCGTATAGGAAATAAAGGTCCATATCAGGTGGTCGTTTACAATAGCCAGGCACAGCACTTTATTGTAAACAACCTGGATGCGATTCTTGCCACTGAAAATGCGCAGACAGAGATGCAGGGATCTCCATGGACAAAAGATCATGATGACTGTCTCATCGATCTTTATAAAAAGTCTGTGCCAACGAGTGAAATAGCAATTACCTTAAAACGCAGTACGTCCGCTATACGAGGAAGACTAAAGAAATTGGGCTTTATTGACGCACAGTGAACTTTTCAAATGACAGGAGGAAAAAATGTACGAACATGGTACCGTTGGAAAATGGTCTGCCGCCGCTGCAAGGGAGATAAGCAATGAAACAGATATTTTACAATAAGCTTGTTCGTGATCAAATTCCTGAGATTATCGAATCATCTGGCAAAAGATGCACAGTAGAAATCCTTTCTGACAAAGACCATCTCCGCATGGTAGATGCTAAGTTGGATGAGGAGCTTGCTGAATATCACAAGGATCAGAACATTGAAGAGCTGGCTGATTTACTCGAAGTTATCTATGCAGCTACCAAGGCACGTGGCTACAGCATAGAACAACTGGAGGCTGTCCGAGCCGAAAAAGTAGCTAAGCGAGGTGCCTTTGACAAAAAGATTCTTCTGAAGGAAGTCATTGAGGAGTGAGGTGAAAGTATGCCGACCTATCATTCTGCTTCCGGCAGTGTTGCGGAAGACCTGTTCATAGAGCTGTTCAGTGAAACCTTCGGGGCGGAGAAGGCCGGATATCTCTATTCGCAGTACCATTTCTATGACATCTACCAGAACAGCCGGTATGCCGATTTTGTGTTGGAGAACGGTTCGCGCCGGGTTGCCATTGAAATAGACGACGAAACTTCCCACAATAAAAGTCTCGTCGCCTCGAATAAATTCTATGATGATCTGCTGAAACAAAACAGCATGGTCTATTTGGGCTGGGATGTATATCGCTGGGCCGTGCGACAGATGCAGATCCAGCCGGATGCCGTCAAGGACGAACTTCGTGTTTTCCTGGGAAGCCATCCACAATTCAAGGAGATTGAGGACTACCTGCCCCAACAGCGCGGCAAAGCCTTGGACGGCATCAATTTGGAGCTGAAGAAACACCAGACGGAAGCGCTACAGGCCCTGCAGACCATGCGTGAAAATAACGAAACCATTGCTCTTCTGTACCATGCAACGGGTACCGGAAAGACAGTCACGGCGGTTCTGGATGCCAAAAGTTGTGGCGGCCGTGTTCTGTTTCTCGCCCATACACAGGAATTGATCAACCAGGCGGCTGAGACCTTTCATACGTTATGGCCCGATGTGACGGTCGGGCGGTATATGGAGGCAATGAAGCAGCCAGACGCACATGTTGTGTGCGGAAGCGTCCAAAGTGTGGCCTTGCATTTGGAGCAGTTCAGAGACAGCGATTTTGACTATCTTATCATTGATGAAGCCCATCATGCTGCTGCCGATACATACCAAAAGGTGCTGGCCTATTTCAAGCCATCGTTTACGCTCGGCCTGACTGCAACGCCGGAACGCACCGATGACAACAAGGCTACTCTGGATATTTTCAAGAACACGGCTCATAAGCTGGATATCCAGACTGCTGTTGAAATTGGCGAGTTGGTGCCCATCCGCTGCATCCGTATCCATACCAACATTGACCTGACCAAGGTGCGTTTCAACAGCGTACAGTACAACATCCGGGACTTGGAAAGCAAAATCTATGTCCCGGAGCGAAACCGCCTGATTGTGGATACCTGGCTGAAATACGTGCGAGATAAACGTACGGTGGTATTTTGCGCCTCGGTGAAGCACGCCGAGCAGATTGCTGGATTGTTCCGGGAATCGGGAATCAAGGCGGCTTCTGTTTCTGGCGGCATGAAGCAGTCAGAACGTAAGGAGTTTCAGGATAAGTTTGTCAAAAGGGAAATTCAGGTGCTCTGTGCCTGCGACTTGCTCAACGAGGGATGGGATTGCCCGGAAATAGAAGTCCTATTTATGGCCCGGCCAACAATGTCCAAGGTGCTGTATACTCAGCAGTTGGGGCGCGGAATGCGGCTGTATCCCGGAAAAGAAAGTTTGATGGTTTTTGACTTCGTTGACAATGCCAGCCAGTACAATATGCCCCAGTCGCTGCACCGACTGTTCAAGCTAAAGGAATACAGGCCAGGGCAGTTGGCTGTTGCCCCAGGTGCGCAGAAATCCGCTGAGGCGGCGCTTTACGCCAGAGGTGAGAAGCCAGAGACTTTGATCGATTGGCCTGTGGATGCCACTGATTATGAGTTGGTGGATATCTTCAATTGGCAAGAGGAAGCAGAAGGCATGGTCTCACAGATGGAGTTTGTCCGCCGGGTAGATGTTCAGTCCGAAACCATCGAACGATACGTCCGAGAAGGGAAGTTGGTGCCTGATCTGGTTGTCCCTATGAGCGAGCATCGAACATTCAAGTACTTCAAAGAGGATACACTGGAGAGGTATGCCCAGCAATACGGCTGGACACTCATTGATGACTCCAATCGCAAGGACATGTTCATGGATATGATCCGGCAAATGGACATGAGTTACTCGTATAAACCGGTTCTGATTAAGGCGATTCTGCGCTATGCCGATGAGAAGGGACGCATCAAGCTGGATGATATTGTATCTTATTTCCGTGCTTACTACGAGGGGCGCCGAGCGTCCGGACTGACTGTGGAGAAGACAAACAGTATTTTTGCCAAGGGCGGTTATACCGATAAGGAAGCGGAACGCAATATTCTGTCCAATCCTTTCAAACGCTTTGAGGATATGCAGATGCTGCGGCATACCAAGACGCTGGGCATTGTCCAGATAGATGAGGCGGTATGGAAGCGGCTGTCAGAAGCGGAAAAAGACGAAATCCAGGCGATATGCGATGAGAAGCTTGCCAGTTACTACGCACGATTGATAGTAACAAAGTGCACCGACGAAGATAACAGCAGATTAAAATAGGGGGATCAACCATGCCTCTGGAGATCATTCGGAACGATATTACAAAAATGGCCGTGGACGCTATTGTTAACGCCGCCAAGGAGTCGCTTTTGGGCGGTGGCGGTGTGGACGGATGCATCCACCGAGCGGCGGGGCCGGAGCTGCTGGCTGAATGCAGGACCCTTGGCGGATGCAAAACAGGCCAGGCCAAGATCACGAAAGCCTATCGTCTGCCCTGCAAATATGTGATCCATACGGTGGGGCCGGTGTGGCAGGACGGGAAACAGGGCGAGCGGGAAAAGCTGGCTTCCTGTTATCGGACAAGCCTTGCGCTGGCAAAGGAGCATGGCTGCGAAACCGTCGCCTTTCCGCTGATTTCCTCCGGGGTTTACGGCTATCCCAAGGATCAGGCGCTGCGGGTGGCAGTGGACACCATCGGCCAGTTCCTGATGGAAAATGATATGACGGTCTATCTTGTCATCTTCGACCGGGCGGCCTATCAAATCAGCGGGAAGCTGTTTGCCGATATTGCTGAGTACATCGACGACCACTACGTGGACGAGCATACTGACTTCCGGCGGGGGCGGCTGCGCAGGATGAACCGGCTCGAAATGGTGGAGAGTGCGATATGCGAAGAATCCGCAGCTCCTTGCGCTCCTATGGCGGTGGGCGCTGTCGGCGGCAGCCTGGATGATTTGCTGAAAGACCTGGACGCCGGATTCTCTGAGACCTTGTTAAAGCTCATTGACCGCACCGGAAAAAAGGATTCCGAGATTTACAAAAAGGCCAACGTGGACCGGAAGCTGTTTTCCAAAATCCGAAATAACCCGGGTTACAAGCCCTCCAAGACAACGGCGCTGGCTTTTGCCATTGCGCTGGAGCTGGACTTGGAGGAGACAAGGGACTTAATTGCCCGGGCCGGCTTTGCCCTGAGCCACAGCAGTAAGTTCGATGTGATTATCGAGTACTTCATTCAGCAGAAGAATTACGACATCTTTGCAATCAACGAAGCCCTGTTTGCTTTCGACCAGAGCCTGCTGGGGGCATAAGTCAAGATGAAGCTGAAAGAGGAAGTGGTTTGTCCGCTTCCTCTTTTCAGATCTTATCTTTCAATATCCTGGCTCATCTCTTCGGGGAATATATCCTTGATATAGTCCTTTACTGTGCGATACACTTCCTCGAACGGCGGTTTATACACACCACCATCAAAACGGAACTTCTCGTAGGAATGACGCAGATCTTCGGGCCTGTGGAGGAAACCTTGGAAAGAGTCCAATGCCCTGCCGTTATTCTTCAGCGTCAGAAGCACATCGGCCTTATTAAAGCGAAAGACCTTGG
This sequence comes from uncultured bacterium, assembly GCA_945873205.1. Taxonomy (GTDB): domain Bacteria; phylum Bacillota; class Clostridia; order Oscillospirales; family Oscillospiraceae; genus Limivicinus. The sequence goes on from CAMCCC010000005.1 coordinate 9,437, forward strand.
AAATATAATACAGATCTACAACATCCTTCACTCTGCGGAAGACCTTATCTGTAGAAATAGCGGCAACTTTGTCTGCAATCATCTGAGAGGAAGAGACACCGCAAAACCGTAGACCCTCCACTTCGTAGATCTTTGTGGGAGGAATGGGACGATTTACATCGACATCCATGGAGAACAGAACCTCATCAGTATCTCTATCCTTCAAGTCAAATCCGGCAGAGCGGCCTTCTCCGTAAGGCCTGAAGATACTTACGTCCAAATCAATGCCGCTCTTTTTTAATGCGCTTTGCAGAGACTCTGCCATCTGTTCCCCTGTGGGCGGAGTGTCAGAGTTCCAGTTGGCATCGATATCGACAGTATGGCGCGTGTCTTCGGTGTATCCGCCTTCCATAAGACAAGCCTTCAGCACCATGGAACCCTTAAAACTGATAGGAATACCACTGTCGTAGATTGCCTTCATTACGGAATACATCAGTTTTTCTTCTGCAGTAAGCTTCAAAACAATCACCTCAATTTCCGTAATACGTTATGGCTTCCATTGCCAAGCGGTCAAACTGATCCTGATATTCAGGGGCAACAGAAATTCCGTCAAAGCTTTCGCCGTTGCGATAATAATACTTGCTGATTGCCTCGGTAATTCCCTGCATATCCAGAATCGATTCGTTGGCCAACGCATCTGTTATTGTTCTGCTGAAATCAGTAAAGCGTAATCCGTTCTTTTCCCTTACGCAATGAGCACTGATTCGGTTACCCAATACGACCACGCCGTTAAAGCGGGAAAGGCTGTCATCTCCATAAACCCAAACCAGATATTCATCGCTGCGTCCGCCAAAGTTGCCCTGGCACATCAATGCAGCATCCAAAGCGAATACGGCTGGCTCTCCGATACAATCACGAACAGCTCTGAGCCATGCGGTTGCACCGACAAAGTCGCTTCGCTTGGGTAGATTGTTCTTTTGGGGATCATACTTGGGGAGCACCTTTGTTTTCCGGTTTGTAAGATCTGACCGAATGCGGTCCTCCAACAGGCTTATCATATATTCCGGTGGTGTACGCACACCGGATTCCCAATTTTGAACAGTACGAAAGGGAATATTATATCGCGCAGCGAATTCACTTTGGGTATCTCCCAACAGAGTCCTCATTTCACGAATGTTCATGTTCTCACCTCAACAATATAATACACCCAATGGGTGTATTAGTCAACCGCAATTCGGTGGATACCTGCAAGGGGTATTGTAAAAAGAATTCCCATATAAGATAAACAAAAAAATGTCGTCTGTTATGCGACCAAACCCTCCGACCGATTCGCTATACTCAAAGCGTAATCAAACGAAGGAGGGTTTTTCTTATGACAGAATTGGTTTTTATCCTGGATCGGAGCGGTTCCATGAGCGGGTTGGAGAAGGACACCATCGGGGGCTTTAACTCCATGATCGAAAAGCAGAAGCGGGAGGATGGTCAGGCACTGGTTTCCACGGTGCTGTTTGACAACGAGAGCGTGGTCATCCATGACCGGCTGCCCCTGGACAGGGTGTCGCCCCTGACCGAACGGGAGTACTACACCCGGGGCTGCACGGCCCTGCTGGATGCGGTGGGCGGGGCAATCCATCACATCGGCAACATCCACAAGTACGCGCGCAAAGAAGATGTGCCGGAAAAGACCCTGTTCATCATCACCACCGACGGTTACGAGAATGCCAGCAGGCACTATGACTACGAAAAGGTGCGGAAGATGATTCAGCATGAAAAGGAAAAGTACGGCTGGGAGTTCCTGTTCCTGGGGGCCAATATCGACGCTGCTGCCGAGGCCAAACGATTCGGAATCAGCGAAGACCGGGCGGTGACGTACAAGTGCGACGCGGCAGGAACCGCGCTGAACTATGACGTCATCAGCGAAGCTGTGTGCAATGTGCGGGCGTCCCGACCCCTTAGCGCCGGCTGGAAATCGAGGATTGACGAGGACGTCAAAAAGCGGGGAAGATAAGCCCAGCCCATAGCTTCACTGTGAACTGCACCCCACTTGTTGGATGGGCTTTGTGCTGTCCAACAGGTGGGGTGCAATTCAGTAGGTCAAGACTTTATGCTCACCGGTTTTCGTTGCACCAGCGGGCAATGTCAGTGATTAAGTCCAGGGGCAGGGGCTTACTGTAGGGCAGCTGGATGGCACCCTTGCTGGTTTTGAAATCTTCCAGTCGCTGGGCAAATTCTATGATGGCATCCGGGCCGGGGTACAGGCCGATATGCTTTTTGAAGCAGGCAAACTGGATCAGATTCTGCTTATCCCAGTACGTCGGCATGCTCCAGGAGATTTTCTCTTTCGCATCCGGCAGCGCGGCCTTGATGGCGGCGTTTACCCGACGCAAATAGGGCTGCGCTTCTTCCGGCTGACTGAGAATGTATTCTTCAATGGTCGCCGGCGCAGGCCCGCAGTAGTGGCTCTGATTCTGGCTCTTGAAGCTGCGCCCGCAGTTGGGGCAAGTCCACATTTCATCTGCCCCTCTTCGCAGAATTTTTTCCATCGGCTTGCCCTTGGCGAGCTCGTCGATCAACTTGTCCAGATAGCGGATTTCACGCATGAGGGGGTCTTCCACATCCTCGACCCGCACGCCGCAGACCGTGCCTTTGATCTGTTCCCGATTGGGATTCAGCCTGGGTGCCTTCTGGAAAAACTCTCCGTAGGTCACCGGCTCGTTCAGCATCCGCTCAATATCTGCTTTGCTGTACCCGGTGAGCCAGGTGACAACCTCCTGCACCTCTTCACTGCTGCGCCCTTTCTTCAAGGCCTTGCTTTCCAGCAGGGGATATACCTTTGCAAACTGCATCTGAACCACTTGTTCGTTTGTCATATAGGGCTACCATCCTGACTTGTTTTATGTGTAGGTAATATCAAAGGAGAATACAACAACTTCTGGGGGGCACAGTCTGCCGTGCGCGTAACTCTGATGTACAGGGAAGCCAAGAGCGACCTACTTCCTGAGGGCCTTTGAAAGAATGTCATCCAGATTCTTTATTTCATCGCCGAATATTTCCAGAAGGGAATATCCATTGTCCCTGTAGAATGCAGTCTTCCGCTTCCGCCTGGTTTCATAGGCACTGTCATTCATACCCCAAATCTCAATAAAAAGATTGTATCGGGGGAGAAAGAAATCGCTGCAATAAGTGATTTTTGCATCCTTGGAGAAAACGGCCTTTTCATAGGCGTGGCAAACATCGTGATGATACAGCCAGTTATCCACAAGGGCTTCATTTCTGGATCTGACATAGTGCCCGTCTTCGCAGCGAAATTCGGCAGGCCACTTGAGACGGAAATCCAGCTCATTTTTGCCAGGCTCCTTTTCAACAACAGGAGCAGGCTGTGTGGTTCCTTTCTTTACTGGCTCACTTTGGGCGAGATCAAAAATCCGCATGGCACAGTAGACGGAAATTGCGGCAGAATTCTTTGCGCTGCCTCTCTGGGCAACACTGTCTGCAATGGATTTGAAAGCCGGGAAATCGAAGTAAACTTTATCTTCGTATAACTTGGTCTTGGCGATCTGTTTTATTTGTTCGATGGTTAGATTTGATTCTTCCGTTGGGCATTTGGCTTGAATCTTATGGATTTCCCTCATGAACGCAGAATCCGAGTAAAGCGATTCAAGCTGCTCGCCAAAATCCTTCAGAAAGCTCGACCCCCAAAGGAGCTGAGAACGGTACAGATCAATTATGCTTTCGGTGTTCATCGTTTTTTTCTTCCACTTATCGGGATAGAACCCAGTTCACAAAATTTGTTCGGGTATCCCGCTGGCTCGACTTCCCTTTGTAGTACCAGTCGTTGCAAAGAATATAACGAGTGCCAAATGCAGAGATAGGCTCCGGATAGTATCGGCGGTTCCCTGCGGAGTCCATAAACATTTCTTTTGGGACAGAACCAACTTGGGGGACTTTTTGGAGAACAGGATAATTCATGTCAAATTTTGTTTTGCAGAAATTGGGGTCAGTCAAGAGTTGAAGATTTTGCGGTTGGTTTTTTCTTATCAGGAGAGTGATCATTTTAAATGCAAAGTCCTTATTTTTTAGGGTCATGTACTGCTCCATAGAAATTCCCCCTTTCAATTTTTTGCCAGCGAACATGATGACGGATAGAAAAGATGTGATGGTTTGGATTTCTAAGACAATTATAAATGAAACAAAATAGGAATACAAGAGCGGCTGATGGTGACACAGAAGGCGCAAATCTTACATTGCCATAACCAAAGAAAAGGGGGCTGACCGGCAAGGGCGGCGCCCTTTTTGCTTCTCACGATTCCGCCAGCCAGCGCTTGAATTCCTCCAGCGTGATGAGGTCACGGTCACACTTCTTTTTCTGCTCCCGGGCTTGCTGGCTCCAGGCAGAGAATTCATCGTCGGTGATACGACCGGCCTTGATCCAGGCGAAGCGCTTCTTGTACTCCTTGCGGTAGGCCTTGAACACAGGGTCTTCCGCTTGTTTTTTTGTCCACTGTCGGAGCGCGCCGGCGTCACGGCAGGTCTGCCGGTCGCCGGATACCGGGCGCTCGCAGTACTCCGCACTGACACGGCCCGTCTGCGGAAAGTAACGCCCGCAGTTCTTACAGCGGCGAACGGTAACGCCACGCTCCACACAACTGCGCAGAGAGTAATCGATCATGTCGGCAATGTTCCCGGAATACAAAACCGGCGAACAGCGGCCCGGCTCAACCGGCTCAAAGCTGAGGGGGATGGGCCGGAAGGGAAACAGCTCCGGGTCCCGGGGCCCATCAAAAAGATAACACTTCGATGCCTGCTGCTGCGGATCACGCCCGGCTTTATCCACATCCAGAACCAGATCAAAAAAGCACTGTACCTGCTTCTGATAGATCGAAAGCTGCTCCGGCAGACACCGCAGCTCCTCCAGCATCTGCCTGTCCTCCGCGGTGCCAAGCGCACCGGAGCTGCCCACTCGGCAAAAACGATCATACCAGCGCACATACAGAAGCTGAAAGTAGATGTGCCTGTGGGCAAGCTCACCCAGAGCCACCATGGCGGCCGTGCCGGCCTCCCGATCCTCCGCGGTAATCAGGCGCTCCCAGTTTTCCGCAATGCCCTGGAGAATCGGGGTCAGCGCCCCGCAGTCAAGCTCCTGGAAAGAAAGCAGACTTTCCAGAAAGGGGAGCTCCTGGTTGACGGAAGGGGCGCCCTGCATGCCATAGGCGTCATATTGAAAAATCTCCTTCTTCCCGGAGAAATACATTTTGCCGTACCACATAGCGGCCTCCAAATGTTAGACAATTGTAAATTTTGCTTACGATAGACTTGACATGGGCAAAGGGGGACGTTAGGATGAAATTAAGGAAACTGTCAAAATTGACTTACGATTAGTCTAACACCCCGAAAGTGCTTTGTCAACGGAAAGATGGTTTCAAACCAAAGGAACCTTGAAAAGGGAATACCCATCACCAGAGAGGATACTCACCGGCGAAGTATTGCCAGGACGCTGCCAACGGCTGGGGCGGCTGAGCGTACCAAGGGGAAAGAAAACGCAGTGCAGGTCAAACAAGGCCGCAGGGCAGGAACAGGTATGGTGTATGGCCAAGACCAATTCAGAGAGGGGGAGATACAGAACAAAGAAAAGCCGCCGAACTGCTGCAACAGTTCAGCGGCACGTCACGTTTCGGAAAACGCAGACGCCATCTGCAATCAGTCTAACAGAGAGGGCTCCGAAACGCAAGAATTTTTCTCTGAACGATAAATTTTATCGGAGGTACCTATTTGATTCTTTCAGACTATAAAAACTACGACGAGCTTCCGCTGTTTCTCAACGCGGAGCTCATCGCCAAAACCCTGGGCATCGCGCCCTCCAGCGCATACGAACTGATGCGGGAAAAAGACTTCCCGGCGCTGCATGTGGGCAAACGCATTGTGGTGCCCAAGGAACAATTCCGGCTGTGGGTGGAAAAGCAGACGGGAGGTGTGGAATGAAAAAGAGCTGGGCCAAGCGGGATCCCATCAAAAATTATTTTCCGCTGCCCAATGAGATCTATCACCTGGGGCTGTCCCACGGGGCAATCGCGGTCTACGGTTATCTGCTCAGCATTGAAGACCGCAGTACCTACCAGTGCTACCCCAGCTATGCCACCATCGGTCATGCGGTGGGCATGAGCCGCAACACGGTGCGGAAGTATGTGGCGGAGCTGGAGGAGCGCAGGCTCATCCGAACGGAGCAGACCACCATCACCACAGCGGATGGACGCAAACGCAACGGAAGTCTGCTCTACACAATTCTGCCGGTTCAGCTGGCCATCGAGCAGTTCTATGAGCGGCAGCTCAACGCGGCGGACCGGGAACGGCAGCGGCAGCGGGCGGCAAAAGCCTTGGAGAAGCGTGGTGGAGGGGTGCAGTAGCAGCAGTAGCAGCAGGAGAAAAGCCCGGGGTCATGACGGCCCCGGCAGAGCCACTTCTGCCCGCAGTGCGGGCAGTTTCCGGCGGGAAAGAGGGCGTTCCAAAAGCACGGAAAATTGGCAAAAGGAGTCGTCAATGCCGGTTTTGCCCGGCGTTCCGGGGGTTTCTCCGGGGTCATGGCCGCCTTTGGCTGGGTTCTGCCCAATTCTTTCGGCGTTTTGCCAGGGAACTTCGTTGCTTCTGGATATGGATTGTTGAGGGGAAATATGGTACTTGTTTGTTCTGAAGCAGGGAGGTGACCCAAATGGCAAAACGAAGACCCTCCGGCGACGGCATGGTGCGCAAGCGGGATGACGGCCGCTGGGAAGGCCGCATCGTCATCGGGCACAAGAAAAACGGCGACCCCATCTTTCATCACGATTACGCCAACACTCAGAAGGAGCTGACGGACAAGCTCCACCGGAGCATGGAGCGCTACCAGGACGTGGAGCTGACTGAGGACAGCCGCATGACCCTGGGCCAGTGGCTGGACATCTGGCTGGAGGAGTACAAGGAAGGCACCATCCGCCCCAGCACCATGAAGAGCTACCGCCAGTTCGTCGATTGCTACATCAAACCCCAGCTCGGTCACAAGCAGATGTCTCTCATCACCAGTCAGGACATCCAGCGCATGTACCGCCGCCTGAAAAAAGAGGGCCGTATCCATGAGCACGCCGAAGATGGATACGGACTCTCCGAGGCCACCGTCAACCACATCCACACCATGCTCCACGGCGCCATGAAGGACGCGGTACAGGCGCACATCATCCCGAAGAACCCCACAGAGGGGCCGACCGCACCCAGGCCAAACTACAAGCCCAAGCGCATTCTGAACGAGCAGGAGCTGGATACCTTCATGGAGACGATTCGGCAGGACGAGGTCTGGTATGAGTTCTTCTACACCGAGCTCATGACCGGACTGCGGCGGGGCGAGATCTGCGGTCTGATGTGGAAGGACTTCGACGAGAAGAAAGGAACGCTGAAGGTGTGCCGCACCCTCCACAGCAAGAATATGGGCGTGTTCGCTCTGGGCGACACCAAGACCAGCAAGGGAATGCGCACCATCATCCTGCCCCAGAGTATCGTGGAGCTCTTGCGGCAGAGAAAGAAACGAGCAGTCAGTCAATGGATCTTCCCCCATCCCACCAGCCCGGAGCTGCCGGCGAATCCTGACTCGGCCTACCGCCGATTGAAGACGCTGCTCAAGCAGGCGGGGTTACCCGACATCCGATTCCATGACCTGCGGCATACCTTCGCCACCCACGCTTTGTCTAGCGGCGTGGACGCCAAGACCCTGTCCGGCATCCTGGGCCACACCAACGCGTCCTTCACCCTGGACACCTACACCCATGTGACTTCAGACATGCAGCGCCAGGCCAGCGGCATTGTGGGCGGCTTCATGGAAGATCTGTTTGGAAAGGAGTTGAAACCGTGGCAAAGAGAAGAAAGAGCGGAGAAGGAACCGTAAGACAGCGGGCGGACGGTCGCTGGGAAGGCCGCTATGTCATCGGCTATGATGAACGGGGCTATCCCAAGACGAAAAGCGTCCTTGCCAAAACCAAACGGGAGTGTGCTGAGAAACTTCAGAAACTGAAAGAGGAGCTGGGCGGTATCAAGTCCGACAAGGTGAAGCCAGACATGCGGTTCGGGGATTGGCTGGAGTACTGGTATGAGACTCACTCCAAACCCAAGATCCGCCCCACTACCCAGCGGGGCTATGAAGACCGCATCCGCCTGCATATCGTCCCGGAGATTGGCAACATCCCGCTGAACAAGTTGACACAGAACGACCTGCAGCAGTTCTACGCACGGCTCAAAAAGAATGGCCGGAAGTCCCTCACCGAACGCTTCGGCGAGGGACTGTCCGACCGGATGGTGCGTATGTGCCATGCCACCTGCCGCACCGCACTGGAGAAGGCGGTGCAGGATGGGCTCATTCGCACCAACCCGGCCATCGGCTGTAAGCTGCCGCCCAAGAAAGCGCGGGAGATGCAGGTGCTGGACCGGGACGAGCTTCAGCGCTTTCTCATCCAGGCCCAGGCCGAGGGCTACTACGAACTCTTCCTCCTGGACCTTGCCACCGGACTGCGTCGGGGTGAGCTGATGGCGCTCCAGTGGGATGACCTGGACTTTGAGAGTGGCGTGCTGAATGTGAACAAACAGGTCTATGCGGTCAATGGAGAGCTCCAGTTCAGCGAGCCGAAAACGAAAAACTCCATTCGAAAAATTGTTCTGCCGCCCTCGGTGGTGGAGGTGCTGAAGGAGTACAAGAAAACGGTGAACTCCCGCTGGATGTTCCCGTCTCCGGTGAAGGAGGACCGTCCGATCACCCCCGGCGTGGTGCGCAAACGGCTCCAGCTTATTCTGGAACACGCAGGGTGCAAGCATGTGCGCTTCCATGACTTGCGGCATACCTTCGCAACGCTGGCGCTGCAGAACGGTATGGATGTGAAAACCCTCTCAGCCATGCTGGGGCATGTGTCGACGGCCACCACGCTGGACATCTACACCCACATCACCGACGATATGCAGCGCACAGCCGCCGCCAACATTGACCGCGGCATCGGCAAAGCAGCGCCGCCGGAGAGCGGTTCGGAGCCGGGGCAGGAAACTGCCCCGGCCTCGCCGGAAAAGCCGAGAATGACCGATTTCCAACCCGTCCTGCCCAACCGCCGCAGGGCAGGGACCGGATGTATCTCATCCAAAGGACCAAACCTGTGGGAGGGCCGCTACTCGCCTATGTGGATCGACGGCAAGAAGCATGCCCGCAATGTTTATGCCCACACCCGCGAGGAATGCGAGGAAAAACTGAAGGTGCTCATCGTGGAGATGAAGACTGAACTGGCGGAGCTGAAGCGGCAGAAGGCGGAGGGGACACTGACACCGCAGGAGGAGAAGAGCAAGAAAAAAGGCAGGAAGAAAACGAAGAAGGGAAAATAAGAAGAATCACCGCCATGGGTACGGAGTAATCGGTACCCATGGCGGTGGTTTTATCGTATCATGTAAAATGAATAGTTATAAATACAAAGTGAATGCGCCATCTCTTAATTCAGTGCAGCGTACAGAAGTCCATTCTTCAAGTCCTTTGGCCTTTTGATAAAGGGTCCTAATATCCACAGCATTATTACTGCTTGAAAAAGTAAGCATACGAGTCCCAGGCAGATATTCCAAGTTGATTGATTCAGATACGATTTCCGGGTTTATTGTTGCATATGCTTTTATTGGCTCTAATGTATCTGTAATAGCAAGAATGTAAAGAAGTGGGTTATCTTTAATGGTAATGGTTTTGTATGCTTCACCTAAAGCCGTGTTCAAATTATAGCGTTCATACAACTCGCACGTGTCTTCCGATTGTTTCCAGATGTTGTGAACTAAGATGCAATCAGCAATATACGAAAATACCGGAAGCTGGTTTTCAGAAAAGTGCCTATCGCGGAAATAAAAATCACTTAAAGATACCGGATATCGAGCCTCTCGCAGTGCAGACAAATATGCGGACAGGTAATTTTTAATTATCCGATCGTAAAACAGATAACCTCCGATGATTCCGTGATCCAATCGGTTACGCTCATTAATACAATAGTTAAAATATCGCGTCACTACAGTGCTTGTATACTGGTGGCCATGTATTTTCACACCAGTATTGAACTGTAATTTCGAATGGCATGCTATTGTACACGACCGCTGCGTAAGTTCACGAAGTAACGCATTTTCCAAGCCTACTTTATGTCCATGTGATGCGTAACTGAACATACCGGGATAAGGAGAGAAAGGAGAAAGGCTAATCCCCAGCTCGGTCTTGACTTGGCGCAGCGCACGGTATTCTTCAAAGCGAATTTTAGAATTGCGCTGAAGATGAATGTCATTTGGAATAGGTGCTCTTGCTGGTATTGCAATGGGGGAATCTTCTCTTTCTGCTACACAATATCCATAATCATGGTATAGAAACGTTAGAAACCAAAGGTATGAAAAAGGGAAATATTCTGGATATTCAATTGAAAGCAAGTTTTCACCATTCAAACAATTCTCGATTAACAGGCCTAAAAAGAAACCAGAAACTGTATGTATTGCGCGTTCGGCAGGAAGTGCATATTGCCTATCGAATTCAAAAGATATAACGCGCTCCTTACGTGCGGCTAAAAAGTAGTTTTCGAGAAATATTGCTGCATCTTCTGGGTTGAGCAGCAAAGGCAACTCCTTTTCGCCATTTTCAAAATATTGGTGAATAAATCTGCTTGATGTATCCGCCTGTAGAATGTTTTCTGCGTTGATATTTGCATGATAATAATTACAGGAAATGTCATTTTTTCCCAATAAACTGTCTTTTATAAAATCAGAGAAAAGCATAGTCTCACCATATAAAATATTAATTTAGAACAACCATTATTATCTTGAGTTAAATGATAATGCATTAATCTGTGCCGTCTGTAATTCCAACAATGTTTCCCTTGGTAGATTTACATATGCACGTTCAATCATCTTTCCAATAGTATCAATTTTCTGACAAAGGTGTTGCTGTACAAATAGCATTACTTCTTGTAACATTTGTCCAACGAGACAGTAATCAAGCTTGGCCCTGCGCCATACTACAGATGGAGGTCCTCCAAAAAGCCTTTCACCATCGCTACAAACGAGTAGGAAAGCAGTTGCTTGTAACATTCCATTCTCATCGTGATCATAATGTTTATCACGCATAGTTTCAAACATAATAAAATTATCATATAGCCGCTGATTATCGGAAAACACTTCAACTTTGTCTAATTTGGTTCTGGATTTGCTATATTTAAAACATTTCATGCAGTTGTTTAACCCAGCAACAAAAAGTGCCTCATTCAATGTAGTGTCATTCACGGAGCAAATACATTGTAAAAAATCAATTCCTCTGTCAATATCAGCTTTATGAAGAAACAGATCTATAAAATCTTTTCTTTGCGGATTATCCATCGGGATCTCAACTGGAATAGCATTTTCTGCAAAGGGCCCTTCTACAAGAAATCTGTTGTTCTCTTTATCAAAAGTAACTTGGTAGTTTATCATGGCTGCACCTCAAATAAATATATGATAAATTATAGCATAACCTCCAGTGTTTGTCATTGAGAGGCAGAAAGACTGTTTTTAACCGCATGACTCTCAAATCCTGCGCCGCAATAAACAAAGAAAACACCCCCAGGAGCGATACTCCTGGGGGTGTTGGTCCGAGTAGAGGGACTTGAACCCCCGACCTGATGGTCCCAAACCACCCGCGCTACCAACTGCGCTATACCCGGATACGGTTATTTTGTTTTCTGCTGTCTGTGGTCATTTATGTGGTCAAAGCGGGTTTACTGCCCGGTTTTGCTGTCAGGGAAAATCCCGCAAGTGCCGGTGTTGCAAGGGGTTGTGCGGTTTGTCCGGGACTGTCGTGGATGAAGTCCAGCCTGCTCCCAAAGCAGGCGCGCTACCAACTGCGCTACACCCGGTTATTTTGTTGTTTTATTCAACTGGGCGGATACATGCCCAAATCGCTGGGACAGAAGGGATGCGGCGGAAACGGGCGGAGGTAATTCTTAATTTTTCTTAGGAAATCCCTGGGGCGGAAAATTGCCGAAAACAGCGGAAAACGCTGAAAAATAAGGCTTTGCAGACGGGGTAACGCAGGGTATTATACAACAAAGTTTACATGAAAGCAAGTCATTTTTCATTGATGTTTTCCGCCGCTTGTGGTATGCTGAAAAAAGGAGTGTGATTGGATGAGGATGAGAAAGCGGCCAAATCTTGCGCCGCGGATGGAAAAATGCGCGGAGCTGATGATCAGCCAGCCGGAGGAACAGAAGGGCCGGTGGAAGGACTCCGCTGAAAATAGAATGGGAAAGAAAGCAGAAAAGCTGTATCTGGAGCTGGGCTGCGGCAAGGGCCGCTTCACGGTGGACACAGCGGAAAGCCTGCCGGAGGTATTATACATCGCCATCGAGAAGGTGCCGGACGCCATGATCATCGCCATGGAGCGGGCCAGAGACCGGGGCCTTCAGAACCTGCGCTTTATCGATGGGGACGCCGCCAGGCTGGGGGAGATGTTCGCCCCCGGCGAAGTGGACCGCATCTATATCAATTTCTGCGACCCCTGGCCCAAGAGCCGGGACGCCAAATTCCGCCTGACCTACCCCGGCTTCCTGCGCAGCTATGCGTTGCTGCTGCCGGTGGGCGGACAGATCCATTTCAAGACCGACAATCTGCCCCTGTTTCAATGGTCCATTGAACAGATGGAGGGGGAGGGCTGGGCCCTGTCGGAAGTGACCAACGACCTGCACACCGATGGGGGAGACTTCTTCATGACCGATTATGAAGCCAAGTTCACCGCCGAAGGCCTGAAGATCAACCGCCTGGTGGCCACGAAGACTGCCGCCACCCTGGACACCTCCGCTCCGGCGCTGCCAAGGATGCGGGGCGCGGCCCTGACCGACGCCAAGGGTTATGAGGAGAGCATGAGAGCGAGGGAAGAACAAGCATGAGATTCATTTCCTGGAACGTAAACGGCCTGCGGGCCGTCTGCAAAAAGGGCTTTGAAGATATATTCTGGAGTCTGGACGCGGATTTTTTCTGCCTCCAGGAGACGAAATTGCAGGCGGGACAGATCGAACTGGACCTGCCCGGCTATGAGAGCTACTGGTGCTATGCGGAGAAGAAAGGCTATTCCGGCACCGCTATCTTCACAAAACATACGCCGCTGTCTGTAAGCTACAACATCGGCGTGGAGGAGCACGGCAGCGAGGGGCGCAGCATCACCCTGGAATACGAGAACTTCTATCTGGTCTGCGTGTATACCCCCAACGCCCAGGACGAGCTGAAGCGTCTGGACTACCGGATGCGCTGGGAGGATGACTTCCGGGCCTATCTGACGGAGCTGGACAAGAAAAAGCCGGTGATCGTCTGCGGGGACATGAACGTGGCCCATGAGGAGATCGACCTGAAAAACCCCAAGACCAACCGGGGCAACCCCGGCTTCTCCGACGAGGAGCGGGAGAAGTTCACGGAGCTTTTGAACGCCGGGTTTACCGACAGCTTCCGCTACCTCTACCCGGACAAGACCGACGCCTACTCCTGGTGGAGTTATCGTGCTGCCGCCCGGCAGCGGAACATCGGCTGGCGCATCGACTACTTCGTGGTGTCTGACCGGCTGCGGGAGAACATCAAGGACGCGTATATCCTGCCGGAATTGATGGGCTCTGACCATTGCCCGGTGGGACTGGATATGACATGGTAAAGATTGGAAACGTAGAACTCCACGGCCGCCTGACCTTGGCCCCCATGGCGGGGGTGACGGATTTCGCCTTCCGCCGGGTGTGCCGGGAACTGGGGGCCGCCCTGACCACCACGGAGATGGTCAGCGCCAAGGCCCTGGTGTATAAGGACGAAAAGACCAAATCCCTGCTGTACATCCCGGAAGGGGAGCAGCCCTGTGCGGCGCAGATTTTCGGCCATGAGCCGGAGATCATGGCCGAGGCTGCACCCATGGCCCTGGAACTGTCCGGGGCGGATATTCTGGACATCAACATGGGCTGCCCGGTGGGGAAGATCGTCAAATCCGGGGACGGCTCTGCCCTGATGCGGGATATCGACCTGGCGGGGCGGATCATCGAGAACGTGAAAAAAGCGGTGGACAAGCCGGTGACGGTGAAGTTCCGCAAAGGCTGGGACAATGGCAGTGTCAACGCGGTGGACTTTGCCAAAATGTGCCAGCAGGCGGGGGCGGACGCCATCGCCGTCCATGGCCGCACCCGGGCCCAGATGTATGCCGGCCGGGCGGATTGGGACATTATAAAAGAAGTGAAGCAGGCCGTGACCATCCCGGTGACGGCCAACGGCGATATTTTTGAGCCGGAGGATGCGGAACACATCCTGCGCTATACCGGCTGCGACCTGGCCATGATCGGCCGGGGAAGCTTCGGTAATCCCTGGCTGTTCCAGCGGGCCAACGCCCTGCTGGAAGGGAAAGAAATCCCGGAACTGCCGCCCCTTCGGGAGCGGATCGACCTGGCTGTGGGGCAGATCGAGGAACTGAGCCAACACGCCGGGGAGCGGATCGCCTGCCTGGAAGCCCGGCACCAGCTGCCCTGGTACCTTCACGGCGTGGCCCACTCCGGCTGCTACAAGCAGGAGCTGGTGCATGTGGAGACCCTGGAGGAGCTGCGGCGCATTGCCGCGGGGATCAAGCGGGATCTGCAGTAACAGCATGAAAATCATAGTTCATCACAACATCATCACATAAAACGCTTTGCCGGAAGGGCAAAGACAGGAGGTGGCGGCTTGACACGAGAGCAGGAGTACCTGATCGTACAGCGGGTACTGGAAGGGGACACCAATGCTTTTGAGGAGCTGGTACTGGAATACGAGAAAAAAGTGTATAATGTGGCGCTGCGGATGCTCAACAACAGCGAGGACGCGGCGGACATGACCCAGGAAGCCTTCATCAAGGCTTACAATTCTCTGTCCGGCTTCCGGGGGGACAGCAAGTTTTCCGTGTGGCTGACCCGGATTGTGTCCAACCTGTGCCTGGACTTTTTGCGCAGCCGCAACCGGCGGCCCACGGTGTCCCTGTCCATGGAGGACGAGGACGGCGAAGATGTGCAGCTGGACATTGCGGATACCAGCCAGAGCCCGGAGCAGCTGCTGGAACGCAGCCTCACCCGGGAGAGCGTGCGCCGGGGCCTGCAGTCCCTGCCGGAGGATTACCGGGAGATCCTGCTGCTGCGGGAAATCCAGGGACTCAGCTACGATGAGATCGCCGCGGCGCTGGACATTGAGGTGGGCACAGTGAAGTCCCGCATTTTCCGGGGCCGGAAAAAGCTTTGCGATTATCTGATAAAAGATGGGAACATTCCCGAATTTGTATCGTCAGGGAAAACGAGAGGAGGTGGACTGCCATGAAAAGTTGTGAATACTACGAAGAGCTGATCAGCCGCTCGCTGGATGATGCGCTCAGTGTGGAGGAACGAAAAGAGCTGGCGGTTCATCTTGCAAACTGTCCTTCCTGCAGCCAGATGCGGCAGCTGATGGCCGATATTTCCGGAATGATGGAAGAAGATATGGAAGAACTGCCCGCGGGGCTCCATGAGGACATCATGGCCGGCATCCGGCGGAGCGAGATGATAAAAGCCAACAGACCCGCCGGCAGCCCCGGCAAGCATTTTACCCCCAGAAAATTGACAATTACCAGGCCGGTGCGCAACCTGCTGGCCACCGCCGCCTGCATGGCCCTGGTGATTGCCGCGGCTTTGAGCCTGAACCCCGCCGGACGGGCGGAGGGAGTCATTGCCGCCAGAAGTGTGCCGGAAGTGACCGCCACCCAGGCACCCCAGGCCGCTGCGGCCGCCCCGGTCACGGCGGAGCCCAGTGCCGCGCCTGCCCCGACGCCTGCGTCCACGGCTGTTCCGGAGGAAAAGACCGCTGCTGCCGACCGTATTGTGACCACGCCGGCCCCTACCCCGGACCTTTACCTGTCCACGCCGACGCCCAGACCCACCCAGACCCCGGCCCAAGTCATTACGGGTACCCCTATAAATAAGGTTACCCCCACCCCGGTTCCCACACCGGAACCCATTGTCACCGAGGTACCTGCGCCTACCGAAGCACCTGCCGCTGCTGTGGAACCCAAGCCCACGGAAGCGCCTGCCATCCCGGCCGAGGAGGGGATGGGGGAAGTTGACAGCTTCGTGCAGGAGAATGATACCAGCGCAGAGGCTGCTATACCCCAGGAGGAGCTGCCCGTGGAGCTTCAGAAGGCGCCCCCTGTGCGCCTCTTCAGCATGATTCCCTCCCTGGCTGATCTGATCCCGGAAAAGGCCCCCGCTGAGGACGGCGCTGCGGATGACACCCAGACTGCCCCGCCCACGGCGACGCCGGTTCCCACCCCTGCGCCTACGGACGCGCCGCAGCCGGTGGAGCTGAACCTGGTGGACCGTGAGAAAGCCGGGGAACTGGTTCTGCTGCTGGCAGGCACCCTGGACGAGAATGGCCAGCCGCCGGAGGAGGCGGAGCTGCCCGAAGGCGACTGGGATGAGAGCTTCGTTGTGGAAATGGTCTTTGACCAGATCCCCTGCGAGCTGACGGTGCGAATCTACGGCGAGGAGGTCTACTTCTCCCTGGCTGAGATTCTGATCGACCCTGCCGCTGTGGACAGCGCGGTGCAGGCACCCACATCCACCCCTGCTGTTACGGCTGCGCCTGTGGAGAGCATGGAGCCGGTTACCTGCAGCGGAGAGCCGGGAGAAGCCCCGGAGGAGGACTTTGAACCCCAGTGGCTGCTGGCAAAATGCGGCAGCGAAGTCTTTACCGCCCTTCTGAATGAGATCGTAAAATAAACGAAAAAAGGAAGCCTGATTTGTGATCAGGCTTCCTTTTTTTATTTTCAGATCATTTCCCTACCGGGCAGGCTTCTTTCTGCTGCTCCTCCTGCAGGTTCTTCACCGCGGCGGAGAGCATCAGCTTGATGCGGTTGAGCTGATTGACCTCGCTGGCGCCGGGGTCGTAGTCCACGGCGGCGATGTTGGCGTAGGGATAGGCCTTGCGCAGGGCCTTGATGACCCCCTTGCCCACAATGTGGTTGGGCAGGCAGGCGAAGGGCTGGATGCAGACAATGTTGGGCGTGCCGCTGCGCAGCAGCTCCACCATTTCCCCGGTGAGGAACCAGCCCTCACCGTACTGGTTGCCAATGGACAGGAAGGGCTTTGCCAGGTCCGCGATATGCTCGATGGGCATGGGCGGCTCAAAGCGGCGGCTCTTCTCCAGAGCGTCCAGGGCCGGCTTGCGCAGGGCCCGGATGGCACCCACCCCCAGCTTCGCCGTGGCGGCGGAGGTCCAGCTCTTGCCCAAAAACTGGTGCTTATAGTCGTTGTTGTAGACGCAATAGTTCAGGAAATCCATCAGGTCCGGCACCACGGCCTCCGCACCCTCACTCTCCAGCAGGTCCACCAGGTGGTTATTGGCCAGGGGCATATACTTCACCAGAATCTCCCCCACAACGCCCACCCGGGGCTTGCGGAGGCTCTCGTCAATGGGGAAGCGGTCAAAGGCGGCGACGATCTCCTGGCACAGCTCCTTGTACCCGGGGCCGGCACCCGGCTCCGTCAGGGAGCGGATGCATTTATCCCGAAGCTGGGCATAGAGGGCGTTGGCCGAACCGGGAGTCAGCTCATAGGGCCGCACCCGGTACAGACAGCGCATGAACAGATCGCCGTAGACCACCGCGTGGCCCGCGTCCAGAATCAGGGCGGGGGACAGCTTGAAGCCGGGGTTCTTTTCCATGCCGTTGGCGTTGATGGAGATCACCGGGATGTGGGACAGGCCCGCCTTGTCCAGGGCCCGGCGGATGAAGCCCACATAGTTGCTGGCCCTGCAGCAGCCGCCGGTCTGGGTCATGGCGATGGCCAGATGGTCCGTGTCATAGCGGCCGGAGAGCACCGCCTCCATGATCTGGCCCACGGCGGTCATGGCGGGGAAGCAGGCATCGTTGTTCACATATTTCAGCCCCGTATCGATGGCAGAGCGGTTGTCGTTATCCAGGATCACCACGTTGTAGCCGTGCTTTTTGAACACCGGCCCCAGCAGGTCAAAATGAATGGGGCTCATCTGGGGGGCAATGATGGTCCAGCCCTCTTTCCGCATCTGCTGGGTGAACACCGTCCGATGGTAGCCGCTGCTGACCGGGGCGGCGTGGATGCCCTGCTCCCGGCGCAGGTTCATGGCGGCAATCAGGCTGCGGATGCGGATGCGGGCGGCGCCCAGGTTGTTCACCTCGTCGATCTTCAGAACGGTGTACAGCTTGCCGGCTCCCTCCAGAATCTCCGCCACCTGGTCGGTGGTCACCGCATCCAGGCCGCAGCCGAAGGAGTTGAGCTGGATCAGCTCCAGGTCGTCCCGGTGGGAGACAAACTCCGCCGCGGTGTACAGCCGGGAGTGATAGACCCACTGGTCGTTGGCCCGCACCGGCCGGCCCGGCACAAAGTCGATGGGCAGGCTGTCCTCGGTGAACACCGTCAGCCCGTAGGAGGCGATCAGCTCCGGGATGCCGTGATTGATCTCCGGGTCAATGTGGTAGGGCCGGCCGGCCAGCACGATGCCCCGGCCGCCGGCGGCCTCCATCTCACGGAGCAATTTGGCACCCTGGGCGCGCACATCATCCTTGGCCCGCTGCTGCTCGGCCCAGGCCAGCTTCACCGCCTGGCGCACCTCCTGCTCGGGAATATCCCATTCCTCTTTGCACAGGCGCACCAGCCGGTCGGCGGCCACCCGCTCACAGGTGAAGGCGATGAAGGGCCGGATATAACGGACGTCCCCGTCGGCCACGGCCTCCACGTTGTTCTTCAGATTCTCCGGGTAGGAAACCACCACCGGGCAGTTATAATGGTTCTGAGCCCCCGGCGTCTCCTGATGCTCATAGAACACGCAGGGGTGGAAAATGGTTTTAACCCCCTGGTCAATGAGCCACTGCACATGGCCGTGGGCCAGCTTGGCCGGGTAACACTCCGACTCGCTGGGGATGGACTCCATGCCCAGCTGATACAGCTTGCGGGAGGAGAAGGGGGACAGCTCCACCCGGAAGCCCAGGGCCTGGAAGAAGGTGGCCCAGAAGGGGTAGTTTTCGCACATATTCAGCACCCGGGGGATGCCGATGACGCCCCGGGGGGCGTTTTCCAACGGCGGATAATCGAACATCCGCTGCTGCTTGTATTCCACCATGCTGGGGGCTCGCTCCGTACCGGCGCCGCCCAGGCCCCGCTCGCAGCGGTTGCCGGTGACGTGCCGCCGGCCGCCGGGGAACTTGTTCACCGTCAGCAGGCAGTTGTTGCTGCAGCGGCCGCAGCGGGCGGTGGCGGTGGTATAGCTGAGATGCACGATCTCCTCCAGGGGCAGCATACTGCTCTCCTGGCCCTTGTACCGCTGCCGGGCGATCAGCGCCGCGCCGAAGGCCCCCATGATGCCGGAAATATCCGGGCAGGTGACCTCCACCCCGGCGATCTGTTCCAGGGCCCGCAGCACTGCTTTATTATAGAAGGTACCGCCCTGCACCACGATGTGCCGCCCCAGCTGGGCCGGGTCGGTCAGCTTGATGACCTTATAGAGGGCGTTTTTGATAACGGAGTAGGCGAGGCCGGCGGAGATGTCTGAAACGCTGGCTCCTTCCTTCTGGGCCTGCTTCACATTGGAGTTCATGAACACGGTGCAACGGGTGCCCAGGTCCACCGGGTTCTGGGCATAGAGCGCCTCCTGGGCAAAGCCCTCGGCGCTGTAGCCCAGGGAGTTGGCGAAGTTCTCGATGAAGGAGCCACAGCCGGAGGAACAGGCCTCGTTCAAAAGCACGGTGTCCACCGAGTGGTTTTTCAGCTTGATGCATTTCATGTCCTGCCCGCCAATGTCCAGCACGCAGTCCACCTGGGGGTCAAAGAAGGCCGCCGCCGTGCAGTGGGCGATGGTCTCCACCTCCCCCTCGTCCAGGGCGAAGGCGGATTTCAGCAGGGCTTCGCCGTAGCCGGTGGAGCAGGAGCGGGCGATGCGCAGCCCTTCCGGCAGCCGGGCCCGCAGGGCATCCACCGCCTCCATGGCGGTCTTTACCGGGTTGCCCTGATTGTTGGCGTAGAAGGACCACAGCAGCTGGCCATCCTCACCGATCAGCGCCAGCTTCGTGGTGGTGGAACCGGCGTCAATGCCCAGAAAGCAATTGCCGCTGTAGTCCTCCACCGGCTGCTTATGTACCACCGCCTGCTCATGGCGTTGGCAGAACTGCTCGTACTCTGCCTGGGAGGCAAACAGAGGCGGCAGGCGCTTGAGCTCGAAATTCATCTCCACCCCGCTTTGCAGCCGGCGGATCAGCTCATCTATATCCTGGCAGCGGGCGTCCTCCGCCTCCAGCGCCGCGCCCATGGCGGCAAAGAGATGGGAATTTTCCGGGTCTACGGTGGTCTCATCGGTGAGCTTCAGGGTGCGGATAAAGGCTTTTTTCAGCTCCGGCAGAAAGTGCAGCGGCCCGCCCAGAAAGGCCACGCAGCCCCGGATGGGCTTGCCGCAGGCAAGGCCCGAAATGGTCTGGTTCACCACCGCCTGGAAGATGGAGGCGGCCAGGTCCGCCTTGGTGGCGCCCTCGTTGATCAGCGGCTGGATATCCGTCTTGGCAAAGACGCCGCAGCGGGCGGCGATGGGGTAGATCTGCTGATAGTTGGCCGCCTCGGCGTTGAGCCCGGCGGCGTCAGTCTGTAAAAGCGAGGCCATCTGGTCAATGAAAGAGCCGGTGCCCCCGGCGCAGACGCCGTTCATCCGCTCCTCCAGGCCGCCGGTGAAATAAATGATCTTGGCATCCTCGCCGCCCAGTTCAATGGCCACATCGGTCTGGGGGGCGGTATGCTGCAAAGCCGTGGCCACCGCCACGACCTCCTGCACAAATTTGATGTCCAGCGCCTTGCCCAGATTGATGGAGCCGGAGCCGGTGATGCCGCAGAGCAGCTCACAGTCCCCAGTGATCTGCCTGGCATCCTGCAAAAGCTCTGCCAACGTTTCCTGGGTGTGGGCCCGGTGGCGGCGGTAATCGCTGAACACGATGCCGTCGTTTTCGTCAAGAATTACGAGTTTAACCGTGGTTGAGCCGATGTCTATCCCGGCCCTGTAGCGCAACATGATATGGTCATCCTCCCGAAACAGAAACAATACAATATATGATTCAAAGACTTGAATCATCCGACACACTGCCGTATAATAAATTTTAGCATTTTGCATGGGGCTTATCAACCAACAAAAAATGAACTTTTGTCGGATGGAGGAAAGGGCATGAACAAACAGCCGGAATTGACGGAGAGAACCCGCCGGTGCATCATCGACGCCTACTGGAAACTGCTGATGGACAAGGAAAAACTCAGTGTTATCAGCGTCTCCCGGGCTGCCGCGGTGAACCGCAGCACCTTTTACCAGTACTTTCTGGATATGGACGATCTGCGGGAACAGGCGGAGACACAGATGCTGGAAGATGTTAAGAACAAAATATCCGAAGTCTTCCCCCAGGGCTTCCCTGTGAGCCTGAAAGCCTTTGCCATCCAATACGCGGCCATTCTGGAGGACGAGGGTGAGAAGCTGTTCTTTATTATTTCCAGCGGCTCCAACCCCGGCTTCGTGGAAAAGCTGACCGAGTTTTTTTCGCCCATTTTCTGCCGCCTGTTCGGTCTGAGCCCGGAAATGCCCGGCTATGAATACACCCTGGCCTTCGGCGTTTCCGCCATCAGTGGAATCCTGGCCAAATGGTATAAGGACGGCAAGCCTGTCAGCCTGGATGAACTGCTCTACAACTGCTACTGGCTGGTATCCTCCGGCGTTTTCGGCTTCGTACAGAGGAAGCCCTATGATGAGGCATAAAAGAAGAACAGGCTCCCCGGAGCCTGTTCTTCTTTTATGCCTTCTGGACTTTTTCTTTAAGACCGTACAGCTCGTAGAGGGAAAGCATGTCCTTGTACATCAATTTGTTCCCCATGAGCTGGCGGTAGGTGGCGCTCTTTTCCCGGCCCTGGGCTTTCAGCGCATCCATCTTACTCACGATCCCGGCGTAGTTTTCCTCAATGGCAGAGAGCATCTTTTCAAAGGCTTCCAGCCGTTGTTCCTTGTCCATCCTGTCCTCTCCTTATCGGTTCATTGTTCCCAACTGATAAAAGGCCACGGCACTGGCGGCGGCCACGTTCAGGGAGTCCACCCCGTGGGCCATGGGGATGCAGACGGTGTAATCGCAGTGGGCAATGGTGCTGCCGGCCAGACCGTCCCCCTCGGTGCCCAGCACAATGGCCAGTTTCTCCTCCCGGTTCAAAGCCGGGTCATTGAGACGCACCGAATCCTGCCGCAGGGCCATGGCCGCCGTCTTGAAGCCCAAGACCCTTAGGGCAGCAACCCAGTCTTCTTCCTCCGGCAGATAGGCCCAGGGCACCTGAAACACCGTCCCCATGCTGACCCGGATGGCCCGGCGGTACAGCGGGTCGGAACCGGCGGCGGTCAGCAGCACCGCGTCCATGCCCAGGGCGGCGGCGGAGCGGAAGATGGCCCCGATGTTGGTGGGGTTCATCACATTCTCCAGCACGGCAATCCGGCTGGCCCCGGCGCAGACTTCCCGGTAATCCGGCAGACGGGGCCGCCGCATGGCGCAGAGCATCCCCCGGGTCAGATGAAAGCCGGTGAGTTGGGTGAGGGTTTCCAGACTGGCCGTGTATACCGGCACATCGCCGCAGCGCTCAATCAGCGCCCGGCCCTTGCCCTCCACATGTTTCTCCTCCATAAGAAAGGACACCGGCACGCAGCCCGCGTCCAGCGCCCGCTCAATGACCACCGGGCTTTCCGCGATGAACAGGGCGTTTTCCGGGTCTGCCCGATTTACCAGCTGGTTCTCCGTCAAGCGGGCATAGATATCCAGCTCCGGGGCTGCAAAATCCCGGATGGCGTGTATGTCAGCCATAGGCCTGTCTCCTCCTGCTTTGCGTTTACACTGCGCACTTGCCCCGGCGTCACCCGGGGCAGACGCATAATAGACGCCATCTATTATAACTGTGCCGCCGGCAAATTTCAAATGCATATTGTATGCGGAACCAACTTATGGTAAAAAACATGACTGTTGTGTATTTTCCATAAAAATTAAAATGATTTTTAGTGCAAAAAGACGTCACGACGAAAAATTTTACAAAAAAATCGTGCATATGGATATTGCAATTTGGAGCAGATTTGGTACAATCTCTTCATGAGGCTGAAAAAGCCCATACCCCAAAAATCTTTAATGGAGGAACTTGCACAATGAAAAAAGTACTTGCACTGCTTCTGGCTCTGACCATGGTGTTCGCTCTGGCCGCTTGCGGCGGCTCCAGCGCACCTGCCGCCACCCAGGCTCCCGCCGCTGAGGCTCCCGCTGCCGAGGCTCCCGCAGAGGCCGCTGCCCTGAACGTGGGCGTGTTCTACTACACCTACGCTGACACCTACATCTCTTCCGTCCGCACCGCTCTGGACGCTGAGCTGACTGCCCTGGGCATCAACTTCACCGACTATGACGGCAACAACAGCCAGACCACCCAGAACGAGACCATCAACACCGCTCTGCAGAACGGCTGCAACCTGCTGATCGTCAACATGGTCACCTCCGGCTCCACCGACGTTGCCAACGAGATCATCTCCATGGCCGGCGACGTCCCCGTGATCTTCTTCAACCGCGCCGTTGAGAACGACGGCGAGGAAGGCACCGTTCTCGGCGCCCACGACAGCATCTGCTTCATCGGTACCGACGCTCCCGAGGCAGGTCACCTGCAGGGCAAGATGGTCGGCGACTACGTTGTTGCCAACTACGACGCTGTTGACCTCAACGGCGACGGCGTGATCTCCTACGCCATGTTCAAGGGCGACGAGGCCAACGTGGAAGCCATCTACCGCACCCAGTACGGCGTTGAGGACGCTGACGCTGTCCTGACCGCTGCCGGCAAGCCCGCTCTGGAGTACTTTGACGCTGCCAACAGCTCCAAGTACCAGGTAGACCTGCAGGGTGCATGGTCCGCTCAGGCCGCCACTGACTACATGAACACCAACCTGGCCCAGTACAATGAGGCCAACGGCAACATGATCGAGCTGATCATCTGCAACAACGACAACATGGCTGAGGGCTGCATCTCCGCTCTGGAGACCGCCGGCTTCAACCTGGGCGATGGCGGCAAGACCATCCCCGTCTTCGGCGTTGACGCCACCGCTTCCGCACAGGATCTGATCGCCGCCGGCAAGATGACCGGTACCGTCAAGCAGGACGCCGAGGGCATGGCCAAGGCCATTGCTGAGGTCGCCGCTGCTGTGGGTGAAGGCACCGCTATGACCGACGCCATCGCTGCTGTGGCCGGCTCTGCCGAGATGTACACCGTGGCTGACGGCATCGCCAACAAGCTCTTCGTGGCCTACGCTCCTTTCACCGCATAATCCATATTCAGCAACGATAAAAGGGGCAGCCGCGTCAGCGGCTGCCCCATCACTAAGTATTACGGGAGGGAAAAGGTATGGAGCAGGATATCCTCCTGAGGATGACGGATATCACCAAGACATTTCCCGGCGTCAAGGCCCTGGACGGGGTCTCCTTTGAACTGAAAAAGGGCACCGTCCATGCGCTGATGGGAGAAAACGGCGCCGGCAAGTCCACCCTTATGAAATGCCTTTTCGGCATTTACACGAAGGACAGCGGACAGATATTTCTGGAAGGCAAAGAGGTCAACTTCAAAAACAGCAAGGAGGCGCTGAATAACGGCGTCGCCATGGTGCATCAGGAGCTGAACCAGGCTCTCAAACGCTCAGTCATGGACAACCTCTGGCTGGGCCGTTACCCCATGATCGGCGGCGTCATGGTCAACGAAAGAAAAATGCTGCAGGATACCAAGGCCATCTTTGAAGAGCTGGAGATCGACGTGGATCCCCATCGGATCATGAGCACCATGCCCGTCTCCCAGCGCCAGATGGTGGAGATCGCCAAGGCTGTCTCCTACAATTCCAAAGTCATTGTGTTTGACGAGCCCACTTCGTCCCTCACCGAGGAAGAAGTGGAGCACCTGTTTAAGATCATCAACATGCTCCGTGACCGGGGCATGGGCATCATATACATCTCCCATAAGATGGCGGAGATCAAGCGCATCTCCGACTACATCACCGTCATGCGCGACGGCACCCATGTGGCCACCAAGCCCGCCGCCGAGCTGGAGATGAACGACATCATCCGCCTGATGGTGGGCCGTGAGCTGAACAATCAGTTCCCGCCCAAGACCAACAAGCCCGGCGACGTCTATCTCAAGGTGGAAAATCTCACCGCCCAGTATTCCCTGCTGAAGGACGTGTCCTTTGAGGCACGCCGGGGTGAGGTGCTGGGTCTGGCCGGTCTGGACGGCAGCGGCCGTACCGAGACCCTGGAAAACATCTTCGGCGAGGCCACCAGAAAATCCGGCACCATCACCCTGGACGGCAAGCCCTGTCTGAACCGCAACCCCGGGGAGTCCATTAAAAACGGCTTTGCCCTTCTGACCGAGGAACGCCGCGCCACCGGCATCTTCTCCATCCTGGATATCCGGGAGAACACCGTCATATCCAGCCTGAAAAAGCACCTGCGCTTTGGCCTCTGGCTCAGCAGCAAGTCCATGAAGAAGGACACCCAGTGGTCTATCGACTCCATGCGCACCAAGACCCCGTCCCAGAGCACCAAGATCCGCAGCCTCTCCGGCGGCAACCAGCAGAAGGTCATCATCGGCCGCTGGCTGCTGACAGAGCCTGAGGTGCTCCTGCTGGACGAGCCTACCCGCGGTATCGACGTGGGCGCCAAATATGAGATCTACCAGCTGATCCTTGACCTTGCCTGCAAGGGCAAGACCGTGCTGGTGGTATCCTCCGAAATGCCGGAGCTGCTGGGTATCTGTGACCGTATTCTGGTCATGTCCGGCGGCCGTCTGGCCGGAGAGGTGGATGCCAGAACCACCACCCAGGAAGAGATAATGACTCTGGCAGCGAAATATGTATAATGGGAGGGCCGAAGCATGAATAACCCTGTAGCAAAACTTCAGCGCACGGCCGAGGAATACAGAAAGCTGGACAGCAAAGATAAGCGCCGCTTCTGGTCCGACGGTCTGCTCAACAACGCGCTTTACATACTGATGGTGATTTTCATCATCTACACCGCAGTCAAGAACAGCAACTTCGTAAAACCCGGCTCCATCATCAACATCGTCTCTCTGGCCGCCGCCTCTCTGCCCATGGCACTGGGTATCGGCGGATGTATCGTCCTCACCGGCACGGACCTTTCCGCCGGCCGCGTGGTTGGTCTTACCGCCGCCATCGCCGGTACCATGCTCCAGAGCCGTGAGATCTCCCGCAGAATGTTCCAGAGCCTGCCGGCCATTACCCCGGGCTGGATTCTGCTGGTGGTTCTGATGGTCCTGGTGGTGGGCGCCATCATCGGCTTTATCAACGGCTTTTTCGTTGCCAAGTTCAGCCTCCACCCCTTCATCGTCACCCTGGCCACCCAGCTGATCACCTACGGTCTGATCCTGCTGTTCTTCATGCTCAACGGCAACAACGGCCAGCCTGTCTCCGGCCTGTCCGATGAGTACAAGGCCATCGTCTCTTCCCCGTTCCTGAAATTTGAGACCGCCAAGTACGGCACCATCTCCATCCCCTGGTACGTGTTCTATGCCATCCTGCTGACCGCTCTGATGTGGTTCGTCTGGAACAAGACCACCTTCGGCAAGAACATGTTCGCCGTCGGCTCCAATGCCGAGGCTGCCCGTGTCTCCGGCGTCAACGTGTTCTGGACCACCGTTCTGGTCCACACCCTGGCCGGCGCTCTCTACGGCTTCACCGGCTTCATCGAAGGCGCCCGTATCAGCTCCATCACCCAGGCCACCGGCCTGAACTACGAGTGTGACGCCATCGCGGCCTGCGTCATCGGCGGCGTCTCCTTCGTGGGCGGCACCGGTAAGATCAGCGGCATCGTGCTGGGCGTGTTCGTCCTGCGTATCATCTTCGTTGCCCTGAACATGCTGGGCATCGACCCCAGCCTGCAGTATATCATCAAGGGCGGCATCATCTTGGCTGCCTGCTCTCTGGATATGCGCAAGTATCTGGTCCGCAAGTAATTTTTCTTTCCCAAAAAGGTCAGGCGAAAAGCCTGACCTTTTTTTGTCTATGGTTGCAAATGCCGGGGAAAAATGCTACTATACACAAAGGGTGTTCTGTAGTAAAAAACCCGCTTTGATGGGGGAGATGGGATGCGCTTTTTTGTCACCGGCGCCGGCGGCCAGCTGGGCCACGACGTCATGAACGAAGTGAATCAACGGGGCCATGAGGCCATCGGCTCCGGCTCCAAGCCAGCCTATAGCGGTGTACAGGACGGCAGCGCTGTCTGCTCCCTGCCCTATGTGCAGCTGGATATCCGGGACAGGGCCGCCGTGACGGAAATCATCGCTGCCGCCCGGCCGGATGTGGTGATCCACTGCGCCGCCTGGACGGCGGTGGACGCGGCGGAGGCGCCGGAGAACAGGGAAGCGGTGCAGGCCGTCAACGCCCTGGGCACCCGCTACGTGGCGGAAGCCTGCAAGGCCCTGGACTGCAAAATGATCTACATCAGCACCGACTATGTGTTCCCCGGCGGGGGGGCCAGACCCTGGCAGCCGGATGAAGGGGGCTATGCCCCGCTGAATGCCTATGGCCGCAGCAAGCTGGCAGGGGAGCTGGCAGTGGATGAACTGCTGGAAAAGTTCTTCATCGTCCGCACCGCCTGGGTTTTTGGCCGCAGCGGCGGCAACTTCGTGAAAACCATGCTGCGCCTGGGCAAGACCCTTGAGGAGCTTCGGGTGGTGAATGACCAGATCGGCACCCCCACTTATACCCGGGATCTGGCCCGCCTCCTGGTGGATATGAGCCTGACAGAGCAATACGGCCGCTACCACGCCACCAATGAGGGCGGCTATATCAGCTGGTATGACTTCGCCTGCGAAATATTCCGCCAGGCGGGAATGGATGTGCGGGTGCAGCCGGTGAGCACCGCGGAATACGGCCTGAGCAAGGCCGCACGGCCCTTCAATAGCCGCTTGGATAAAAGCAAGCTTGGAGAAAAAGGCTTTGCGCCCCTGCCGGACTGGCGGGACGCGTTGCAAAGATACATGAAAGAGATAGAGACAGAGGGAGCATATGGGTAAGATCAAAGTGAGCGAAACGCCCATGGAAGGGCTGTACATCATTGAGCCTACCGTCTTTGGCGACAGCCGGGGCTATTTTGTGGAGACTTATAACCAGCGGGACATGGAGGAAGCGGGCTTTACCATGGACTTCGTCCAGGACAGCCAGAGCATGAGCGTCAAGGGCGTGCTCCGGGGTCTGCACTTTCAGAAGCAGCACCCCCAGGCCAAGATCGTCCGGGTGATCCAGGGCGCAGTCTATGACGTGGCCGTGGATCTGCGCTCCGGCAGCGCCAGCTTCGGCCAATGGTTCGGCATAGAGCTCAGCGCCGAAAACCATAAGCAGCTGCTGATTGGGGAGGGCTTTGCCCATGGCTTCCTGGTGCTGTCCGATACTGCCACCGTCTGTTATAAGGCCGGCGACTTCTATCATCCAGGGGACGAGGGCGGCATCGCCTGGAACGACCCGACCCTGGGCATCCAGTGGCCCGGCGTGAAAGGCGCCTATGCCGGCACCGCCTCCGCCGAGGGCTATACCCTGACCGACGGAAGCCCCCTGATCCTCAGCGAGAAGGACCAGAAGTGGCCCCTCTTGCAGGATGCTTTTCGCTTTTAAGGACATACTATGAAACGAAAACGACCGCCCGGAAATTCTCCCGGGCGGTCATTGTTATATTTTCAGAAATACACTCTGGGGACTCGCTTGGACACGGCGCAGAGCAGCTCATAGGGGATGGTGCCGGCGGCGTCGGAAAGCTGGTAGATGCTGCACTTTGGCCCAAACAGCTCCACCTGGCTGCCCACATCCACCTCCGGCCGCTCCGTCAGGTCCACCATGCACATATCCATGCAGATGCTGCCCCGCTGGGGGGCAAAGCCGTCCCCGGCGGCAAAGCTGCACTGGTTCCCGGCGGCCCGGGGCAGCCCGTCGGCATAGCCGATGGCCAGCACGCCCATGCGGGTGCGCCGCTCGGTTACAAAGCGGCGGCCATAGCTGACGGCGGTGCCCGGCTCATAGAACTTGATGGTGCTCACCGTGGTTACAAGACGCATGCAGGGCCGCAGCCCCAGCTTCCCGCCGTCGCCATAGCCGTAGAGCAGCAGGCCCGGGCGCACCATGTCCAGCGCCATCTCCGGGTAGTTTGCCACCGCGCCGCTGTTGGCGCAGTGGCGGATGGCAAATTCAATGCCGCCCCGCTCCTTCACCGCGCGGATCATATCCATGAACAGCCGGAACTGCCCTAGGGTATAGTCCCGGCAGTCCTCTCCCGGCTCATCGGAGACGGCGAAGTGGGTGTAAACCCCCTCGGGAATCAAACCGGGCAGACGGCAGGAATCGATCACGTTCTGCACGCCCTCGTCAAAATACCCCCCGGCGCAGAGAAAGCCCAGCCGGGACATGCCGGTGTCCAGCTTGATGTGAATTTTCAGGTCACGGCCCAGCTTCACCGCTTCGGCGGAATACTCCACCGCCTTGGCAAGACAGGTGACGGTCTGGGTGATGTCCATGGCGATCAGGGTGCCGGTGTACTCCGGCGGCGTGTGACCCAGGATCAGGATGGGCATGGTGACGCCGCCCTGCCGCAGCTCCAGGGCCTCATCCAGGCAGGAAACGGCCAGGTAATCGGCCCCTTCCTCCTGCAAAAGCCGGGAAACCGTCAAGGCACCGTGGCCGTAGGCATCGGCCTTCACGATCCCCAGAAAACGGCAGCCCGCCGGCAGGGAGGCCCGGATGGCCCGGTAGTTATGGCGGATGTTGTCCAGACTGATCTCAGCCCAGGTTCTCTTTTGTAAGTCGTTCATAGTTTTTTTACTCCGTTGTTTCCTCTGGGGCAGCGGGGGCAAAGCCCTCCTGCCAGTCGCTGATCTCCGCAAAGACCTTCACCCGGCCGTCGCTGCGAAGCTCCGCCTGCCGGGGCGTCATGTCCTCCGGCGAGAACCAGACCGTGCAGACCAGTTCATCGGTGCTTTGCAGTTCCAGCACGGTGCAGCCGCCCTCGCTCCAGACGGCGTTCACATCGCCGTCTTTCAGCGCCTGCACCAGCATGGGCAGGGCGGACATGGGGGACAGGCCGAAATCATCCAGCTCCCCGGTGCCCAGACACACCCCGTCATATTCCAGACTGGTGCTGCCCGGTTCAATCCTGGCACTCACCCCGGCGATCAGCTGGGGGGCCAGCACCGTCACCTTGCCGCCCTGGGCGTCCTCATAATAGCTGAGGGTGAAGCGGGCGGTCTTGTGTTCATACTCGGCCCGGATGTTGGCGGTGAAGCTGAGGCACTCCGCCTCATCCAGCCGCTGGACCAAATCGTCCCTGGCCCTGGCGAGCTCCCGCCCGCCGCAGCCGCTCATCAAAAGGCATAGACACAGGGTCAAACTCAAGCAAAATTTTTTCATAGTCTCCTCCGAAATCATTCTGCTTGAATCTATGCTTTGTCCGCTTACATTATAATCACATGCCGGGAAATAGTCAAATTCCTCTTGAAAAAAACAGGCAACTGTGTTACATTGAATGAGTTATTGCTGTGAACGGGAAAATAGCGAGTTTTTTGCCTGCCAGAGAATGAGGGTCACCGGCTGTAAGCCCTCTAAGGCGATGTCGCTTGGTTCGCCCGGGAGCACCGGCCAATCCCCGGCGTGGGGCGCGCGTTAAGCGCCAAGAGTGCGGCAGCGCGTCAGCGGTGCCGAATGTGGGTGGTACCACGGAAGTTTTGCTTTCGTCCCTGAGGATTCAGAGACGGGAGCTTATTTTTTTACAGGAGAATGAGACATGAAACAACAGATGCAGGCATTGAGAGCGTCTTCCATCCAGACCATCCTGGACTGTGACAACGCGGAGCGGCTGGAAGCGCTGCGGGTGAAGTACCTGGGCAAAAAGGGTGAGCTGACCGGCATCCTCCGCCAGATGGGCGGCCTTTCCGCCGAGGAGCGGCCGGCCATGGGCCAGCTGGCAAACCAGCTGAGAAGCGACATTGAAGCCGCCATTGAAAAGCGCAAGGGCGAGCTGTCCTCCGCCATGATGGAGCAGAAGCTGAAAAGCGAGGCCTTGGACGTGACCCTGCCCGGCGAGCCGGTGCACCTGGGCCATAAGCACCCCATGTACAACGTGCTGGACCAGATCAAGGACATTTTTGTGGGCATGGGCTTTGAAATTGTGGACGGCCCGGAGGTGGAGCTGGCGGAGTATAACTTCACCAAGCTGAACATCGACGAGGGCCACCCCTCCCGGGACTGGACCGACACCTTCTATTTCAGCGAGGATGGCAAGATTCTTCTCCGTACCCAGACCTCTCCCATGCAGGTCCACGCCATGGAGCAGAAGAGCCTGCCCATCCGCATGATCGCCCCCGGCCGGGTCTACCGGAAGGACGAGGTGGACGCCACCCATTCTCCCATGTTCCACCAGATCGAGGGCATGGTCATCGACAAGGGCATCACCATGGCCGACCTGAAGGCAACCCTGAACCTGGTGGTGGAGAAGATCTACGGCGAGGGCACCGTCACCCGCTTCCGCCCCCATCACTTCCCCTTTACGGAGCCCAGCTGTGAAATGGATATCCAGTGCCACAAGTGCGGCGGTAAGGGCTGCCCCACCTGCAAGGGCGAGGGCTGGATCGAGGTGCTGGGCGCCGGCATGGTGCACCCCAAGGTGCTCTCCGGCTGCGGCATCGACCCGGATGTGTATTCCGGCTGGGCCTTTGGTATGGGCCTGGAGCGGCTGGCCATGGGCGAGTATAAGATCAACGACCTGCGCCTGATCTTCGAGAACGACATCCGCTTCCTGGAGCAGTTTTAAGGAGGGCAATGCAACATGAATCTTTCCAGAAAATGGCTCAACGAGTTTGTGGACCTGAGCCTGAACGAATATGACGATAAGGCCTTTGCCGAGGCCATGACCATCTCCGGCTCCAAGGTGGAGGTCACCGAGGACCTGAGCCAGAACATCCATAACGTGAAGGTGGGCCGCATTGTGGCCCTGGAGAAGCACCCCAATTCCGACCATATGCTGGTCTGCCAGATCGACATCGGCGAGAGTGAGCCGGTGCAGATCTGCACCGGGGCCTGGAACGTCCATGTGGGCGACCTGGTGCCTGCCGCCCTGCACAACTCCCTGCTGCCCGGCGGCGTGAAGATCACCAAGGGCAAGCTGCGGGGCGTGCCCTCCAACGGTATGCTCTGCTCCCTGAAGGAGCTGAACGTCACCACCCATGACTTCCCCTATGCTGAAATCAAGGCTGCCGCCATCCTGGGGGACTATCACCCCATCGACCCGGCCAAGCCCTCCATCTCCGCCGACATCCAGGCCGGGGACAAAATTTTCGGCAAGGTGGTGGCCGCTCAGGTCACCGCCCTGGAGACCGTGAGCTACGGGCAGTACAAGCTGCGTCTGAACACCGGCGCTGCCGCTGTGGAGACCAGGACCGACTGCCAGAACATCCATGTGGGGGACCTGCTGGCCTACGACACCGGCAAGGACCATGTCTGCACCCTGGATGACCTGCGGGCCGAGCAGCGGGAGTTCCCCCACTGCATTCCCGACGGCATCTTCATCATCAACGAGGACTGCAAGCCCGGCGACGATGTGGCCGTGCTGCTGGGCATGGATGACCATGTGGTGGAGTTTGAAATCACCCCCAACCGGCCGGACTGCCTGTGCATGATCGGCCTGGCCCGGGAGGCCGCCGTCACCTTCGGCAAGGAGCTGAAGCTCCATGAGCCGGTGGTAAAGGCCACCGCCGGCGGCAACATTGCCGACATGGTGAAGATCGTGGTGGAGGAGCCGGAGCTGTGCCCCCGCTACACCGCCCGCATGGTGAAGAATGTAAAGATCGCCCCCTCTCCCGCCTGGATGCGGGAGCGCATCCGAAACGCCGGCATGCGCCCCATCAACAACGTGGTTGACATCACCAACTACGTCATGCTGGAGTATGGCCAGCCCATGCACGCCTTTGACTTCAGCTGCGTCAACAATCAGGAAATCCATGTCCGCCTGGCCAAAGAGGGCGAGACCATCCAGACCCTGGACGGCAACGAGCGCAAGCTCTCTCCCTCCATGCTCTGCATCTGCGACACCGATAAGCCGGTGGGCGTGGCCGGCGTCATGGGCGGCGCCAACAGCGAGATCGAGGGCGACACCGCCATGGTGCTCTTTGAAAGCGCCAACTTCAACGGCACCTCCATCCGCCGCACCGCCACAGCCCTGGGTATGCGCACCGACGCCTCCTCTCGCTACGAGAAGGGTCTGGACGTGCAGAACACCTACAAGGCCGTGGAGCGGGCCTGTGAGCTGATCGAGCTGCTGGGCTGCGGCGAAGTGGTGGAGGGCGTCATCGACGTGGTGCCCAAGGCCCTGCAGGAGACCACCCTGAAGCTGGAGCCGGAGAAGATCAACGCTCTGCTGGGCACTGACATTGACGAGGCCACCATGCGCAGAATCCTGCTGGAGCTGGGCTTCACGCTGGACGGCGACATCATCCATGTGCCCTCCTGGCGCGGCGATGTGGAGCATTATTCCGACATTGCCGAGGAAGTGGCCCGCTTCTATGGCTACAACGAGATTCCCACCTGCTTTGCCGGCGGCAACACCACCAGCGGCGGCTTCACCCCGGTGCAGCAGTGCGAGCGCCAGATCGGCCAGACCTGCCGCAGCCTGGGCATGGACGAGATCATCACCTACTCCTTCATCAGCCCCAGCTATTACGACAAGATTCGCATGCCGGCGGATTCCCCTCTGCGTGACAGCCTGCGCATCCTCAACCCCCTGGGGGAAGACACGTCCATCATGCGCACCACCGTGCTGCCCTCCATGCTGGAGATTCTCAGCCGCAACTACAACTACCGCAACCGTTCCGCCGCCCTGTATGAGATCGGCAAAATCTATCTCAAGCGGCCCGACGGCATGGCCGATGAGCCCAAGATCGTCTCCCTGGGCGCCTACGGGCCGGAGATGAACTTCTTCCGTCTGAAGGGCTGGGTGGAGGCTCTGCTGAATGACCTGGACGTGGGTAAGCTCACCTTCGAGGCGGAGCCGGCCAACCCCTCCTACCATCCCGGCCGCTGCGCCAGGGTGTACGCCGGCGGAACCGAGATCGGCGTTCTGGGCCAGATCCATCCCGAAGTGGCCAAGAACTACGGCGTGGACGCGGAGTTGTACTGCGCGGAGCTGCGCTTCGAGGCCATGTTTGCCCTGAAGGGCGGTATCCCGGTGTATGTGCCCCTGCCCAAATTCCCCTCCGTCACCCGGGACATAGCCGTGGTCTGTGACAGCGACATTCCCGTTGGCAAGCTGAGCGACTGCATCCTGGCAAACGGCGGGCAGTACCTCAAGGGCTGCGACATCTTTGACGTCTACACCGGCCACCATATCGCCCAGGGCAAGAAGTCCGTGGCTTTCTCCCTGACCATGCGCTCCGACGACCAGACCCTCACCGACGACCATGCCGAGGAGACCGTCAAGGCCGTGCTGGCCGCCCTGGAGAGAGACTTCGGCGCTGTCATGCGGTGAGCGGTTCTTGAATAAATCAACAGATTTGGCGAAAATTTAATAATTCTTAACTTTTTTCCCCGCAGTTTCGACTTTACTTGCCGGCAGAATTTGGT
Organism: uncultured bacterium; assembly: GCA_945873205.1. Taxonomy (GTDB): domain Bacteria; phylum Bacillota; class Clostridia; order Oscillospirales; family Oscillospiraceae; genus Limivicinus. The sequence goes on from CAMCCC010000005.1 coordinate 44,129, forward strand.
ATAATAGGTTCAACAGAGAAAAAAGAAGGAGGGGAAGTCATGGAGGATGCAACCAGAAAATTTGCGGCTGTAGACAACAAAGCTGAGATGCGAGAGATTTTGTCGTCCGTGTATAACTCCCTCATGGTAAAAGGCTATAACCCCATCAACCAGATCGTGGGCTATATCCTTTCCGAGGACCCGACCTATATCACCAACTACAACAATGCCCGCACCCTCATCTGCCGTATCGACCGGGACGAGCTTCTGCAGGAACTGCTGAAGTGCTATCTCAATAAGTAAAAATAAAAACCGCAGGCAACCGCCTGCGGTTTTTATGTGAAAGGATGTTCCTTATGAACGACATTTATGAAATTCAAAAGCTGCTCTATTCCTACTGCTGGCTCATTGACAGCGGGGACTTTGACGGCGTGTGTGAACTGCTGAAGGATGCGGATATCTCCTATTCCGGCAAGCTGACCTACCACAAGGACCCCAAGGGCTATATGAACACCCTCAAGCCCATCGTCCGCTATGAGGACGGCACTCCCAAGACCAGCCACATGTGCATCGACCCCATCATCGAGGTGGCGCCCGACGGCCTTACCGCCACCGCCAAATCCTACACCGTGGTGGTGCAGGGCATCACCGGCCAGATGCTGCCCCAGATCATCTGGGTGGACCGGAAGCTGGACACCTTCCAGAAGGTGGAGGGCCGCTGGCGTTTTAAGTCCCGGGATTTCATCACCCGGGCCGAAGGGGACACGGCAAGGCATATCGATATGAGTGTCTTTGCCAGGAAAAAGAAAAAGTGACCATATAAAGAAACTCGCGGGGAGGCCCCGCGAGTTTTTTATATCAGCACCTTTCCCAGGCATAAACAGCGCCTGCGCTGCTCCCGGTCCAGATAGAGGCAATCTTTTTCGTCCCCGCCCAGCAGCACCAGTGCACCGTTATAATCCTCGCACCAGCGGCGGCAGAACACCTGCCCCTCGACCAAAAACAGACCTATGTCCCGTTCCTGCAGCGCTGTCCGGCAGCTGACATACACCGTCTGCCCCGGATGCAGCAGCGGCTCCATGGCACCGTCACGCAGCACCACAGAGAAGTCCGCCTCTGCGGGAATGTCCTTGCCTCTCTTGATCAGCCTGAAATCCTCTGTCAAACCCATCGCCCCTTACCGGGATTATACCGCATCCGCACCCACCGTCAAGCAGATTTGTAAATTTTCCATCAAAAAATGAAAATAAGTCTTGGAAATTATTTCTGTAGTGGTACAATATAAAAGTATTTTTTCTAAGGAGTTGTGGTCATGCTGATTCTGGCCTTCCTGCTGCTGGCCCTTGGGGCGGCAGTTATTTATGTGCGCTGCTGTGGATTCGTGGTGTGGAAAACCGCGCTGCTCTTTGCCGGCTGTTTCATTGCGCTGAACCTGTTCTATCTTGTGGTGGCCTGGGTTGCCTCCTGGTTTGTCAACCCCTCCAAGCCCCTTTCCCGCCAGAACAGCCTGTGCCGCAGCGCCTGTGTCTATGCTTCCATGATCGTCACCGGCTACTGCTGGGTCAGGACCCATGTCCGCGGGGCGGAGAAGCTGCCGGAGGCGGAGCGTTTTCTGATGGTCAGCAACCATCGCTCCGGCTTTGACCCCATTGTCGTCACCCAGCTGCTGCGCCGGTTCAATATTTCCTTTGTGTCCAAGCCCTCCAATATGGAGATGCCTGTGTTGGGGCGTATTGGCTACGGCGCGGGCTGCCTGCCCATCGACCGGGAGAATGACCGCAAGGCCCTCACCACCATCCTCACCGCTGCCGATTACCTGAAGCGGGGCCTCTGCTCCATGGCCATCTACCCCGAAGGGACCCGCAGCCGGGGCAGCGAGCTGCTGCCCTTCCATGCCGGCTCCTTCAAGATCGCCCAGAAGGCCAATGTGCCCCTGGTCATCACCTCCATCAGCGGGACAGAGAAGGTGGGAAAAAATGTGCTGCGCCGCCCCACCGATGTGTATCTGGACATTCTGGAGGTCATCCCGGCGGAAAAGGTAAAGAGCATGAGCACCAGAGAGCTGGCGGAGTACAGCAGCCGCATCATCGCCGAGAATCTGAAAACCATCCCTGCATGATTACAATTGCCTGAGGTAAAAATGATGAGTGTTGCCCTTGTTACAGGCTCCTCCCGGGGCATCGGCGCCGCCTGCGCCCAGGCCCTGGCCAGGAGTGGCTATAAAGTATGTATCAACTGCATTGAGCGCATGGACCTGGCCCAGGCCCTGGCTGACCGGCTGCGGGAAGAAGGCTGCCAGGTCATCTGCCACCAGGCCGACGTGGCCGACAGCCAGGCCGTGAACGAAATGGTCCGCCGCATTGAGCGGGAGCTGGGCCCGGTGGACCTGCTGGTGAATAACGCGGGCATTGCCCGGCCGGAACAGTTTCAGGACATTGCGCCGGAAACCTGGAAGCGGCTGTTCGACGTGAACCTGGGGGGCTGCTTCAACACCATTCAGGCGGTTCTGCCCCATATGCTCCATGAGCACGCCGGCTGCATTGTGAACATGTCCTCCATCTGGGGCCAGCATGGCGCCTCCTGCGAGGTGGCCTATGCCTCCACCAAGCACGCCATCATCGGCTTGAGCCGCTCCCTGGCGGCGGAGCTGGCGCCCTCCGGCATCCGGGTCAACTGCGTCGCCCCCGGCGTCATCGATACCGATATGGTGCAGGTGCTGGGGCAGGAGACGCTGGACAATCTGGCCCAGGAACAGATTCCTCTTGGTCGCCTGGGCAAAACCGAGGAGATCGCCGAGACGGTTCTCTATCTGGCCAAGGCCGGCTACACTACCGGCCAGGTCATCACCGTGGACGGCGGCTTCATCATCTGAAATCGGATTTTATATACACGGGCTTCGGTCCGTGTATATTTTTTGCCTTCTCTGGTGAGACTATTTACTGTTCACTACATAGTATGTAATGGGCGACTATTCAGGCGGAGTGTGAATCAACAATGGTCAAACGCGGAGATATCTATTACGCCGACCTCAGCCCGGTGGTCGGCAGCGAGCAGGGAGGCATGCGCCCGGTGCTCATCGTCCAGAACGACACCGGCAACCGGCACAGCCCCACCGTAATCGCAGCGGCCATCACCAGCCAGATCGGCAAGGCCAGACTGCCCACCCACATCGAGCTCTCCGCCCAGAGCGTGGGATTGAACAGAGACAGCGTCATCCTTTTGGAGCAGATCCGTACGCTGGACAAATCCCGCCTGCGGGAGCGGATGGGGAAGCTGGACGAGAACACCATGACAGCCGTGGACAATGCCCTGGCCGTCAGCTTTGGACTGCACAACTGAATAATTCCAGTCTCCTGCCCATATATTTGGGCAGGAGATTTTTGCGTGAAGGAGGCGCGGACATGGACTATCCGCTGCTGCTGGGCGGGGAAAAGGCCGGGACGCTGCGCATAGAGCGGCAGGGGCTTTATACCTGCATGGAAGTCACCGCCGAAGCAAGGGAAGGCCTGCTGCGCATCTGGGTGCAGGGCGGCGGCCGGGAGGCCTACCTGGGCGTTTTGCAGCCCGGGGAGGAGGGCTTATATTTGCGCCGCCGGCTGAGCCGCCGGGAGCTGGCGGCCTTTCCCCAGGTGATCGAACAGGCCTCCGACCAGCAATTGCCGCCCCAAGAGGTTAACATAACGCAAGAACCACAAGCGCTGGCCCCGGCGCCGCAGCCAGAACCAGAACCCCAGCCGGAACCCGAACCTGCGCCGCAGCCCGAACCTGAACCTCAAGTGGCAAGTACCGTGGAGCTGCCCACCCTTATCTGGCAGGAGCGCCGGGACGGCAGCCTGGTGGCAAAGGAGGGGGGCCATACCCTGCTGGCCTTGCCGGCCCGGCTGCGCCGCGCGCCCCAGGGGGCCGACCTGCGCCGTATCGGCGGCAGGGAATATTTGGTCTTCCGCTATTGAGAACTAGGCCGGAAAGGTGTATAATTAGAAAAAAACCTGGAGGACACTGCCATGCTGATGACCGATCTTATTGTAAAAAAACGTGACGGGGGCGAACTCAGCCACGAGGAAATCAACTTCATGATCGACGGCTATACCCAGGGCCAGATCCCGGATTACCAGATGTCCGCCATGTGCATGGCCATCCTGCTGCGGGGCATGACGGACCGGGAGACCCTGGACATGACCATGGCCATGGTCCATTCCGGGGAGACCCTGGATCTCAGCCCCATTCAGGGCGTCAAGGCGGATAAGCACTCCACCGGCGGCGTGGGGGATAAGACCAGTCTGGTGCTGTGCCCCATGGTGGCGGCCTGCGGCTTGAAGGTGGCGAAAATGTCCGGCCGGGGCCTGGGCCATACCGGCGGCACCATAGACAAGCTGGAGAGCTTTCCCGGCTTCACCACCGGCATCAGTGAGGAGACTTTTTTCAAAAACGTCAATGAGATCGGCATCGCCATCGCCGGGCAGACCGCCGATCTGGTGCCTGCGGATAAAAAGCTGTACGCCCTGCGGGACGTCACCGGCACCGTCCCCAGCATCCCGCTGATCGTCAGCTCCATCATGTCCAAGAAGCTGGCCTCCGGCGCGGATGTGATCGTGCTGGACGTGAAATGCGGCAGCGGCGCCTTCATGAAAACGGAGCAGGAGGCCCGCACCCTGGCCCAGGGCCTGACCCGCATCGGCCGCCTGGCCGGGCGGAAATGCGCCGCCGTCATTACCGATATGGACCAGCCTTTGGGCTGGGCTGTGGGCAACGCCCTGGAGGTGAAGGAGGCCATCTCTGTGCTGAAAGGGGAGAAGGGCGGCGACCTGCTGGAGCTGTGCCTGACGCTGGGCAGCTGCATGCTCACGGAGGCGGGCCTTGCCGGCAGCATTGAGGAAGCCCGGACCATGATGGAAAAGACCATTCAGGACGGCACGGCCCTGGAGAAGCTGAGCCAGATGGTGACCGCCCAGCAGGGCGACGGCCGGGACGTGTATGACACCTCCCGGCTGCCCCTGGCCCTGGTGCAGCTGGAGGTACCGGCCCTGGAGGGCGGCTATGTCCGCCGTATTGAGGCGGAGCAGGTGGGCCTTGTGAGTATGCACCTGGGGGGAGGCCGGGCCACCAAGGACAGCGAGATCGACCTGTCCGTGGGCCTGGTGCTCCACAAAAAGGTGGGGGACCGGGTGGAAGCAGGGGAGAGCCTGGCCACCATCCACGCCCCCAGCCGGGAGAAAGCGGCGGAAGCGGCGGAACTGCTGCGCGCCTGCTACAGCTTCAGTCCAGACCCGGTGCAGCGCAGCCCCTTCATCAAGGATATCATCCGCTGAAACGGCAACAAAATTGTCAGATAATCAGCAATAGAGCAAATTGCCCTATTGCTGATTTTTTATTTCATCAAATTTCGTCAAAATGTTAATTGTATTCCTGAGCGGCATATGTTAAACTGTCTCAGCAAGGAAAACAAGTGTCCTTAAAATACGGACACAGACATGGAGGACAAAATGAAAGTTGCTGTTTTGGGTTTCGGCACTGTTGGAGCCGGAATTTATGAGATGCTTGCAAATGCAAAAGGCTTGGAGCAGGGGCCGGTTCTGGTGCGGCCCGGGAAGGATGACGCTCCCTTTAAGCGCACCAGTATAGAGGCCATCCTGGCGGAGCCGGGGGTGGAAGCTGTGGCGGAGGCCATGGGCGGCATTGAGCCTGCCTTCAGCTATGCCATGGCGGCCCTGAAAGCCGGCAAGCACTTTGTCACCTCCAATAAGGCTCTGGTGGCGGCCCATGGGATTGAGCTGGCTACCGCAGCCAGAGAAAAGGGAGTGGGCTTCCTGTTCAGCGCTGCCTGCGGCGGCGGGATGCCCTTCCTGCATAATCTGAGCATCGCCGTGGAGAGCGACCTCATCGTCTCCCTGGGCGGCATCCTCAACGGCACCACCAACTATATGCTGGATGCCATGCAGCGCCGCTCCCTGGGCTATGACGAGGCTTTGCGCGATGCCCAGCGCCTGGGCTATGCGGAGGCGGACCCCAGCGCCGATGTCTCCGGCCTGGACGCCCTGCGCAAGATTGTCCTCAGCTCCGCGGTGGCCTACGATCTGCTGCCGGTGGCGGGCCTGTGCCATGAGGGCATTGAGAGCATCACCGCCGAGGACGTGAAGCGCATTCAGGCCAGGGGCCTCAGCTGCCGCCTGATGGCCAAGTGCGGCCCTGCCGCCGGCGGCAAGGTCTACGCCTATGTGGAGCCGGTGCTGTTTCCTGCCTCCGCCCCGGAGTGCAGCGTCCTGGATAACTACAACATGGCCCGGTATGAAGGCAAGTGCGCCGGCCCCATGGTGTTCATGGGCCAGGGCGCGGGCCGCTGGCCCACCGCCTCTGCCGTGCTGCGGGACCTGGATTGCATCCTGAAAGGCCGGCTGCAGATGCTCTCCCCCGCCTGTCATGAGGGCAGCGCCGACAACGCCGCCTGCTGCCACAGCTACTATGTGCGCCTGCCCAGCAGCCTGTCCGGCTGCTTCGAGGCCAAGAGCTACAGCGAGGCGGACGGCGTCAGCGAGCTGCTCACCAAGCCCATGTCCGTCAAGGCCATGCATGAGATGGCCGCCCGGCTGCGCGGCGAGGGGGCATCCCTGTTCTTCGCCGCTGTGGAGGACTGAGCCATGGTAAAGGTTGCAAAATTCGGCGGTTCCTCCGTGGCCGGGGCCCAGCAGTTTGAAAAAGTCAAGGCCATCGTGGAGGCGGACCCGGCCCGGAAGGTGGTGGTGGTCTCCGCCGCCGGCAAGCGCAGTAGCGGCGACCATAAGCTCACCGATCTGTTGTATCTCTGCCATGCCCACCTGACCTATGGGGTATCATGCGACGACATTGTTCATACAATAGAGCAGCGCCTGTGCGAGATTCGGGACGAGTTGGGCCTTGGATTCGATGTGGGGGCGGAAATGGCCAAGCTGGAGCAGAGCCTCAGCAAGGATATGTCCGCCGATGAGCTGGTGTCCCGGGGCGAGTACCTGACCTCCCGGCTCATGGCCGATTACCTGGGCTATCAGTTTGTGGACGCGGCGGACTGTGTTTTCTTCGCCTATGACGGTCAGGTGGACCGGGAGAAAACCTACGCCGCCATCAAGGCCGCCTATGAGCAGTACGACCGCATCGTGATTCCCGGCTTCTATGGGAAGCTGCCCAACGGCCGCATCAAGGTGATGACCCGGGGCGGCAGCGACATCAGCGGCGCCCTGGCCGCGGCGGCCATCGACGCCGACGTGTACGAGAACTGGACGGACGTGTCCGGCATCCTGATGGCGGACCCCCGCATTGTGAAAGACCCCAAGCCCATCGGCCGCATCACCTACGCCGAGCTGCGGGAGCTGGCCTTCATGGGGGCCTCCGTTCTCCATGAGGAATCGGTGCAGCCGGTGAAGGAGAAGGGGATCGCCCTCAACATCCGCAACACCAACTGCCCGGAGCATCCCGGCACCATCATCGTGGATAAGATCGAAAAGGAGGAGCGGGATGAACGCTTCCTCACCGGTATCGCCGGGCGGAAGAATTTCACCATCCTCACCGTCAATAAGCGGAACATGAACGCCAGCCAGACCCTGCGCCAGACCCTGGAGATCTTTGACCACTACCATGCCAATGTGGAGCATATCACCCTGGGGCTGGACTCCTTCGCCCTGGTCACCTCCACCGCCGCCCTGGGGGATGCGCTTTACAGCCTCATGGGAGACATCGAGAAGCAGTGCCACCCGGAGGACCTGCGGGTGCAGGACGGCATCGCCCTGGTGGCTGCCGTAGGCCGCAAAATGACCTTCCGCCCCGGCATCTCCGGCAAAATCTTCAAGGCGCTGGGCGAAGAGGGCATCAATATCCGCACCATTGCCCAGGGCGCGGATGAGCTTTCCATCATCGTGGGCGTGGACAACAAGAATTACGAGGCGGCGGTACAGGTGCTGTACGACAGCTTCGCTGGTTAACATAATGTAATGGAGGAGAAGAAAAATGAAGAAATATAATGTTGCCATTCTGGGTGCTTCCGGCGCCGTGGGCCAGCAGATGCTGCAGGTCCTGGAAGAGTATCAGATCCCTGTGGACACCCTGCTGCCCCTGGCCAGCGCCCGCAGCGCCGGGGAAAAGGTGCTGTTCAACGGCCGGGAAGTGGAGATTCAGGAAGCCACCGAGGACAGCTTCCAGGGCATGGATTTTGTCCTGGGCGCGGTGAAAAACGGCATGTCCAGAAAGTTTGCCCCCGCCATCGTGAAAAGCGGCGCGGTGTACATCGATAACAGCTCCGCCTTCCGCCTTGACCCGGAGGTGCCCCTCATCGTGCCGGAAATCAACGGCGCCGACGCCCTGAACAACAAGGGCATCATCGCAAACCCCAACTGCTCCACCATCATCACCCTGATGGCTGTGGCCGCCCTGGCGAAGATTTCTCCCATCCGTTCCATGGTGGCCTGCACCTATCAGGCTGTCTCCGGCGCCGGCAAGGCCGGCTTTGACGAGCTGGAGGGCCAGATGGCCGCCGCCGTCAACGGCGGGGAGATGGAGTGCAAGGTGTTCCCCACCCAGATCGCCCTCAACGTCATCCCGCACATCGGTGACGAGCTGGAGAACCTCTACACCGACGAGGAGATGAAGATGCAGAACGAGGGCCAGCGCATCCTCCACCTGCCGGAGCTGAAGGTGAACTGCACCTGCGTCCGGGTGCCCGTCATGCGCTCTCACTCCATCGCTGTCACCGTCCGCACGGAGGAGAAGATTTCCGTGGAGCAGGCCAAGGCCGCCATTGCCGCCTTCCCTGGCTGCCGCCTGATCGAGGATTATCAGGGCCGCAACTATCCCACGCCCCTGGACACCAGCAACCAGGACCTGGTCTGGGTGGGCCGCATCCGTGAGGACCTGACCGACGACAAGGGCCTGACCCTCTGGTGCTGCGGCGATCAGATCCGCAAGGGCGCCGCCAGCAACGCCGTGCAGATTCTGAAATACCTGATCGAGAACCGGTAAATTTTACTGCATATCAAAAGCGCCCGCCTTATGGCGGGCGCTTTGCGTATTATTTGAGATCATAAAGGTAGAAGTTTCCGTCTCCGGGCTGCTCCAGCACCGTGTCGCTGTCAAACCAAATCAGCCTTTCGGCGTTCTGGATATCCAGCCGCACCATGGTGCAGTCCCGGTAATCCAGCACAGCGGCCTTGTTGCTGCCGGTGTCCTTCAGCAGCAGGCGCTGGCCGTCCAGGCTGCCGGTGCTGCTCAGGTTGGAGGCGGGCAGGGTATAGCCATCCACGGCCCGCAGGGACCAGTCCTCCAGGTCCAGCACATAGGTCTGGCCGCTGCCGTCGGTACACAGGGCGTAGTGGCTGCCGGAGAACATGCTGCCCTGCCGCAGCTGACTGTCGAACCCGGCCAGATGGGCAAAGCGCAGGCTGCCGGTGTCCCCTTCGGTTTGTAAAGAGGGCATTTCCTGCCGCTTAAAGTTGGAGAGACTGATGCTCCAGAAATGATAGTCCCCCAGAACACCGCTGCCCTCGCTGCCCTGGCTCCAGCAGATGATTTTATCGCCGGTGACGGTGCAGGCCTTCACCGGTTCGCCGGAGAGCTCGTCCAGGCTGTAAATGGTACTGGTTTTCAGATCGCAGTAGTAGATTGCGCCGCCCTCCCGGGCCAGCAGCAAACCGCTGTGATCCGGGCTGAACGCGGCGTTGCAGATGTGGGAAAGGCTACCCATGCGGCAGTTGGCAAGCAGATCCGTCAGCTCTCCGCTTTCCAGATCCAGCAGCACCGGGTAGTAGCTGTAAACGGTGTCGTCCTCCTCAATGTGCCAGCGCAGCAGGAACAGATTTTTACTGCCCTGGTCAGACAGAGTCAGCATGCTGGCTGCCATATCCGCCGGGACGTAGGTCAGCGTCCTGACGCCGTTGTGCTCTGCCCAGTCAAAGTTCAGGTGATAGCGGCTGCCGTCCAGGGTGTAGGCATTGTTGAACTGGGTCTCCTCCAGCTGCTCCAGCGCCCCATCGGCGTTAACGGCGAAGGCGTCATAGTGGCTGCCCTGATTCATCTCCACCGGGTCGGCGCAGAGATGGAACACGCCGCAGTTTTCCACAGGCCGCAGCTGCTTGTCCTTATAGACTTCCGGGATAACGGCGCTGGCTTTTATCAGGGGGAGAGCCGGTCCGTTGGCGCTGACCGATGCCGCCCGTACTGCCGGGGCCGCCGATGCGCTGGCGGGCGCCTGCGCCTCCGCCTTGCCGCAGGCGCTGATCAGGCAGCACAGGACCAATAGTAGCAAGATGATTCTTTTCATGCCGACCTCCAGTGATTCGTTTACCATAACTCTGACGAGGACATTTCTATTTTGTTCCAGCATATCATAGAAACCAGAAAATTTTTTAGACAAACAATAAACTTTGGAAAAATAAAACAGGGCCGCCTTTTGAGCGGCCCTGTCTGATTGAAAGATCAGATTCCATGCATACGGAAGTATTCCATGATCTTGCTGATGCCGGCAGAACTGATGCTGCGGCCATCCGTGGCAGCGTATTCGGCACTGAGAGCGCCGCTGGTGTCGTTCAGGATAGCCCCCAGGTCCGCATAGTAGACGCCGGTGTCAGCGCAGACCTGCTGAATCCACTGGTTGGCCTGGGCAATCCGTTCCGCTGTCAGCCCGTCGGTGCCGGTGTAGGCGGCGGTGACGGAGCCGATGGAGCAGCAGATGATCCGCGTCTCCGGGCTTGCCGACTGGATGCCCTTCACAAGGGAACTGTACCCGGCAATGAAGCTGTCCCGATCAGTGCTTCCCAGACTGTCGCCGCCCAGGTAGATCACCAGCCGGGCCGGCTGATACAGACCGGCGGCGTCCGCCGGGGTTTTCTCCGTGCCGTCGTTGGGGTAGATGATTTTGGTACTGGCAGCGTTGGCGGCGGGGAGGCTTCCCCCGGCGGGCAGCCATACCTGGGCGGAAGCGGTGCTGCCGTAGTTGGCGCCGAAGCTGCCCACGGCGGAAAAGCTTTCATCGCACAGGAAGGTCAGGTTGAAAAGGTATTCCAGCCCTGTGTCCTGAGAGCCGGGCAGGGCCATGGCGCCGGCACCGCCGTCCAGGCCGCCGTCCACTCCGCTGCTGCCGGAGGAACTGCCGGAGGAAAGAGCGCTGCTCTCCCCCAGATACAGGGTACCGTCCTGCCGCTGGCCGCCGAAGCCCAGCACCATGGTGATGATCAGGCCGACCAGCACCGCCGCCAGGGCGACCACGATGGCCAGGGCCCAGATGATGTTTTTGATTCCTGATAATCCGTTATTCATAGTCCTCTTGGTTTAAAAACTGGCGGCCTGTTACAGCCGCCAGTCACTGTTATTTTATGCTTACTCCTGCTCGGCCAGAGCCTTGGCTTCCTCAATGACCTTCTGCTGGACATTGCCGGGAGCTTCCTCATAGCGGATGAACTTGCAGGTGAAGGAACCACGGCCCTGGGTCATGGACCGCAGGTCGATGGTGTAGGAGCTCATCTCTGCCATGGGAACCTCGGCCTCCACGGTCTGCATGCCGTCCTCGGCGTTCATGCCCAGCACGGTGCCGCGGCGCTTGGAGCTGATGTCGCTCATGATGTCGCCCAGGTTCTCATCGGGGATGGTGACCTGCAGCAGGCCGATGGGCTCAAGAATGGTGGGCTTGGCCTTGGGGATGCCGTCCTGGTAGGCCAGGCGGGCAGCGGTCTGGAAGGCCATATCGTTGGAGTCCACCGGGTGGTAGGAGCCATCGTACAGGGTGGCCTTCAGGCCAACCAGGGGATAACCGGCCAGAACGCCCTTCACAACGGCGTTGCGCAGGCCCTTTTCCACAGAGGGGAAGAAGTTCTTGGGAACGGAGCCGCCGAAGACCTCCTCGGCGAAGATCATATCGTCCTGCTCGTCCTGGGGCTCAAAGCGAATCCAGACATCACCGAACTGGCCGGAACCGCCGGACTGCTTCTTGTGACGGCCATGGGCTTCCACACGGCCCTTGATCTTCTCGCGGTAAGCCACGCGGGCGGGCTTCAGCTCGGTCTCCACGCCGAAGCGGCTCTTCAGCTTGGCGCAGAGCACGTCCAGCTGAATGTCGCCCAGGCCGGAGAGCACCTGCTGGCGGGTCTCGGCGTTGTTGAACAGATTGAAGGAGATGTCCTCCTCGTTGAGTCTTGCAAGGCCTGCGGCAACCTTGTCGTCCTGGCCCTTGGTCTTGGGGGAGATGGCCATGGAGTAGCAGGGTTCGGGCATCTGGATGGCGGGCAGCTCTACCTCGTTCTTGGGGTCGCACACGGTGTCGCCGGTTTTCCAGTCCATCTTGCCAACGGCCACGATGTCGCCGCAGCAGGCTTCCTTCACCTCGGTGGTCTTCTTGCCGCAAATGGTGTACAGACGGCCCAGCTTATCGGTGCTGGAGGCGCGGACGTTGCGCAGGGACATATCGGCAGTGATCTTGCCCTGCATGACCTTCACGAAGCTGTATTTACCGAACTGGTCGGAAATGGTCTTGAACACGAAGCCAACGGTGCTGCCGGCGGGCTGGATGCCCTCCATCTCGGCGGGGTTGGGAACGTAGTCCACAACGCCGTGCAGCAGGGCCTCGGTGCCGATACCGGCCATGGCGGCGCTGGCGAACACGGGCACCACGCTGCGGTCCTTCAGACCGGCGCGGATGCCGGTGACCATCTCGGCCTCGGTCAGCTCCATTGTGTCGAAGTACTTCTCCATCAGCTCCTCGGTGGCGCCGGCGGCGGTCTCCATCAGGGCCTCCCGCAGCTCTTCCACCTTGTCCGCGTCGGCGGCGGGGACAGCGACCTTGGTGGTCTTGCCGCCCTTGGTCTGGTAAGCGGTGTTATGCACAATATCAATGACGCCGGTGCCGTCGGAGGTGGGGATGGTGACGGCGCAGACGATGCTGCCATACTTGGCCTTCAGGGCGTCCAGCACCTTGAAGTAATCGCCGTGCTCCTCATCGCACTTGGAGATGCAGAAAGCAGCGGGGACGCTGGCGGCCTTCAGGTATTTCCATGCCCGCTCAGCGCCGACGGACAGTCCGTCCTTGGCGGAGCAGAGGATGATGCCGGTCTCGGCAGCACGGATGGCAGCCAGGGCCTCGCCCACAAAGTCAAAGAAGCCGGGGCAGTCCAGCACATTGATCTTGCAGCCGCCGAAGTTGACAGGGGCCACAGCGGTGGAAATGGTGATCTGGCGCTTGATTTCCTCCGCGTCATAGTCGCAGACGGTGTTGCCGTCGCTGACCTTACCCATACGGTCGATGGCGCCGGTGCTGAACAGCATGCTCTCAGCAAGGCTGGTCTTGCCGCTGTTGCCATGGCCCAGCAGGCAGATGTTGCGGATGTTTTTGGTTTCGTAGCTCATGTGTTGCTTCCTCTCTTGGTTTGATTTGTATAATTAATTATGAAATTCCATCACATCATTCAGCTTATTATACACGATGTACAGGGGATTGGCAACAAAAATTTGTGGACAATTATGGATTCTGCCGATTTTCCTCCGCCCCGGGGAAATAAAAATCAGCCGGTGCAGGCACCGGCTGAGGAAACGGATATATATTCTTTTCAGGGTTTAGCGCCAACAAAGAGACTGGAGAGCACCATGGGGATGGCCCAGGCCAGCTGCAGCAGGAGCAGGAAGCCCAGGGTGACGCTTCCGGCGGTCAGCAGCTTTACGAAAACCACCATGCTGCCCAGCACTGCCGCCAGTACCGCCGCTGCCAGATTGACCCGGACGGCCAGATACATGCTGCGGCCCACATCGGCCACCTCTGTCAGGGGCCCCAGCCCCTCGTTGCAGATCACCGCGGCGATCTTGCTTTTCTCCGGGGACGGCTCCGACATGGTGAAGCGCTCCACATAGGGCGGGAAGTCATAGCCGTCGGTGGCCAGGTCAAAGGTGTTGTGCAGCATTTCCGGGTTCACGTTGAAATCCCGCACGGCGAACACCGGGTGACGCCCTGAGCGCACCAGCTCCACCAGTGCCCGGCGAACCTGGGGCAGGGGGGTGTAGTTCAGGCTGAAAATGCCGTAAAGGATGCCGTCAATGGCCAGCAGCACCGAGGTCTTATCCGTAAGCCGGTAGGGGATGCGCACATTCATCAGGCGCATCAGCTCCGTCCCGCCGCAGAGGACCACATGGCCCTCAATGATGCCTTTCAGGCCGCCGCCGGAGAGGAACTCAAAATTCTCCACCTGGCGGGGAGAGCAGCGGTTCTCCTCCATCAGCCTGGCAAAACAGCCGCTGATGCTGGAACCGGAGGCGGTCACCAGGGTGCCGGCGTAGGCAATCACCTTCTCCGTGGATTCGTCGGAGAAGATACGCACCGTGCCCATTTCAATGCTGCTCTCGGGGAACAGGTCCCGGTCGGTGACGATCAGGTTCCGGCTGGCGCCGATGTCACAAAGGCCGGACCAGCCGGCAATGGCGGCGCCGCTTTTGAAGATGCGCACCGAGCCTACAAAGAAGGGCAGGGCAAAGGCCAGAAGCCCACAGAAGGGGACCGCCGGGACCAGAATGGCGGAAAAGATGAACACAAAATCCGCAAAGGTCTTTTTCACCGCGGCGATCACCAGGCTCAGTATCAGCGCCAGCACAATCAGCACCGGCCCCAGCTTGATAAACAGGGTCTCGTCCGGGGCGGCTTCCTCCGTGCGGCGGACAAAGCCCTTGGCAGAGCGCAGGGATTTCAGCAGCGTCAATTCATCCTTACGCAGCTTGGTCTCGCCGGTGACGGCGTAAAAGTGCTTGCCGATGGCCGGCACCCGCAGGGCCTTGCGGATGCCCCGGGTGCTGAGGGAGGAGGAGAGCATCACGCCGATCACCGACAGGCTGGACACGGCGCACAGCGGGGTGTGCAGCGCCGCCGAATCGGACAGGGCCACGATCAGCCCGTCCAGACTGGTGAGCAGGCAGGCCAGCACCGCCAGGGCGTCCACGCCCACTTTGCCTCTGGCGGCGTTCAGGATGCCGCCGGTGACCACGTCCAGGCACAGCAGCATGATGGCAAACTGCAAGGCGCAGCAGGCCGCCGCCGTCACCGGCAGATGCTGCAGCATCCCCGTCAGGGGCAGGCCCAGGGACAGATAGCACAGCAGCACTTCCAGAAGCACCGCCAGCCGCAGCCGCAGCCGCTGGGACCGCATGAAGGAGCCGTAGTAGCGGCAGGCACCGACGGGAGTCAGCTCCGGCCCCAGGTCCTCCTCGCTGTCGCTCATGGTGCTGGTGGTCACAGTGCGGTTGGTGCCCCGCAGGCGGAGGAAAGCGGAAGCCACCAGGGAGGCCACATACTCCCGGAAGCTGGGCAGGTCGTCCTCCAGGTCCAGCTCCCTGTCCCTGGCGGAACGGCGGCCGAAGCCCGCTTCTTCCTCGTCATAATCGTCGTAACGGTCGTCCTCGGCATAGCTGCCGCCGGGCACGGCCTGATAGTCCCGGAAGCTGCCGGCATAGCTGGCGTATTCCGCCGCCTGGCTCTCCCGGGGTTCCTCCGGCTGGGTTTCATAGTCGGAGGCATAGCCCTCCTCCGTCTTGTCCTTCCGGTGTTTTTTGAAGATTCCTTTCCTGCGCCCGGTACCGGCGTCCTCGTCCTCCGGGACGTCGCTTTCCGCTTCCGGCGCCCAGTGGCGCAGGTCGTGCTCCGGCTGGACGGAGGGACTGTAGCCCTGATCGGCGCTCATATCGATGGCGCGGCTGCCGAAAACAAAGCCCTCCTGCTTCTTCTTCCCGCTGAGATTGAAGCGGCTGTCGATGTCCGCTTCCGGCTCCGGCTCTTGCCGCGGGGAGCGGTCCACCGGCGGGCGGTAAGGCCGCTCGTCCTCGCCGATGGGGGCGTAAAGATCCACTTCTTCTCTTTTGGGCGCGGCCTGGGCCGCCTCCTGGCGGAGCCGGGCGATGGTGTCCAGTGCATCCTGCTCCATGGCGCCCAGATTGCCGGTGTGAAGCTCCGCCGGAGCCTGGCCGTAGATGCGCACATCCTCGTCACCGGCAAAGCTCTGGGGTGCCGGGACCTCCGCCGGCTCGTCATAGTATTGGGAGAAGATCTTGTCAAATACCGCGTCAAAATCCGACTCGGGGCTGCTGTCCGGGCTGTAGTATGCCTCCTCCGGCTGCCTGCCGGCATCGTCCGGCTCGTAGACCTCGGAGTCGTAGTAGTCCTCGGCCCCGCCCTGGGAGGAGCTGTAGTATTCGCCCCGGCCATCCGGCTCCGGGCTATAGCGGGATTGCATCCGTTCCTCCGCCTGATACTCGGCCAGAATGTCCTCTACGGAAAGTTCTTCTTCAGATTCAGTTTTCAGTTCACGCGGCTTCTGCTTATGACTGAAAAGTTTCATGGCAATTTCCTATCGATTGTTTTTTTCTGCCCTGTCAGCAGCCGCTGCGCTGCCGCAGGACCTCATACATGGTGACCGCCGCTGCCGCGGAGGCGTTGAGGGAGCTGACCTTGCCCTTCATGGGCAGGCTCACCACAAAGTCGCAGTTCTCCTTTACCAGCCGGCCCATGCCGTCTCCTTCGGAACCGATCACCAGGGCCATGGCCCCGGTAAAGTCCGTGTGCCACAGGTCGCTCTGGCCGTCGGCCGCCGTGCCGTAGACCCAAAGCCCCTGCTCCTTCAGCTCCTTGATAGCGGCGGAGATGTTGGGCACCCGGGCGATCAGCGCGTGCTCCGCCGCCCCGGCGGAAGCCTTGTCCACAATGGCGGTGAGCCCGGCGCTGCGGCGCTTGGGGATGATGATGCCGTGAGCACCGGCGCACTCGGCAGAGCGGATGATGGCCCCTAGGTTGTGGGGGTCGCTGATCTCGTCGCAGACGATGACGAAGGGCGGCTCCTGCCGCTGCTCCGCCAGGGCCAGAATATCGCTGATCTGGCAGTATTCCCGCACACCGGCCAGGGCGATGACCCCCTGGTGAGCGTGGGTCTGACTCATGAAGTCCAGCTTGCGCCGGTCGGCCTCCACCACCACAACGCCCTTCTCCCGGGCCTTGGAGGCGATGTGCCCCAGGGTCTTGTCCACATCGCCCTTGGCGATGAAGATTTTGTCAATGGCCCGCCCGGCCCGCAGGGCCTCAATGACCGCGTTGCGGCCTTCGATGATATCGTTTTTGATCTCGTTTTCTCTTTCCACCATGTATATCGTAAGCTCCATTTCGCTGTCAGCATAATATATCAGCCTACATAGTAACACAGACCGGCGGATATGGAAAGCCCCAGTTTTTTGAATTTACAAAATTTTATAGACTTTGGCAGAAAGACAGGGTATATTATAGTGTAAAGATTTACCAGAATGGAGAATCCTATGAGAAATCCCATGAACCGTATCGAGCGCTTCTGCTATAACCACCCCGGCTTCGGCATCCGAAACCTGATGATGTACATCAGCATTGCCAACGTGGCCTTCTGGGTATTGGGCGCCATCAACCGGCCCTTTTTGTCCTACCTGAGCTTTGACGCCGCCGCCATCCTCCATGGCCAGGTCTGGCGGCTGGTCACCTTCATGCTCTATCCCCCCAGCACGGGGCTGCTGGCCTTCATCGCCTTTTACTTTTATTATTGGATCGGCTCCACCCTGGAGCAGTATTGGGGCAGCGGTCAGTTCACCATCTATTTCTTCTCCGGCGTCATCCTCACCATCCTCTACGGCTTCCTGATCTATTTCATCACCGGCAGCAACGTGCGGCTGGACTCCCAGTATATCTACCTGTCAATGTTCTTCTCCTTCGCCGCCCTGTTCCCGGATATGCAGGTGCTGTTTATGTACATCATCCCCATCAAGATGAAGTACCTGGCCATTGTGGACGCGGTGTTCTTCGCCCTGGCCGTCATCACCAACCCCTTCCCGGTGAACCTGCTGCCCATCGTGGCGGTGCTGAACTTCTTCATCTTCTGCGGCGGCGATCTGCTGCGCCATATCCGCCCCAACCGGGCCAGCCGGAGCACCGTGAACTTCCGCAAGGAATCCCGCCGTATCCGCCGGGAGCAGCAGTCCAAACTCTACACCCATAAGTGCGCCGTCTGCGGCCGCACCGATGTGGACTATCCGGACCTGGAGTTCCGCTATTGCTCCCGCTGCCAGGGCTATCACTGCTTCTGCATCGACCATATCAATAACCACATCCACTTTACCGAGTAAGCGATTTTGAAAAAACGGCGCGGCCCGACAGACCGCGCCGTTTTTTAGCGTCTATAAAAACAACACAATCTCCTGAAAAAACGCGCTATCGAAGGAAAAGGCTTTGCGGTAAAATACAGGCACAGAGAAAAACAACGCCTGCCCGGCGCTTTGAAAAGGAGATACGAACATGAACAAATCCGCTTCCCTCACCCTGGCCCTGACCCTCTGCGCCCTGCTGCTCAGCGGCTGCGGCCTGCATATGCGGCCCTCCCTGGGGCTCAGCGGCATAAACTATGAGCACCCGGAGAAATACACCGTGGGCGGCGCCGCTTTTACCGATAAGGTGGAGCAGGTGGAAATCCATTGGCTCAGCGGCAGCGTCACCGTCACCGGCCACAAAGGGAATGAAATCCGCTTTTCCGAAAGGGCCAACCGTAACCTGACCAATGACCTGAGCCTGCACTACTGGCTGGACGGCAGCACCCTGCGCATCCAGTTCTGCCGCAGCGGAAAGTGGAACCTGAACGGCCTGGAAAAGGACCTGACTCTCCAGCTGCCGGAGCGGCTGCTGCAGAGCCTGACAGTTGACACCGTCTCCGCCCGGGTCAACCTGGAGGACCTTGCCATGGAAGACCTGGAGCTGGACAGCGTTTCCGGGGCGGTCCGTCTCCGGGACTGCCAGGTCAGTGACCGGGCCAGAGTGGATACCACCTCCGGCTCCGTAAAGGCGGAGCTTACCGCTGCGCTGCGGGAGTGGAAAGCCGACACCGTTTCCGGCAGCGTGGAACTGACGGTGCCGGCAGTGGGGGATTTTGATGTGAACACCACCAGCGGCTCCGTCAGCCTGACGGCGGAGAAAGCGCCGAAGGACTTGGACGTGGACACGGTCTCCGGCTCCGTCACCCTGTGCCTGCCGGCAGATGCGGACTTCACCCTGGACTTTGACACGGTCAGCGGCAGCTTCTCCTCGGCGCTGGCCTGCAAAACCGAAAACAGCCGCCGCATTTTCGGCAACGGCAGCGGAGATTACAGCATTGATACCACCAGCGGCAGCGTGAGAATTGAGAAGAACTGAAAATCGGAGGTGTAGACATGAATTGCACAATCAGGAAATGGCGCCTGTCCGACGCCGGGGACCTGGCCGCCGCCTGCGAGCTGGTCTGGCAGGTGTTCTGCCGCTTTGAAGCGCCGGAATATTCCCAGGAGGGAATTGCGGAGTTCCAGAGGACCCTGGAAAATATAGAGGCCCTGCGGCATATGCCCTTCTACGGCGCTTTTCACGAGGGAGAGCTGGTGGGCGTGCTGGCCATGCGCCAGGTGCAGCATATCAGCCTGTTCTTCGTGAAGGAGGCTTGGCACCGCCAGGGGGTGGGCCGCCTGTTGTTCGACGCCATGCGCCGGGACTATACCGACCAGGTCTTTACCGTCAATTCCTCTCCCTATGCCGTGGAGGTCTACCGGCACCTGGGCTTTGTCCCCACGGACACGGAGCAGCTTACCAACGGCATCCGTTATACCCCCATGCGCTTTGAACAGAAGTAAGAAGAAATAAACAGCCTCCGGAGAATGTTTCTCTGAAGGCTGTTTGACCTTATTTCACGTTTTGGCGCCCCGCAGGCTGATCTCCCCGGCGTTGACCCGCTGCACCTGGCCGTCTGCCGTTCTCACCACCAGGGCGAAATCCTCATCGATATCCAGCACTCTGGCAGAGAGGGCCTCTCTGCCGGGGCTCAGCAGCTGCACGTCCTTCCCCAGAACCACCGAGCGGCTTTTATAGGCCTCATAGCAGGCCCGGCTGCCCAGACAGGCATAGTAGCCCATGAACCGATCCAGAATCTCCGCCGCCAGGCGGCAGCGCAGCTCCGGCACCGGGTCGGCGCCGAAGGCTGCCCCGGCAATGCCCTGCAGCTCCTCCGGGAAGCCATCCGCCGGCACGGCGGTGTTCACGCCGATGCCCAGCACCACATAGTCGATCAGGCCGCTTTCAAAGTCCATGGCGGCCTCGGTCAGAATGCCGCAGACCTTCCTGCCGTGAAATAACACATCGTTGACCCATTTGATCTGCACCGGCTCTCCGGCCAGCTGCTCAATGGCCTCCGCTACGGCCACCGCGGCGCTGGCGGTCACCAGGGTGGCCCGCTGGGCGTTGGTGCGGGGGCGCAGCAGCAGACTCATGTAAATGCCGGTGCCCGGCGGGGAATAGAAGCTGCGGCCCATGCGGCCCCGCCCGGCGCTCTGCTCATTGGCGATCAGCACGCTGCCATGGGGCGCGCCCTCCGCTGCCATCCGCTTCATGGCGGCGTTGGTGGAGTCTACCCGGTCCACCACCTGGATGTGCAGGCCCGTAGCTTTCAGATACCGTTCCACCCCGGCCCCGCTGAGCACGTTGCTGCGGGAGGAAAGGCGGTAGCCCTTGTTGGTTACCGATTCAATCAGATAGCCCTGGGCGCGCAGCTGCCCCATGGCTTTCCATACCGCCGTCCGGCTGACGCCCAGCCGTCCGGCCAGCTCCGCCCCGGAGATATACGCATCCCGGGCCTTCCAAAGATGCTCCAGCACCTGATCTTTCAGCAAAAAATCACCCTCTTGGTTTCAGCAGGCTGTGCAGCCTCCCGGTCAGCGAGACGGCCAGCAGAATCTTCACTGCATCCGGCAGCAGATAGGGGAAAACGCACAGGCTCAAAGCGGTCAGTACCCCGATGGCCCCGCTGGTCCTGGTATACACCAGAACAAACCAGGCCGTGCCGAAAGTATAGCACAAAAGAATGCCGATTGCCATAAAAAGTGCCAGAAGGGGAGGCTTTCTGCCAAACTTTTTTACGCCCAGCCCCACAACCAGAGCCGTAAAGACAAAGCCGATGATATAGCCCCCGGTGGTGCCCAGCAGCGTGCCGATGCCGCTGCGAAAGCCTGAAAATACCGGCAGGCCCGCCGCGCCCAACAGAATGTAGACCACCACTGCCCACAGTCCCAGCCGCAGCCCCAGCACTGCCGTGATCAGGCAGATGGCAAAGGTCTGCAATGTAATAGGTACCGGCAGGGGAATACTGATCCAGGAGCAGACCGCGATCAACGCCACGCCCATGGCAATATAGGACAGGTCCTTTGCAGTAAGCCGTCGATTCATTTTTATACACCTCACATTTGAACTTGTCCGTAACTATAAAGGAAAAACTTTCAATTGTCAACCATTTCATATAAAATGGTTGACAATTGAAACGCAACCCTGACAGGTACTCTGGTTTCCTGTTGCGTATTTGGATAAAAAAGAATATAATGTCCGGGAAATTATCAGAAACAGAGGAAGCATCATGATCATCGACGCACATTCCCACATTTTTCCCGATAACATTGCCAAAGGCGCCCTGAGCAAGCTGCAGGCCGGCTCCAACGCCGGCATTTTCTGTGAAGCTACGGAGAAGGCCCTGACGGCCTCCATGGCCCAGGCG
Source organism: uncultured bacterium (assembly GCA_945873205.1). Lineage (GTDB taxonomy): Bacteria > Bacillota > Clostridia > Oscillospirales > Oscillospiraceae > Limivicinus. Next base: position 65,656 of record CAMCCC010000005.1, read on the forward strand.
GGCATTGACCTGTGCATCAATCTGCCCTGCGGCACCAACCCCGCCAAGGTGCGGCAGATCAACCAGCTTTCCGCCCGGCGCAACAGCCGCCAGAAGAAGATTTTCAGCATCGGCTGCATCCACCCGGACTGTGCCGACGTGAAGGGGGAATTGGCCCTGGCAGCCCAGCTGGGCCTGAAGGCGGTGAAGATCCACCCCTATTTCCAGAACCATGATTTTGACGACCCGGCCTATCTGCACCTGATGGAAGCGGCCGGGGAGCTGGGCCTGATCGTAGTGGCCCACACCGGCACCGACCTGGGCTATCCCGGCCTCTACCGATGCACCACCCCCATGATCGCCAATGTGCTGAAAAGCCTCCGGGGCGTGAAGCTGGTGCTGGCCCACATGGGCGGCTGCGGCAACTGGGAGGATATCCTGGAGGTGGTGGCGGATTCCGACGTGATGCTGGACTGCGCCTACAGCCTGGGCTGTACCCTGGACATGGAGGGCAAGCCCATGGCCGGTATGCCCAGCCTGCTGACGGCGGAGCAGTTCATGGCCATGGAGAAGGTTCTGGGGCCGGAGCGCATCCTCTTCGGCACCGACAGCCCCTGGATGGATCAGCGCCATACCCTGGACCTGTTCCTGGCCCTGCCCCTCAGCCCGGAGGCCCAGGCGCGGATTCTGTACCAAAACGCCCTGGAGCTGTATGGCCTTCAGACTTGGATAGAATGAAAAAAGCTTCCCCGAGAAGGGGAAGCCTTTTTCATCGTTTCATCAGTATCCGAAGCTGAAAAAGCCGGGGAAGGAGAACTGCTGCTGGCTGCTCTGCTGCTGCACCTGGGCCTGATCCTCCTCTGAACCCAGAGCGGACTGAATCTTTTCACCCACGGTGACTGTCAGCTCCAGGGTCTCGCCCTGGCGGTAAACCGTCAGCTTCAGCTCTGCCCCGTTGTAGAGGTCGCCCACCAGCCGCACCAGGTCGTCGCTGGATTCTATCGTGGTTCCGTTGGCTTCGGTGATAATGTCGTTGATCTGCAGTCCGGCCTTCTCGGCGGGGCTATCCTCGCTGATGGCCTTCACCGCCGCCCCCTTGGGCAGGCCGTAGCTCTGGGTCTCGCTGCTGACAGAGGTAACGGAAACGCCGATATAGGGCTTGGCGATGTAGCCCTTTTCAATAATGCTCTCCACAATGTTCATCACGCTGTTGATGGGGATGGCAAAGCCGATGTTGTCGATGGAGGCGCCGGAGCCGCTGCTGGAGTACTTGGCGTTGGTGATGCCGATGACCTCGCCGTAGAGGTTAAACAGCGCGCCGCCGGAGTTGCCGGAGTTGATGGCGCAGTCGGTCTGAATCAGCTCCATGGTCACGTTGCCGGAGAGGGTGACCTCCCGGTCAAGGGCACTGACCACACCGGCGGTGAGGGAGAAGGTCAGCTCGCCCAGGGGGTTGCCGATGGCTACCACGGTGTCGCCCACGTTCAGGTTGCCGGAATCGCCCAGCACCACGGGACTCAGATTTTCCGCGTCCACCTTCAGCACGGCGATGTCGTTGCTTTCGTCATAGCCGATCAGCTGTGCGTCATAGCTGCTGCCATCGTACATGCTTACCTTGATGGAAGTGGAGTCCTCGACTACATGGTAGTTGGTAAGGATGTAGCCGTCATCACTGAGCACAAAGCCGGAGCCGGCAGCGGCGGAAGTGGTGGTAAAGCCGAAGTAGTTGGTAGTGACGGCGGTGGTGATGCCCACCGTGGAGGCCACGTTCTGGGCGTAGACCTCTGCGGGGCTCATCTGCTTGCTGGTGTCAATGGTGGCCACATCGATCACGGTGCTGGGCCGCTCCCCCTTCAGAACCTGGGAACTGCTGCCGCTGCCGGAAGGAGCCAACAACAGCACCCCGCCGGCGCCTACTGCACCGCCCAGCAGGGCGGCCACCAGCATCAGCGCGATCACCTTGCCCCAAGGAAAGCCCTTCTTTTTGGAGCCGCCGGTATATTCGGGATTATAGCTCCCATCATTGTTATAAGAGCCGCTGTTGAAATCTTCGTTCATGTTTGTCTCTCCTTTTATGGGCCTGAGCCCAGTGGCTTTTCAGCCTGTTTTTTATCATTGCCCGTATTGTACATATAAAAACTTAAATTTACCTGAAAGAACCTTGAACTATTTGTGAACACTGAAAAAAGAAAAAGAAACAGGCGGGACACCGGTTCTTCGGTGTCCCGCCTGCGGTTGAATTTTATTTTTTCCCTGCGTGAATCTTGTTTTCAAAGCGATCCTTCTCCCCGGCGCTGGGGATGGCCGTGGGATAGCCGCCGCCGAAGCAGGCGGTGCAGAAGCCGCCGGCTTCATCACCGGCCAGCCGCACCACATCTTCCACACTCAGGTAGCCCAGAGAGTCCACCCCGATGATACCGGCGATCTCCTCCACCGTGTGGTGGTTGGCGATCAGCTTTTCCGCATCGTCGATATCGGTGCCGTAGTAGCACTCGCTGATGAAGGGCGGCGCGCTGACCCGCATGTGGATTTCTTTTGCCCCGGCCTGCCGCAGCAGATCGATGGTACGCCTGCAGGTGGTGCCCCGGACGATGGAGTCATCGATCATTACCACCCGTTTGCCCTCCACCACGGAACGGATGGGGTTGAGCTTGATGTTCACGCCGTTTTCCCGCATCTCCTGGGTGGGGGAGATGAAGGTGCGGCCAATGTATTTGTTCTTGGTGAAGCCCATGGCGTAGGGGATGCCGGAGGCCTCGGCGTAGCCCAGGGCCGCGTCCAGCCCGGAATCCGGCACGCCGATGACCACATCCGCCTCCACCGGGTGCGCCTGGGCCAGGAAGGCCCCGGCCCGTTTCCGGGCCTGACAGACGCTGCACCCGTCGATGACGGAATCCGGCCTGGCAAAATAGATGTACTCAAACACGCACAGGCTCCGCGCCGCCTGACCGCAATGGCTGCGGTCACTGTGGATGCCCTTGCTGCTGACGGTGACGATCTCCCCGGGCAGAATATCCCGCTCAAATTCCGCGCCAACCGCATCCAGCGCGCAGGACTCGGAGGCGAATACCACCTTGCCGTCCTTCCGCCGGCCCATGCACAAAGGCCGGAAGCCGTGGGGGTCCCGGGTGGCAATCAGCTTGCTGGGGGAGGAAATCACCAGGGAATAAGCCCCCTCCAGCCGGTCCATGGCCGCCGATACCGCCGCCTCAATGGAGCTGCTGTGCAGCCGCTCCTGCACGATGATATAGGCGATCACCTCGGAGTCGGTGGTGGTGTGGAAGATGGAGCCCTTTTCCTCCAGCTGCCGCCGCAGCTCCATGGAGTTGGTCAGGTTGCCGTTGTGGGCCAGGGCCATGCGGCCCTTGTAGTGGTTGATGATCAGGGGCTGTACATTGCGCTTGTTGTCCGAGCCGGTGGTGGCATAGCGCACATGGCCCACGGCAATGTCGCCGCTGCCCAGGCTTTGCAGCCGCTCCGGCGTGAACACATCGTTCACCAGGCCCACATCCCGGTAGGCGCTGAAAACACCGTCGTCATTGATCACCATGCCGGCGCTTTCCTGGCCCCGGTGCTGCAGGGAGAACAGACCGTAGTATACCAGACCGGCCAGGTCTGCCGTTGCCGGGGAATAGACGCCGAAAACGCCGCATTCCTCATGGAGGTGGCCGTTCCTTCGGCTGATCTGTTCAGTCTGCATCATGATCCATCAGCCTCTTCATGATCTCGGCGTAAGCATCCTCCACACCACCCAGATCCCGGCGGAACCGATCCTTATCCAGCTTCTCGTGGGTTTTCTCGTCCCAGAGGCGGCAGGTGTCCGGGCTGATCTCGTCGGCCAGCACGATGCTGCCGTCAGCCAGGCGGCCGAACTCCAGCTTGAAGTCCACCAGAATCACGCCGCACTCCGCCCACAGGGCCTTGAGGAAGTCGTTCACCTGGAAGGCGTAGCGCTTGATGGTGTCGATTTCCTCCGCCGTGGCCAGCTTCAGGGCCAGGGCATGGTAGCTGTTGAGCAGGGGATCGCCCAGCTCGTCATTTTTATAGGAAAACTCGATGGTGGGCGCATCGAACACGATGCCCTCCTCCACGCCGTAGCGCTTGGCGAAGGAACCGGCGGAGAGGTTGCGCACAATGACCTCCAGCGGTACGATGGACACCTTCTTCACCAGGGTCTCCCGGGGGCTCAGCTCCTGCACAAAGTGGGTGGGCACACCGGCCTTTTCCAGCTTTGCCATCAGGCGGTTGCTCATTTGGTTGTTGATCACGCCCTTGCCGGCAATGCTGCCCTTCTTCAGGCCGTTGAAGGCGGTGGCGTCGTCCTTGTAATCCACGATGAGAAGTTCGGGATCGTCAGTCTTGAATACTTTCTTTGCCTTTCCCTCGTAGAGCTGTTCCAGTTTCTGCATGGTGCAAGCCTCCGTTTTCTGTATTTTTCTGTAAATCCGAGAATTTACCTGCAAATAGTATCACTGCGAAAAAGCCATTGCAATACGGAATTTCCATTTTGTAGGATGTGACAGAGCGGGCCGGTTCCCGGCTTTTTCTTTGCTTAAATTTGACCAGAGCAGGGAATATTTACACAACGTTCAGGAAAGAAAAACAGGAAGGCTTTATACTAAAATTTAACGTCAAGAGAAGGAGCACTGCTTTCATGCCGGAATTCATTCACTTTGATAATGTGGGGAAAATCTATAAAGTGGGCGAGGTGGAGATTCACGCCCTGAAAAATGCCAGTTTCACCGTGAAGCAGGGGGAAATCTGCGTCATTGTGGGCGCCTCCGGCGCCGGCAAAACCACCATCCTCAACATCCTTGGCGGCATGGACACCATGAGTCAGGGCCACGTCTGGCTGGATGGGCAGGATATTTCCGGCTATAATGAAAAGCAGCTTACCACCTATCGCCGCTATGACATCGGCTTTGTGTTCCAGTTTTATAACCTGATCCCCAACCTGACCGCCCTGGAAAATGTGGAGCTGGCGGTGCAGATCTGCAAGGACCATCTGGAGCCGGCCCAGGTGCTTGCCCAGGTGGGGCTGGAGGCACGGGCCAACAACTTCCCGGCCCAGCTCTCCGGCGGGGAGCAGCAGCGGGTGGCCATTGCCCGGGCACTGGCCAAGAAGCCCAAGCTGCTGCTGTGTGACGAGCCTACCGGCGCCCTGGACTATAACACCGGCAAGGCCATTTTGAAGCTGTTGCAGGACACCTGCCGCCAGACCAATATGACCGTGGTCATCGTCACCCATAACTCCGCCCTCTGTGACATGGCGGACCGGGTGATCCGGGTCAAAAGCGGCTGCATCCAGTCCGAGACCGTGAACCCCAACCCCATCCCCGTAGAACAGATCGAGTGGTGATGCCGTGGATATACTGATCACTTCCACCTTTCGGGAGATAAAAAACAGCCTGGGCCGCTACCTGGCCATCCTCACCATCATCGCCCTGGGCGTGGGCTTTTTCGCGGGCCTTCGCATCTGCCGCCCCATGCTGGTGGACTCGGCTGACGAGTATTTCCGCCGCCAGAACTTCTATGACTACCGTGTCATCTCCACCATTGGCTTTTCTGAGGACAATGTGCTGAATATGGCAGAGCAGGAGCCGGTACTGGCCGCCGAGGGCGGTTGCTATGAGGACGTGTTGGTGCGCATCGGCGGCAACGACCTGGTGTTCAAGGCCCATTCCATCACCGAGAACGTCAACACCCTGCGCCTGGTGGCCGGCCGCCTGCCGGAGACAGACAGTGAGTGCGTCCTGGACGCGGACGCCTGGGACGAGACCATGCTGGGCCAGACCATACGCCTGTCGGACACCAACCGACAGGAGACCCTGGACGAATTCAGCCGCCGGGACTTCACCGTGGTGGGCCTTGCCACCAGCCCCCTGTACATCAATCAGGACCGGGGCACCAGCAGCCTGGGCAATGGACATGTGTCCTCCTGCATCTATCTGCAGCGCAGCTGCTTTACCGCGGACTATTATAAAGAGCTCTTCCTCACCCTCCGGGACGGACAGGCCGCCTATACCGACGCCTATGACCAGCGGATCGAAAGCACCGAGGATACCATTACCGCCCTGGCGGAAGAGCAGGCCTGGCTTCGGTATCAGGAACTGGTGCTGGATAACCGGGAGGAGATCGCAGAAGGCCGGCAAAAGCTGGCGGATGCCGAGGCGGAGATCGCCAGCCAGAAGGAAGATGCCCGCCAGCAGGTGCGGGACTTTATGAGCGGCATGCGCTTCTCCCCAGAAGAAAACATGGGCTATTACCGGCTGCTGCTGGACCAGATCAACTCCTCCTTTACCGAGGCCGAGGAGGAGATTGCCCAGACCTATGCCGACCTGGACGAGGCGGAGCAGGAGCTGGACGATATCGACGAACCCTCCGTCTACGTCCTGACCCGGAGCGAGAATGTGGGCTACGCCGCCTTTGAGCAGGATTCTGCCATCATTGAGAAAATCTCCGTGGTGTTCCCGGTATTCTTCTTCCTGGTAGCTGCCCTGGTCTGCGTCACCACCATGACCCGCATGGTGGATGAGCAGCGTACCCAGGTGGGCGTGTGGAAGGCCATGGGCTATGACAAAGGGCTTATCAGCCTGAAATACATCATCTATGCCGGCTCTGCCGGCCTGATCGGCAGCGTCCTTGGCTCTTTCCTCTGCACCTGGTTCATCCCCCGGGTGTTCTGGGCTGCCTATACCAGTCTGTATAACTTCACCCAACAGCTGACCTACACCTTCCAGCCGGGGATGCTGGCCCTGTCTCTGGTTATTGCCCTGCTGTGCACCGCCGGGGTGGGGCTGTACTGCTGCCGCAAGGAACTGCGGGAGGTGCCTGCCTCCATCCTGCGGCCCAAGGCCCCGAAAAACGGCAAGCGCATCCTGCTGGAGCGGATCGGCTGGCTCTGGCGGCGCATCAGCTTTCTGCACAAGGTCTCCCTGCGGAACGTGCTGCGCTATAAGCAGCGCTTCTTCCTGATGATCCTGGGCGTCAGCGGCTGCACCGCCCTGCTGCTTACCGGCTTCGGCGTCCGGGACTCCATCCAGAACGTCACCGATTACCAGTACGGCGAGATCAGCCTCTATGACGCGGAGATCAACTTCAGCGAGGAACTTACCGCTGAGGAGCAGCGCGACTTTCTGGCAAACCATGACAGCCTTTCCGGCCTGGTGTATCTCTCCCGCAGCAATGCGGATGTTGCCGCCGGCAACAAGGTGAAAAGCACCGCCCTCACCGCCGTTATGGAGGGGAAACTGGAGGATTACCTCTCTCTCCACAATGAATCCGGCCCGGTCAGCCTGCCGGGGGAGGGGGAAGCGGTTCTCTCCATGGGCATCGCCAAGTCCCTGGGCGTGGAGCCGGGGGACCGGCTGGAGATCACCAATGATGATTTCAACAAGATCACGCTCACCGTCAGCGGTGTGTTTGACAACTACCTGGGGGACTTTGTCTTTGTCACGGAGCAGAGTCTGATGAAGCTTAACGGTGAAGCCCCGGTGAACACGGCCTACGCCGGCTTCCGGCCCGGCCTGGATCAGAACAGCGCCTCCGCGGGGCTGCTGGACGATTCCCTGGTGAGCCGGGTGGCTCTGAACCAGGACATGCGGGACACGGTGGACAGTTCCTTTGCCAGTCTGAGCATTGTGGTGGTGCTGATCATCCTCTGCGCCGGCGCCCTGGCCTTCATCGTGCTGTTTAATCTGATCAACATCAACATCGGCGAGCGCATCCGGGAGATCGCCACCATCAAGGTCCTGGGCTTTTACGACGGGGAATCCTCCGCCTATGTGTTCCGGGAAGTGAATATGCTGACGGCGCTGGGCGCGCTGCTGGGCCTGCCCTTCGGCAAGCTGCTCCATGCCTTCGTCATGCAGCAGATTCATACCGACGGCATGTGCTTCGATGTGCGCATTGCGGCCCTGAGCTATGTTTACAGCCTGGTGCTGACGGCCCTGTTCGCCCTGCTGGTGCGCCTGGTCATGAGCATGAAGCTGAAAAAAATCAATATGTCCGAATCCCTGAAATCCGTGGAATAAATTTGACATTTTTCCCTCCGGGGCATATAATTGCTTTTACTTTCTGCCCAAGGAGAAATGCCCTATGAACATGGAATTCGTGCGCAAGCTCACCATTCCCGCCGAGGTAAAGGAGATGTATCCCCTTACTGGGGAGATGGCCCGCTGCTTTGAACAGCGGGATATCCAGCTGAAAAACATCCTCTCCGGCAAGGACCAGCGCCTGCTGCTGATCATCGGCCCCTGCTCTGCCGACCATCCTGACAGCGTGCTGGATTATATGCAGCGGCTGCGCCGGGTGCAGGAGCAGGTGGAAGATAAAATTTTCATCGTCCCCCGCTGCTATACCAACAAGCCCCGCACCACCGGCAAGGGCTACAAGGGCATGCTGCACCAGCCGGACCCGGAGAATAAGCCGGATATGTTCAAGGGCCTCATCGCCATCCGGGAGCTGCATATGCGGGTGGTGAAGGAGACCGGCTTCACCTGTGCCGATGAGATGCTGTACACCGAGAACTATAAGTATCTGGACGATATCCTGGCCTATGTGGCCGTGGGCGCCCGGTCGGTGGAGAATCAGCAGCACCGGCTCACCTCCAGCGGCATTGAGGTGCCTGTGGGCATGAAGAACCCCACCTCCGGCAGCTTCTCCGTGATGATGAACGCCATCACCGCCGCCCAGGATAAGCACACCTTCATTTACCGGGGCTGGGAAGTCCACTCCCAGGGAAACCCCTATGCCCATGCCATCCTGCGGGGCTATATGAATAAGCAGGGCCAGACCCATCCCAACTACCACTATGAGGATATCCTGCTGGTCAGTGACCTGTACGCCCAGAACCCGGACCTGCAGAACCCGGCCGTGATCATTGACACCAATCATTCCAACTCCGGCAAGCAGCCCCTGGAGCAGATCCGCATCGCCAAGGAAATCGTACTGAACCGGCAGCTCAATTCGGATGTGGGCCGCCTGGTCAAGGGCCTGATGATTGAGAGCTATATTGAAGACGGCGCCCAGCCTGTGGGCGGCGGCTGCTATGGCAAGTCCATTACCGATGCCTGCCTGGGCTGGGACAAGAGCCAGCGGCTGATCCTGGACCTGGCAGAGATGCTGTGAAATTGGAATACATCAAAACTCCCCATTTCCCCTGCGGGAAATGGGGAGTTTAACATTTTTGAATTATATACATCAAAAAGGAAAAAATATTCATACCCGTCCCATCGAGAAGAAAGAAAAAAAGAAAAAATATTAGAAAATTCAGAGAATAAGGGGGATGCAGCATTTGGAAAAAGATGGAAGCCCAAAACGAACGGTGAATAAATTTCCTGTTAAAGTGAAAATTATTGTTGACTTCTGACTCCTACAGGAGTATATTTGTCACATTATATTTTTGAACATTTAGTGAGTTAAATCGCTGAGTGTACCAACAGGAGGTTTACAAATGAACGCACAGGAACTGCTGCAGGAAGCCATCGCCCTGCAGCCGGAGATCCAGGCCAACCGCCGGGAGCTGCACAAGCACCCGGAGCTGGGACTGGAGATGACCTTTACCAAGGCTTTTGTGAAAGCAAAGCTGGAGGAAATGGGCTATCAGCCTCAGGACTGCGGCCCGGGCGGTCTGGTGGTCCTGGCCGGCGGCAAGAAGCCGGGCAAGTGCTTCTTGATCCGCGGCGATATGGACGCGCTGCCCATCCAGGAGGAGGCGGAGGTAGACTTTGCCTCTGAAAACCCGGGCAAGATGCACGCCTGCGGCCACGATACCCATGCTGCTATGATGCTGGGCGCCGCCAAGCTGCTGAAGGAGCATGAGGATGAGCTTCAGGGCACTGTCAAGCTGCTGTTCCAGCCCGGCGAGGAGACACTGGAAGGCGCGGAGAGCTGCGTCAAGGCCGGCGTACTGGAGAATCCCCATGTGGACGCCGCCATGATGATCCACTCTATGACCGGCATGCCCATGCCTCACGGCGTGATGCTGATTATGGACGGCGGCCGCGGCATGGCTTCCTGCGACCAGTATAAGATCACTGTCAAGGGCAAGGGCGGCCACGGCGCCATGCCCCACCTGACCATTGACCCCATCACCGCCGCGGCCCATATTCATGTGGCTCTGGCCGAGATTCACTCCCGGGAGCTGACCTCCGGCACCTTCGGCGTCATTACCACCGGCAAGTTCCAGGCCGGTGTTGCCTCCAACGTAATTGCCGATACCGCCGTCATGGAGGGCACCATCCGCACCGGCGATGAGGCCACCGAAGCAATGCTGATGCAGCGTGTGAAGGAGATTGCCGAGTCTGTGGGCAAGGCCTACCGCTGTGAGGTGGATGTGGAATTTGTGGGTCATTGCCCCCCCAATATTTCCGATACAGAGGTTTCTGCCAGTGCCGTCAAGTATATGACGGAGCTGCTGGGCCAGGCCGCTGTTCCCGCCTCCGTGGCCATGGGTGACAGCAACAAGATCTCCGGCGGCAGCGAGGACTTTGCCTTCATCAGCACCAAGGTTCCCTCCGTCTCCATGATGCTGGCTGTCGGCAATCCCGAGAATGGCTACTGCTATCCCCAGCACCACCCCAAGGCCCGGTTTGATGATTCCAAGCTCTTCGAAGGCGCTGCCGCCTACGCCTATGTGGCGGCCCGCTGGCTGGAGGAGCATCAGGATTGATCAATAAGCAAAAACAAAAAAAGAGAAAAGAGGAAAAAACATGGTAAAAGGATCTGTCGTTGCCAACAGCCCCTTGCTGTTTGTCCTGGTTGCAGTCGGCCTGTTGATTGTTATCGCCTATGCGGTGCTGAGTGTGGTGAAGGCCTCCCAGCGCTGCAAGGAGCTGGGGGTCTCCAGTGAGACCATCAGCAACGTTGTCAAAGCTACCGCCACTTCGTCCATTGTTCCCAGCCTTGCCATCCTGCTGGGCTTCCTGACGCTGACGGTGTCCCTGGGCGTGATCTGGCCCTGGTGGCGTCTGTCCGTCATCGGCTCTTTGTCCTATGAGGCCATGGCCTCGAACTACACCGTGGACGCCCTGGGCACTGCCATGTCCGAGATTCTGAACGCGGATGCCAATGTCTTCGGCGCAGTCATGATGGTTATGTCCTTCGGCATCATCACCGGTCCCATCGTGGCCGTGCTCTTCGCCAAGAAGTATTCCACCGGCATCATGAAGGCCAAGGTGGGCCAGAGCGAGTGGGGCCAGGTCATGTCCGGCTGCTTCTTCCTGGCCATGTTCTCCGTGTACATCCCCATCCTGCTCTTCACCGATCTGCCCACCACCCTGACCATGGCGGTCAGCTTTGTGGTCACCCTGATCTGCGGCGTCATCGGCAAGAAGGCAAAGTGGCTCAACAACTTCACCATGGCCATCGCCATGCTGGTTGCCATGGCTTCCAGCGTGCTGTGGGTCGGTCTGTTCAAGTAAGGAGGTAAAGAAAATGGCAAAAGAGAAGAAAGTCAAGGAAAAAGTCGCTCTGGACCCCTTTACTGAATGGGCCCACAAATCCGGCCGCATTTTCATGGTGCTGTTCATTGCCTACATGCTGGTGATCCCCTTTATCGTCTGCACTGTGTATGGCTGCATGCCCAGCTTCAAAATGTGTCTGCCCGGCCTGATCGCCATCACGGCCATCATGGGCCCCGCGTCCATCGCCGAGGTGGGCAGCTACACCCCCATTCTGGGCTCCTCCACCTACCTGACCTTTGCTTCCGGCAACGTGATGAACCTGAAGATTCCCTGCATCATCAATGCCCAGCAGATTGCCAAGGTGGAGCCCAACACCGTGGAGGGCGACGCCGTTGCCCTGATCGCCACTGCCGTTTCCTCCGCTGTCACCATCATCATCCTGGCCATTGGCGTGGTGCTGCTCAGCTTTATTAAGCCCATTCTGGAGAACCCCTATGTGGTCACCGCCAGCGACTACCTGCTGCCCGCCCTGTTCGGCTGCATGGCCCTGGGCCTGCTCAGCAGCGGCAACGGCAAGACCAAGGTGAAGAATCACCTGCTGCCTGCCCTGGTTCCCGCCCTGCTGGTGACCGCCCTGACTGTGCTGGGCATCGGCTCCACGGGTCTGGCCGGCATCCTCATCATTGTCATGATCCCCGTCACCATTCTCTGCGCCCGCATCCTGTGGAAGAAGGGCATTGTCAAGGTGGTGCCTGTGGAGCAGAAGGAGACCGCCGCTTCCGCTCAGGAGTAAGCATAGTCAGCAAGTATTATCCTGCACATTCAACTGCCGTCCGGCTGACCAGCCGGACGGCAGTTTTTCTATGGGCAAATACCGCAGGAAAAATCAGGCGAAACCATGCAGCCTGATGTATAATAGCGCCAGAGCGTTTACGAAAGGGGGACAAAATCATGTACCAGTGGGAAAAACTGATCCAGCAGATGGTGGATGAGATCGACAGCAGTATCCGCGCCCATAATGACGACGCCCTGACCCTCAGCGCCCTTTCCCGGCGGCTGGGCTATTCCGAATACCACATGAGCCGGAAGTTCCGGGAGATTGCGGGTCTGTCCCTCCGGGACTACCTGCGAAGCAGGAAACTTGCCTTCGCCTTGAAGGAACTGCGTGACAGTGAGAGAAGTATTCTGGACATAGCCCTTGACTATGGCTTTTCCACCCACGAAGCCTTTACCCGGGCCTTTAAAAGCACCTATGGTGTGACGCCGGGGGAATACCGGGCCAATCCCTGCCCGGTGGTACTGCGCACCAAGCTTCACCCCTTCGACCGCTACTTTTTCGGCTTGGGAGAGATCGGTATGATCAAATCGGAGGAGGGCGTGAAGGTGTATCTGGTCACCATTCCCGCCCACACATTCCTGCACATCAAAAATTATGAGAGCAACGGCTACTGGGATTTCTGGCAAAAGCAGAACCAGATCCCGGGCCAGGACCAGGAGACCATCTGCGGCCTGCTGGACAGCATCAAGGGCAAGCTGGACGATGCCGGCGGCAGCGAGGCCAACTGCGGCAGCGGCCAGATCATGGCCTACATCAACGACCCGGCGGGCCGGGTCTGCGACTGGGGCTACCATCGCACCGAGTGCTGGGGCGTCCGCCTGCCGGTGGATTACAGCGGCCCGGTTCCGGAGCAGATGCAGCTGCTGACGGTGCCGGAAGGGGAGTACATCGTCTTTGAACACGGCCCCTTTGACTATGAACAGGAGAACCGCAGCGTGGAGGAGAAGATCGAAAAGGCCATGGCTGACTTCGATTATGCCGCCAACCGTTTCTGTCTGGACACGGCCCCCGGCCGCATCATGTATTTTTACTATGACCCGGCCCGGTACTTCAAATATATTCGCCCCATAAAAAGAACATAGAGGACGCACAGAAGCAAAAGCCTGATTTGCACACTTCCATTCCTTCCTTCTGGCGGAAAAAACATCCCGCTTGTCAGACCATAGATCACAGGGTCTGACAAGCGGGGTGCTGTTTCATTTGCGATGAGTTTCTTTCCTGGCCGCATCCAAAGCCAGCGTCATTACAGATGCTGGTCCCGCTTGACCTTATCGTAGAACTTAAAGAGGATCGGCTCCATGGCTGCGGTCAGCTTCATGTCCAGATTGAAGAAATAGACCACAAAGGTTACGGCGATGAAGGAGACCAGGACCAAAAGCAGCTTCAAAAGCAGCTTCAGCAGGGTGTTTTTGATTTTTTTCATAAAAGATTTGCCTCCTCTTCACTTACCAGGATTCCGCATCGTCCAGCGTCTCCAGAGACGGGTCCACCGGCTCCTCCTGCATGACGGTGCGCATGTAGCTGTTGATCTGGTCGCGGACGCCCTGCCGGGAAATCACCCGGGGATCAAACAGATCGTGGGAAACCCATACCAGATGGATGCCCCGCTCCCGGGCCTTCTCCTCAAACTGGCCGTGCATGCCGTCCAGAGCTTTGCAGCTCATATGCTCCCAAAGGATGACCATGTCGGCGTTGAACTCCTCCACGAACTCCCACAACTCGTCCAGCAGAACCTTATAGCCGCCGTGGGTGCGGTTGCGCATGATCATGTTCTCGGTGAGCCAGGCGATGTCGTAGATGGCCTGCTCCCGGTTCTCTGGGGTGTCGGTCTCGGCAATCATCTTGGTGGAGACCATGGACAGCATATCCGTCAGCGGCACGATGCCCCAGCAGTTGAGCAGCCACACCAGGAAGTCCATATAGAAATGAGACTGCACGCCCCAGACAATGGCCCGGTGGCGATACTCATTGGCAGCGATTTTCTTTTTCTGATAGGCCTTCTCCGCCAGCGCGGTGATCTTTCGGTCCGCTTCCTCAAACACGGGCAGCCGGCCGCTGATGGCCATGTAGTTGGTTTCGGTATAAAGGGCCAGGTTGGAGCCAAAGACCTGGGGATAAGGGGTCTTGTTCATTTCCAGCCACTCTATCCGGCATTTGGTAGCGTAGTTGACCCGCTTGGCACATTCAAAATAGTGGGTCCAATCCCACTTTTCGCCGGTCTTTTCCTCGATGAAGGCGATGGCGTTGCGGATCTCCTGGGCGGCATACTCCTGCACATCGTCCTCCCGGTGGCGCAGCGGGGTGGCCAGCTGGAAAACAGGAATACCATCCTCCAGCTCCAGCCGCTTGGAGATGACGCCGTTGCCCATCAGGGAGCCGTCACAGGTGGTGTTGCACTGGACAGCGCAGGCGCCCAGAACCGGGGCGTCGTCATCAATGGACAGGCCGGCTTCCGCCTCCGGCATGGGGCAGACGTCGCCGGCAAGGCCATATTCCTGGGCCACATCAATGTAGTGGCAGGCTGCCCGCTGGTTCAGCAGGACAGGGATATAGGTAGAGGCGATCTCCCGGCTGAGGGGCACCAGGGTAGGAAAGCCCATCATGATGGACTGCATCTCGTTCTCATCCACCAGGACAACCTTTTTGGAAAACTCCGTATCGTTGCCGATACGCCGGTCGCCCCGGAAGAGCTTATCCAGCAGCTTGGCCACGTCTTCAATGATCAGATCCTGCTCCACATGGCAGATCCGCAGGTGCTCGCCCCGCAGGCCCTGGGTATGCCGGTCCACCATCATGGGCACGGCCAGATAGTTGGCCATCCAGCGGTAGCGGAAAAGGGCCTTGATGTTCCGGGGCTTCACCAGCACCACCCGGAACATGGTCACCCAGTTATACAGCCAGCGGGAATAGTCATAGGCGGTGTCTACAATACCGCGCCATTCCCTACGTTTCCGGACTCGCCCGCCGGTATACAGGCTGCCGAAGTTTTTTGTTCCAATCCGTTTGTCGCCCATTATTTTGCACCTCCCTGAATCTTTTTGATCTCCAGGCTCTCAATGAAGGCCTGGACGCGGGTGCGCAGCTGGCCAACGCCGGAGACGTTGTACGGGCGGTCGAGGGAGAGCACCTGATAGCCGTAATCATCGTGCAGCACATGGGTGCCAACCATCCGTTCGTAGGCCCAGGGGTCGCAGAATTTCACCTGCTCGTAGATAATGCCGTCGGCCTTGTATTCCTTGGCAAGCTGATTTACATAAGCCCGGCGCCCCAGCATCTTGGCCTGATCCATGTAGCGGGGGCACTGGCCCCGGTACATATACTGGCGGCAGATCTGGGTGAGGGCATCCTCGTCCTCCGTGAGCTGGATGGGGTCACGGCCCGGGAAGGAGCCGTAGCAGTATCGGTCGGCGCAGACAAAAGCGCCGGTGCTTTCCACCAGCTTGATAAACTCCGGGTCGTCGATCTCGGAACCGACGATGACCACCCGGGCGCGGAAGGGATTCTTCTCGTCCGGCTCTCTGGTTTTCAGTTCTTCCAGGGTTTCTTCCAGCTTCTGCATGATCAGATACTTGGGTGCGGCGTAGGTGGCCAGGGTGATCACGCTGAATTCGTAGCCGGTGATGGTGGGCTTGTCCCCCTTGCGGAATTCACCGATGGCGCGGATCAGCTCACAGACCCGGTTATGCTCCGCCACGGATTTCCGTATGGCGGCGTCGGAAACATCGATGCCGAATTTTTCGTGCAGGGGTTTGAGGATGTGGTTTTTGCACTGGAGAACATAGAGGTTCAGGCCGTTGTCGTCGGCCTTCATGGGAATCTCCATATTTTCGTAGAAGAAGTTCTCCTTGCCCTGGTCCAGGCAGTGCAGCAGCTCCATGTTTTCCACGCAGCGGTTGATCATGGAGCAGCCGTCGGGAGCGATGAGGCAGTCGGCGAAGTTGAAGCCGCCCTCCATGGCCCGTTCCAGCAGAGCCCGGCTGTACTCGCACAGAAAGCTGGTCAGGTAGTAGGTGGCCATTTCCATGGAGCTGGTGCGGGGCGCCCGGAGCCGGGCGGAAAAGCAGCCTTCCAGGTTCAGCAAGGGCTCCGGCGTATTCTCACACACATAGGCCACGCACTTTTTGCCCTCGCCGCGGGCCTGGACCACAAGCTCGTTGTTGGCGTCCTGCAGGAGATCTTCAAAATAGCTTAAATGCTTCAGGTCTTTCATGCTTCTCCCCTTTCCGTTAACAGGCTACAATCTGCTTGATATTCATTTCATTGCCCTGCTGCAGCCAGGTCTCCCCGCTGCCGCAGTGAGGGCAGGTTTTGCCGTATTGGATGGTGGGATAGGTGCTTTTACAGGCGTTGCACCAGGTAATGGCAGGGATGGTTTCATAGAGAAACTTCGCATTTTGTATAAGCGGGGTTTTCTTGGCGTACCAGTTCCAGCAGTCCACCAGATACTCCGGCTCAATGCCTGACACCTCGCCAAATTCCAGGGTGACGGATTCAATATCCGTCAGCTGGTTGTCCTTGGCAATCTGTTCCACCTGTTCAATGACATAGGTAACGATACTCAGTTCGTGCATAATGATCCTTTCCCATGATTTTAAAACAGGCATGGGCATGCCCATGCCTGTTTTAAAAAGTGAATTTATTTGCCGGTCAGCTGCTTCTTGATGATCTTGACCTGGCGCTTTGCGGCATAAGCGCCGATGGCCTTCAGCTTATCCTCAGCGGGGATCATCTTGCTGTTCTGGGGGCGGGTGCGCTTCAGGTGGATGGCGTCAAACTCGCACTTGGTGGTGCAGATGCCGCAGCCAATGCACTTGTTGGGGTCGACCACGCTGCGGCCGCAGCTCAGGCAGCGGGAAGCCTCAGACTTGATCTGTTCCTCGGTAAAGGTGACCCGGTCATCGCACATGGTGAGGGACTTGGCCTTATCGATGGCAGGCTCATTGCGGGCGGGCTTACGCACGCTCTCCACAGGCAGAACCACCTTGGACTTATCCAGCTCCTTGAAATCGCGCAGATTGCGGTGGATGGTCAGGGTCTGGCCCACGTTGACAAAGCGGTGGATGGACACAGCGCCCTCACGGCCGGAGGCGATGGCGTCAATGGTGTACATGGGGCCGGTGGCGCAGTCGCCGCCCACGAAGATGTCAGGCTCTGCGGTCTGGAAGGTGACCTTGTCATGGTCAACGAGACGGCCGTCGGCGGTTTCTGCGGCAGTACCGGCCAGAACCGCGCCGTAGTCGGAGCGCTGGCCGATGGCAACCAGCACATTGGAGCAGGGAACGGTGATGGTCTCGCTCTCGTCGTAAACAGGGGCGAACTTGCCCTCGGCATTGCGCACGGACAGGCAGCGCATCAGCTCAATGCCGGTGACCTTGCCGCCCTCGCCCAGGATGCGTTTGGGAGCCCAGCAGTTGTTGATGACCACGCCGTCGGACAGGCCGCTGTTCTTCTCCTCGGCCACGGTGGGCATCTCCTCGTCCTTCTCCAGGCAGTAGATGTTGACACTGCCCTTGCCCAGACGCAGGGCGGTGCGGGCCACGTCGATGGCTGCGTTGCCGCCGCCGATGACCACGGTGTCGCCCTCCAGGGCGGTGATGCTGCCCTTGTTCACGCCGCGCAGCAGGTCAAGGCCGGCCACGACGCCTTCCAGCTCCTCGCCCTCGATGTTCAACTTCAGGGCCTTCTGGAGACCCACGGCCACATAGAAGGCCTTGAAGCCCTCGTCCCGCAGCTGCTGGATGGTGACGTCCTTGCCCACTTCCACGCCGCAGCGGAATTCCACGCCCATCTCACGGAGCACATCGATCTCGGACTTGACCACAGCCTTATCCACACGGAAGTTGGGGATGCCGTTCATCAGCATACCGCCGGGAGCGGCTTCCTTATCAAAGACCACAGGGCTGTAGCCCTCGATGGCCAGGAAGTAGGCGCAGGACATACCCGCAGGGCCGGCGCCGATGATGGCCACCTTCTGGTCAAACTTATCTCTGGTGCAGGAGTTCATGGGCGGGATGTAGCGGTGCTCCGCCTTCATATCCTGCTCGGCAATGAACTTCTTGATCTCATCGATGGACAGGGCCTCATCCACGGTGCCCCGGGTGCAGGCGTCCTCGCAGTACTTGCGGCAGATGGAGCCGCAGACGGCGGGGAAGGGGTTATCCTTCTTGATCAGCTTCAGCGCATCCTGATAGCGGCCGTCGCCGGCCATCTTGATGTAGCCCTGGATGGCGATGTGAGCCGGGCAGGCCACCTTGCAGGGGGCGGTGCCGGTGGGCCAGGTCTGGATGCAGCCGTTTTCGTTTCTGTAGTTCTTGTTCCAGTGATCTTCGCCCCAGCGGGTGTCATCGGGCAGCTCATGGCGGGGATACTGGATGGGGCCTTCCTTGGTGCAGAGCTTCTGGCCCAGACGGACGGCACCGGCAGGGCAGGTCTCCACGCACTTGCCGCAGGCCACGCACTTCTCCCCGTCGCTCTCGGCCACATAGGCGGAGGCGGACAGGTTGGGGGTGTTGAACAGCTGGGAGGTACGCAGTGCATTGCAGACGCCAACGGCGCAGTTGCAGATACCGAAGATCTTGTTCTCGCCGTCGATGTTGGTGATCTGGTGGACATAGCCCCGGTCCTCGGCCTTCTGGAGAATCTCCATGGCCTCTTCATAGGTGATGTCACGGCCGTGGTTGGTCTCCCGGCAGTAATCGGCGAAGTCGCCTACACCAATGCACCAGTCGGCCTCAATGTCGCCGGAGCCTTCGCCGCGGATGCGCTGCTGCTTACGGCAGGAACAGACGGAGACGCCGATGTGGCCTTCGTACTTCTTCAGCCAGTGGGAGAGGTGCTCAATGGGGAGGGACTGGCTCTCAGCGGGAATGGCCTTCTCCACCGGGATGACATGCATGCCGATGCCGGCACCGCCGGGAGGCACCTGCTCCGTCAGGCCTGCCAGAGGCAGGTAGGCCATGCGCTCAAAGAAGTCCGCCGTCTCGGGGAACATATCGGAGTGGACGGGGTTGATCATCATGATCTCTGCGCTGCCGGGAACGAACATGTCCAGCACCCAGCGCTTCTCATGGTTGGGATTCTTGCCGTCCAGGTTCTCCCAATGGAACTCCACCAGGCCGCTTTCGCTGACGGCCTGCAGGGCCTTCTCCAGATACTCCGCGTCAAACTGGGGGTTCTTCTCCGCCAGCTGTGCAAAGGTGAGGGGGACGCGCTTTTTCATGGTCAGGCAGATATCCAGAATGTCCTCTGCCATTTGCTCGCCGTAATTGACGGCAGTAAATTTCAGGGCGGAGTTGATGCCCCAATACTCGGGAGAATCCGGGGTGATCTTGTCCTTGCCCAGGAGAACCGTGGCCCGGTCGGTAATGACCTTGCCAAGCTTGGCGATTTTCTCGTCTCTTGTTAACATCAATGAATTTCCTCCTTATATGTATGTCTTTCCCATTTCAATGCGTTTGCTGACACGCCGCCGTCAGACGGCGCACCCCACAGAGTGCAGATGATATTCCTATAATATTTATAATATTTGCTGCCCCCTGCCAAGTCAACTGTGTCAAAATAAAATCAGAGATTTCAATAATTTGGTAAACACCATTTTTACAATGCCGTGGAAAAAATCTTTGCATAGTTTGGATAAATATGATAATATGTACAATAAACTTGGATGCAATTCCAAAAGGAGTGCTTGTATGGTTACCAACTCAAAAAACAAGGATCGGATCGTGTCGGCGGCCATCGAACTGTTCCGCAGGAAAGGTTATTCCTCTGTGATGGTAAAGGATATCTGCCGGGAGGCGGGGGTCTCCACCTCCTCGTTCTATTCGGTGTTCAGCGGGAAGGACGATGTGCTGCTCTGCCTGCTGCGGGGGCATAAGGACGATTTTGAGGGCACCATGCTGGAAATGCTCAACGCCGGCTCAAATCTGGAAAAGCTCTGGGTGCTGTATAACAAGTACCTGCGGCTGGCGGAATCCTTCGGGCCGGAGCTGACAGTGGCCATGTTTGAACTGGAACTGAAGGGGAAGTTCAGCTTCATTGACCCCGTGAATGACTATATCAAGCGCTACTTCAACTGGCTTGTCCGCCTGGTGGAGGATTGTCAGGCCAGCGGGGTCATCCAGAATCCGGGTAAGGCAGATGAGCTTGTCCCTATGGCGGTGCGGCTGTCCTTCTATATCCTGCTGGAGTGGTGCGTCTCCAAAGAGGCCTACTCCTTTACAGAGCGGGCTTTTACGGAGATGGAGCGCTTTTATATCGTGCGGGAAGACTGCCGCGGGCAGTGGAAAAAGCTGTTTGACGACGCCACATGATCCGACGGGCACCTTCTCCTGCACGGCAGAAAGAACGGGAGCACACCCTGGCCTGTATTGAAAACACTACCCATAAAATGGGTAGTGTTTTTTAGTGGTACACCAACACAAGGTTCAGGCCTCGGCACGGGCCATGGCTTCCTCGTAATCTCTGGTTCCAACAAAGATTTCGTCCTTGTAGGGATTCTTGTGCTGCGCTTTTGCCCGCTTGATGATATAGGCCAGCGCTGCGACGTTTACCAGGATAGACAGCACCGCAATGATGCCGCCGGCACGGGGATCAACCAGGGTGGGATGAACTGCCGCATCCATGAAACCGTCCGCATACAGGGAGGGAATCACGGAGAAGCGGCTCTTATCCAGGAACAGGGGGAACACCTGGGCGAACATGCACCAGGTAGCCAGGGTGTTGGCACGGTTCTGAATCCAGCCGCCCTTGTTCCAGAAGATGGCAGCGAAGGTGGGGGCCAGCAGCAGCGCAAAGCCGCAGTACCAGGTGTGGGTGGGCAGATTCAGATAGGTATACTCAAAGTTCCAGATGTCATAGGCCAGGATGTAAACCCAGGTCATATCCGGCCAGAGCATATCGTCCTTTTTCTTTGAGGTGTAAATGCTCCACCAGCCGGTCATGCAGAAAATGTTCACCAGGCCGGCCACGCCGTTGGCGATGTTCCACCAGCCGCCGTAGAGCCAGACGCCCTCGCTGGAAAGCCACCAGCGGCTGCCGGTTTCAGCCAGTGCGATGGAGCCCTTGATGGCGCTTTCAAAGTCGCTGGCAACAGCAATCAGAATGTTGATGGCCACGATCACAAAGGGGAAGACCTTGAACCAGTCCTTTTTGCCCAGAGCCGTATGGTACTTGAGCCACATGAAGCCGATGCACCCGGCGGCCGCGGCATACAGCTTGGCGTAGTGGAACCAGCTGTTCATGTAGAGATAAGTGGGGTTGTTCAGGGCCCACTGGGCGCCCCGGGCTGCCCCCACGTAGATGGCGATGAAGTACACCGTCAGCGCGCCCAGCACACCCACAAAGAAGCCATAGCCGCCGAGTTTCGACCGTCTCTGAATCTCATTGGTCAGAACCAGGGCCGTGAACACCAGAACCCAGCCGAGAATCTGATACATGGAGTTTTCGCCGTACACTTGGAATAGCATATTATTTTCCTCCCTTAATCATTTTTTTCGCTCTCTTTCGATCTCTGTCTGCGGAATTGACAAAGAAATGACACGATTATTTTATATCGTTATTTTTGTTGCAAAGCAATTCCAAATCCTGTATAATTTATTCCGGAACGGAATAAATCGAACCCGGGAGAGTGAAGCGGATGGAAACCGGAACCATAAAAGAATTTGTGATCCTGGCGGAATGTCTTAATTTCAGTGAAGCGGCCTCCCGCCTGTTTATATCGCAGTCATCGCTGTCCAAGCACATCAAGGCGCTGGAGCAAGAGCTGGGGGTTGCTCTGTTTGAACGCACGACCAGAAGCATCCGGCTCAGCGGCGCGGGGGAGCGGTATCTGCCCTACGCCAAAGAGATTGCCAGACTTTGCACCGAATCAGAAATGGAGATGGATAATTACAAGAACCAGTCTGCACCGTCCTTCACCATTGCCGTTATGCAGAATCCGCAGTATTACAATATGGCGAAATACATTACCGGCTTCCAGAAGGCTTACCCCAGCATCAGCTTTTCACTGATAGAAGCGGATGAATTCAGCCTGTATGATATGTTCCGAAGAAAGCTTTTCAACATATTTCCCACTTTTTCCAATTTCCGGGGACCGGAGGAGTTTACCTTCATGCCCATGGTCAAAAGTTCCATTGTTGCTATTTTCCCCAAAGTCCATCCCTGTGCGGAAGCGCAGACGGTCAGTCTGCACCAGCTTGCAGGCGAGCGGCTTTTGCTGCCCACCCGGGGCGGCTCTCTTTCCAATCTGATCCAAACAGCCTTCAACCAGGAAAAAATATCCCCCGATGTTGTCTACGAAGGCAGTTCCGTTGGCTGCATTGAGCTGGTAAAAACCGGTATGGGCGTGTCCCTGCATGCCAGGGAGTTTGCGGCGATGCTCCATCGGGATGCGGATATTTCCTGTGTGGAAATCAGCCCGGAATTGAGCTTTACCTATGGGCTTGGACACAGGGAATTTGAAAACCTGTCTCATGTGGAGAAGCTGTACTTGTCTTACATGAAAAAATATGCTATGGATATTTCTGCGCCATTTGTGGATTAAGATGCGCTCCCGGCTTCAAGTCCCTCCGCGCAATAAACATGGCGTTTTCAATAAAAAAACCGGGTCAGAAAACCCGGAAAGGCTTGGCTTAACAGGAATAAGGAACGGACTGCTTATCCACTGTCAGCCGACGGTATCCGGGGTGCATACGGACAAATCCCGTCTGATTTCTAACAGGAAGTCAGACGGGATTTTTGCTTATTATTTGATTTTGGAGGACATACCATGAAAACCTTATTGTCTTGTAAGTTCAACATGGATACTGCCCGTGTGGAATTGAAATTCACTGAAGGCAGCATGATTGCTATTGACACCATTGCTGTGGAGAACGGGATGACTGACAATATGTATCAGCGGTCAGAACCTCTCAGTCTTTTGCGATGCAAAAAAACAGGCTCTCCTTGGGAAGGAGAGCCTGCGGCGTTTACAATATGGGCGTGTCCAGCTTTTTCAGGCGGGCGATGAGGATGTCATCCTCCGTGGGTTCATCCACCGATTCCTCCAGCCGGCGGCGGATATCCATCATCTCCCTGTCTACCCGGGCGATGTCCTCCGCGCAGTTTTTCAGCTGCTCCACGATATGCTGCTGATCGGGAATTTCCCGCTTGTATTTCATCTGGTGCTCCAGACTGGCCCAGAAGTCCATGGCAATGGTGCGGATCTGCACCTCCACCTTGATCTGCCGCTTCTGCCGGGAGAAGAACACCGGGACGCTGACGATCAGGTGCAGGCTGCGGTAACCGTTGGGCTTGGGGTGCTTGATATAATCCTTTTTCTCCACCAGGGTGATATCATCCTGGCTGGTGAGCGCATCGGCCAGGGCATAGATGTCATCCACATAGGAGCAGATCACCCGGATGCCGGCCAGGTCATGGATCTGCGCTTCCAGATTCTCCATGGAGAAGGGGATGCCCTTGCGGATCATTTTCTCAATGATGCTGGAACTGCTTTTCAGCCGGGTCTGGATGGAGGAGATAGGGTTGCGCTGATAGCGGACCTTGAACTCCGTTTCCAGCACCTCAAACTTGGTCTGCACCTCCTTGATGGCGCAGGCGTACATCATCCGCAGCTCCTTATAGTCAACCGCCGTTTCCAGCAGCTGCTTGGCAAACTCCGTGGCGGCCAGGGCCTTGGCCTCGCCTAAGGGGATCAGTTCCACTCTTTCGTCCAGTTCATCCATGGCTTTGTCCCTTCATTTCTGTTGGATTTTTTTTCATTATAACATATCCGCCCCCAAAAAAACATGAATCAGGCGTGAATCCCGTATTTTTTTAGCGGCATTTTTACGGGAGCGCGTGATATTATAGAACGAACGCAATTTTGCATGGAAGGAGTGGTGAGAATTTGATTCCTGCCCTGATCGTTTTTGTACTTACCTATGTGCTGATGCTGGCTTTGCAGGCCTGGCGGCCCTGGATCGCCCTGGGGGCGGCGGGGGTGTTCCTGCTGATGGGCTATCTGGAGCTGTACCCGATGAATCTGGCCTCCGCCCTGGGGGCGGTGGACTACAATGTGCTGCTGATGATCGCCGCCACCATGGGTTTGGTGAGCCTGTTTATTGAGAGCCGGATGCCGGAGCGGCTTACGGAGCTGTTGCTGCAGCGGGTGCCCAACGTGATGTGGGCGGTGACGGCGCTGGCCCTGTTTGCCGGGGTTATCAGCGCCTTTGTGGACAATGTGGCCACGGTGCTGATGGTGGCCCCGGTGGGCCTAGCCATTGCAAGAAAGCTGGAAATCTCCCCGGTGCCGGTGCTGATCGCCATTGCGGTCTCCTCCAACCTGCAGGGGGCGGCCACCATGGTGGGGGACACCACCAGTATGCTGCTGGGCAGCTTTGCGGGGATGAACTTCATGGACTTTTTCTGGATGGAGGGAAGGCCCGGCATCTTCTGGGGGGTGGAGCTGGGGGCCCTGGCCTCGCTGCTGGTGCTGCTGGTGCTGTTCCGGCGGGAAAAGGCCCCGGTCAGCTGCCGGGTGGAGACAGCGGTGGAGGACCGCTTCCCCAGTCTGCTGATGATTGCCACGGTGCTGCTGCTGATCGGGGTGTCCTTCCTGCCGCAGCCGGAGAACAGCGCCCTGCTCCGGCTGTATGAACTGCGCAGCGGGCTGAGCTGCCTGATGCTGTGCCTGGTGGGGCTGATACGCGCCTGCGTGAAAGCGAGGGGAGCGGCCCCCCTGAAGCGGGTGCTGAAGGAACTGGATCAGGAAACACTGCTGCTGCTCTTTGGCCTGTTCATGGTGATTGAAGGGATTCGGGCGGCCGGACTGATCGACGCGGCGGCGGGGATTTTCTATGAACTGGCGGGGCATAGGCCGCTGCTGCTGTATGGGCTGCTGGTGGGGGTGTCGGTGCTGCTGTCGGCCTTCATTGACAACATCCCCTATGTGGCCACCATGCTGCCGGTGGTGCAGGGCATCGCGGGGCTGATGGGAGAAGAGCCCTATGTGTTCTACTTCGGGCTTTTGACCGGGGCTACGCTGGGAGGCAACCTGACCCCCATCGGCGCTTCCGCCAACATCACGGCCATCGGCATCCTGCGGAAAAACGGAGAGACCGTCACCACCCGGGACTTTCTGCGCATCGGCGTGCCCTTCACGCTGGCGGCGGTGCTGGTGGGGGCGGTGTACATCTGGCTGGTGTGGGGGATGGGCTGATAAACGGTTTACATAATATTTAAAAAAGGGGAAGGAGAAAAAGCTCGATTCGATTTAGCCGTTTATTGTCTCTCCCTCAGTCAGCTCCCTCGTCAGAGGGAGCCAGGGAGCAAAACACAGCGAGTTTCTCCTCCCGCAGAAAACTTTTTCCCAAATCCCCTTGACGAAACGGAATCCTTCTGGCAAAATATAAATTAATTAGAAGGAAAATTGGTGCGTTAACCAGGACCTCTGGCCTGCGGAACAACTCAATCGCGGCACGCGCCATAGCCCCCCAGGGCAGACGATGGCTTCCGCCTTTACCCCACCCCCGGAAAGCCGGGGCAAGCAAGAAAGGAGACACCCCTATGAAAACCAAACGCTTTATTTCCACCCTCCTGGCCCTGCTGCTCATCTGCAGCCTGCCTGTATCCGCCTTTGCGATGGATAATAACCCGGCCGGTACAACAGTAACCGAAATTCCTACTGGCGATACGATGGGCACCAACAGCGGCACCGTGACCACCAACTTCGGCACCGTGACTACCAACAACGGCACCGTAACCACCAACAAGGGCACTGTGACCACCAACAACGGCACCGTGGAAGAAAACGGCAACACCGTGGAAACTAACAACAACTGCATATATGGCAACGAGGGCACCGTAACCACCAACAACGGTACCGTGGACTACAACCCAGGCACCGTGGAAACCAACAACGGCACCGTGAACAATAATGATGGCGGCGTGATTATCAACAACACCACCGGCATTGTCAACGAAGGTTGTCCGAGAACCAACTACGGAACTGTCAAATTGGGCGACACCACCTGGTACGGCGTTCTGGTGGACAACGATGGAACCAAAACCTTGGAAGAATACTGCACGCCGGGCCAAGTGCTGGATCTCACCCAGTTCACCAAAGAGGGCTATGTGTATGCCGGCTATACCCAGGAATACCAGCTGTTGGACGGCGTTCTCACCAAGCAGGCCATCACCGTTGAGGGCACCAGCTACACCGCCGACTGCCCCAATGTGCTGACCCTGATCTGGCAGGCCATTGCCAGTCCTGTCACTGATGACGGTACTGGTTCCTTCGGCCCCGGCAGCGTCATTTCCATCAATGGCCACAAGTTCCTGCTGGTGGCGGTGGTGGAGGATGTCTACTGTCTGGCCTCCGTGGACAGCTTTGAGGACGAGGCCCTTTCCGATCTGCCCGCCCTGCTGGCCTCTCTCCTGACGGAGGAGCAGCTGAGCCACGTCACCGGCGAGCCCGAGCTGCTGGACGAGGCGCTGACCGCCCGCTTCTTCGCCGGTCAGGGCAGCCACATCGTCTTCCCCTGCGACAGTGGACTGATTTTCTCCTGAGTTCATAGGGGAGCCTATTCATGCCTCCCTCTGACGAGGGAGGTGGCAAAAATCTTTGATTTTTGACGGAGGGAGAGAAAAAACCCTATTCGATTTCGCCGTTTATTGTCTCTCCCTCAGTCAGCTCCCTCGTCAGAGGGAGCCTTTGGACGCATTGTTGCTGCTGCCGGTAGAGACGCAGGGGTTCCACCTCATCCGCCCAGTGCGTACACTGGGCACCTTCCCCTCAAGGGGAAGGCTTGATTCCTCGAGGGAAGCCTTTGATGAAGAAAAACAAAAGGATAGCCGCCCGGTGGGCGGCTATCCTTATTTCATGGCTCTGTAGTCCTCTTCCTGGCAAATGTTGTCGGGAGGGAAGAACTCTTCCACCGGGAAGCGGATGCGGCTGAATAGGGTGCAGGGGTCATCCTCACTGATGGTGCCGGGGCATTCCTTATCGGGCAGGCAGTAGTCATAGGCGGGGATGAGAAGCTGGGTGTCCCGCTCCAGGCGGATGATGCTGAACTGGCCGATGGTGGCAAACCAGCGGCGGGCGGTGTCGGTGAGGACAAGGGCCTCGTCGAAGGCGGCGGTGATGAAGTCCGGGATGCTGCGCAGCTCCAGCTCGGTGGGCAGCAGGCACTCGGCGTCGGTCAGCTTGCTGTGGAGAATGATGGGGTCCACGGAGTTGACCACGGCCACAGGCAGATCGTCAATGTCCGCCACCGGCAGGACGCTGTCAGAGGCGAAGGACTTGACGCTGCCCAGACTGCCGAAGAGCATGACCCGCTTGTCAAACACCGCAAGGCCGGTACAGGTCTGGCCGGCGGGGAAGGTCTCGCCGGTGATGCGGTAGAAAAAGGTGCAGTCCACGGTATAGTAGCCCCGGTTGAAGGTGACGGGCTCCACGCTGACGTCCACATACAACAGCTCCGCCCGCTTGGGCCGGATGCTCAGGGCGTTTTCTATGTAGGACTGGGAGCGGACGGTGGGGAATACCCGCAGATCGTCCACGCAGTCCTTATCCCTACAGCTGTCGAATATCTTTCTGGTATTGATACATACGGCTTCCCGAATGCTTGCCGAGCTTTCAACAGGCCCGGGCACAACTCTGTCGGCCATGGATATACCTCCTGTTGTCTGGATTGAAGAAGCTTCATTACAGTGTATGCGCCGGCGGGGGCAGTGTGAATTAAGACTTGAAAAAAGAGGCGAAGGCAGGTTATAATACTACGATGTATTACTGTATGCGTTATGGAGGTGCCCATGGAACGTCTGGGATTCATTCATGAAAAGCTGGATATCAAGATCCTGATCCTCTATATTCTGCGGCGGCTGCCGGGGACGGTGGACCCGGAGACCCTGGCGGAGCTTTGCCAGTGCGACAGCGGCGTGGGCTACTTCGACTATTCCGACTGTCTGGCGGAGCTGGTGGAGACGGGGCATGTCACCGAAAGTGAGGAGGGCTACTGCATCACGGAAAAGGGCGAGCGGAACGCCGACGCGGTGGAGAGCAGCCTGCCCTACTCGGTGCGCACCAAGGCCCAGAAGCTGATCGCCCCGGTGGAGGAGCGGATGCGCCGGGCCGCCATGATCACCGCAAAATACCACAGCGATCAGGGCGGCGTGACGGTGGAGCTGGCCATGTCCGACGGGGTGGGAGAGGTGATCCATCTCAGCTTCCTCTGCGCCGGGGAGGAGCAGGCAAAACAGATTCAGAAAAATTTCCGCCGGGACGCGGAGGGCTACTATCAGAAGATCGTGGCGCTGCTCAGTGAAGAAAAGAAATAAGGCAGGAGAAAAACATGAAAACAACCATTCCCGAAGGCTACAAAAGCATCCTTTCCATTTATGATACGCAGAAGGCCATCAGCCTGTTAAAGCGGCTGTTTGAGGACAATCTGGGGGCGAAGCTGAACCTGTACCGGGTGTCGGCACCGCTGTTCGTGGACGAGAAGTCCGGCCTGAACGACAACCTGAACGGCTATGAGCGGCCGGTTTCCTTTGACATCCTCCGTTCCGACCACCGGGCGGAGGTGGTGCAGTCCCTGGCCAAGTGGAAGCGGCTGGCTCTCAAGCGCTACGGCTTCTTCCCCGGCAAGGGCATCTATACCGACATGAACGCCATCCGCCGGGATGAGGACGAGCTGGACAACCTCCACTCGGTCTATGTGGACCAGTGGGACTGGGAGAAGGTGATCCTGGCGGAGAACCGGAACCTGGACTATCTGAAGCTGACAGTGATGGACATTGTCAGCGCCATCTGCGACACCCAGGACACCATGCAGGCCATCTATCCCCAGCTTTCCGTCCTGCCCAAGCTGAAGCGGCAGGTGAGCTTTGTCACCGCCCAGCAGCTGGAGGACATGTACCCGGGCCTTACATCCAAGGAGCGGGAGAACGCCTACCTGAAAGAACACGGCACCGCCTTCATCATCGGCATCGGCGCGCCGCTGCGCTCCGGCAAGCCCCATGACGGCCGGGCCCCGGACTACGACGACTGGAGTCTCAACGGGGACATCATGTTCTGGAACGAGCTGCTGGGCTGCGCGTTCGAGATTTCCTCCATGGGCATCCGGGTGGACCCGGCGGCCCTGGACCGGCAGCTGACCCAGGCCGGCTGCGACGACCGGCGGGAGTTGCCCTATCACAAGGCCCTCTTGAACGGCGAGCTGCCCCTGACCATCGGCGGCGGCATCGGCCAGTCCCGGCTTTCCATGCTGCTGCTGGGCAAGGCCCACATCGGCGAGGTGCAGGCCTCCATCTGGGACGGCGACACCATGGAGATCTGCGAGAAGGCGGGGGTCATCCTGCTGTAAACTGCTGCCGCCAAAGGGCGGCGGAACGGAGAAGCTATGTCATTTGTGAACCTACAGTTCTGGGCGCTGTTTCTGCCGGTATGCTTTGCCGTCTACGCCATGGCGCGGTCGGCAAGGGGGCAGAATCTGGTCCTGCTGCTGGCAAGCCTTGTGTTTTACGCAAGCTATGATTTTAAATATGTGCTGCTTCTGCTGCTGTGCACCGGCGTTGGCTGGCTGGGCGGGCGGCTGAGCGGCCGGGACCGGCGCAGCTGCATGGCGGCGGCGGTGCTTCTGCTGGTTGTGCTGCTGGTGTTCAAGTACACCGGCTTCCTGCTGGGGGGACTGGGGGCGGCCCTGGGCTTCTCCCTGCCGGCCATCCTGCTGCCGGTGGGCCTCAGCTTCTATGTGTTCCAGAGCTGTTCCTATCTGTTTGATGTGTACAACGGGAAGCTGGAGCCGGAGCGGGACATCATCAGCTACGCTCTCTTTGTCTGCTTCTTCCCCACAGTGATTTCCGGCCCCATCCAGAAGGGGCGGGAGCTGCTGCCCCAGATCCGGGAAAAGCGGGGGCTGCGGTATGAGGATTTCAGCTTCTTTCTGCTGTGCTTCCTGTGGGGCGCGTTTTTGAAGCTGGTGATCGCTGACAGGCTTGCCATCATGACCGACAAGCTGTTCGTGGAATACTACGACTATCACGGGTCGGTGCTGATGGTGAACTCCCTGGCCTACACCATGCAGATCTACGCCGACTTCGCCGGTTACAGCTATATGGCCATCGCCATCGCCCGGCTCTTCGGCTTCCGGCTGGGGGACAACTTCCGCCAGCCCTATCTGGCCACGGGCATTCAGGACTTCTGGCGGCGATGGCACATCTCGCTGACCAGCTGGTTCACCGAGTATCTGTACTTCCCCCTGGGGGGCAGCCGGAAGGGAACGTTCCGGCGTTATGTTAACATCATGATCGTGTTTCTGGTCAGCGGCCTGTGGCACGGCGCGGCCTGGAGCTTCGTGCTCTGGGGGGCGCTGCACGGCGTGTACCAGGTAGTGGGGCATCTGACCCGGCAGGGGCGGACGCGGCTGTATCAGCGGCTGGGCATCCGCATGGAGAGCGAAGCCTTCCGGGCCGGGCAGCGGCTGGTGACCTTTTCGCTGGTCAGCTTTGCCTGGATCTTCTTCCGCTCGGAGAGCCTGGTGAAGGGCCTGGTCTACTGCCGGAACATGCTCAGCGGCTTTGCGCCCTGGGCCCTGTTTGACGGGACCCTGGCCGGCTTCGGCATCAGCGCTCTGGACTGGGGGATCCTGCTGGCGGCGTTGGGGCTGCTGGGGCTGGTATCCGCCCTGCGGGAAAAGGGCTATGACAGCGGCTGCATCCTGAGGCAGGGCTTCGCGGCCCGTGCCCTGGTGTGCTGGGCGCTGCTGATGAGCATTGTGATCTTCGGCGCTTACGGCGGGGAATATTCTGCCAGCGCCTTTATCTATGCGGGATTCTGAGGGGGCGGCGATGAAAACTGTTTTGAAACGGACGCTGGCCCTGCTGCTGGTGCTGGTGCTGACCCTGGGATCGGTTTACATAATCGACAGGGTGCTGCTGCTCAAGCGCTATGACGGGGTGAAGCCCATGCAGAGCTTCTACGCCCAGGAACCGGGGACGGTGGATGTGCTGCTGCTGGGCAACAGCCATATGGGCGTGCACGTGGACACGGCCACGCTGTGGCAGGAATACGGCATCAGCGCCTTCGCCCTGTGGGGCGGAGTGCAGCCTATGTGGAACAGCTACCATTTTCTGGTGGAGGCTTTGAAAACCCAGACGCCCAAGGCGGTGGTGCTGGAGATCGGCGGGCTGAGCTATGACTGGGCGTACGCCGACGAGGCCACCCAGCTGAAAAATGTGGCGGGAATGAAGCCGAGCCGGAACAAATGGGAGGCGGTGCAGGTTACCGCCCCACAGGACCGCTGGGCGGCCCTGATGCTGGGGCTGCCGCTGTATCACCAGCGCTACGGCGAGGTGACGCAGGAGGATTTCAATTATTTCCCCTGGTCGGAGGGGCTGGTGAACGAGAAGGGCAGCTTTGCCCTCTACGGCCACGGGAATTTTGACCTGGGCGATGCTGCCGCCATCACCGAGGTGGCGGAGATCAGCCAGAAGAGCCTGGACTATTTCGGCCGGATTGTGAATCTGTGCCGGGAGGAAGCAATTCCGCTGATTCTGGTAAAGACCCCCACGGTGGATTTGAAAAAGTATCAGCCCTATTGCAATGCGGTGGAGCAGATCGCGGCGCGGGAGGGGCTGGCCTTCTACAACTTCAACGAGATGGGGGAGGAAACCGGCATCACCGGGGAGGACTTCTATTTTGACACCCATCTGAATCTGGCCGGGGCCAGAAAGCTGAGCCGCAGTCTGGCAGAAATTCTGCTGGACACGGTGATGCTGACCGATCACCGGGGGGACAGCGCCTACGCCAGCTGGGATGTGAACGCAGAGAACATCAACGACGGGTATCTGCGCAGCATCATGGAAGCGGCGGATTATATCACGGAGCTGCAGCGGGGCGGCCGGGCCGTGCTGCTGATCAAAAACGGCGACTGGGAGAACCGGGAGCCTTATCTCGGCTTTGTGAAAGAGCTGTCCAAGCTGGGGGTCAGCGAGGAGGAGCTGCTCTCCGAGGGCAGCGGGGCCTGGCTGATCGACCAGGCGGCGGGCCAGGTGAGCCAGCAGGGGAGCAGCTTTGTCATCGACGGGAAGGACTACGCTGTGGACTTTGCGCAGGCGGCGGTGACGGAAAACGGCAGCATCGTCTATTCCTTCCGTGACCTGGGCATCACGCTGCTGGTGTATGACTACGGCTGCGGAAAGCTGCTGGATACGGTGGATTTCCTGCACAGCGGCTATTTTGAATTGAACAGGAAATAAGGAATCTATATGAAAACTGCTCCCCGGCTTTTGCCGGGGAGCAGTTTAGCTTGTCAAATTGTCAAAAAACATAGTGCGAGGAAGCGAGGCGCTTCAGGCTTTTATTTTCTCTCCCTCCGTCAAAAATCACAGATTTTTGCCACCTCCCTCGTCAGAGGGAGGCAAGGGGGGGAAGCACGCAATGGCTCGTCTGTTGGAGAACGAACCTCTCAGGCGGCTGCGCCGCCAATGCAGCAGGTGAAAC
This sequence comes from uncultured bacterium, assembly GCA_945873205.1. Lineage (GTDB taxonomy): Bacteria > Bacillota > Clostridia > Oscillospirales > Oscillospiraceae > Limivicinus. The sequence goes on from CAMCCC010000005.1 coordinate 98,357, forward strand.
ATATTTGCATTTTTCAAAAGATTTTTTAGCTTGGTTTAAGTTTGCCTGTGTACAATTGACAAGCAAATAATCCTTTCCCAACTCGGGCATCCGGCAAAAAAGAAGCCCCCATCCGGGAGACGGAGGGAGCCAGGAGCGCTATTTGGTAATCTTTTTCAGACCGTGCATGAAGCCGTTGAGGGCGTTGGAGTGGATATCTCCGGCGATGAGCTGGGAGCCCTGGACATACAGCGTCACGAACACAGGATTATCACTGTCCGGGTAGTTCAGGAGCCGGTAGCTGTACTGCTGGCAGCTTTCGCCCAGGTGGGCGCTCAGGTCATAGCCCTGGGCCAGCTGCATACGGTTATACTGGCTCATGATGCCCTCAAGCTTTTCGGGGACCACCACCGTGCGAAACTCCTCGCTGTCCGGGTCAATCTCCCAGCCCAGGTCCAACAGAAAGGCCTGACGGCCCTCCAGGGTGGAAAGGTCGCAGCGGGGGGAACGGCCGGTATACCAGCGAAGGCCGATCAGCACCAACAGCACCAGGCCGATGAGCAGCACGATGGCCAGGGCCTTTTTCTTGGTCAGCACATGGGTTTTGTACATTCCGTCTCACCTCAAGACAGCCTATTCATTTTTCAGGGGAAGTATGCTATAATTACCTCTATCTGAACGGACAGGAGGGCGGGAAATGCCGCTGATGAGGCTGGACAAGCTGCTGGGCGATCTGGGCATCGCCAGCCGCAGCGAACTCAGGCAGATGATCAAACGGGGCCGGGTCACGGTGGACGGCAGAGCCGTCACCGCGCCGGAGACCAAGGTGGACAGCGAGCGCTGCCGCATCGCCCTGGACGGGGAGGAGCTGCGCTACAAGAGCTTCCATTATTATATGATGGATAAGCCCCCGGGGGTGCTCAGTGCCACGGAGGACGGAAAGCAGAAAACGGTGCTGGATCTGGTGAGCCCGGAGATGCGGCGGATGGGCCTGTTCCCGGTGGGACGGCTGGACAAGGACACCAGCGGCCTGCTGCTGCTGACCAACGACGGGGATTTTGCCCACCGGGTCATTTCCCCCAAATCCGGCATTGAGAAGCGCTATTATGCCCGGGTGGAGGGGAAGCTGGACGAAGCCGACCGGGAGGCCTTCCGAAAGGGCCTGGTGCTGGGCGACGGGACCAGGTGCCTGCCGGCGGCGCTGGAGCTGCTGGGAGAAGGGGAGTGCCTGGTGACGGTGATGGAAGGGAAATACCACCAGGTGAAGCGGATGCTGGCCAGCCGGGGCGCCCCGGTGAAGGAATTGCGGCGGCTGTCCATCGGCGGCCTGGCGCTGGGAGAAACGCTGTCCCCCGGCGGCTGGCGGGAGCTGGACGCGGCGGATATTGAAAAACTGTTTGGGCAGGATGCTCTGGAGAATTAGTCTAAAAAGCGCCTCCATTCCTCAGCTTTTTTGAGCGTAAACCACACATTAGAAAAAAAGTTCACAAAAAACCGAGAGAATTTCTATTGAAAATTACATAATAATGCGTTAAAATGTAAAAAGAGAGATTTCAGCATATGGTAATTTGACCAGAGCAGCGCGTGGGATGCGACAGATATATAGGAGGCTGAGTTTATGTCCAGCAGGATATTTCAAAATGTGATTATCCAGATGAAAGACAGCGTTGACAGGACCCTTGGCGTGGTGGATGAGCAGGGCTTTGTGGTGGCCAGCAGCGAGCTTGCCATGATCGGCTCCCGGCTTGACGATTTCCACCTCAGTGACTTTGAGGGAGGAGAGCAGACGGTAGCCACGGCCAGCCGGATCTACTGCCCCCTGTCCTCACCCAGCCCCAAACTGGATTATGCGGCCTTCACCGAGGGCAACGATTCCATGAGCCGCACCATCTGCGCCATTGCGGCGGTGGCCTTCAACGAGGCCAAGAACAATTACGAGGAGAAGCACAACAAGGCAGCCTTCGTAAAGAACATCATTTCCGACAACATCCTGCCCGGCGACGTGTATGTCCGGGCCAAAGAGCTGCACTTTGTCACCGATGAGCCCCGGGTGGTGCTGCTGGTGCGGCAGATGGAGAACCCGGATGTGGCGGCGGTGGAGCTGGTGCAGCGGCTGTTCGTGGACAAGCAGAAGGACTTCGTGCTGAACATCAACGAGACGGACATCGTGGTGGTCAAGTCCCTGCCCTCCGCCAACTGCCCGGAGGAAATTCTGAAAACCGCCAAGACCATCGAAAAGACCCTGATGGAAGAACTGGGCATCAAGACCGTCATCGGCATCAGCACCAATGCCCGCCATCTGCGGGAGCTGGCGGACAAGTACAAGGAGGCCCAGGTGGCCATCGATGTGGGCCGGGTCTTTGAAAGCGAAAAGAGCATCATCAACTATGAAAATCTGGGTCTGGGCCGCATCATCTATCAGCTGCCCACCACCCTGTGCGAGATGTTCCTCAACGAGGTGTTCAAGAAAAAACCCATTGAGACTCTGGATGAGGACACCCTGGAGACCATCAACAAGTTCTTTGAGAACAACCTGAACGTCTCCGAAACCTCCCGCAAGCTGTATGTGCACCGCAACACCCTGGTGTACCGGCTGGAAAAGATCAAGAAAATAACCGGCCTTGACCTGCGTGAGTTCGACCACGCAATCGTGTTCAAGGTGGCTATGATGGTCAAACAGTATCTGGATTCCCTGAACAACAGCAAGTACTGAGCGACCAATATATTCCCCGGCAAAGACGAGTTTGGAGGACTATTGATCTATGGTTCATATGAAAAATGTGAGAAAGGTCTATGAAAGCAGCAACACTCTGGCGCTGGACGGAATAGACCTGACCATCGAGGATGGCGAGTTCGTGTTCCTGGTGGGCCCCTCCGGCAGCGGAAAGACCACCATCATGAAGCTGATCACCGGCGAGATCCGTCCCACTTCCGGCGAGATCATTGTCAATGATTTCGACATGAGCAAAATCAAGCGGCGCAAGCTGCCCAAAATGCGCAGAACCCTGGGCGTCATTTTCCAGGATTACCGCCTGATCGAGAACATGAACGTCTACGACAACGTGGCCTTCGCCATGCGTGTGGTGGGCGCCGCCAACAAGGACATCAAAAAGCGGGTGCCCTACATACTGGAGCTGGTTGGCCTGGAGGGCCGCGAAAAGCGGATGCCCAATGAGCTGTCCGGCGGCGAGCAGCAGCGTGTGGCCATCGCCCGCGCCCTGGTGAATAACCCCAGGATGATCGTGGCGGACGAGCCCACCGGCAACCTGGACCCGGTGCGCAGCCTGGAGCTGATGCTGCTGTTTGAAAAGATCAACGAGATGGGCACCACCGTGATGGTGGTGACCCACGAGAAGGAGCTGGTCAACGCTTTCTCCAAGCGGGTTATCACCATCGATGGCGGCAACCTGATCAGCGACGGAATGGATGGGTATTACAGCTATGAGATTGAGTAGGTACAGTTATCTGATCCGTGAGGGCTTCCGCAGCATTTTCACTCACGGCTTCATGTCTTTCGCGTCGGTGACCATTATTATGGCCTGCCTGATCATCATGGGCAGCGTGTCCCTGCTGTCGGTGAATATTGACGCGCTGATCAAGGATCTGGAAAACGAGAACGAGATCGTGGCCTTCGTGGACGAGGAGATCAAGGACGAGGCGGAGGCTGCCGCCATGCAGAGCAGCATTGAGGCGGTGCCCAATGTGGCCAGTGTTACCTTCGTCTCCCGGGATGACGCCATGGACCGTTTCATGAGCCAGTATGACGAGGACTTCGGCGTGGGCATCGACGCCGACGTGTTCCGTCACCGCTTCGTGATCCAGCTGGCGGACATCGCCCTGATGAGCAACACCAAGGCTGATCTGGAGGCCGTGCCCGGCGTGGCAAAGGTCAACGCTCATTTGGAATATGCCAGCTTTTTCGTCACTGTTCGCAACATTGTTAGTGTAGTATCTCTGGTGTTGATCGTGATTCTGGTGTTTGTCTCCGTGTTCATCATGTCCAACACCATTAAGCTTGCCACCTTTGGCCGCCGTGAGGAGATCGCCATCATGAAGATGGTGGGCGCCAGCAACGGCTTTATCCGCCTGCCCTTCGTGGTGGAGGGCCTGGTTCTGGGTATCCTGGGCGGCGGTCTGGCCTTCGTGGCGGAGTGGGGCGTTTACAGCCTGATTTCCAGCCGCCTGGTCAGCGGCCTGGCAGGCAGCTTTATCTCCGTGGTTCCCTTTAGCAGCGTGGCCATGCCGGTGTTTATCGTTTACATGGCTACGGGGATTATGGTGGGTGCATTCGGCGGCGTCAACGCCATCAGGAACTATTTGAAAGTTTGAGCGTCTATCATAACCAGGGGCAGTATGCCCCGAACGGCCGGAAGGGCGCAAGCGCCCGGCCGGCGGTCTTACATTGCCAAAGGAGAACACCATGAACAACAAGAAAATTGCTTCGGTCATTGCGGTCGTACTGTGTGTGATGATGCTGGCATCCCTGGTGCTCAGCGTGATCCCGGTAAGCGCCTATGCCGACGAGCTGGATGATCTGAAGTCCCAGAAGGCCAGCCTTTCCAGCCAGGTGAAGGAGTGTCAGCAGCGGCTGGAGCAGCTGAAGGAACAGCAGGCAAATGTGCTGGAGCAGAAGGCGGCCCTGGACGAGCAGATCCGCCTGGCCAACGAACAGCTGACCCTGGTGGCGGAAGAAATCGATGAGTATAACAAGCTCATTGAGGAAAAGGCCGAAGAAGTGGAAGCGGCCAGAACCAAGGAAGAACGGCAGCTGGCCCGCTATCAGACCAGAGTAAGAGCCATGGAGGAAAGCGGCGGCTTTAATATCCTGGCGCTGATCGTCAACTCCCAGAACTTCTCGGAACTGCTGACCGCCATGGACGACATGGGCGAGATCATGGAGAGCGACAGGGCCCTGCAGGACTCCTACATAGAAGCCCGGGAAGAGACCGAGGCCGTCAAGGCGGAATACGAGGCGGAAAAGGCCGAGTATGAAGCCGCGCAGAAGGAACTGGAGGAAGAACGGACCGAGCTGGGCCGCCAGATCCAGGAAAACGCCAAGGAACTGGAGGACCTTCAGGAGGAAATCGAGAAGGCCATCCAGGAATATGAAGCGGCGGAGGCGGCAGAGGCCAATGCGGCAGCTGCCATCGCCAACATGATCGCCGAGTACCAGCGGAAGAAAGCCCAGGAGGCGGCCCAGAATGCCGGCCTTGCCGACCAGATGCAGCAGGCCAATGAGGAAGCGGCGGCCAATGGCGAGGAACCGCCCTACAGTGAAGAAAAAATTCAGGACGCCATCAACAATGCCGGCGGCGGCAGCACCGTCAGCGGAAACGGCCTGATGTGGCCTGTGCCCTGCAGCACCCGGGTCACCAGCCGCTTCGGCACCCGTACCGACCCCTTCACCGGCAAGACCGCTACCCACAACGGCATTGATATCGACGGCTTCAACAACGCCGGCAACATCATTGTTGCCGCTGCCTCCGGCACCGTGGTCACGGCCTCCTACGACGGGGCCTACGGCAACTATGTGGTGATCGATCACGGCGACATGACCACCCTGTATGCCCATATGTCCGGCATGGCTGTGACTGCCGGCAGCTGGGTGGAGCAGGGGCAGACCATCGGCTACCTGGGCGACACCGGCAGAGCCACCGGCGTGCATTGCCACTTTGAAGTCTTTGTAGGCGGAAGCAGAGTAGACCCGGCTTCCTATTTCTCCGGGCTTACCTATTACAACTGCTGAGCCTGTAGAACAGACAGGGATAAAGATATGAATAAGAGAAAGATTAGAGCAGCTGTGGCGCTGTGCCTGTCGGTACTGCTGATGGGTACGGCGGTCAGCGAGGCGTTCCCGGTCCCGGCCTATGCGGTGACCCAGAGCCAGATCGACGAGCTGAAAGCGCAGCGCAACGTCATCCGGGCCCAGCGCCAGGAAAAGCAGGCCATTGTGGAGGCCCTGGAGGCCGAGAAAGCCGACGTGGTGGCCCAGAAGCAGGCCATGGACGAGCGGAATATGTACACCCTCCAGCAGATCCAGCTGAACAACCAGGAGATCGAGCTTTACGACGAGATGATCGCCGAGAAGGCGGCGGAGCTGGAGGAAGCCCAGCGCCTGGAAAATGAACAGCTGGAGCGTTACCGGACCAGGGTCCGGGCCATGGAGGAAAACGGCGGCTATAATATTCTGGCCATCATTTCCAAGTCCGACAGCTTTTCGGATATGCTCACCGCTATGGACGATGTGGGCGAGATCATGGAGAGCGACAGGCAGCTTGAGGATGCTTACATCGCTGCCAGAGAAAATACCGAGAGCGTCAAGGCCGATTATGAGGACACCCGCAGTGAGCTGGAGGAACTGAAGGCCCAGCTGAAGGCGGAGCAGGAGGAACTGGAGAAGGACATTGAAGAAGCCATCCAGATCATCCTGAACCTGGAAAACGACCTGGAGAACCGCCAGGCGGAGTATGACGCCATTATGGCGGCAGAGGACGCGGCCAACGCCACCATTGACAAGCTGGTGGCAGAGCTGGAGGCCCAGCGGGCAGCAGAGGCGGCAGCAGCCGCAGCGGCGGCCGGCGGCAGCGGCGGCGGCGGAAGCGCCAATGCCAGCGGCAGCTTTATGTGGCCGGTGGCTTCCTATGTATATGTGTCCAGCCGCTTCGGACTGCGTGTCCACCCCATCACCGGGCAGAAAAAGAGCCACACCGGCATTGATATTGCCTCCAACCAGGGGACGGCAGTCTACGCCTCCGACGGCGGCAGCGTGACCCTGGCCGGATGGAACGGCGGCTACGGCAACTGCATTATGATCGACCATGGCAACGGCTATGTGACGCTGTACGGCCATCTGAGCTCCATCTCCGTATCTGTGGGACAGACCGTCTCTCAGGGAACTACCATCGGCGCGGTGGGCAGCACCGGCAACTCCACCGGGCCCCATCTGCACTTTGAGGTGCTGAAAAACGGGACCCGCATTGACCCGGAGCAGTTCTTCAGCGGCCTGACCATTTCCGCAGACGCGGGCGTCTGAAAAAAGAATCAAACCAAGCCCCGCCGGACAGCCTTTATTGGCTGTCCGGCAAACGGCTGTAAATACAGAGGAGGTTTTGGATGCAGAGTTTAGGAAACCGCTTGCTGAGCGCGATAGCCCAGTTCTTTTCGGCAATCTTCAATATAAGGATCAGGCTGAAATTCGTACTGATTGCTTTCATCCTGATTATCAGCGGCGCCGTGGCGTATACTTACTATACCATGCTGGACAACGTGGGCGGCAAGGAGGATTACGCCGAGGCCATGCGCTATATCGAGATCAAGGACGTGATCGATGAAAACTTCATCGACGAGGTGGACAGAACGGCCCTGGGGAACTACGCTGCTGCGGCCATGGTCAGCGGCCTCAACGACCCCTGGAGCAAGTATATGTCCTCCGATGAGTACAAGACCTATCAGCTGTCCTCTGCCAACGAGTATCAGGATATCGGAATCTCCATGCTCAAGGATGAAAACGGCGGCGGGTTTCAGGTCATCGGTGTGAACCCGTCCTCTCCGGCGGCCCTGGCGGGGCTTACCACCGGGATGTACATCACCTCGGTTGACGACGAGGATATCACCAAATACACCCTGGAGGAGGCCCGCACGGCCATCCGCTCAAGGATGAACGGCAAGTTCACCCTGGGCTTCGGCCGGGGGCAGAGCCCCATCGAGGTGGACTGTTCCGCCGTCTATACCTCGGCGGTGAATGCCCGACTGGAGAAAACCGAAGCGGGCTATGTGCAGATCAGTAACTTCGAGGCCGGCAGCAGCCAGGACGCCATCAACGCCATTGAAGATCTGCTGAACCAGGGGGCCATCGCCCTGTGCATCGACCTGCGCAACAACCCCGGCGGACTGCGCAGCGAGGTGGCTTCCTTCCTGGACTATCTGCTGCCCAACGGCGTGCTGTTTGCGGAGATGGACAAGAACGGCAAGCAGGAGGTGGTGCAGTCTGACGGGATGTGCATCCAGCTGCCCATGTGCGTGCTGGTGAACACGGGGACCTTCGCCGAGGCAGAGCTTTGCGCGGCGGTATTGCAGGAATACAACTGGGCCACCATCCTGGGAGAGGCCACCACCGGCAAGACCAGGACCCAGGAGACCATCACCCTCAGCGACGGCAGCGCCCTGCAGCTGTCTACCGGCACCTACATCACCGGCAACGGCAATGACATCAGCCGCAACGGCGGTGTGGTGCCCGACGTGATCACCTACAACAGCGACGCTTCCGCCACGGGCACCACCCAGGGCACCACCGGCGAGAGCACCGGCACCGCCAGCGTCTCCGCCGACCAGCAGCTGATGGCGGCGCTGACCCTGCTGAGTAAAAGTTGACAGCACTGAAAAATAAGGATATAATGCCAAAATACAATAATTCTCCCATGACGGAGAAAAGGAGAGCGTAAATATGCCGAATTCCAACAGATTCAAAATGAGCCAGGAGCGCCTTGACGCCATCAAGCAGGAGCTTTATGAGCTGGAAACCGTCCGCATGAAAGAGGTTGCCGAGCAGATCAAGGAAGCCCGCAGCTTCGGTGACCTGTCCGAGAACAGCGAGTATGACGAGGCCAAGAACGAGCAGGGCAAGGTCTACTCCCGCATCGAGGAGCTGAAGGTACTGATCGAGAACGCGGAAATCGTGGACAATATCGATGCGGACGCACCCAAGGACACCGTTACCCTGGGCAGCATCGTGAAGGTCCGTGATGTGGCAGACGATTTCGAGGAGACCTATGAGATCGTGGGTTCCCAGGAAGCAAACCCCAGAGCAGGCCGTATTTCCGACGACTCTCCCGTGGGGCGCGGACTTCGCGGCCACCGGGCCGGCGAGACCGTCAGCATCATGGCACCGGCAGGGGAGCTGAAGTTCGAGATCATTTCTGTTGAGAATAAGTAATCGATAGCGTGGGGGACAGAGGAAAAATATGAGCGAAGAAAAGAACGTGCAGCCTGCCCAGGAGCAGGAGCTGTCAGAAATTTTGCAGATCCGCCGGGACAAGCTTTCCGCCTTGCAGCAGGAGGGGAGAGACCCCTTCCAGCAGACCCGGTTTATCCGCAGCGCCTGGAGCCAGGAAATCAAGGAGAACTATGACGCCTTTGACGGAAAGACCGTTTCCGTCTGCGGCCGCATCATGTCCAAGCGGGGTATGGGCAAGGCCATCTTCTGCCACATTCAGGACGGCAAGGGCCAGATTCAGCTTTACATCCGTTCCGACGCCGTCAGTGAGACGGAGTTTCTGGACTTCCGTAAGTATGACATCGGCGATATCGTCGGCGTCAGCGGCTATGTGTTCAAGACCAGGACGGAGGAGATCTCTGTCCATGTGCAGGCGGTGACGCTGCTGAGCAAGTCCCTGCGGCCCCTGCCGGAGAAATTCCACGGCATGACCAATACGGAGCTGAAGTACCGCCAGCGCTATGTGGACCTGATCGTCAATGAGGACAGCCGCCGCAACTTCATCATTCGCTCCCAGTTTGTCAGCTATGTGCGCCGCTTCCTGGAGAACCGGGGCTACATGGAAGTGGAGACCCCGGTGCTCAACACCATCTCCGGCGGCGCCACTGCCCGGCCCTTTATCACCCACCACAACACCCTGGACATTGATATGTACCTGCGCATCGCTACGGAGCTGAACCTGAAGCGGCTGATCGTGGGCGGCATTGAGCGGGTTTATGAGCTGGGCCGTATCTTCCGCAACGAGGGCATGGACACCCGGCACAACCCGGAGTTTACCACCGTGGAGCTGTACGAGGCCTATGCCGACTTCAACGACATGATGGACCTGTTTGAGGATCTGCTCTCCGGCGCAGCTATGGAGATTCTGGGTACTTATGATGTGCAGTGGCAGGGGCAGGAGGTTTCCCTGGCTCCCGGCTTCAAGCGCATGACCATGGCGGAAGCGGTGAAGGAATATGTGGGCATCGACTTCATGGCCATAACCGATGACGCGGAAGCCGTTGCCGCCGCAAAGGCAGCCGGCGTGGACATGGAAAAGGTGGAGCCCACCTGGGGCCACGCCCTCTATGAGTGCTTCGACCAGAAGGTGGAGGAGAAGCTGATCCAGCCCACCTTCATCACCATGCACCCGGTGGATGTGTCCCCCCTGGCCAAGCGCAGCCCCAAGGACCCCCGGCTGACGGAGCGCTTTGAGCTGTTCATTTGCAGCAGCGAGATGGGCAACGCCTTCTCCGAGCTGAATGACCCCATTGATCAGAAGCAGCGTTTCCAGAAACAGGTGGAGATGCGGGCCAAGGGCGACGACGAGGCCGGCATGATGGACGACGATTTCATCAACGCTCTGGAGTACGGTATGCCCCCCACCGGCGGTCTGGGCATCGGCATCGACCGCTGCGTCATGCTGCTTACCGGCAGCAGCTCCATCCGGGACGTGATTTTGTTCCCCACAATGAAGTCCTTACCGAACGACAAGTAAGAAAACCCCAGTATTTA
>CAMCCC010000006.1 GCA_945873205.1 uncultured bacterium
GCTTTCTCCTTTTGAGGTCTTTTCCTCCTGTGTTGCACTTGCTTGACTTTCTGCCCTCTCCCACCACCTGGCAGTCGTGGGCTTCCCAGTCAAAGAGGCGCTTGAAGCCCTCCCGGATCATGATCTCATCGTCTACCAGCAGTACGCGCAGTTTTTTCATGTTGTCTCCTCCTTGCCCAGGGGCGGCAGCAGGTGGGCGATTACGCCGCCGGTGGGGTTTGCTGCGCAGCAGCAGCCAGGCGCAGCATAAACTTCACTTCCCTTACAGTATAATTGAATTTTCCATTCCGGGATAGGAAAAGTTTTCATTAAAAAGTGTCAATTTTATAGGTTCGGTCCCTTTGCAGCTACAGAGAAATGCAAGTTTCTCGCCATATCGGGCATACTAAGGCTGAACAGGAGGGAAAGGATCATGATACAGGACGACACCATCAAGTTGCTGCGGGAATGTGACGCCGGGGTGGAGATGGGCGTAAGCGCCATTGACGAGGTGCTGGACTATGTGCGCTCCGAGCTTTTGCAGCGCAGCCTGGTGGACTGCAAGGTCAAGCATGAACAGCTCAGCAACGAGATCAACACACTGCTGTGCCAATACGGGGATCAGGGCAAGGAGCCTTGCCCTGTGGCAAAGGGAATGAGCTGGATCAAGACCAATGTGCGCCTGGTGATGAAGGAGTCGGACCGGACCATTGCCGGCCTGATTACCGACGGCTGCGACATGGGGATCAAGAGTCTCAGCCGTTACCTGAACCAGTACGCGGCGGCAGAGGAAAAGGCCAGGGATATGGCCAGGCAGCTGATTGCCCAGGAGGAGGAACTGCGCCTGGCGGTGCGGCCCTATCTTTAAAACCTTTGAAAAATCGGAGAGCGGCAAGGCTCTCCGATTTTGTATGTGCTTGACGCAGGGCCTGGATCGATGCTAAACTGAAGCCGGAAAAGAAATATTTGGTATTTCCGCCGCCCGAAGGAAGCGGCGGGCAGGAGGAACATCATGCGCCCTGAAGCGTTGGAACAATATAACAAGGCCCTGAAGGCCGGACAGAGATACTATAAAGACGCCGTCGGCACCGGCAGCTATCCTTATCTGCCGGTGCTGGACGAGATCGTGGACGAGAGCCGCGTGGCCGCCCGGATGGAGCTGGGCATCATCAACATCCCCCTTTCCCTGGTGACAGGGACAAAAAGCGCCGGCCGCACCACCGCCCTGGCCGGGAACTTCATGCCGCTGCTGGGGCAGGACAGTGAATTTGCCGCCAAGTGGATGCTGCTGTGCGACGCCCATCTCAGTGACGAGGGCATCTCCGACCCGATCCGCTGTTTTGAGTACATGGGCCGTTTCTATGTGCAGGAGGGCAACAAGCGGGTCAGCGTGATGAAAAGCTACGGCAACCCGGTCATTGCCGCCAATGTCACCCGGCTGGTGCCGGAATACAGCAGTGACCCTGCCGTGCAGGTCTATTACGAGTTCATGCAGTTTTACGCCCTGTCGGGCCTGTACGGCATCATTCTGCGGCAGCGGGGGCAGTACGCCCGCCTGCAGGCGGCGCTGGGCCTGGATGAGGACTACGTCTGGAACCAGTGGGAGCAGCGCAGCTTCTCCGCCGGGTACAGCCACTTTTGCCAGGCCTTTGAGAAGGTAAACGCGGAAAAGGCGGACATCACCCCGGCGGAGGCGCTGCTGGTCTGGCTGAAGGTGTTCAGCTTCAGCGATATCAAGGAGCTGCCCCTGCCGGAGCTGACAAAGAAGCTGCAGGTCATCTGGCCGGACATCAAAGCCCAGCGGCAACAGGCCATCGCCGTTATCCCCGAGCCGGAGGAAAAGGGTCAGAACATTCTCTCCAAACTGCTGAACGTGGGACATTCCGAACATATCAAGATCGCTTTCATCTATGGCTTCGACCCCAAAACCAGCGCCTGGACCCGGGCTCACGACCACGGGCGGGAGTACCTGGAGGAGAAGCTGGGCAACAAGGTGAGCATCCAGGTGTACCAGGCGCAGGATAAGGACTATTACGCCGCCATGGAGCAGGCAGTGCAGGAGGGGGCAAAGCTGATCTTCGCCACCACCCCCAGCATGATCGGCGCCTGCCGCCGCATCGCTGCCCAGTACAGCGATGTAAAGGTGCTCAACTGCGCCCTGTCCCTGCCCTACACCGGCGTGCGGATGTACTACAGCCGTTTGTACGAGGCCAAGTTTATCACCGGCGCTGTGGCGGGGGCCATGGCCAAGGAGGATGTGATCGGCTTTGTGGCCAACTACCCCATCATGGGGGTGCCGGCAAATATCAACGCCTTCGCCATGGGGGTGAAGCTGACCAATCCCCGGGCCCGGGTCAAGCTGCGCTGGAGCTGTGTGGAGCCGCAGCCGGTGCAGGAGCTGATCAAAAGCGGCGTCACCGTTATCTCCAACCGGGACGCCACCAACTCCAAAAACCCCCACTGGGCCCTGGAGTGGGGCACCTACCGCCTGCAGGAGGACGGCAGTCTGCTGCCCCTGGTGGTACCCTGCTGGGACTGGGGAAAGCTCTATGAAAAGATCGTGCTCAGCATTTTCAACGGCAGCTGGGCCAGCGTCCCGGAGAGCAAGGCCATCAACTACTGGTGGGGCATGAAGAGCGGCGTGATCGATGTGCAGCTCAGTGACAGCCTGCCGGACGGGGTGCTCAGCCTGGCGAAAATTCTGAAGCAGGGCATTATCGACGGCAGCGTGGAGCCTTTCCGCACCCGGATCGTGGACCAGCAGGGTGTTGAGCGCAACGACGGCAGCCGGAGTCTGAGCCCGGAGGAGATCATGACCATGGACTGGCTCTGCGACAATGTGGAGGGCAGTATCCCCGGCTATGATGAGATCATTCCCCCCGCCCGGGAGCTGGTGCGGCTGCTGGGCGTATACCGGGACAGTATCCCGCCCCAGAAGGAAGAGAAGCAGCTATGAAGATTTTAGTAGTTTCCGACGAAGAAGATCAATATCTGTGGGATTTTTACAAGCCGGGGCGGCTGAAGGGGATTGACCTGATTCTCTCCGCCGGGGATCTGAAGGCGGAGTATCTCAGCTTCCTGGTGACCATGGCCAACCGGCCCCTGCTCTATGTGCACGGCAACCACGACGGCAGCTACGCCCAGCGGCCGCCGGAGGGCTGCCAGTGCATTGATGGGAAGTTGGTCACCGTGGGCGGGCTGCGCATTCTGGGTCTGGGGGGCAGCGCCCTGTATAACGGCGGGCCCCATCAATACACGGAAAAGCAGATGCGCCGGCGTATTCACCGGCTGCGTCTGAAGCTGGCCCTGGCCGGCGGGGTGGACATTGTGCTGACCCACGCCCCGGTGCGGGGCTTCGGGGATGAGGACAATATGACCCACCGGGGCTTTGAGGCCTTTCTCCCGCTGCTGGACCAGTACAAGCCCCGGTATCTGGTGCACGGCCACGTCCACCAGCGCTACGGCGCTAACCGGCCCCGCTGCTGCCAGTACGGCGAGACCACCATTGTAAACGCCACCGGACGCTATATTCTGGAAATCCCGGACAAAAAGGAATAAAAAACAGGCTTTCATCCGAAAGCCTGTTTTTTATGTCAGTCAAAAATGGTTTCCCAGTGCTCCGCGTGGTTGGCGTCAAAGCACATTCTGATCTGCTTCTCCGTGGTTTTGCCGGTGGCCAGGGGCGGCAGAGAATCCAGGGCGAACCAGCCGCTGGCAATGGTTTCGGAATTGGGCTGAAAGCTGCCGCCCAGCTCGGTACACAAGAGGAACACCTTGCAGATCTTGTGGGCCTGGGCCGGGGGATTGTCCCTGTCCTTATCCTGCAGGGCGATGACCCGCTCCGGCCGGACCTCCAGACCGGCCTCCTCCCGGGCCTCCTTGACGGTGTTCTCCGCCACGGTGAGCCCCGCATCCACCCAGCCGCCGGGCAGGGTCCAGAGGCCGTCCTTCTCCTGCACCAGCAGGATTTTATCCTCCCGGAAGATGGCAGCCCGGCTGTCCAGCTTGGGGGTCTGGTAGCCATTCTCGTTGCAGAAAAGGGGCTTCACCTTTTCCAGGGACAGCTCCCCGATCTGGGAGAGCATCTCCGCCGCCATGTCCCGGATGCGCTGAAAGCGCTCAATGTCATAGACATCCTTCCCGTAGTAAAGCCCGGCCTGGGCCAGGGCCTGCAGCTCCACCGCCCAGGCCAGCCATTGGTTTTTGTTCTCCATGGCCCGCTCCTTTACCGCTCACAGACGTGCACGTTCATGTGGGGATAGGTCATTTCAATGCCCTGGCTGTCAAAGCCCCGCTTGACTTCCTCCATCAGGTCAAAGTAAACGTCCCAGTACCGGCCCGTCTCGCACCAGACCCGCAGAATGTATTCAATGGCGCTGTCCTGATAGGCGCTGACCCGGGCCATGGGGGCCGGCTCTTCCAGGATGCCGGAGATTTGGCGGGCAGAGGAGAGCAGGCTCTCCTTCACCTTGTCCACCGGGGCATCATAGGAGGCCGTCACCTTAATCTCCACCCGGCGGCAGGGTTCATGGGTGTAGTTGGTGATGTTGGCGGAGACCACGGTGCTGTTGGGCAGCTGCACCAGCTTATTGTCCGCCGTCAGGATTTTGGTATAGAACAGGCCGATCTCCTGCACCGTCCCCTCGCAGCCGCCGGCAGAGACATAGTCCCCGGCCTTGAAGGGGTGGGAGATCAGCAGCTGAAAGCCGCCGGCCACGTTGTTGAGGAAATTCTGGATGCTCAGGGAGATGGCCAGGCCTGCCACCGACAGCACCGCCACCAACGACGTCACCGGGATGCCCAGGCAGCCCATGACCATCAACAGCACCAGAAACAGCAGCAGCGCCTTGATTGTGGAGCGCAGCATCCCCAGCAGGGTAGCGTCCACATGGGAGCGGGCCAGTACCCGGTCCACCCCTTTCAGCAGCAGCTTCACCACCAGCAGGCATACCAGAGCCAGCAGCGCCGCCGACAGCAGGCTGCCCAGGCTGAAGCCGCCCAGTTCAAAGCCCAGCACCTTTTCCAAGGTTTCTATCAATTCCATAGCTTGGTCCTTTCAATCATAAATAGCAAAACAGCGCGGGAAAAACTTCCGCGCTGTTTTAATGGAAAATTACTTAATGCCGTACTTCCTGTTGAACTTGTCAACGCGGCCGCTGGTGTCGACCAGCTTCTGCTTGCCGGTGTAGAAGGGGTGGCACTTGGAGCAGATTTCAACGGTGATGTCCTTCTTGGTGGAGCCGGTCTCGATCACGGCGCCGCAAGCGCACCGAATGGTGGTCTGCTGGTAATTGGGATGGATTCCTTCCTTCATGGGTCTTATCTCCTCATCTAAGGCTATCTTGATTGTGCAACAGCATAGTTACAAGACGCAAAGAGAACTATAACACAGCCTTCCCCGGATTGCAAGCCCTTTTCGCTGGAAAATCAGGTAATTTCCAGGGTTTTTCCCGGCGTGATGAAATACAGCAGGCATTGCTTCACCTTTTTGCCGTGGATGCGCTCCATGGCCCGGGCGTAGCTGAGAATCTGGCCCCGGTAGCGCTTGCCCCGGGCTTCAATCTCCTGAGCCGTGCGCACCCGGTCGGTCTTGTAGTCGATGATGACAAGGCCCTCCGGCTCATCCAGACAGCAGTCCACCACGCCCTGGAGCAGCAGCTGCTCCCCGGCGGCGGTGCCGTAAATCTCCTCCGCGTCGCACAGCAGGGAGAACTTGAACTCCCGCAGCACCTGGGGGCTGCTGCGCATCCGCCTGCCCAGGTCCGAGGCGAACAGCCGGGCAATGGCGGCCACGTCCACCGCCTCCGCCTCCCGCCGGGACAAAAAGCCCTGGGCGCAAAGGCGCTGCACCTCTCCTTCGATCTCCTCCCGGCTGCCGCCTTTGGCGAAGTCCATGGTTTGCAGCACCAGGTGGGTGGCGATGCCCTTCTCCGTGCCGGTGAGGGGCTTGTCCTTCTTGGCAAAATCCGGCATACGGAAGGGAGCATGGGGTTTGACAGTCAGGCTCACCGCCTCGGCGTCCGGCTCCTCATGGCCCTTCAGCTCCGTGGCAGTGAGCTTGGAGGGCAGCTTCTCCGCCGCGGCATGGGGATAGGCAAAGGCCAGGTTCCGCTCCAGCTCCGCGGCAGCGGCCGGGTCGCTTGGAACGGTGACCGTCTCCTGTGTTTCCGCAGCCTGGGTCTGGGCCGTGACGCTGCCGATGTTCATGCTCAAATGCGCCCCACCGTCGGCCAGGGCGGCGCAGATGAGCCAGTTTGCCATGGACCCCGCCTGGCTCAGCACCTCCGGGGCCATGGGCCGGGTGACGCCGCTTTCCGCCTTGGCGATGGCAGCTTCCGGGTCTTTCAGGGCGGCAGTGATGAACAGCCGCTCTTTGGCCCGGGTCATGGCCACGTACAGCAGACGCATCTCCTCGGAAAGCATCTCCCGCTCCAGGCGCAGTTTGATGGCGTTACGGGCCAGGGTGGGGTATTCCACATGGTGCCGGGTATCTGTCAGCTTGGGGCCAAGGCCCAGCTCCGGGTGCACCAGCACCGTGTCCCGGCTGTCCTGCCGGTTGAAGCGGCGGGCCGTGTCGCAGAGAAAGACCACGGGGAACTCCAGGCCCTTGGATTTATGGATGCTCATGATCTGCACGGCGGAGCTTTCCGCCCCGCCCAGGGCAGGCTCCTGCCCCTTTTCACTGAGCTTTCGCAGCCACAGCACGAAGCGGTGCAGCCCCCGGTAGCCGCTGCCCTCATAGCGCTCGGCAAGCTCAATAAAGGCCATCAGTCGGGCCCGGCGCTGCGCCCCGTCCCGCATGGCACTGCACAGGGCCAGCAGGTCCAGCTCCGTCAGCAGCAGCCACACCAGCTCCGCCATGGGCAGATCCGCCGCCAGATCCCGCAGCCGCTCCAGCTTTTCCAGGAAGGCGCGGCAGCTTTCGTCCGTCTCCCCGGCGGTTTTCAGGGCGGTGTAGAAATCGCTCTGCCGGTCGGCGCCCCGGATGGCCGACAGGGCATCGGCAGAAAAGCCGAAGGCCGGAGAGCGCAGCACGGCGATCAGCGGGATGTCCTGATGGGGATTATCCAGCACCGCCAGCATGGACACCAGGGTGGACACCTCCACAGAGGAGAAATAATCCCCGCCCTGGACGGCGGCCACCGGGATGCCCTGCTCCGCCAAAACCCGCCGGTAGGCCGGTCCCACCGCGTTGCCGGAGCGCAGGAGGATGGCAATATCCCCGTATTGCAGGGGCCTTGGCCCTGCTACGCCGGTGACGGTACAGCCGCTGTCCATCAGCTCCCGGATTTTCCCGGCCACCCAGGCGGCCTCCTGGGTGGTCTTATCCGGGCTGTCCTCATCCTCGCCGCCAGCAACCTCCACCAGGGTCAGCTCCGGCACCGGCACCGTTCCCGGATAGCTGGCGCCGTATTGCAGGCTGGCAGCCTCATCGTAGTCCATGTCCCCCAGGCGGCGGGACATACACAGGGAGAACAGGGCGTTGGCCCCCTCCAGGATCTCCCGGCGGGAGCGGAAGTTCTCCCGCAGCAGGATGCGCCGGGGCTGACCGGGGGCGGCAGTTTCATGGTCTGCGTAACTTAAGTATTTCTCGGTAAAGATTTCCGGGTCGGCCAGGCGGAAGCGGTAGATGGACTGCTTCACGTCCCCCACCAGAAACAGGTTCTTCCCCTCCTGGGAGATGGCCCGGAAGATGGCGTCCTGCACCCGGCTCACGTCCTGATACTCGTCCACCATGATTTCCGCATAGCGGCGGGACAGCTGCTTTGCCAGTTCCGTGGGCGCCCCCTCCTCGTCGGTGAGGAGCCGGGCGGTGAAGTGTTCCAGGTCGGCGTAATCCACCAGACCCCGCAGCCGCTTGTCCCGGCTGAAGGCCCGGTCAAAATCCAGGGTCACTTCCAACAGAGCCTCCATGGCCGGGGCGGTGAGCCGCAGCTCCGAGAGCAGCTGGGCCGAAGGGGCATACAGCAGCCCTTCCAGGTCGCCCATGGCCTTTTTACAGGCGTCCCGGCGGCTTTTCAGCAGCTCGGAAAGCTGGGGGTTGGGGGAATTGCGCAGCCCTTTCAGCCGTTCAAAGTGGATGGGCAGGCAATCCCTGGCTCTGTCCCAACTGATATTCAGGCAGCGGCACAGCTCCCGCAGCTCCTCCGCCGTCTGGGAGAAGCTGTCCCTATAGGCGGCGCTGATCTTCTCCTCCCCGGCCATCAGGCTCAGCAGCCGGTCCATCTCCCCGCTCCAGTATTCGGCGGAGGCCCTGGCTTCCGCCATCACCTCCCGGACCCAGGGGGTGTCGGCTGCGTCCTCCGTCGGGGCGCGCAGCTGCTCCACCTGTTTCCGTGCCCACTGCTCCGGCCGGGCGTGGCACTGCATCCGCAGGTGCAGGTTCAGAATCAGGGCTGCCAGCCGGTCGTCGGAGCGGCCGGCGCCCACGGTATCCGCCAGGGCCAGGAAGCCGGGGTAGTCCTCCGGCCGGGCATAGCGCGCCTCCAGCACCTGCTCCAGGGCGGCGGTTTTCATGGTCTCCGCCCGTTCGTCATCCACAATCTTGAAGTCCGGGCTCAGGCCCAGAATATGGCAGTTTTCCCGCAGGAGGGCGGCACAGAAGCTGTGGATGGTGCCGATCTGGGCCCGGCCGCAGAGGGCGTTCTGCCGCCGGAGCCGCCGGTTGCCCGGGTCCTTGGCCAGCCGCTCCGCCAGCTCCTGCATGATCCGGCCCTTCAGTTCCCCGGCGGCAGCCCGGGTGAAGGTGATGATCAGGAAGCGGTCCAGATCCACCGGGTCAGTCTCGTCGCAGATGCGACTCATGAGCCGCTGGGTCAGCACCCGGGTCTTGCCGCTGCCGGCACCGGCGGATACCAGCACCGCGCTGCCGCGGGTCTCGATGGCGGCGGCCTGCGCGGCTGTGGGCTTAAATTCAGGCATTGTCTCCGCCTCCTTCCATCAGGGCCCAGACCTTCTCCGGGTAGAGCTTTGGCATATAGCGGCAGGCCTCGTCCTCCTGCCCGTCGGCAAAGTGGCAGGCGTCGTAATAATCGCAGTTGAGGCAGGCATTCTCCTGCTGGCTGCGGTAATAGGGGTCGGCGGCGATGCTGCCCTGGCGCAGCTGCCGGGCCATGCCGCTGAGGGTTTTCTTGATATGCTTTTCCAATGTGCCCATCCGTTCCAGACTGGCCAGGGCATCTGCCGAGGGCTTGCCGGAGCGGAACTTCACCGGAATATAGCGCTTGTCCTCCCCCTGCTCCCAGGCCTCCAGCAGGGCCTTGTCATCCAGCACCAGGCCGCTGCGGCGGATCTCCTCCAGCCGCTTCTGCTCCGCCTCATCGTCCTGGGGGGCCCGGCTGAGGGAGACCATGGCGTTGCGGGCGGGGATATACATCACCCCGGCGGGGACGATCTCATGGCCGTAGCGCTTCTCCCCGTCGGTCTCCAGGGCGAAGAGGTACAGCAGCATCTGCAGGCCCATGCCGTACCATACGTCCGACAGGCTGAACTTCTTCCGGCCGGTCTTGTAATCCACCACCCGGAGGTACAGCTTGCCCTCATGAAGCCAGCCGTCCACCCGGTCGGCAATGCCGGTGAGCTCCAGGCTGCCCTCCCCTTCCCCCAGCTCAATGGGGGCAAAGTCCCGGGCGTTGGAGAAGTCCAGCTCAAAGTCCAGGGGTTCAAAGTCGGAGCGGCGCAGCTCCGCCGCCATGTCCTCCACCACCTGGTACACGTCGTTTTTCAGGCGCTTGAACAGATAGGTGAAACGCTGGGTCTTTTCCTGAAAATCATCCAGTTCTTCATGAATGAACCGTTCGATATACTGGTCGCAGAGCTGCCGCAGCTGCTCCTGGCTGACCTGTTTGAAGCCGCCCAGGGCCTTTACCTCCCGGGCGGTATTTTCCAGCACATAGTGCATGAAGCTGCCGATCTCCGGCGGGCTGAAGCTGGCCGGCTCATGGGGTTTGGCCTTCAGACCGTACTGGCAGAAGTAGGCGAATTTGCAGGAGGCGAATTTGTCGATGCGGGAGGCGCTGAGCCGCAGCCGCTTGCCGTAAAGCTGCTCCACCATCCCGGGGGACAGCCGGCCCCGGCCCAGCTTGGCCGCCGCTTCCAGCCGGGCCATCCGCTGCGGCTCCTTCCGGCGGAAGTAGTCCGCCGCGGCCTGGGCGGCGCCGCCGGGGCTTTTCGCCGCCTGGGCCGCCAGACTCAGCGCCGGGGCCGGGGCCGCCATCCGCAGGCGGGCGGTGTCGGCGTATTGCACTTCTTTGTCAAACAGGGCCTTGGCCCGGTCAAAGACGAAGGCCGGGCGCAGCTCCGCCCCGTCCCCGTCTGTCAGGGGGCAGCTCATGGTCAGGCTGTCGCTGGGCAGGCTCAGGCCGTTGTAGATCAGGGAGAACTCCCGCCACAGCTCGCTGTCGCCGCCGGGGCCCAGGTCCAGGTCCATCTCCAGCAGCCGCTGCCGCTCCTCCTGGGAAAAGACCCCGGCCTGCTCCTCGGTTTTGGGCAGGCGCTGGTCGGAGCAGCCCAGCACGATCAGGTGCTTCAGGCTGCGGCGGCGGTTTCGGTCAAAGTCGCCGGCGCTGACCCGGTCCAGGGAGACGGGGATGGTGCCGATGTCGTATTGGGAGAGCATCAGCAGAAACAGCTTGCCAAACTCCGCCATGTCCATGGGGCTGTCCCCCAGGATAGCGGCGAACTGCTCCAGGGCCGAGACGCTCAGCTCCCACAGCTGCCGGTACTCCGCCGCCAGTTCTTCCCGGCCGCTGGCTTCCAGTTCGTCGGAGCGGCGCTCCAGGGTCTCCGGCAGATTTAGTTCCTCCAGCAGCTGGGCGAAGGCCAGGGCCTGGGCTTCGGCGGTGTCCGCCTGGCCGGCGCGCTGGTAATAGGCCAGCAGGGGGCGGCTCAGAGTCTTGCGGCTTTCGTTGATGCGGCTCAGCTTTTCCTCCGCCGCCTGGTCGTATTCCATGCCGTAGCCCCCGGGGTGCTGCCGCCATTTGCGGTTACGCTCCCAGGCGGGGGCGCGCAGCTGCCATTTGAAAATATAGTCCTCCAGCTCATCGCAGGCAGCCCGGTCCAGGCCGGTAAGGCCGGTGCGAAGGTAGCTGATCACATCGTCCACCGCCCAGCCGGACTGGTGAATGTCAAACACGCCGGCCATCAGCGCGGCGATGGGCTTGGATAACAGGTCGCTGCGGGCAGCGGTGTAGAGGGGGACGCCATAGTGGCGGAAGATACTCTCCAGACTGCCCCGGTAGTCCTCAAAGCCCCGGGCCAGGATGGCGATATCCCGCCAGCGGCAGCCCTTGTCCCGCACCAGTTCCAGAGCCCTGGCCGCTGCCAGCTCGCACTCGGCAGCCATGCTCTCGCAGCGGTAGAGCGTCACCGCCCCGGCTTCGTCCGGGAAGCTGCTGTCAGAATAGCTGAACATATTGTCGGTAAAGCAGTTGAGGGCCGGGGCCTTGCCGCTTTCGCCGTCCAGCAGCTCCACCCGGGTCTCCCGGCCCAGCTCCTCCGCCGCCGAGAGCAGCGCCCGGCCGGCCCGGCGGGACAGGGCATAGATCTCGTTGTCGCCGGTCATGCTGTCCACCGTCAGGCAGACGGTGAGCTGCACATCTTTGCGCAGCAGAGCCAGCAGCACCTGCTGCTCCTGACGGGTGAAGTCGATGAAGCCGTCCACATACACATGGGTGTTTTCATTCAGATTGCTCTTTTCAATCTGCCCGGCCAGCACCGTCAGCCGGTCCGCCGGGTCGGCGTGGCCGTTGGCCACCACGGCGTTGTAGGCCTCCAGCACCAGAGCCAGGTCCTCCAGCTTTTCTCCCAGGCTGCCGCCGCATTCCCCGGTGGCGGCAAGCAGGGCTTCGGTATCAATGGCGGCGGTTTTCAGCTCGTCCACCGCAGAGAGCAGCATGGCCTGCAGCTCCGCCCGGCGCTCCGCGGCGGCATAGACCTTCAGCCGGGGACCCAGCTCCTTCAGAGCCAGGGCCATGCACAGCAGCCGCCCGCCCTTGTCCAGCCAGGGCGCGCCGCTGCCGCCCAGCTGACTGGCCATGCGCCGGGCAAGGCCGGTGAAGCTGAACACCTCGGCATAAAGGGAGAGGGCATCCCCGCAGCGGCGGCAAAGCTCCCGCTCCGCCTCATGGCTGTACTGCTCCGGCACCAGCAGAATCCGGCCGGGCTGGCCGCTGTCCACAGCCTGCTTGATTTCGTTTATGACGGCGGCGGTCTTGCCGGTGCCCGCCTTACCGATCATCAGTTTCAGCACCTTTGTTCCCTCCTGCGTCGGGGATTTGTTTTCTGCTATTTTACCAAACTCCGCCCTCCATGGCAAGGTCACAATCAGGATGCCCCGCCCTCCAAAGTCGTATCGCCGCTGTTATGACATTTTTCGCATCCAGATACAAGCAAAATGCGAAAAAATTTACTATTCGGTATTGATTGCGGCGCAGCTGCGTAGTATAATTATAAAATCTTAATATGAGAAAAGAGGCCAATCCATGAAGCTGTCATCCAAAATGGAGCGCTGCGGGCTCTCCCCCATGCGTAAGTTCAACCCTTACGCCAACGCAGCCGCCGAGCGCGGAATCAAGATTTACCATCTGAACATCGGCCAGCCCGATATTAAGACCCCCGATATTTTCTACAAGGCCATTGAGGAGTTCCATGACCCGGTTCTGTCCTACGCTCCCTCCAGCGGCGTTCCTGTGCTGGTGGATGCCGTCCGCGGCTACTATGCCCGCATCGGCGTCAAGCTGGAGCGGGGGGATATCCTGCCCACCACCGGCGGCAGCGAGGCCCTGCAGATGGTCATGGCCACCATTCTGGACGACGGCGATGAGATCATCATCCCGGAGCCTTTCTATCCCAACTACCACACCTCCGTCACTCTGGCCGGCGCCACCATTCACCCGGTGCCCACCAAGCCGGAGGAGGGCTATTCCTACGCCGACCGGGCCAGTGTGGAGGCCTGCATCAATGAGCACACCCGGGCCATCATGATCACCAACCCCGGCAACCCCACCGGCGCTGTCCTGTCCGGGGACGAGCTGAAGCTGATGCTGGATATCGCCAAGGAGCATGAGCTGTTCATCATCTGCGACGAGGTGTACCGGGAGTTCACCTACGGCGGGGAGCCGCTGATGTCCGGCCTGCAGTTTGAAGGCTACGAGGACAATGTGATCGTCATTGACTCCGTCTCCAAGCGCTTCTCCGCCTGCGGCGCCCGGGTGGGTATGCTGATTTCCAAGAACAAGGAGTTTATGGCTCAGGCCATGAAATGGTGCCAGTGCCGCCTGTGCTCCGCCACGGTGGATCAGGTGGGCGCCGCCGCCCTGTACTCCCTGGACCCCAGCTACTTTGACGAGATCCGTGAGGAATACCGCCACCGGCGGGACACCATGGTCAGCAAGCTGAAGGAGATTCCCGGCGTGGTCTGTGAGATGCCCAAGGGCGCCTTCTATGTAATGGCCGCCCTGCCGGTAGACGACACCGACAAGTTCCAGATGTGGCTGCTCAATGAGTATAACGACCATGGGGACACGGTGCTCTTTGCCTGCGGCGAACCCTTCTATGCCACCCCCGGCAAGGGCCGCAACGAGGTACGCCTGGCCTACACCATCAACGCCGAGGACATCACCCGCGCCATTGAGATTCTTGGCCACGGCATTGAGGAATACAACAAGACCCACTGATCCTTCCATAAAACCAAACGCCTTACCGATTGGGAAAATCGGTAAGGCGTTTTTTATTTCAGTATTCTTCTGGCTTCAAAGCCGCCCTTTCGCTCGCTGAGGGGGGAGACCACGACCCCGGTGGCGGAGTCCTGGGCGTGGACATAGTTGCCATCCCCGATATAGATGCCGGAATGGCCGATGGTGCTGCCCTTGTAGAAGCAGAGCACATCGCCGGGCTCCAGGGCGTCGGCCTCCACATGGGTTCCGTTTCTGGCCTGGTCGGCGGCGGTGCGGTTCAGTTCATAGCCAAACTGCTGGTACACATAGTAGACAAGGCCCGAGCAGTCAAAGCCGGTCTCCGGGGATTTGCCGCCCCAAACGTAGTTATAGCCCACATATTGCTGGGCAAACTCCGCCACCTGCTGGCCGGTGGCATAGGTGGCGCTGGGATTTGCAGCGTCGGCAGCATCCGCGATCTGGGAGGGCCCGGAATCAGGCGCCGGGGTAGGCGTAGGCGTGGGCACCGGGGTGGGGGCCGGGGTCATGTAGGGGATGGAGCCGGGGGTAGGCGCGAACATCCACTCCGGGTAGGGCGTAGGCGTAGGCACCGGCGTAGGCGCAGGTGTCGGTGTGGGCGTAGGGGTGGGCGTAGGGGTGGGTTTTGGAGTTGGGGTCGGTGTGGGCGTAGGTGTCGGCGTGGGCGTAGGTGTCGGACTCGGCTCTGCCGTAGGCGTTGGCGTGGGCGCCGGGGTAGGCGCCGGGGTGGGCGAAGGGCTTGCCGTCGCTTTCGGCCGCAGCGTGGGCTTGGGCGTGGGTTCCGGCGTCGGGGTCACCGTAGGCAGCGGCCCGATCTGCTCCATAAGCTCTGACAGCCCCTCCAGCTGCCGGGCCACGGAGGCCTCCTGGCAGCCGGTCAGCAGCAGCGCCCCGGCAAGTATGAAAATCAACAGGCTTTTTCTCATCTTCTGTGCTCCCTGAGTAAGTGCGGGCTTTGAGACAGCGTCTCAGTCACCGCAGTTGCCCTCCTCCGGCCTGGCAAATTCCCAGCCGTGCTCCAGCAGCCAATAGTGGTGCTCCTCCAGAGGCTGGGCCAGTTCTTCCTCGGTAAGGGCCACGTCCTGATGGTACCGGGCCTTCTTTCTGGTCTCATAGACCTTCAGGTCCAGCAGGCTGAAGGGCAGGCCCAGCTCCGCCGCCACCGGCAGCAGCACATGCTCCGCCACCGCCTCCCGAATCTCCAGAGAGCCGGGGTAGGCCGCCTCCGCCTGGCGCAGCCGCTCCTGCAGCGCCGGGTCAGCATCATAGATGGCAAAAAACTTTTCCACATTTTCGTACATATTCTCAGCTCCGATTCCGTAGTTTCCGTATTTTTTGATTATACTACAGTCACCCCCACTTGTCAAAAATCCCGGCAGCCCAAAGGCTGCCGGGATTAAATATAGCTTATTCCAGTTCAAAAGCGCCGGTGTAGAGCCGGTAATAGGTGCCCTTTTCCTCGATCAGCTTCTGGTGGCTGCCCCGCTCGATGATGCGGCCATGGTCCAGCACCATGATCACATCGCTGTTGCGGACGGTGGAGAGCCGGTGGGCAATGACGAATACGGTCCTGCCCTCCATCAGCTTATCCATGCCCTGCTGGACGATGGCCTCGGTGCGGGTATCGATGGAGGAGGTGGCCTCGTCCAGGATCATCACCGGGGGATCGGCCACGGCGGCCCGGGCAATGGCCAGCAGCTGGCGCTGGCCCTGGGACAGGTTGGCGCCGTTGTTCTCCAGCATGGTGTCATAGCCTTCCGGCAGGCGGCTGATGAAGTCGTCGGCCCCGGCCAGCTTTGCCGCCGCTATGCAGTCGTCGTCGCTGGCGTCCAGGCGGCCGTAGCGGATGTTCTCCATGACGGTGCCGGTGAAGAGCACCGTGTCCTGCAGCACCAGACCCAGGGAGCGGCGCAGGTCCGCCTTTTTGATCTTGTTGATGTTGATGCCGTCGTAGCGGATTTTGCCGTCGGCAATGTCATAGAAGCGGTTGATCAGGTTGGTGATGGTGGTCTTGCCCGCGCCGGTGGCGCCTACAAAGGCCACCTTCTGGCCCGGCTCGGCATAGACGCTGACGTCGTGGAGCACAGGTTTTCCCTCTTCATAGGCAAAGTCCACATCCGTCATGCGCACGTCGCCCCGCAGGGGGGTATAGGTCAGGCTGCCGTCCCCATGGGGATGCCGCCAGGCCCAGTGGCCGGTGTGCTCCTCTGTTTCAGTCATGGTGCCGTCGTCCGCCACCTTCACGTTCACCAGGGTCACATAGCCCTCGTCCGTCTCCGGCTGCTCCGCCATCAGCGCCATGACACGGCTGGCGCCGGCGCTGGCCATAACGATGGCGTTGATCTGCTGGCTGAGGGTGTTCACGTTGCCGGTGAATTGCTTGGCCATGTTCAGGAAGGGCACCAGGATGCTGATGGAGAAGGCCTTGCCGGAAAAGCTGAGGTTGGGCACGCCCGTCAGCAGGAACACGCCCCCTGCCAGGGCCAGGGCCACATAGAGGATATTGCCGATGTTGCCGATGATGGGGCCCAGCACGTTGGCATAGGCGTGGGCACGGAAGCTGTCCTCACACAGGGCGTTGTTGACCCGGTCGAAGTCCTCAATGCTCTGCTGCTCATGGCAGAAGACCTTGACCACCTTCTGGCCGTTCATCATTTCCTGGATGAAGCCCTCGGTCTTGGCCACCGATTGCTGCTGGCGCAGGAAGTATTTGGCAGAGCCGCCGCCCACCTTCTTGGCCACCAGGAACATGGCAACCACGCCCAGCAGCAGCACCAGGGTCATCCATACGCTGAAGTACAGCATGATGGCAAAAACCACCAGCACAATGGCCCCGGACTGGATCAGGGAGGGGATGCTCTGGCTCACCAGCTGGCGGAGGGTATCGATGTCGTTGGTGTAATGGCTCATGATATCGCCGTGCTGATGGGTGTCAAAATAGCGGATGGGCAGGTCCTGCATGCCGTTGAAAACTTCCTTCCGCAGCTTATCCAGGAAGCCCTGGGTCATGTAGGCCATCAGCTGGGTATAGATCAGCATGGAAATCAGGGACAGCAGATACAGCACTGCCAGCAGGCCGATATAGGGCATGATCTCCGCCCTGGCAGCCAGCCAGTCCCGACTCACATACCATTTCTCGATAACAGACAGCACGTTCTGTACAAACAGTGAGGGAATGGAGGACACCACGGAGGAGAACAGAATGCACAGCATGGTCAGCGGCGCCAGCACCGGGTAGTAGCCGAAGAACTTCTTCACCACCGCGCCCAGGGCCGAGAAATTGGCCTGGGGCCGCCCGCCGCCTGCACCTGCACCATGAGGGCCGCCATGAGGGCCGTGTTTATTCATTCTCCTCACCTCCCTTGTTCTGCTGCTGGTAAATCTCCCGATAGATGGGGCTGCGCTCCATCAGGCTCTGATGGTCGCCCATGTCCGCAATGCGTCCGTTTTCCATGACGATGATCAGGTCCGCGTCCTGGACGGAGGCAATGCGCTGGGCAATAATGATCTTGGTGGTCTCCGGGATGTATTTGCGGAAGCCCTCCCGGATCAGGGCGTCGGTATGGGTGTCCACGGCACTGGTGGAGTCGTCCAGAATCAGAATCTTGGGCTTTTTCAGCAGGGCCCGGGCAATGCACAGCCGCTGCTTCTGGCCGCCGGAGACATTGGCGCCGCCCTGCTCGATCCAGGTGTCATAGCCGTCGGGGAAGGAACGGATAAAATCATCGGCCTGGGCCAGGCGGCAGGCCTCCTCCATCTCCTGGTCCGTGGCATTTTCGTTGCCCCAGCGCAGATTGTCTTTGATGGTGCCGGAGAACAGCTGGTTCTTCTGCAGCACCATGGACACGGCGGAGCGCAGGGTGTCCAGGTCATAGTCCCGCACATCCACGCCGCCCACCTTCACGCTGCCCTCGGTGGCGTCATAAAGCCGGGGAATCAGCTGCACCAGGGTGGACTTACCGGCGCCGGTGCCGCCCAGCACGCCCACGGTCATGCCGGAGGCAATGTGGAGGTTGATGTTCTCCAGGGAGCTGCGCCGGGCCTTTCTGCTGTATTTGAAGCTGACATTCTCAAACTCCACGGAGCCGTCGGCCACGGTGGTCACAGGTTCCGCCGGGTTGTGGAGATTGCTCTCCTCATCCAGCACCTGGCAGATACGCTTGGCCGACTCGGCAGACATGGTAAGCATCACATAGATCATGGAGATCATCATCAGGCTCATCAGAATCTGCATGCCATAGGTCAGCATGGCGGAGATCTGGCCCACATCGATGGTGGTTCCGCCGGAGCTGATGATCAGCTTGGAGCCTACCGTCAGCACAAACAGCATATTGAAGTATACGCAAAACTGCATCAGCGGGGAGTTCAGCGCCACGATCCGCTCGGCCCTGGTGAAGTCGGCGCAGATATCCTCAGAGGCGGCGGCAAATTTTTTCTTCTCATAGTCCTCCCGGGTGAAGCCCTTGACCACCCGCATGGCCCGGACATTTTCCTCGATGGACTCGTTCAGTTTGTCGTACTTATTAAAGACCGCCCGGAACGCCGGCATGGCCTTGCGGGCAATCATCACCAGCCCAAAGACCAGCACCGGGATTACAATCACGAAGGTGGTGGCCAGCTTGCCGCCCATGATATAGGCCATGACAATGGCAAAGACAAAGATCAGCGGCGCACGGACAGCAATGCGGATCACCATCATGAAGGCCATCTGCACATTGTTCACGTCCGTGGTCATCCGGGTCACCAGAGAGGCGGAGGAAAAGCGGTCGATATTCTCAAAGGAGAAGCCCTGCACCCGGGTAAAAATATCCCGGCGCAGGTTTTTACCGAAGCCGGCAGAGGCCTTGGCACAGGTAACGCCCCCCAGGCCGCCGCACGCCAGGGAGACCATCGCCATGGCCAGCAGCACAAGCCCGGTTTTCAGCACCTCGGTCATGGGCGCCCCGGCCTTGATATTGTTCACCATGTCGGCCGTAATAAAGGGAATCAGCACCTCAAAGAACACCTCGCCCACCATCAGCAGCAGGGTCAGCAGGGTGGGGGTCTTATATTCCCGGATGCTTCCGGCAAGTTTTCTGATCATTTTCATCGCATCCTTTCTTGCAGGTTTGGAACGCGTTATCCAGCATCACGTCCAGAATCTCCCACAGGGTTTCCAGCTGCTGCCGGCTCAGGCCCCGGCTCAGCTCTTCCAGAATGGCTTCATCCATGCAGCTCAGCTCCTGCCGCAGCTGCCGGGACTTCTCCGTGGAGGAGATGCATTTGTGCCGCCGGTCATGGCTGCTCTGGCAGCAGCAGACGAAGCCCTTCCGCTCCAGCCGCTTGAGAATTTCGGTCATGGTGGGGTGGGTCACATGGCTGGCTTTTTCCAGGTCCCGCTGGTTCACCTCGGCAGCGCCGGAGGCTTCCAGCCGCTCCAGTTCTTTCAGCACCCCCAGCTGCACCCCGGTCAGGTCTTTTTCCAGCAGCCTTTCATCCAACTGCCGCTTGAAGGTCCGGCCAAGGATGGAAAAACGCATCCCATAGGGCAGGTCGTGTTTCATGGCTTCACCTTCTTTTTATTAGGTAGTGCACTACGTATTTTATCAGGCTTTTCCGCAAAGTCAAGGGAAAAGCGCTACAAAAAGGCCGGGGCTGCCCGGGCGGAATTTCATGCAGTTTCACGGCAGGATATTGACAAACTGTGAAGGATTTGCTACAAATTGTGAATACGAGGTGATGTTATGCCCATTTTTGGAATGGCTGCGCCCCACGATCCGGCTCAGCTGCCAGCGGCGGCGGACTTCTGCCGTCATAATGGCCTGCGCTTCCTGGCCCTGCCAGGAGATCGTCTGGCGGCACTGCCCGGAGAGTTGGAGGGGATTGCCCTGCTGGATGCGGGCCAATGTGTATTTTTGGAGGAAAGCAGCCACCAAGCCATGGAGGCGGCGCTGGAGGTGCTGGCTCCCGATCAGCCGGTGATCCTGCTGCCGGAGAGCCCGGAAACGCTGCCTGCCTTTGCCCTGTGGGTCAACTGCTGGCTGAACCGAAAAAGCGGCGGGCAGGAGCTTTGGGATGTGTACGATGCCAACCGGCGGCCCACCGGCCGTCTCCACCCCCGGGGTCAGGAGCTGGCGGAGGGGGATTACCACCTGGTGATCCACGTCTGGATTCGGGACAGCCAGGGGCGCTATCTGCTGACCAAGCGCAGCCCCAACAAGGGCTACGGCGGCATGTGGGAAAGTCCCGGCGGCGCGGCTCAGGCCGGGGATGACAGCCTCTCTGCCTGCTTACGGGAGATCCGGGAGGAGACGGGCCTGGCCCTGGACCCTGCCCGGGGAAAGATCATCAAAACCTACCAGGAGGACCACTTTATCTGCGATGTGTGGCTTTTCCGGCAGGATTTCGCTCTGGAGGATGTGGTGCTCCAGCCCGGGGAGACCTGCGACAAGCGCTATGCCACCCGGGAAGAAATTCTGAAAATGCACGCAGAAGGCCGCTTTGTGCCCTTCCAGTTCATTGAGGAAGTGCTGGACGCCCAGTAGCAACAAAAAACCAGGCCGGCGATTGCCAGCCTGGTTTTGCGTTTCTATTGATCTTTCAGGGAATTACTTGCCCATGTTCATCTGGGCAGCCACCTCAGCGGCGAAGTCCTCTTCCTTCTTCTCGATGCCCTCGCCCTTCATGAAGCGGACAGCATCAACAAACTTGACGGAACCGCCCAGAGCCTTGGCAGCGCTGGCAATGTACTTCTCCACGGACATGGAATTGTCCTTGACGAACTCCTGCTGCAGCAGGCAGTTCTCCTCGTAGAACTTGTTCAGCTTGCCCATGACGATCTTCTCCTTGACCTGCTGGGGCTTGGAGGCCATCTTGGGGTCCTGATCCATCAGAGCCAGGGCGATCTTCTTCTCCTCTGCCAGCACTTCTTCGGTGACATTGCTCTTGTCCCAGAAGCGGGGGTTCAGAGCGGCGATCTGCATGGCAACGTCCTTGCCGATCTCGGTGGCGTCAATGCCGCCCTCCACAGCCAGGTTCACCAGCACGCCGATCTTGCCGCCGGCGTGAACGTAAGCCACGCTGGTGTTCTTGTCGAAGCGGGCGAAGCGGCGGATCTGCAGGTTCTCGCCGATGCTCATGACCTTCTCAGGCAGGGTCTCGGCCACGGTCAGCTCGCTGCCGGGGTACTTGCAGTTCATCAGAGCGGCCACGTCGGCGGGGTTGTCCTTCAGGACCACCTTGCAGATGTCCTTCACGAAAGCCACGAACAGCTCACTCTTGGCGCAGAAGTCGGTCTCGCAGTTGACTTCCACCACGGCGCCCACGCCGCACTGGGGGCAAACTTCGGCGTAAGCCATGCCCTCGGCAGCGATGCGGCCGGCCTTCTTGGCAGCCTTGGCCAGGCCCTTCTCACGGAGCCACTCCACAGCCTTGTCCATATCGCCGTTGGTCTCGGTCAGGGCCTTCTTGCAGTCCATCATGCCAACATTGGTCATCTCACGGAGAGTCTTAACATCCTGAGCAGTAAATGCCATAATCATTTTCCTCCTATAAATTCTTTCAGAAAAGGGGCGCTGGCGCTTCCGGCCACGCCCCTTGCGTATATCAATTACTCCTCAACAGGAGCGGCCTCGGCGGGAACTTCCTCAACCTCGGCGTCAACACCCTGACGGCCTTCCTGAACAGCGTTTGCCATGGTGGCGGCGATCAGGCGGATGGCGCGGATGGCGTCATCGTTGGCGGGGATCACGTAATCCACCTCGTCGGGATCGCAGTTGGTGTCAACGATGGCGACGATGGGGATGTGCAGCTTGCGGGCCTCAGCAATGGCGTTGTGCTCCTTGCGGGGGTCAACCACGAACAGAGCGCCGGGGAGCTTCTTCATGTCCTTGACGCCGCCCAGGTACTTCTCCAGCTTCTCCATCTCGCCCAGGTGCTTCATGACTTCCTTCTTGGGCAGCATGTCGAAGGTGCCGTCCTCCTGCATCTTCTTCAGCTGAGCCAGGCGGTCAACACGGGTGCGCATGGTCTTGAAGTTGGTGAGCATGCCGCCCAGCCAGCGGGCGTTCACATAGTACATACCAACACGGCTGGCCTCTTCCTTAACGGAATCGGTGGCCTGCTTCTTGGTGCCGACGAAGAGGATGGTCTGGCCGTTGGCAGCCAGGTCACGCACAAAGTCGTAAGCCTCTTCCATCTTCTTGACGGTCTTGGCAAGGTCGATGATGTAGATGCCGTTACGCTCGCAGTAAATGTACTCGGCCATCTTGGGGTTCCAGCGGCGGGTCTGGTGACCGAAGTGGACACCGGCTTCCAGCAGCTGCTTCATGGATACTACTGACATTTGATTTCCTCCAAATTTTTGTTATTTTCCTCCGGGAGTCTCAACCCCTCCACCAAGCCCCGGCGACGGAGCCACATGGGGGAAAGTCCACTCCCGTGCGAAATGCCCTGATATAATACCAGAAAAGCCTTCGGATTGCAAGGGTTTCGGCAATTATTTTTTGCCTTTTTTTGAATTTTTCTCCCGCGCTTCAGCTCTTCGTTGACTTTCATATCCAGGAATGATAAAATTTAAACAGTCAAAATCCAAAAAAATGATAAGGAAGTGGTAAAATGATCCTTACGCCTGAGCAGCAGGCCCTGTTGGATGGTTCCAAAGGCGAGGTAATGGCGAAGGTGGTCAAGACTCTGGTGATGTACGGTGACACCTTCGGTGCCCAGCGCATGGTGCCCGTCAGCAGCAAGTACGGCCACACGGTTATCAGCTTCGGCCTGAAGGTCATGGCCCCGGTCTACGATATGTACGACCAGCTGATCGAGGCCGGTCTTACCTCCGGCCAGAAGTTCACCGCAGATCCCCGGCCCGTGGACGATCAGGTTCCCTGCTCTTTCCTGGAGAAGTTTGTTTTCAACAAGATCATGTACACCCAGCAGGAGCGCTTCGAGGAGCAGATGAAGAAGCTGGGCATCCTGGATGACGATGCCTACAGCTGCACCTGCTATGTGGATCAGATGGGCAACAAGCCCGCCAAGGGCGAGGTGCTCAGCTGGGCGGAATCCTCCGCCGTGGTGTACGCCAACTCCGTGCTGGGCGCCCGCTGCAACCGCAATTCCGGCATTCTGGAGCTGATGGGCTCCATCGCCGGCTTCGTGCCTGAGTTCGGCCTGCTGACCGATGAGGGCCGCAAGGCCACCTGGGTGGTGGAGGTCCGCTGCGAGAAGAAGCCGGAGGCCCAGCTGCTGGGTTCCGCCATCGGCATGAAGGTCATGGAGGAAGTGCCCTATGTGAAGGGCATGGAGAAATGGCTGGGAACGGAGCTGAACGACGACAACTGCACCTATCTGAAGGACTTCGGCGCGGCCACCGCCTCCAACGGCGCCGTGGGCCTGTACCACATCGCCGGGCTCACCCCCGAGGCCAAGGAGCAGGGCGAGGCCCTGATCAAGGAAGGCGCCCAGGTCTACGTCATTGACGACGCGGAGCTGGAGCGGGTGAAGGCCAGCTATCCCGTGATCTGGAACAACCCCGACGCCAAGCCGGAGCTGTGCTTCGTGGGCTGCCCCCACATGACGCTGCAGCAGATGAAGGACTGGGCTGACGCCATCGAAGGCAAGCTGCGGGCCAAGGGCCTGGATAAGGTCACGGTTCCCACCGTGTTCACCGCCTCCCCCGCCGTGGTCAAAGCGCTGGAAAAGACCCCCTATTACTGGAAGATCAAGAGCTACGGTATCGCCATCAGCTCCATCTGCCCACTGATGTACATGAACAATCCCCTCTGCAAGAAGAAAGCCGTTATCACCTGCTCCAATAAGCTGCGCACCTACAGCACTGCCCGGTACTATACCGAGGCCGAGATTCTTGACATCATCACCGGCAAGGAGGGACAGAAATGAAGCAGTTCAAAGGCCGCGTCGTGGTTCCCGGCAGCTGCACCGCCGAGGCTCTGGTGAGCCATGGCGGCTTCAACACCCTGGCCAGCTACCAGTCCGCCATTCTGTTCGGGGATAAGCAGGTCAAATGCGGCGACCAGAACAACCCCGATCTGTACAAAAAGCCCATGCTGGGCAAGGCCCTCTGCCTGCCCATGACCATCGGCTCCACCACCGGCGGCATGGTGCTTTACACCGTTTGCTCCATGGGCAAGCAGCCGGCCTGCATGCTTTTCAGCATGCCCATCGACTCCCTGGCCGCCTCCGGCGCCATCCTGGGCGATGTTTGGACCGACGCGAAAATGCCCGTTGTGGACAGCCTGGGCGAGGAATTCCTTGCCTATGTCCAGACCGGCATGACCGTCACCGTGGGGGAGGACGGCCTGGTCACCGTGGAGTGATTTTCTCATCTGACAATACAAAAAGGACATGGCTTCGGCCATGTCCTTTTTGTATTATCATTCGCTGGCGAAGAAGTTGGAGTAGTCGGTGCTCAGGTCCTTGCCCTCATAGGTGCCGGTGATCTTGCTCATGGCCCGGTCATAGGCCTCGGTGCCCGGCTCATAGGGGGTGGGCTGATAGTTGTTGTACATATCCTTCTTGGCCGCTGCCGCTGCCAGGTCGCTGGAGACGCAGCAGGGGATGATCTCATAGCTGTCGTTATGGATGCTGCCGTCCGGGTCCCGGCGGATGGTCAGCTGGAAGATGGCGGTGTCCGGGTCGGTGGGGCCGGAGCTGCCGCCGAAGGACCAGTTGCCCATGGAATAGAGGATGATGCCGCCGTTATACTCCTCCATGGGCTGGAGACAATGGGAATGGCTGCCGTAGACCAGGTCGGCCCCGGCATCCACGCAGGCCCGGGCCAACTCCACCTGGCTCTCCTTGGGGCGGTACTTCAGCTCGCTGCCCCAGTGGAACATACAGACGATGTAATCGGCCCCCTGCTCCTTCAGCTGCTGCACCCCGGCAACCGCCTTTTCCAGGCTGGGATTGCTGCTCTCCGCCTCGCCCACAGAGTACAGGTCCCCGGCGGTATAGATACCCATTTTGATGCCGCTTCTGGTGGTGATGATCTGGGCCTGCTCGTTCTCGCCGTAGGGCATGCCGATGCTCTCCAGAGCGGTCTTGGTGTCCTCCACACCGGCGTCATAGAAGTCCCGGGTGTGGTTGTTGGCCATGGTGACAAAGTCCACCCCGCCCTGGGGCAGGATGTTGATCCACTCGGAAGGGCAGAGGAAGTAGAAATAGGTGGCGGTATAGTCATAGGTCAGCTTCTTATCGGAGAAGCTGCACTCCAGATTGCCCAGGGTGATCTCATCATCGTCAAAGTACTGGACGGTGTTGGCAAAGGGGTAGCTGTAGTCCCCGTTCATCTTGGAGGAGTAGTGCAGGGGGTACTTCTGGTTGCTGTTCAGGGTCAGGTCACCGATGCAGGAGATGGTGAAATACTCCGGCTGCGGCTCCGGGGTAGGCTCCGGCGTGGGCTCGGGGGTGGCCTCCGGCGCGGAGACAGGCAGGGCGTCCCCATCCGGGGCGGCAGTGTTCTGGCCGCTGTCGGGCACAATGGTCAGGGCCACGTCCAGCCGGGCCTTGGTGATGAATACCAGCGCCAGGCACAGCAGGGCCAGGCAGGCAATCTGCAAAATCTTTTTCATGGCAATGTCCTCTATCTTTTTCTAAATGCGTATACTGAGACGATGTCCGGCTCAGATAAGTTTCCTGATGACGGGAATCTTCCGGCCCAGGGCAACAGCGGCAAAGCAGGCCGCCGCCAGCACTGCCGTGAAGCACAGGATGCTGAGCACGGGAGCTTCCAGAGTCATGGGCAGGCCCAGGGCCTCCAGAAGGTTGATAAACAGGGGGTGCAGCAGGTAGACCCCCAGGGTGCAGTCGGCCAGGGCGGCCCAGAGCCGGGGGCGGCGGAAGGGCTGGTCTTTCAGGGCCTGGAAGAAGCAAAAGCACATGGTGGCCTGGGTCAGGGTGGAGAGGGAGAAATAGCTGAAAAGCCAGCCGTCGGCCACTTCCTTATAATTGGAATACCAGATGTTGCCCCAGGTGGTGAGGGCCGTGCACAGGAGGAAGCCCGCCGGGGCGATAAGCAGCCACTGCCTGCCGAAGTGCTGCCGGCTGAGCCACCAGCCCCAGACCGCGTAGCCCAGGTAGGGCAGGTAATCCAAAGAGAAATCCAGGGTGATCCGGTTCAGGATCAGGGCGGTATCCGGGGTCAGGTTGCAGTTGGCGCAGAGGATGGACACCCCGAAGAACAGAAACAGCAGGTACTCCCCTTTCAGCTGCCCCTTATGGATGGCGGCGTGTGCCACCGGCAGGAACAGGCAGCACAGGGCCATGGCCGTCAAGAACCAGAGGTGGTAATGGCCCTTGGCCAGGTCAAAGAAGAAGGAATACCAGTCCCCAAAGTCTCCGGCCGCCAGTCTTGCCCCCAGGGCGTACACCAGGGACCAGAAAGCGAACAGCAAAATCAGCCGCAGCACATGGGTTTTCAGAAAGCGGCGCAGGTCCAGGGTCTCCCGGTTCAAAAACAGCGCCCCGGTAAGCATAAAGAACACCGGCACCCCGCCCCGCATCATGGTGCTGATCAGGCTCAGCGGGATAAATGCGGAGGCGTCCAGGGGGCAGCTGTGGTACAGGGCCGCGCTGGTATGGATAAAGAGGACCATGATGCAGGCCATCAGGCGGCACAGGTCCAGTTCAGTTCGTCTCATGGTTTTGTTTTTCCTTTTCTGATATCAGGGCCAGCTTTTCCTCCCGGCGCAAGCCCTTGATCTGCCGCTCCCGGCTCATGGCCTCGTGGCGGCTGGGGAGAATTTCATAATAGGCCAGCTCCACCGGCAGATGGGAGCGGGTATATTTGCCGCCCCGGCCGGCCTGATGGGCGGCCAGGCGGGCCGCCAGGTCATTGGTCCAGCCGGTGTAAAGGCTGCCGTCCCCGCAGCGGAGCATATATACATAGTTCACCGGCGCACCTGCCGGATGTTCTTCTCAAACTTGCTCCGGGCGCCCATGACCTCATGGCCGCAGCCGCAGCAGCGGAGCTTGAAATCCGCCCCGGTGCGCAGCACCAGCCAGTCCCGGCTGCCGCAGGGATGGGGCTTTTTCATGGTGAGGGTATCGCCCACCTGGATATCCATGGCTGTTCAGCCTCCTTATTTCTTCAGTTCCTCCCAATACCGCCGGGCGGCCTGCTCGGTCTTGTTGTCGCCGTATTCGTAGTAGTGGGCGTTTTTCAGTTCGTTGGGCAGGTACTGCTGCTTCACCCAATGGCCGGGGAAGTCATGGGGGTACTTGTAGCCCTGCTCCCGCTCAAAGCCGGTGCCGTCGGCATGCATATTCTGCAGCTCCCGGGGGATGGGGCCGCTGCGGCCGGCCCGGACATCCGCCTGGGCGGCGGCGATGGCCATATAGGCAGAGTTGGACTTGGGCGCGGTGGCCAGCAGCAGGCAGGCCTCCGCCAAAGGCAGCCGGGCCTCCGGCAGGCCCAATTGCAGGGCCGAATCCACGCAGGCCTTCACAATGGGCACCGCCTGGGGATAGGCCAGGCCCACGTCCTCACTGGCGGAGCAGAGGATGCGGCGGCAGGCTCCCTGCAGGTCCCCCACCTCCAGCAGCCGGGCCAGGTAGTGCATGGCGGCGTCCGGGTCGGAGCCGCGGAGGGACTTCATCAGGGCGGAGAGAATGTCATAATGCTCGTCCCCGTCCCGGTCATAGCGCATGGCGCTGCGCTGGGAGATGGCGGCGGCGTCCGCCAGGGTGATGGTCTCCCGATCCCCGGCGGCGGAGAACAGCAGTTCCACCGCGTTGATGGCTTTGCGCACATCGCCGCCGCAGGCGGTGCTGATCCGCTCGGTCACGCCTGCTTCCAGGGTCAGGGGCGTTTCCCGCCGGGCGTTCATGATGGCCACCGCCCGGTCCACCGCCTTGCTGATCTCCGCCGGGGACACCGGCTTGAACTCAAAGACCGTGGAGCGGCTGAGAATGGCGTTAAAGACGCAGAAATAGGGGTTCTCCGTGGTGGAGGCGATGAGGGTGATGCGCCCATCCTCGATAAACTCCAGCAGGGACTGCTGCTGCTTTTTATTGAAATACTGGATCTCGTCCAGGTACAGCAGCACGCCGCCGGGGGTGAGGAAGGTGTCCAGCTCGTCAATAATTTTTTTGATATCCGCAATGCCGGCGGTGGTAGCGTTCAGCTTGCGCAGGCTGCGGTTGGTGCGCTGGGCGATGATGCGGGCCACGGTGGTCTTGCCGGTGCCGGAGGGGCCGTAGAAGATCATGTTGGGGATCTGCCCGCTGTTTACAATGCGGCGCAGCATCCCGTCCGCGCCCAGGATATGGCGCTGGCCCACCACGTCATCCAGGCTGTCGGGCCGTATTTCATCTGCCAGGGGCTTATACATCAAATTCGCACACCTTTCCTAGTATACATCGCATTATAACACCGGGACGCTCTTTTGTAAAAGGGATAGTTATGAAAGAATGATTAACTTTTGCCTCTGGGAACTTTGCCTTGTGGACAAGCGTCAAAATTGGCGGTATAATGAGAGCCGACTTTCGAGAAAAAGGAGAATTGACAATGGCAAGAGGAAAGATCAAAGCCGTTTTGTTTATAATTGTTTTCGTGTTGGCTGTGGCCATCGGCTGCAACGCACTGATCGATCTGTCCGAGAATAAGGCGCCGGAGGTAACGGCGGACCCCTTCCTGACCACCCCCAGTCCTGACCCGGGGCAGAGCCTCCCCCTGGAGACGGCGGCACCCACTGCCACGCCCATCCCGGTGCAGACCGTGGCCCCCACGGTGGCGCCCACGGCTACCCCGGCTCCCACGCCGGTGCCCGTTCCTACGGCCACCCCGGTGCCCACGCCCACCCCGGCCCCGGCAGGCCAGGTGCTGGACAGCGGCAGCGTCCGCTCCCAGACCGGGCTGCCCATTGACGTCCGGGCCGACTGGGTAGCCACCGTGCTGGACAGCGACCGGGTGCAGGTGCAGGTGACGGTGGTGCTGGAATCCTACGCGCTGCAGATCGCGGAGAGCTATAAGTCGGTGAACGTCAGCGTGGGGGACCAGTACGCCAGCTGCAACTCCCCGGCGGTGGACTATGACGGCAGCGCCAAGCTGGAGACGGTGCTGGGCACCACCACCCACACCCTGTATCTGGCCCAGGGAACCAGTGATGTGTTCCCCCTGGCGGTGGAATACCACTTCGGCGGTACCTACAGCGGGGAGGAGCTGCCGGTGATTGAGTGCGGCGGTTCCATCACGCTGAGCCGTTGAGGGAGGACAGAAGGCCATGAGGACACAGGAACAGGTCAACGAGATCGTCCGCCTGCTGCTGGCGGAATACCCCCTGGCGGACTGCACCCTAGACTGGAAAAAGGACTATGAGCTGCTTTTTTCCGTGCGTCTGGCGGCCCAATGCACCGACGAGCGGGTGAACCAGGTCACGCCGGCCCTCTTCGCCCGCTTCCCCACGCTGGAAGCCTTCGCGGAGGCAGACATAGCGGAAGTGGAGGAATACGTGCACTCCTGCGGCTTCTTCCGGGCCAAGGCCCGGGACATCGTGGCCTGCGCCAACGTGCTGCTGGAAAAGCACGGCGGGCAGCTGCCCCGCACCATGGAGGAGCTGACGGCCCTGCCCGGTGTGGGCCGCAAGACCGCCAACCTGATTTTGGGGGATGTGTTCAAGATCCCCGGCTCCACGGTGGTGGATACCCACTGCATCCGCATCTCCAACCGGCTGGGTCTGGTGGATAATCTGAAAGACCCGGTGAAGATCGAGATGGAGCTGCGGAAGATTTTGCCGCCGGAACATTCCTCCGACTTCTGCCACTGCATCGTGCTGCATGGCCGGGCCGTCTGCGACGCCAGAAAGCCCGACTGCGCCGCCTGCTGCCTGAAGCATCTGTGCCAGACTTTTTCCGGCTGAAACAATATCCCCAGGCCCATCGGGCCTGGGGATTTGTCTTATAATATGCCTTCCAGCTTTAAAAGAAAGGTTTTCACGTCCAGCCCGCCGGCGTAGCCGGTGAGCTGGTTTTTCGCCCCCAGCACCCGGTGGCAGGGGATGATGACGGAGATGGGGTTATGGCCCACGGCGCCGCCCACCGCCTGGGCGGACAGTTGGGCCAGCTCCCGCTGCTCCGCCAGCCGCTTTGCCAACTGGCCATAGGTCACGGTCTGCCCATAGGGAATCTCCAGCAGCAGCTGCCAGACGCTTTGGGCAAAGGCGCTTCCCTTGGGGGCAATGGGCAGGGCGGACACCTCCGGCTGCTTCCCGGCAAAGTAGGCGTCCAGCCAGCGGCGGACGCGGGCGAAAATCTCTGACTCTCTGTCGGAAGGTTCCGGCAAATCGGAAGGGAAATACTTCTGCCCTTCCAGCCACAGACCGGTGAGGGCTCCGTCCTCCGCCGCTATCACATAGCGGCCGTAGGGGGCGGCATAAAAAGCGGTTTGGATCATTCTTCGCTGCCCTCATCCAGCTTCTGCCGGCGCTTTTTGTAGGCCGCGGCGGAAAGGGAGAGGGCCAGCAGGCACAGTGCGAAAGTGCAGCCGCCCACCATGGCCACCGTCCACCAGGCGGCCTCCGCCGCGCCGAAGCTGCGGTAGCTGTAGACACCCATAAAGCCCCCGGTGACTACACCGGCCAGCAGGCTGAGCAGCAGGTTGGTCCTGAAATTGGGCCGCAGCTTGCGGTCCCAAAGGCCCTGCTTGATGCAGGCCGCCACCATATATACACTGGCCACCATGAACACCGCCCATTCCCCCAGCAGGTGCCGCTGCGCTTCCACGCCGTAGACCAGCAGCTGCACCGCCATGGCCGCCAGCAGCGCCCACCAGGTCAGCCAGAAGCCCCGGCTCTCCAGCTTCAGCAGCTTCTGCTCCTGCATTTCATCCAGATTGTTCTTTTTTTCCTGAAACAGCTTCATTGTTCCTTCTCCTCCCAAAACAGTTCATCCAGGGTTTTGCCCAGCGCGTGGCAGATGGTCAGGCACAGGCGGATGGTGGGGTTATATTCCCCTTTCTCAATGGCGTTGATGGTCTGGCGGGAGACCCCCGCCGCTTCGGCCAGGGCCTGCTGGGTCATATCCCGCTCTGCCCGGGCCGCTTTCAGTCTCAGATTCTTTGACATCTCATCACCTCTGGCAGTATAGTAGCACGCAGCTTACAGAATGTCAAGTATATTTTACAAAATATCAAATAAAAAAGTCTGGCATTACCGCCAGACTTTTGCTATGTAGATTCAGGGCAGGGCTTACAGCAGAGCGATGAGGGCCTGCACGTCCTCTTCCCGGGTGGCCCAGCTGGTGGTGAAACGGACCGCCACCCGGCCATCCGGCAGCCACTGCCACAGGTTGAACTGCACCTCCCGGCGCAACCGCTCCATCTGTTCTTTGCTGAGGATAACAAACTGCTGGTTGGTGGGAGAATCCATCAGCAGCTCATAGCCCTTTGCCAGGCAGGCAGCCTTTAGCTCCATGGCCAGGTCAATGGCGTGGCGGCTGATTTTGAAATACAGGCCGTCGGTGAACAGGGCGTCAAACTGCTGGCTCACCAGGCGGGTCTTGGCCAGGAGCGCCCCGTGCTGTTTCACGGTGGTGAGGAAATGGGGCGGCATGTTGCCCTTGGTGAACACCAGTGCCTCGCCGCAGAGGGCGCCCACCTTGGTGCCGCCGATGTAGAACAGGTCGCACAGCTCCACAACATCCGCCAGTGTTACATCGGTCTCCGGGCTCATGAGACCGTAGCCCAGGCGGGCCCCATCCATATACAGGGGCAGGCCGTAGCGATGGCAAGTTTCAGAAAGGGCGGTCAGCTCCGCCTTGGAGTACAGGGTACCGAACTCGGTGGGGTGGGAGATGTAGACCATGCCGGGCTGCACCAGGTGCTCCCGCACCTCGTCGTTGAGGAAGTCCGTCATATACCGATCCAGATCAGCGGCCATCAGCTTGCCCTCCACATGGGGGATGGGCAGCACCCGGTGGCCGGAATACTCGATGGCTCCGGCCTCATGGATGTTGATGTGGCCGGTATCGGCGGCGATGACCCCCTCGAAGCTGCGCAGCATGCTGTCGATGGCGATCTGGTTGGTCTGGGTGCCGCCGGTGAGGAACTGGATCTGCAGGTCGTCCCGGCCGCAGGCGGCGCAGAGCTTGGCCTTGGCGGCTTCGGTATGGGGGTCATCCCCATAGCCGGGCAGGGAGACCATATTCATATCCAGCAGATGTTGGAGCACCTGGGGATGGGCCCCCTCGGTATAGTCAGAGAGAAAATACAGCATAAAAATATCCTCCGAATTCACTTTCGGAGGATATTTTAATCCAATATGGGAGGAATTGCAAGACTCAGGCGATGGTCAGATGGCCCACAGAGGCGGCCCTGAGCCCCTGGACATCGTCAACGCCGTACATCACAAAGCGGTCGCACATCATGCTGTCCTGATCCAGAATGGCGCCGGTGAGGGTGGCAACCCGGCGCTTGCAGGGGGCGAGGCTGTCACAGTCCGGGCCGCAGAGCAGGGACCAGTGGCCGTCGGCATCGCTGGCCATGCGGGCGGTGGGGATGGCGGAGAGCTTCACGCTGCGCACCTCGCTGGGAGTGACCAGCATCAGCTTTTCGTTGGTCAGCACATACTCCATTTTGCGCAGCTTCCTCACATCCAGGAAGGGGGAGCAAACGGCGTACAGACCCGCCGCGGCCATCACAATGACGACACCGGCCTTGACCCCGGCGCCGCTTTTTATGGCGGTGGGTATGTAGAGGGCGATGAGCAGAGCCGCCACCACGGCGGCAATGATGCCCCGGCGGATGTAATAGGCCTTATGGGTCCCGTCCATGGCCTCGAAAGCCTCCGTGCGGCCATGCCACAGAATCTGCTCATCGTGGGTCAGATAGTCCTTCAGTCTTTCCTTCATGTCCATGACCTCCTGTCAATGGTTTCCTTTTGGTTTCTACTGATATTATACAAGGGAACACATTAATTGTGCGCCAAGGAGGCATGATGAGCCGTTAAGTCGGCTTAACAGGACAGGCAAAAATTGCCCCCGCTGCCAGGATGGGAAAAAGCAGCGGGGGCGGGAGAAAAGAAAGAATCATGTCAGAATCAGTCGCCTTCGATCATGCGGTAGCCCACGCCAACCTCGGTGAAAATATACTGGGGCTCGGCGGGGTTCTTTTCGATCTTGCGGCGGATGTTGGCCATGTTGACCCGGAGGATCTGGTTGTTGCCCTTGCTCTGGGGCCCCCACAGCTCCTTCATGATGAAGTCATAGGTCAGCACCTTGCCGGCGCATTTGCCCAGCAGGGCCACGATCTTGTATTCGTTCTGGGTCAGGCGGCAGTTCTCCCCGGCAATAAGCACCTGGTGCTTGTCATAGTCGATGGTCAGATCCCCGGCGGTGAACTTGCCGGTGTTGGCGATGGCCCCGCTGCCGGGGCCGGAGCGGGTATGCCGCAGGGCCACCCGCACCCGGGCCAGCAGCTCCGCCGGGCTGAAGGGCTTGGTCACATAGTCGTCGGCCCCCTTATCCAGGGCCTGCACCTTGTCCCGCTCGTAGCTGCGGGCGGAGACCACAATGATGGGCATGCTGGTCCAGGAGCGGACGGTGCTGATGATATCCATGCCGTCCATGTCCGGCAGGCCCAGATCCAGCACCACCAGGTCGGGGCAGTGGGAACTGATCATGGAGAAGGCCTCGCTGCCGGTGGAGGCCTGGATCACATCATAGCCGTTGGCGGTGAGAATGGCCTTGATCAGGCCGGATATGGTCTTTTCGTCTTCTACCACAAGAATTTTGTCCCGGATGGTCATAAGTCACACTCCTTTTTATTCCACGTCTTCCAATGGCAAAGTAAATTCAAACCTGGCGCCGCCGGGCAGGTTTTCCGCCCGGAGACTGCCGCCGTGGGCCTCCACAATGGTGCGGCAGACGCTGAGCCCGATGCCCATGCAGCGGGAATTGTCCGCCCCGCCCCGGCCGGAGAGCTGCAGGCTGCCGTCAAACAGGTGGGGC
Organism: uncultured bacterium; assembly: GCA_945873205.1. GTDB lineage: Bacteria > Bacillota > Clostridia > Oscillospirales > Oscillospiraceae > Limivicinus. The sequence continues at coordinate 33,612 of CAMCCC010000006.1, forward strand.
AGCAGCTCCGGAGCCACGCCGCCACCGTTATCCTCCACGCCGATGACGGCAAAGCCCCCTTCATAGCGGGCGTCCAGGCGGATGCGGGTGGTGCCCCGGCCGTGCACCAGGGCGTTATCCATCAGGTTCAGCAGCACCTGTTCAATGAGCATGGCGTCCATGGGCAGCAGCAGCGTTTCCTCCGGCACGGAGACGGAGATGTTGACTTCCTCATGGCGCTTGCGGAAGTTCATCACCGCTTCGCTGAATACTTCCTCCAGAATCTCCCCTTCTTTTTGAATCTGCCCCATCTCTCCGCCGCTGATGCGGGTGATGGAGAGCAGATTCTCCACCATGCGGCAGAGCCAATCCGCGTCCTGCTTGGCGTCCAGCAGCAGTTCGTTCTTCTGCTCCCGGCTGAGGGTGCCGCTGTCCTCCAGCACGGTAGCGATGGAGCCGCTGATGGCGGTGAGGGGCGTGCGCAGGTCATGGGAGATGGCCCGCAGCAGGTTGGCCCGCATCTTCTCCCGCTCCGACTCGGCCCGCAGCTTCTCCTGGGCCTGGACCCGGGTGGTCAGGGTGCTGACGGCAAAGCCCACCGCCAGCATGGTCATGAAGGTCAGGGGATAGCCGTAAACGGAGAAGTCCAGCTTCAGATAGGGGTAGGTGAAGGCATAGTTCACCCCCAGCACACTGAGCAGCGCCGCCAGCAGGCCGTAGAAATAACCCTCGGTGGAGAGGGCCACCACCAGCACCGCCAGCACAAAAATCATGGGCACATGGGTATCCGAGGTGGTAAGCCGCTGCAAAATGGCGCAGAGGGCCGAGGCGGAGGCCATGGCCGCCACGAAGATCAGCCAGGACCTGGCCGACAGGGGGAAATATTTTTTTACGATGCTTTTCAGCCAGTTCATCGCCTTCAACTCCTCCCGGCTTTTTTGTATTATACCATAGGCATTTGTTAAAAAAGCGCTAAAAAATTTACAGCAAAGAAAAAACAGCAGGGCGGGCTGCCCTGCTGTTTTTCGGGTTTTATCTCTCGTCGTCAAAGAAGCGGTCAAAATCGAATTCATCGTTATAGCGCTGGGAGGGGTCGATCTGGCTGGGTTGGCGCTGCCGGCGGCTCTCGGCGTACATCCGCTCCTGTTCCATGCGGCGGCGCTGCTCCATGCGGCGGCGCTGGCGCAGATGCTGCTGCCGCAGGCGGCGGTAGCGCAGAACCAGGGCCAGGTACACAAACAGGAACACCAGCACCAGCACGATCAGGGCAATGACCCAGCCATTGGAGAGCACCTCACCGATGCGCTGCTTCATGTACTCCAGCTTGCTGAGGGCCACTTCATTGCTGTTGACCAGCTCCACGCTGCCCAGCTCCTTGCCGTCCAGGCTGAGGGTCAGGCAGCCCAGGGGCGTGCCGGCAGCAATGGGCGCCACCAGCTTGTCCTCATACACGGTGATGCTGCGCTGGATGTCCTCCGCCGCCACATCGTCCGGCAGCAGCACGGTAATGCCCTTCTGGGGGCGGAGCATGACGCTGCCCTCGTCGCTCAGGTCCACGGTGACGGTGGTGATGTTCTCGGTGGCGCTGAGGATATTGCGGTGGGAGAAGTTGTCAAAGACCCAGTCATACATGGTGATGCTGTCTATAAAGTTCCAGAAATTCTCCGTGTCGCCGTTGAGCTCACCCTCACAGCCCATGGCAATGACCATCACGTTGATGCCGTCCCGCTGGGCGGTGGAGACCAGGCAGTAGCCGGCGGCGTTGGTATAGCCGGTTTTGATGCCGGATGCGCCCTCATACAGGTAGTTCCCGGCCTTGGCATAGTAGGAATTGGGGCTGATCAGGGCGTTGGAGTTGTTCATGACGGCGCCGTAGTTGACAGCGGGGTTGTCCGACTGATAGCTCTGGGTGTTGGCCATTTCCATAAAGAGCGGATACTCCATGGCGGCAGTCGTGATCAGATACAGGTCATAGGCGGAGCTGTAATGGTTCTCCGCCGGCAGGCCGTTGGGATTCATGAAGTGGGTGTTGACGCAGCCCAGCTCCGCCGCCTTCTGGTTCATCTGGTCCACAAAGGCGCTGATGCTGCCGGAGACATAGGTGGCCAGCACGTTGCAGGCCTCATTGGCGGAATGGATCATGGTGCAGTACAGCAGGTCCTTCACGGAGATCTGGGCGCCGGGGGTGATGCCGGCGTTGCTGCTGTCCTCGGCAAGGCCGGTGAGACAGTCCGGCTGGGCGGTGACAATATCGTCCAGGGTGAATTGGCCCCGTTCCAGAGCTTCCAGTGCCACCAGCGTGGTCATAATCTTGGTCAGGCTGGCGGGGGCCCGCTGCTGGTCCTTATTCAGCTCATAAAGCACCTCGCCGCTGTCCAGGTCGATGATCAGGGCGGCCTTGCCGTTCAGCTCCGGCGCGTCCAGGGCGTAGGCCCCGGGGGCGGCAAAGGCCAGCACCAGGCAAAAGATCAGCACAAGAGGAAAAATGCGGAAAGTTTTCATTTTGTTCTCCCGTTTTCTCTGGAATATGGTATAGTGTGGTTGTATAATAAGTACAGACTAAATTATTATAAAGTTTTCAAGGGAAAAATGCAACCTAAAGTTCCTGGCATTGACAGGAACCGGGAGATAAGGCGGAATGCAGAGATGAAAATACTGGTTGTTGACGACGAAAAGCTGCTGGTAAAGGGGATCAAATTCAATCTGGAGAACGAGGGCTACACCGTGGACGCCTGCTATGACGGGGAGACGGCAGTGGAGATGGCCCGGGCCGGAGGCTATGACCTGATCATTCTGGACCTGATGATGCCCCGAAAGGACGGGCTGGAGGCCTGCCAGGAGATCCGCAGCTTTTCTACCGTGCCCATCATTATGCTGACCGCCCGCAGCGAGGACGCGGACATGCTGATGGGTTTTGAGTCCGGCGCCGACGACTATGTGACCAAGCCCTTCAACATTCTGGCCCTGAAGGCCCGGGTCCGGGCCTTGCTGCGCCGGGCCTCCATCGCCGCAGCGCCGGAACAGAGCAGCGCCGGCACTCTGAAGGCAGGGCACATCACCGTGGACGAGCAGCGCCGCAGCGCCATGAAAAACGGCGTGGAGGTGGAGCTGACCATGAAGGAGTTCGACCTGATCCTGTTTTTGATGAAGAACCCGGGCAAGGTGTTCAGCCGGGAGAGTCTTTTGAATCTGGTCTGGGGCTATGACTACCAGGGGGACACCCGCACCGTGGACGTGCATATCCGCCGCCTGCGGGAAAAGCTGGAGCTGACCCCGGCCCAGCCCCAGTATATCATTACCAAGTGGGGCGTGGGCTACTACTTCGCGGGGTGAAGGGATGAAGAGTTTACGCTTCCAGGTGTTCTCCTTTCTGGCGGTGGTGATGGTGCTGCTGCTGGTGCTGCTGAACGTGTTCCCCGTTGTTTCCTCCCGGGACACGGTGTTTCAGGAGAAGGAGAACTCCATATCGGGAAAGGCCTCCATCCTTTCCACCTCCCTGGCCAAGCTGGACAAGCCGGACCGGGACAGCGTGGCAGAAGTGCTGCGGCTGCTGGACATCACCGGCTTTGACCGGACGGTGGTTGTGGATCAGGACGGCCGGCCGGTATACAACAGCGCCGGCATCCAGGCCCGCTCCAGCGAGGAGGCGGACATTGTCACTGCCCTGGGCGGCAAGACGGTGTTCCGCTCCGACTACAACGGGGAGGCCTTCCTCAGCAGCTGCGCCATCCCCATCAGCCGCCAGGGAGCCATCACCGGGGCGGTGTACCTGCTGGAGCGGGATGTGGAGCGGGCTGACATTATTCTGGATACCCAGAGCCAGATCCGGGTGATCTCGGTGGTGGTGATTCTGATCGTGGTGGCGCTGGCCCTGGTGTTCTCCTCCACCATCATCCGGCGTATCCAGGAACTGGCGATTTCCATGCGCATCGTGGCCGCCGGGGATTACAGCCACCGGCTGCACACCACCGGCCGGGACGAGCTCAGCGATCTGGGCAGGGAGTTCAACCTGCTGACGGAGCGGCTGGACGACACCGAACGGCAGCGCCGCCGCTTTGTTTCCGATGCTTCCCATGAGTTAAAAACACCTTTGGCCTCCATCCGGCTGCTGTCGGACAGCATTGTGCAGAATGAGAACATGGACACGGAAACCGTCCGGGAATTTGTCACAGACATCGGCAACGAGGCGGAGCGGCTCCAGCGCACAACGGAAAAGCTGCTGGACCTGAGCCGCCTGGACGACGACATCCAGGTGATGCCGGAGCCGGTGGACATGAAGCAGGTGGCGGTGGATGCCATGGTGCTGCTGCGGCCCCTGGCCGATGAACGGCAGGTGCGCGTCCGCTGTGATCTGGCCGACGGCTGCGTGGTGATGGCCACGGTGGACGATATGTTCCACATCATTTTCAACCTGATAGAGAACGCCATCAAGTACAATGTCACCGGCGGCAGTGTGTTCCTCATTCTGGAGGGCGACGAGGACGAGATCAAATTCACCGTGGAGGACACGGGCATCGGCATCCCGGAGGAGGATCGGTACAACATCTTCACCCGCTTTTACCGGGTGGACAAGGCCCGCTCCCGGGAGGCCGGGGGCAGCGGTCTGGGGCTGAGCATCGTCCACGACGCGGTGAAGGCCCACGGCGGCAGCATCATGGTGGGAGAAAACAAGCCACAGGGCTCCCGGTTCACGGTGAGTTTCCCCAGGCCCACAGCGGAAGAGACAGGAATATGAATAACATTGAGAGAATACAGGAAATACTGAAAGAGCAGGGCCTGGACGGGCTGCTGCTCACAGACGAGAAGAATCAGCGCTATGCCGCCGGCTTCGCCTTTACGGACGGGGCGGTGCTGGTGGGCCGGGAGAAGGCCTGGCTGATCACGGATTCCCGTTACATTGAAGCGGCAGAAAAGGCCGCAGCCCCCGGCGTGACCGTGTGGCTTTACGGCCGGGAGCGGCCCCTGATGGAACGGCTGAAGGAAGCCGTCCGGGAGGCGGGCATGGAACGTCTTGCCGCCGAGGACGGCAAGCTGAGCCACCGGGAATACCTGGCTTATGAGCAGGCCCTGGGCATGGCGCTCCTCCCGGCGGGAGAGCTGATGGCGAAGCTTCGTGCCGCCAAGACGGAGGAAGAGATCGGCGCCATGCGCGCTGCCCAGGCCATTGCGGAGCGGGCGCTGGAAGAAGTGCTGCCCCTGATTCAGCCCGGCATGACGGAAAAGCAGGTGATGGCGGAGCTGGTATACCGCACGCTGCGCCACGGCTCCGAGGGCAATTCCTTTGATCCCATCGTGGTTTCCGGCCCCAACACCAGCCTGCCCCACGGCGTGCCCGGGGACCGGGTGATCCGGCGGGGCGACTTTGTGACCATGGACTTCGGCTGTTTAAAAGACGGCTACTGCTCCGACATGACCCGCACGGTGGCAGTGGGGGAAGCCTCCGATGAAATGCGAAACGTCTACGATATTGTGCTGAAGGCCCAGCTGGCGGGCATCGCCGTGGCCCGGGCCGGTATCCCGGGGAAAGAGATCGACGCCGCAGCCCGGAAGGTCATCACGGAGGCAGGCTACGGCCCTTATTTTGGTCACGGCTTCGGCCACAGTCTGGGGCTGGACATCCATGAGGCACCCAGCGCCAACCTCCGGGGGGAGGAGCCTATGCCGGTGGGGGCCGTGTGCTCCGCCGAGCCGGGGATCTACCTGCCGGGACGCTTCGGCGTGCGCATTGAAGATGTGATGATTTTGCGGGAAGGCGGCTGCGAAGTGATCACCAAAGCCCCCAAGGAACTGATCATTCTGTAAAAATGCCGGCTTCGACAGAATTAGTACTTGCAAAACAGAGACTTATACGGTAAAATGTCTGAGATAAATATATAAATTTTGGGAGGTCCCTTTTATGATTACAGCAGGCGATTTCAGAAATGGCGTCACCTTCGAGATGGACGGTCAGGTCATGCAGGTGGTTGAGTTCCAGCATGTGAAGCCCGGTAAGGGCGCTGCCTTCGTCCGCACCAAGATGAAGAACGTCATCACCGGCGCTGTCACCGAAACTTCTTTCAACCCCACCGCGAAGTTCGAGAACGCCACCGTTGACCGCATGACCATGGAGTACAGCTATGCCGACGGCAACCTGTACTACTTCATGAACCCCGAGACCTACGAGCTGGAGCCTGTTGACGAGTCCGTCCTGGGCGACAACTTCAAGTTCGTCAAGGAGAACATGGAGTGCACCATCTACTCCTACAAGGGCAAGGTCTTTAATGTGGAGCCTCCCTTCTTCGTGGAGCTGGAGGTCACCGAGACCGACCCGGGCTTTGCCGGCAACACCGCCACCAACGCCACCAAGCCCGCCACCCTGGAGACCGGCGCCGAGATCAAGGTTCCCCTGTTCATCGAGCCCGGCGAGAAGGTCAAGATCGACACCCGCACCGGCGAGTATCTTTCCAGAGCATAAGCAAATAATAGAGGGGAGACAAATTGTCTCCCCTGTTTTCAACAAAAAAGGAGGTTTTCTAAATGACTGTAGTTGAAAAGGCCGCGTATCTCAAAGGACTGATGGAGGGTCTGGGCATTGCGCCGGATTCCAAGGAGGGCAAGCTGTGGGGCGCCCTGGGCGACCTGCTTTCTGACATGGCTCATGAAATCGAAGACCTTCAGGCCACCGACATGGACCACGCCGAAGCCCTGGACGACATGGCCGAGGAGCTGAGCTATCTGGAGGATCTGGTCTGCGATCTGGACGATCCGGAGGATTTTGACGACTATGACGACGAGGACTGCGACGGAAACTGCTGCAGCTGCGGCGGCTGCGGAGACGAGGACGAGGACGAGGATCAGGAGCTGGAGTATGACGGCGTGATCTACGACGTGACCTGCCCTGTCTGCGGCGAAGAGATCAGCTTCGACGAGGAGACCCTGGAAAAGGGCTCTATCCAGTGCCCTGCCTGCGGCGAGACTCTGGAATTTGACCTCAGCGAGGACAAGGACTGATAATACCGAAAAAGAAACTGCCCGCACCATATGGTGCGGGCAACTTTTTTATGTGCAGAATGGTTCTGTGCCGGTTCATGTCCATTCGCCTATGTATTCTTTCGCAAGGGCGATGGCCCGGGCCGTGTTGCTGTTTTTGCCGTTTCTGAATTCTTTGCGCATATGCTTTTCCAGATATTGGGCCAGTTTCACAGACCAGGAGGATTCATTGCGGATGGCAACGGTATCGCTGATGCGGCCGCTTTCGTCCATCAGGGTCAGCAGGCAGCTTTTCCCCGGAGGGCAGTTCATCATCAGCCGGTCCTCCTCCACAGTGGCATGGCAGCCTTCGCCGATGCAGATAATCCGGTAATCGGACAGCTGGTCGCTGCAGCCAAAGGTGTAAAGACCCAGTTCTTCCCGGCCGCTGGGGTCGATGTAATAGTCATAGATGAAGTCGCCGGCGGCGTTGGTCAGCTTGATGAATTGGAAGGGCGGCTCATAGGCGGTGGCAAACAGCTCTATCTCTGTTAATCCGGCACCCCGGCCTTCCGTCTCCATGAGGCAGATCTCCAGCTCCTCCACTTCCGCCCGGTCAAAGAGGATCTCCGTGCCGGAGCCGTTGGGCTCCAGGGGGCCGGTCATGTAGAACGCGCCATTATCCAGGCGGACAGAGGCTTCCAGTACATTGTCCCGGAGGGAAGGATTGTCATAAAGCACCACCCGGCTCAGTAGCGTGGGTTGGGTGAACCTGATGATGACCCGCTTTTCCTGATCCTCCGGCTCGGGGACCCAGGTATTGTCGGAATAGCCGGCGTCCTCATGCCACTGGCGCCGGTCCGTCAGAACGAAGTCGTTCAGGGTGGAGCCGTCCCCGGAGCTGACCCAGAATTCCGCTTCATAGCTCAGCGAGCCGCTCTCCCGCTGCCAGAAGACCTTGTCGCCGTTGATGATACCGTCGGCCCTTTCCGCAGCGTCCTGAGACCGATACTGGCGCAGAACCTCATAGCCGCCGCTGCTCAGCAGGGAGCGGGACAGGGTATCGGCCCGGACCGGCAGGCGCAGCCGTTCCGACCAGTTGTAGACATGGCTGCCGCAGGCGGTGATATAATTCTCCGGGTTCTGCTTTCGGGTGGAGGCAATGTTCAGGGCATAATAATCCGATTCTGCCCAGTAGGCGGTGTTGTAGGCGAAGGCGCGATAAATCTCCGGCGCATAATCGCTGCGGGCCTTCAGCACTTCGCCCATAGCCTTTTCAAAGAACATGGACACCGCCTGATGGTCGTCATGGGAATCCATGTCGGTGCAGAAGATCACATCCGGCGTATAGCGCAGCAGCAGGGTGCGAATGTCCTCATACATATGGCGGCGGGTGTAGGAATTGGGGTTAAAGGGCGGGTGCCGGTCCGTTCCGTAGGTGCTGTTAAAGCCGGCATTTGAAGTGATCACCTCGTCATCGGGGCAGAAGTAGATGCTGCGGCTGTTTATATTCAGCCAATCGCCATAGCCCAGGAAAATCAGCCGGTCGGCCGGGATGCCGCACTGGGCCATGGCGGCCTCGGCTTCGGCTATGCGCTGGACCCCGGGAACCCGGTAGTCGCCGTTTATCACATAGGCCACATACACATCACTGCCGTACTTCACATACTGCTCCAGCACACCCAGAAGAATGTTGGTCTCGTCATCCTGGTGGGGAACCAGGGCCAGCACCTTCCGATCGGCAAAGACCTGGGCCTTGCTCTCGTCCACATCCTGATACACACCGCCGCGGTAGACGCTGTACCAGATCAGCATCAGGCCCAGCCCCAGAGCCAGCACAAGAAAGGTGCAGCCCCAGAAAAGCCAGGGCATCAGCCTTGGGTGGAACAGGCTGAGCACCAGACCGCCGAGAAAACAGAGCCCAAATATCAGCAGCAGGGCCTTGGCCGGGAAGTGCCCGTCAGCCCGGGTAGTCACCATGTCCAGAACAAAAGCCAGCTCTGCCGCCAGCAACAGCGCGAAGATCAGTCCGCCCAGGCGCAGCCTGGTTTTCTTTATCCCGGTCTCCATTCTCTCAAACCCCTTGATCGCTTGTTATCCGCTGTTTAAAAAGCGCAAGAATTTCCTGTGCTTTCGAATATGCCATGACGGCTGAGAGCGCTCAGCCGTCATGGGATGGTTTAATCCAGTATGTTCGCCAGCTCCGGTGCGTTGGCGCTTTCGCTGCGGCAGGTGACAGCCCCGGCCTTCTGGGCCAGCAGGGCTGTGTCCCTGAGGCTCATACCCCGGATACCGGCCAGGACAATGGCGGCAGTGGCCGCGTCGCCCGCGCCGGTGGAGTTGACCACACGGGTGGCAAGGCCGGGCAGGCGCAGCAACTCCTTTTTGTCGGCAGCAATCATGCCCTGGGCCCCAAGGCTGATGAACACCCGCTGCACCCCCCTGTCCACCAGGGCCAGGGCGGCCCGCTCCGGGTCACGCTGGCCGGTGAGGCACTCTGCCTCCAGAGCGTTGGGCTTGATGGCCGCCAGGCGGTGCAGCACCGGCTGCAGCTTCATGGCCTTCACGGTGGAAACCGGGTCGGCATACACCGGGATGGGACAGTGATCGCAGATATACGCAATGGTCTCCGGCGGCAGGTTGGCGTCCACCACCACGGCAGCGGCCTGCAGCCGGGGCAGGATGGGAGCCACCAGTTCCGGCGTCAGGGCGGAGCAGAGCTCCATATCGCTGACAGCCAGCTCCATATCCCCGGTCTCATCCGTAATATAGAGATAGGTGGAGCTGCGCATATCCTTGAACACCGGGGCCATGCTCAGATCGATCCCCAGGGCCTGACAGCTGTCCACAACGGCGGAGGCGTAAACATCCCCGCCGATGGGGGCCACCAGACTGACCTCCAGCCCCAAAAGCCGCAGGTCATGGGCGATGTTGCGCCCTACGCCGCCGGGGCGCATGGTCACGGAACCGGGGTTGGAGTCCTTTTGCACCAGCGGCGCAGCGGGACGGCCCCAGATGTCCATGTTAATGCCGCCAAAAACCACGGCGGTATTCACCGGCTGCGGATTGTTTATTTGATGTGCCATATATCCTTCGCGTACTCGGCGATGGCCCGGTCAGCCGCGAAGATGCCGCTCTGGGCGGTATTCATCAGGGAAATGCGGCCCCGCTCGCTGTCGTCCCTGATGCGGTCATACAGTTTGCGCTGGCAGTCCACATAGGAGCGGTAGTCGGCGATGAGCATATACTGGTCGCCGCCGTAGAGCAGGTTGGAAACCAGGTCGGAATAGCTCTTGCCGTCGGAGAAGCCCTGGCTGAAGCGGCCCAGAACCCGCATGATCTCAGGGTCGGCCTGTGCCATGCCGTTGGGGTCATAGCCGCCCTGGCGCCAGCGGGCAATATCATCGGTGTGCAGGCCGAAGAGGAACATATTCTCGTCGCCCAGGCGCTCATACATCTCCACATTGGCGCCGTCCAGGGTGCCGATGGTGACAGCACCGTTCATCATCAGCTTCATGCAGCCGGTGCCGGAGGCCTCTTTGCCGGCGGTGGAGATCTGCTCAGACACCTGCGCGGCAGGCATGATGGCCTCGGCGGCGCTGACCCGGTAATTCTCCACAAAGTAGACCTGCAGCTTGCCCTTGCAGACGGGGTCGTTATTGATGTCATTGGCCATGCTCAGCAACAGCTCAATGATGCGCTTGGCGGTCTTGTACCCGGCGGCGGACTTGGCGCCAAAGACAAAGGTGCGGGGTACAAAGTCCATATTGGGGTTATCGTGCAGCTGCATCTGGAGGCTGGCGATGCTCATGGCGCAGAGCAGCTGACGCTTATACTCATGCAGGCGCTTGACCTGGACGTCGATAATGGCGTCGGTGTTCAGCTTGAAGCCGTCGTTGCGCTTGGCAAACTGGGCAAAGCGCTGCTTGTTTTCCTGTTTTACCTGGTTGACCCGGGCCCGAACCTGGCTGTCAGAAGCGAAGTCTGCCAGCCTAATGAGCTCTTCCGGCTTGGTCAGATAGTCGTCGCTGCCCAGCAGGTCCACGATGAGGCCGTGGAGGCCGGGGTTGATCTGGCCCAGCCAGCGGCGGTGGTCAATGCCGTTGGTGACGTGGGTAAAGCGCTCGGGGCGCAGGGTGTAAAGGTCGTTGAACAGGTCGTTCTTCAGGATCTCGCCGTGGAGGCGGGAGACGCCGTTGACCTTATAGCAGGCGGCAAGGCACATATTGGCCATGTGCACCTGGCCGTTGTAGATGATCATGTTGCGGCCCACCTTCTCGCTGCTGCCGAAGCAGCTGACCAGATAGTCGCACCAGCGGCGGTTGATCTCGCACATGATCTCCCACAGGCGGGGCAGCAGCTGCTGCACCAGGGTCTGGGGCCATTTCTCCAGGGCCTCGGCCATGACGGTGTGGTTGGTGTAGGCCACGCTGCCCTTGACGATCTCCCAGGCCTCGTCCCAGCCCAGGCCGTGCTCATCCATGAAGATGCGCATCAGCTCGGGGATGATGAGGGTGGGATGGGTGTCGTTGATCTGGATGGTGTGGTGCTGGGCGAAGCTCCTGATGTCGCCCCACTTCTTGATGTGCTTGCGCACGATGTCCTGGGCGGTGGCAGAGATGAAGAAGTACTGCTGCTTCAGGCGCAGGGACTTGCCTTCCATGTGGTCATCGGCGGGGTAGAGCACCTTGGTGATCACCTCGGCCATGGTGCGCTGCTCCATGCTCTTGACATACTTGCCCTCGGAGAACAGGTACATATCCAGGGAGTTGGCGCTCTTGGCGTCCCACAGGCGGAGAATGTTGATCTCCTTGCCGCCGTAGCCGGCGATGAGCATATCCCGGGGCACGGCAATGACCGCGTCATAGTCTCTGTGCTCGGCATGATAGTGACCGAACTTGTCCCAATGGGCCTCGATCTGGCCGCCGAAGCGGACCTCTACCGCGTCCTCATAGTGGGGGATCAGCCAGCTCTCGGCGGAGCTGCGCCAATCGTCGGCCACCTCGGTCTGCTTGCCGTCCACAAACTTCTGCTTGAACATACCCAGCTCGTAGCAGATGGAATAGCCGGTGCCCTCCAGGCCCTCGGTGGCGATGGAGTCCATGTAGCAGGCGGCAAGACGGCCAAGGCCGCCGTTGCCCAGGCCGGCGTCCGGCTCTTCCTCGAAAATATCGGTAGCGCAGCGGCCCATATCCTCCAGGGCGCCGGTGACTGCGTCGGAGATGCCCAGGTTATAGGCATTCTTCATCAGGCTGCGGCCCATCAAAAATTCCATGGACATGTAGTGAACTTCTTTTTCCGCGTGTTTGGGGTTTTCAGCCGCCAGGAGCCGGCTCATCAGCTCGCGAATAACGATGGCGGTGGCCTGGAAGATCTGCCCGTCGGTGGCGACCTCGCTGGTTACTCCAAAATGGGCGCAGAGCTTATCCTCGATGGCGCTGCGCACCTCGTCGCGGGAAATCTGGTTGGTCATTGATTCTCTTTCCTCCATGCTGGCTGGACCGCCGCAGTACGGCGAACCAACCGTGATAAAATATCAAAATTCCGGTGCGGCGTAACAGGTGCGCCGCACCGGGAATTATGCAGATTCAGGGCTTTTTTGCCGTCTGCTTCAGATGCGGCTGCCCTTGGGCACCACCATCGGCAGCTTGGGGTTGCCGGTGAGAACGGTGCCGGCGGAGAAGGAGCAGTACTTGTCTGCGATCACGCAGTCGAGCTCAGCGCCCTCGCCTACGATACCGCCGCGCATGATGATACAGTTGCGCAGCTTGGCCCCCCGCTCAATGCGGGCGCCGGAAAAGACGATGCAGTTTTCAATGCTGCCTTCGATCATGCAGTTATCGGCCACCAGGCTGTTGCGGGAAACGGCGCTCTCGCCGTAATAGGTGCTGACCTCCTCATGGGTCTTGGTGCGGACAGGCCGGTCAGCGGGGAAGATCTGGCGGCGGAACTCCGGCTTGAGCATATCCATGCTGGCCTTATAGTAAGCCTCCACCGAACGGACAGCAACGGCATAGCCGGGGTGGACATAGGTGTCCATCCGGCCGCCCTCGGCCAGGAAGGCCGCCACCGCGTCCTTATGGAAGCGGTACAGGTTCTTGGCGCGGCAGTCGTCCATCATCTTCAGCAGAGTGTCCTTATTGATGACATAGCCCTCCAGAGAGGGGAGGCCTTCGCCGTCATCGGTGCGGTCAAAGTAGACCTGGGTGACAAAGCCGTCCTCACCCACCACATAGCGGTGGTGGCTCTGGGCGGGGGTATGGTCAGCGCAGATGGCGGTGATCTCCGCACCGGAGCGCTTATGCTGCTCCATGACCTTGGTCAGGTCAATGTTGGCGCAGAGGTTGCCCAGCAGCAGCACCAGGTACTTCTGGGGAATATCCCGCACGTAGGAGCCAACGGCATTCAGAGCCTCGATGGTACCGGCGTAGTTGCCCCGGTGATACTCCGGCAGGCCGAAGGGGGGCAGCATCCGCAATCCGCCGTTGCGGCGGCTCATATCCCAGGCCTTGCCGCTGCCGATATGGTCCAGCAGGGACTGGTAATCCCTCTGCATGATGACGCCCACATCCAGGATGCCGGCGTTTCTCATGGAGGAGAGGGCAAAGTCGATCAATCTGTATCTGCCGCAGAAAGGCAGAGAGGCGGCGGTACGGACGCCCACCAGTTCTCTCAGTTCAGGGGCAGCGCTGTAGGCGAAGATAATTCCATGGAAATCCTTCATTGCTTAAACCTCCTCCCCAGTGTAGATCATAGCGCCGGCAGGCACAGCCGCGCCGCTTCTGATCTCAATATCCGGGCCGCAGGTGGCAACGCCCCAGGCATCCGTGCCGTCGGGGGCGGCACCCACATGGGCGCCGGCGTGGACAACGGTATTCTCGCCAACGATGGCGTATTCAACAATGGCGCCTTCCTCCACCACCGCGCCGGGCATCAGCACACTGTAGAGCACCGTGGCGCCCTTGCCCACAATGACGTTGGGGGACAGGACGGAGTTTTCCACATGGCCGTCAATCTCGCAGCCCTCGGTGATGATGGAATGGATGATCTCCGCGCTCTCCCCGGTGAAGTGGGGCGGGCAGACCGGGCTTCTGGAGCCGATGGGCCAGGAAGCGTCATAGAGATTAATGAGGGTGGGAGAGAGCATATCCATATTGGCGTCCCAAAGGCTGGTGATGGTGCCCACGTCTCTCCAATAGCCCTTGAAGCGGTAAGGCCACAGCTTCTCGCCGGCATGGAGCATGTTGGGGATGATGTTCTTGCCAAAGTCCTTGGAGGAGTTGGGGTCGTTCTCATCGGCGATCAGATACTCCCGCAGCTTCTTCCAATTGAATATGTAGATGCCCATGGAGGCCAGGTCGCTCTTGGGCTGCTTGGGCTTCTCCTCAAACTGGTTGACGAAACCGTCCTCCCCCAGGTTCATGATGCCGAAGCGGGTGGCCTCCTCCATGGAGACCTGAAGCACGGCGATGGTGCAGGCGGCACCCTTCTCGGTGTGCTCCCGCAGCATGTCGGCATAGTCCATCTTATAAATGTGGTCGCCGGAGAGGATCAGTACGTTTTCCGGGTCATAGGCCTCGATAAAGCCGATGTTCTGGTAGATGGCGTTGGCAGTGCCGGAGAACCAGGAGCCCTTTTCGCCGGCGCTCTGGTAGGGGGGCAGGATGTAAACACCGCCGTCGGTCACGTCCATGTCCCAGGGCTGGCCGCTGCCGATGTAGCTGTTGAGCTGCAGCGGGCGGTACTGGGTCAGAACACCCACGGTGTCAATGCCGGAGTTGGCGCAGTTGGAGAGGGGGAAGTCAATGATCCTGTACTTCCCGCCAAAGGGTACGCTGGGTTTTGCCACTTTCTGAGTCAGTGCATAGAGTCTTGAGCCCTGACCGCCTGCAAGCAGCATCGCGATACAGTTCTTCTTCATAAGCGGTCTCCTTCTTCCTTCTTTATCTTTCAGCCGCCCCCACAGCGTGGAGGCCCTGGCCGGGAGTACTAATTAAAGCGGTTCATCGCCCGGTCCGCCCCCTGGGTGATATAGCACTGGGCGGCCTGGGCGGCCCTTTCGGCAGCGGCGAGCATATCCTCCGCGTCCTGGTTCTTAAAAGAGGACAGGACCCAGTCTGCCATGTCATAGTCCGGGTGGGGCGGGGCGCCCACGCCGATGCGGATGCGGGGAAAAGCGTCCGTGCCCAGCTTGGCGATGATATCCTTCAGCCCGTTGTGACCGCCGGCAGAGCCCTTGGTGCGGATGCGCAGCTTGCCGATGGGCAGGCTGATCTCATCGGACACCACGATCACATGCTCCGGCGGAATCTTGTAAAACTTTGCGGCCTGTGCCACCGCGTCCCCGGACAGGTTCATAAAGGTCTGGGGCTTCATCAGCAGGACGGATTCGCCCCCGATGTCGCAGGTGGCCGTAAGGGCCTTAAAGCGGGCCTTGTTGATATTGACATTTTTCTCTTTGGCCATGGCGTCGGCCGCCATGAAGCCGGCATTGTGGCGGGTCATCTCATAGCGGGGGCCGGGATTGCCCAAAAACACAATGAGCCAGCTTACCCCGCCGGGTTTTTTGAAAAGCATGGGTCTGTCACCTATAGTCCCTGTTCATTATAAACCATCCGGGACAAAATTTCAATTTATAAAGGGAAAGATAATGCAAAACGCACGGCAGCGCCTCCCAGAGCGGGAGGCGCTGGGCGCGAGCTTGGTTTTTGAAACGGATATGTTCCTTCCGGCGCTGTCAGTCGAACAGGTTGGAGATGGAAACCTCCTCGTAGATGCGGCGGATGGCCTCGGCAAAGACGGCGGCGGTGGAGATATAATGGATCTTGTCGCACTTGGGCTTATCGGTGGGATAGGGAATGGTGTCCAGCAGCAGCAGCTCCTCGATGCAGCTTTCCTCGATACGCTGGATAGCCGGGCCGGAGAGTACGCCGTGGGTGGCGCAGGCATAGACCTTCTTGGCCCCGCCCAGCTCTTTAATGGCCTTGGCGGCGCCGCAGAGGGAACCGGCAGTGTCCACAATATCGTCCAGCAGGATGCAGGTCTTGCCTTCCACGTTGCCGATGATGTTCATGACCTCGGACTGGTTAGCCCGCTCACGGCGTTTGTCCACGATGGCCATATTGGTGCCCAGCTTCATGGAGAAGGCCCGGGCCCGGGCGGTGCTGCCCACGTCGGGGGAGACCACCATCACATCCTCATTGCCCTTGCCGAACATCTTGATAAAATGCTTGACGAACAGGTGGCTGCCCATCAGATTGTCCACAGGGATGTCAAAGAAGCCCTGGATCTGGGCGGCGTGCAGGTCCATGGTCAGGACCCGGTCGGCGCCGGCGGCAGTGATCAGGTTGGCGACAAGCTTGGCGGAGATGGGGTCACGGCTCTTGGCTTTACGGTCCTGACGGGCGTAGCCGAAGTAGGGGATGACGGCAGTCACACGGCCGGCCGACGCTCTGCGCATGGCATCGATCATGATCAGCAGCTCCATCAGGTTGTCGTTGACATGGTTGCAGGTGGACTGAACGATGAAAACATCCTTGCCGCGAACAGGCTCAGACACGGAGACGGAACACTCGCCGTCTGCAAACTGGGTAACGTTAGCGTTGCCTAGGGTTCTGAAGAGCTCGGAGCAAATATTTTCTGCCAGAGCGGGGTTAGAGTTGCCGGTAAACACCTTGATCTCTTTGCCGTGTGAAATCATTTCTCTTTATCCTCCGTATTATGTGCTGTCATTTTGTCGCAGTTGCCGCATGGTCACACTGCGTTGATTATATTATAACACTCTGTTTCAGAAATTGGAATAGAAAACCTTGCTTTTCCGTGACAAAATGCAGATAAAAAACCGATTTACAAGTGCACTATTTTTGTGTATAATGATTTAGTAGCGCTAAAATATTATACGGATTACTTAGAATACTTTTGAAAGTGGTTGATACAATGCTGGAATTTGAAGAATATAAGGCCAAACTCAATAACGCCAAGCCCACGCTGGAGGTGCTCAAGGGCGCGCTGAAACTGGAGGCCGCCCAGAAGGAGATTGAGGAGCTGGAGGCCGCCAGCGAGCGGGAGGGCTTCTGGAACGATGTGGAGCGCTCTCAGAAGGTGCAGAAGCGGCTGAAGAATCTGAAGGACAAGGTGGAAAATTATCAGAAGCTCTGCGCCGCCTGGGACGATATGTATGTCATGTGCGAGATGGCCATCGAGGAAAACGACGGCTCCATGCTGGAAGAACTGCAGAGCGAGTTCGCTTCCTTCTCCGAAAAGGTGGAGGCCACCCGCCTGAGCACTCTGCTCACCGGGGAGTACGACGCCAACAACGCCATCCTCACCTTCCACGCCGGCGCCGGCGGCACCGAGGCCCAGGACTGGGCTTCCATGCTGTACCGCATGTACAATATGTGGGCCGACCGTCACGGCTACAAGGTGAAGGTCATGGACTATCTGGACGGGGACGAGGCCGGCCTCAAGAGCGCCACCATCATGATCGAGGGCGAGAACGCCTATGGTTTCCTCAAGAGCGAGCACGGCATCCACCGGCTGGTGCGGGTCTCCCCCTTTGACGCCGCCGGCCGCCGCCACACCTCCTTCGCCGCGGTGGAGGTCATGCCGGAGATCAGCGACGACAATGAGATCGAGCTGCGGGACGAGGACATCAAGATGGACGTGTACCGTTCCTCCGGCGCAGGCGGCCAGAAGGTCAACAAGACCTCCTCCGCCGTCCGCCTGACCCATATCCCCACCGGCATCGTGGTGGCCAGCCAGGTGGAACGCAGCCATTTCCAGAACCTTGAGAACTGCAAAAATATGCTCCGCGCCCGTCTGGCCGAGATCAAGGAGCGGGAGCATCTGGAAAAGATCAGCGACATCAAGGGCGTGCAGATGAAGATCGAATGGGGCAGCCAGATTCGCTCCTATGTGTTCATGCCCTATCAGCTGGTGAAGGATCACCGCACCGAATACGAAAACGGCAACATCGACAACGTGATGAACGGCGATCTGGACGGCTTTATCAATGCCTTTCTCTCCATGAAGGCGGAGGGCTGAGGCATCCTCTTTATATCGTTATGAAAGCGCACCCTCATCAGAGGGTGCGCCGGTTATTATTTTTCAGAAAGGTTTTGTTAGATTGTTTTCCCGGCTTTTTTCTGGAATCAGCAGGCGGGATGTGTGGCTGTCGGTGATTGGCAGCGGCATCCTGGCTTTTGGTCTTTACAACGTCCACGCCCTCTCCGGCGTCACCGAGGGCGGCGTGCTGGGGCTGACGCTGCTGCTGGACCACTGGTTCAGCATCTCCCCGGCGGGCAGCTCCCTGGTGCTCAACGGCCTGTGCTACCTGCTGGGCTGGCGGGTGCTGGGCAAGCGCTTCATTGGCCTGTCCATCATCGCGGGGGGCTGCTTTTCCGCCTGGTACGCGCTGCTGGAGCTGTTCCCGCCGGTCTGGCCCGGCATCGCCGCCTACCCCCTGGCGGCGGCCCTGGTGGGCGCCCTGTTCGTAGGCGTGGGCGTGGGCCTCTGCGTCCGGGCCGGGGGCGCTCCCGGTGGGGACGACGCCCTGGCCATGGCCCTGGGGCAGCTGCTGCACACACCGCTGCAATGGATTTATTTTGCCAGCGACATGATCGTGCTGCTGCTGAGTCTCAGTTACATTCCCCTGGGCCGCATTGCTTATTCCCTGCTGACGGTGATCCTCTCCGGCCAGATCATCGGCCTGGTGGCGGGAAATAAAGAAAACAAAGGAAAAGCGTCTCACTGATCGGTGAGACGCTTTCTTCTTACAATCACAAAATAATACACCGTAAAGGCCAGAGACGTGATACACCAGCTGATGGGGTAGCTGATGGCCACGGAGCGGATATCCCGCCAGGCGGGAACCACCGTGAAAACCCAGACCACCCGGATCAGGCACACGCCGGCGGCGGTGATCAGGGTGGGAATCAGGGTGTCGCCCAGGCCCCGGAAGCAGCCGCTGAAAATCTCGATGGGGGCATAGGTAAAGTACCAGGGGGCAATGTAGAGCACGATGAGCAGAGCGATCTCCAGCACGGCGGGGTCGTCGGTGAAGAGCAGGAGCAGGTTCCGGCCCTGGGCAAAAAACAGGGCGCAGACCCCCAGAGCCATAGCAAGGCCCATCAGCATGGCGCTTTTCAGGCTGCTGCGCACCCGGGCCAGCTGCCGGGCGCCGTAGTTCTGGCCGGCAAAGGTCATCAGGGAGACGCCCAGGGCGTTGAGGGTCATCCAGTTGAGAGTGTCGATCTTGCTCATGGCCACCCAGGCGGCCACGGTGTCGGTACCAAAGCCGTTGACAGCCACGGTGATGATCAGGTTGGACAGGCCGTACATAATGGACTGAATCCCGGCCGGCAGGCCGATGCGCACCGTGCGGCGGAAAATGCGGCTGTCCGGCCGCAGGGCCCGCAGCGTCAGACGGTAGCTCTCGCCGCTTCTGGCCATATGCAGGAGGACCAGCACCGCGCTGATGCTCTGGGCAATCACGGTGGCCACGGCGGCGCCCATGACGCCCATGCCCAGCTTCATGACAAAGAGAATATCCAGAAGAATATTAACGGCGCAGCAGGCCATCAGGAAATACAGGGGCCGCCGGGAGTCCCCCACAGCCCGCAGAATGGCGGAGCCCATGTTGAAAAGCATGCCGGGAATCATGCCGGCATAGATCACCTGCAGGTAGATGAGGGAATCAGCCATGGTCTCGGCCGGGGTGTTCATGACACGCAGCAGCCAGGGGGCCGATAAAAGGCCCAGGGCCGTCATCACCGCGCCGCCGGCAGCGGCCAGGATCAGCGCCGTATGTACCGCCCGGGACACATCCTCGTCATCCCCCGCCCCGTAATACTGGGCAATGATCACCGCCGCGCCGGAGGATACGCCGGTGAAAAAGCCGATGATCAGGCTGAGAATATGGGCAGCGGAGCCGCCCACTGCGGCCAGGGCCGCCTTGCCCACAAAGCGGCCCACAATGACCGCGTCCACTGCATTATAGAGCTGCTGGAACAGGGTGCCCATCAGTACCGGGAAAAAGAAGGCCAGAAGCTGTTTCCAAATAACCCCCTGCGTGATGGCATTATCTATCTTTGCTGTCTCGCGCATGATCTGTGATCTCCTCCGGGAACAATCCAAAATCCGGCGTTCATCCTATCACTCCCGGCAGGAAAACGCAAGGTTCAAATCCAATAAAAAAGACGGGGTTCTCCCCCGTCTTTCTTGTGATTCTGCTTTTACCGGCTGCTGGGGCCAGGGTCGCAGTCACCGAAGATCATGTCATCAATATCCATTTCCACGCATATACCTCCTGTATTTTTTCAACATACTTGCATTATATGCGCGCTCTGCCGGGGATATGACTGCCGCTTTAATTTTCTTTGTGGAGCGTTACCGCCACCACCTCCGGGCGGTTGAAAAGCCGGGGGATGGGGATGGAATTGCCCAGGCCCCGGGACACCACCATCCGATAATGGCCGGAGGAATAGACCCCGCTCTCATACTCGGCGCCGAAGCTGCGGTTCACGTTCAGCAGGCCGCCCACAAAGGGCAGGCGGATGATGCCGCCGTGGCCATGGCCGCAGAGGATCAGGTCGGTACCGATGTCGTTATACATCTTCACATAGTCGTTTCTGTGGGCCAGCCACAGGCTGAAATGATCGGAATACAGCTCCCCCAGCCGCAGGGACAGGCCCCAGGGCTTGATCATGTCCGCCCGGCCGTTGGGGTCCTCCGCGCCTACGATGGCAATGCTGTCCTCCCCCCGGTACAAAAGTTCAATCTCATTGCTGAGGCAGATGACGCCCCGGCTTTCCATCAGGGCTTCGATCTCCTCCACGCAGCCGTCGGCCCATTCGTGGTTGCCGTTGACATAGTAGGTGGGGGCCAGGCCCTCTATGCCGGTCAGCAGCGGCTCCACATTGTCCAGGGCTCCGTCCTTGCCGGCAATGTCCCCGGTGAGGACAATGATATCCGGGTTCTGCTGCCGGACCAGGTCAATCAGCCGCCGGTTTCCCGGGCCGAAGGACGCTCCGTGCAGGTCTGACAGCTGCAGCACCTTGCAGCCGTCAAAGCTCTCCGGCAGCTTGCGGAAGGAAAGGTCATATTCCGTAAGCTGCAGACGGTATTTGCTGTCCAGAACCAGCCCCGCCGTCAGGAGAACCAGCAGGGCGAATACCAGCAGCGCGGTTTTGAAAATTTTATGCTGTTTCATTCTGCTTCCCTTTCTTGAATCCTGCTTATTATACCACCCCGGCCTGTCAAATGCAGTATAAAGTTATGGCGGAATGATAAATATTTATGGAACAGCCGGAATACTTCTTGAATCGGCGGACAAATTGCGCTATAATAACTTGGTCTGCACCCGGCAGACAAAAGTAATGATCAAAAAGGATGACATACAATGAGCGCATCGACTGAAAAGAAACTCCGTCAGGCCGCCCGCGAGGCCGGCACTGACAAGAAAACCCTGGCATTGGAGAAGGAAGCCAAGGAAAAGGCAAAGCAGAAGCGCCGCTGGACCCTGGGTACCATCGGGGTCTGCCTGCTGATCGCCCTGATCCTGTTCCTGAATTCCAACGTGCTGTTCAAGAGCACCGCCCTCACCGTGGGCGATGAGAGCTACTCTGCCTCGGAGATGAGCTATTACTACGCCAACCAGTACTATTACTGGGCCAACCAGTACGGCAGCTACGCCTCCCTCTTCGGGCTGGACACCTCCGGCGGCATCAAGGGCCTGGATAAGCAGTCCTGCGCCATGGCCGGTGAGGGCGTGAGCTGGAAGGATTACTTCCTGGAAAATGCCCAGAATGAGCTGATCCAGGAAAAGGCCCTGCGGGACTATGCCGCCCAGAACGGCATCGAGCTGAGCCAGGAGGATCTGGACGCTGTGGAGAGCAGCTTTGACGGCATGGATGAATACGTCCGCTCCCAGGGCTATGCCAATGCGGACAAGTTCTTCGCCGCCAACTACGGCACCGGCGTGAACACCAACACGGTGCGCCAGGCTTACCGCAATTCCGCTCTGGCCTCCAAGGCCCTCACCAGCTACTCCGAGTCTCTGGAGTACAGCCCGGCAGAGCTGAAGGAGCAGTACGCCAGCTATAACGGCGAGATGGATTACTTCGACCTGGCCTATTACTATGTGGCCGCGGAAAAGACCGAGGTGGCCGGTGAAAACGGCGAGACCACCCAGGAAGTGACCGCCGAGGCCCTGGCCGCCGCAGAGGAGACCGCCAAGGCCATCCAGGCCGCCTACAGCGAGGGCAAGGAGGAGGACTTCGCCGCCCGCCTTGACCAGGCAGTGGCCGGCCAGGTGGCGGACGCCGTCAGCAACCACTCCACCAACACCCAGGGCTCCGGCATCAACGCCGCCTACAAGGACTGGGCCATGGACGCCGCCCGGAAGGCCGGGGACATCACCCTCACCGTGGACAGCAACGACAGCGGCTACTATGTGGTGGTGTATATCGGCCGTGAGAACAATGACTACAACCTGGCCCAGGTCCGCCACATCCTGGTAAAGGCCGAGGCTGACGCCGACGGCAACTACACCGAGGAAGCCAAGGCCGCCGCCCTGGCCAAGGCTCAGGAGATTCTGGCCGAGTATGAGGCCGGGGACAAGACCGAGGAAAGCTTTGCCGCCCTGGCGGAGCAGTATTCCGAGGACAGCGGCTCCAACACCAACGGCGGGCTGTACGACAGCGTGATCAAGGGCCAGATGGTGGCAGAGTTCAACGACTTCTGCTTTGCCAATCATAAGCCGGGCGACACCGCCATCGTCTACGGCGAAAGCGGCAGCTACGCCGGCTACCATGTGATGTACTATGTGGGCGAGGGCGACAATTACGCCCAGCTTATTGCCCGCAACGACCTGGTGAACCAGGCCGTCAGCCAGTGGCTCAGCGAGCTTACCGCCCCCTACACCGCCACTGCCGGCTTCGGCATGCGCTTTGTTGGATAAAAAACCTACCCCTGCCGCAAACCGGCAGGGGTATTTTAGTAAACGATACAGGAGAAGCGTTATGGACGAAAGAACGATCCGGGCAGGGATGCTTTTGGGCGAGGGCGCCATGGAAAAGCTCCGGCGCAGCCATGTGGCGGTGCTGGGGCTGGGGGGCGTTGGCTCCTGGTGTGCGGAGGCGCTGGCCCGCTGCGGCATAGGAACGCTGACGCTGATGGACGAGGACACCGTCAGTCTCAGCAACACCAACCGGCAGCTCTGCGCTCTCAGCTCCACCCAGGGGATGAGCAAGGCGGAGGTGCTGGCAGCGCGCATCCGGGACATTAACCCCGCCATCGACGTACGCCCCATTACCGGCCGCTATGAGGCGGACAGCCGGGAGGCTTTTTTCGCCGGCTATGACTTTGTGGTGGACGCCATCGACCTGGTCAGCTGCAAGGTGGACCTGATCCTCTCCTGCCGGGAGCGGGGCATCCCCATCGTTTCCGCCCTGGGTACCGGCAACAAGCTGGACGCCCAGCAGCTGCGCATCAGCGACATTTCCAAGACCAGCGGCTGCGCCCTGGCCAGGGTGGTGCGCAAGGAGCTGCGCAGCCGGGGTGTGAACCACCACCCGGTGGTGTTCAGCCCGGAGGAGCCCACCGCCCCGGAGCAGTGGGAAGCGCCGCCCCCCGGGCGGCGGAGCATCCCCGGCTCCCTGGTGTGGGTGCCGGCCACGGCGGGAATGCTGCTGTGCCAATATGTGGTGACGGAGCTGGTGAAGGAAAATTAAGCGAAGAAAATGCTCCAGGCGATGCAGAGCTGGGCGCCGTAATAGCTGATGTGGATAAGCCAGTTCAGGCCGAAGCGCCGGTCCTCCCCGAAGCAGTAAGCGCAGAGCACATTGTCACTGAGGACGAAGCCCACAGCGCCCAGGGCCATCAGAAGAGTGGAGGCGCCGGGCGCTTTCACCGCTGCCGCGCAGGCAGAGGCCGCCATGAAGCACACCAGGGCGATGTACACCGCGGCACTGAGGCGCTGGGGCCCCCGGTGACTCCCTTTGACGCCGGCATACACCCCGGACAGGCCCAGCAGCAGGATGAACAGAAGCAGTGCGGTGTCAAGCATCGGCCCGCCCCGCTGAAAGGCGGCCCAGGTATACAGGCCATGGCCCAGGGCAAAGGCGAAAGCCCCGGCGCTGAACCAGGCGTCGTGCCGGTCCGGCCGGAGAAAGCGGAGCGCCAGCAGCTCATCCCCCACAAGCCCCAGGAACAGGCCCGGAACCAGCTTCCAGGCATAGGCCCCATCGCTGCAGCGGAGGGATGCCGTCAGGCCAAGGAACACAAAGCACAGCGACGCTGCCCCCTTATACCAGATGGCCCGGCCGTAATCCTCCGCCCGGCTGGCAGCCATAAAGCTGCGCATACAGGAGAAGCAGGCCAGGGTCATGGCCAGCGCCGCAAAAATCACAAGCGTTTGAGACATGGTGATGCTCTCTCCTTTTTATACACTATATGAACATCTTAACAGTTCTTTCCATAATTGTAAACAGGGGCGGAAACTTTTGGCGGCTTCCCTCCGTCTGAAAAAGTGAGGACAATCCTGCCAAATGAAGGAAATGGAGGACAAGAAAATGAAAAAGAGCCTATCCCTGCTGCTTGCCTTGCTGATGACCCTGTCCCTCTGCGCCTGCGGGGCGGGAAGTAAAAGCGCTTCCTACGAATATGCCTCAGAAGCCCCCGCTGCCGCGTATATGAGTGCGGACATGGCCGCCGAGGAGGCGGGCTACGGCGGCTTTTCCGCCGCTGAGGGCGCCAACACCGCCGGTGAGCCCGGCTCCGACGCGCCGGAAACAGACCCCTCCAAAATCATTTATTCCGCCAGCGCCACCGTGGAGACCACGGATTTTGACGGCAGCATCGCAAAGCTGCTGGCCCTGGTGGAGGAGAACAAGGGCTGGGTCGAAGCCAGCAGCATGAGCGGCGCCAACTACCGCAGCATCGCCCGGGGCAGCAGCTACAACCGCAGCGCGTCCTACACTCTGCGCATCCCCAGCGATAAGTTTGAGCTGTTGATGGGCAGCCTTTCCCAGATCGGCAACGTGCCCTACAGCCACACTTACACCGAGAATGTCACCAGCCAGTACTACGACACCCAGGCCCGGCTCACCGCCTACCAGACCCAGGAAACCCGGCTGCTGGAGATGATGGAAAAAGCGGAGACCGTCAGCGATGTGATCGCCATTGAGGAAAAGCTGACGGAGCTGCGCTATCAGATCGAGAGTCTCCAGTCCGCCCTGAAAAACTGGGACCGGCAGGTCAGCTACAGCACCATCGACCTGGAGGTGATGGAGGTCAGCGAGTACACGCCGGAGCCCCAGCAGAGCTATGGCCAGGAGCTGTGGCAGGCCCTCACCGGGGCGTTCCGGAATCTGGGCCAGTTCTTCAAGGACCTGCTGGTGTTCCTGGTGTCCGCCATCCCCACCATCCTGGTGCTGACGGCATTGTTCTTTATCTTCCGCCCCCTGTTCCGCAAGCTGGCCGCCCGGCGCCGGGAGAAGAAGGCCCAGCGGCAGCAGGCCAAGGCCGGGACGGAGAAAAAGGAATAAAAAATATTTCAAAAAAATAAAGGGAAATAAAAGCAAAGGTCGTATAAGAGTAACGGGAGGCAAAATTGTCCTCCCGTTCCTTTTCGTTTGACCCATTGAATAACAGGGAAGCAGGTGAGCGCCATGTCCTGTCCCCGCCGGGAACGAGAAATAGCCGAGCACACCATCATCGGGCCTTATGGTATTCTGTCCGAAAACAGCAAAGGCCGCCTGAAGCCGGAGCCGGAGTGCGAGATCCGCACCTGCTTTCAGCGGGATATTGACCGCATCACCCACTCCAAGGCCTTCCGCCGCCTGAAGCACAAAACCCAGGTGTTTCTGCAGCCGGAGGGGGACCATTACCGCACCCGCCTGACCCACACCCTGGAGGTCAGCCGCCTGGCACGGACGGTGGCCCGGGCGCTGAACCTGAACGAGGACCTGGCGGAGGCCGCCGCCCTGGGCCACGACCTGGGCCACACCCCCTTCGGCCACGCCGGGGAGCGGGCGCTGAACCGAATCTACCCCGGCGGCTTCAAGCACTATGAGCAGAGCCTGCGTGTGGTGGACATTCTGGAGCGGGACGGCCGGGGCCTGAACCTCTGCTACGAGACCCGCATGGGCATCCTGCACCACACCCACGGCCAGCCGGATGACACGCCGGAGGCCACGGCGGTGCGGCTGTGCGACAGGATCGCTTACATAAACCACGATCTGGACGACTCCATCCGGGCGGGAATTATCCAGGCCGACAAGGTGCCGGAGATCATCCGCCGTAACTGCGGGGAGCGAAACAGCGAGCGGATCAATTCCCTGCTCACCGACCTGATCCGAAACAGCGGGGAGGGCCAGCTGCGCATGTCCCCCGAAATGCAGGCAACCTTTGACTTTTTCCACAGCTATATGTACTCCGACGTATACACCAATCCCCTGGCCAAGGGGGAGGAGAGCAAGGTGGACGGTATTCTGGCCCGGCTTTACGAATACTATGTGAAGCACCCGGAAAAGCTGCCGGAGGATTTTGCCGGCGTCATCGAGGGCGAGGGCGTGGAGCGGGCCGCCTGCGACTACATCTCCGGCATGACCGACGGCTATGCCATGGAGAAATACGGGGAGCTGTTCATCCCCTTCGCCTGGACCGTCAAGTAAACACAGTCAGGAGGTGGGCCCATGGCCTTTCCTGAAAATTTCATAACCGAGCTGACCGACCGCAACGACATTGTGGAGGTGGTGTCCTCCTATGTGCGGCTGAGCAAGCGCAGCGGGGCCAACCTTTTTGGCCTGTGCCCCTTTCACAGCGAGAAAACCCCCTCCT
Source organism: uncultured bacterium (assembly GCA_945873205.1). Lineage (GTDB taxonomy): Bacteria > Bacillota > Clostridia > Oscillospirales > Oscillospiraceae > Limivicinus. The sequence continues at coordinate 60,378 of CAMCCC010000006.1, forward strand.
TCTCCGTATCGCCGGACAAGCAGATCTATCACTGCTTCGGCTGCGGCAAGGGCGGGGGTGTGATTAACTTCATCATGGAGGTGGAGAACCTCTCCTTCCCGGAGGCGGTGGAGTTTCTGGCAAAGCGGGTGGGGATGCCCCTGCCGGAGGAGACCAACGACCGGGAAAGCAGAAAGCGCGCCCGGATGCTGGCGCTGAACAAGGAGGCCGCCCGCTTCTTTTACAGCCAGCTTTCCACCCCCGCCGGGGCCGCCGCCTGCGACTATATGCGCCAGCGGCAATTGAGTCCGGCCACGGCCAGGCGTTTTGGCCTGGGCTTCGCACCGGACAGCTGGAACAGCCTGACCGACGCCATGAAGGAAAAGGGCTTCACCGAATACGAGCTGGCAGACGCGGGGCTGGTGCGCCGGGGCAAAAACGGCGGGGTGTACGACACCTTCCGCAACCGGCTGATGTTCCCGGTGATCGACGTGCGGGGCAATGTGATCGGCTTTTCCGGGCGCATCCTGGGGGAGGGCGAGCCCAAGTACATGAACAGCCCGGAAACCCTTGTGTTCAACAAAAGTCGGAACCTTTTCGCCCTGAATCTGGCTAAAAAATCAAAATGCGGATATATAATCCTATCAGAGGGCAATATAGACGTAGCAAGCCTGCATCAGGCCGGCTTCGACTCGGCGGTGGCCTCCCTGGGCACCTCCCTGACGCCGGAGCAGGCTAGGCTCCTCTCCCGCTACACCGACCAGGTGATCATCGCCTATGACAACGACGGCGCCGGCATCAAGGCCGCCCAGCGGGCCATCGGCATCCTGGAAAAGCTGGACCTGAAGGTGAAGGTGCTGCGGCTGGAGGGGGCCAAGGACCCGGACGAGTTTATCAAGCGCAAGGGGCCGGAGGCCTTCCGCAAGCTGCTGGAGGGTTCGGAGAATCAGGTGGACTACCGGCTGCGCCAGGTCACTGCCAAATACGACCTGAGCGTGGACGAGCAGAAGGTGGACTTTTTGAAGGAGGCCACGGAGCTGGTGGCCCGGCTGCCGGGCACGGTAGAGCGGCAGGTCTATGCCATGCGGGTGGCCGCCATGGCCGCCGTGCCGGAAAACGTGGTGGCAGACGAAGTGGAGCGCCGCCGCAAGCGGCTGCTGTCCTCCGCCCGGAGGGCCGAGGACCGGCAGCAGGCCCGGCTGGACAGGGCGCCGCCCAGCGGCGGCAAGGCCATGCACTACGCCGACCCGGCCTCCGCCGCGGCGGAGGAGGGGGTCATCCGTCTGCTGTATCTGGAGCCGGGGCTGATCCGGGAGCCGGGGCTGCCGCCGCCGGAGGAGTTCTCTTCGCCGGAACTGGGGCACATCTATGCCGCCATGCTGGAAAAGCTGCGCCGGGGCGAGACGGCCAATACCGCCACCCTCAGCGAGGCGCTGAGCGGCGAGGAGATGAGTCTGTTGGTTTCCCTGCTGCAGAAGCCGGAGCTGCTGAACCGCAGCGGGCAAAGTCTCCGGGACTACATAGGCAGAATCAAAGAGCGCCGGGACGAGGCCGGGCAGGCCGGCGACCTGCGGGCGCTGGCCAACAGATACAGAGAGAAAAAAGGATATGAGGGATAAGAGCATGGCAGAAGATCGCGTTTATACCCAGGAAGAACTGAAGGAGATGGCAGACCAGCTTCTGGCGGCAGACGGGCAGGAGCAGGCTGAAAAGCCCAAGGGCAAGCGCAAAGCCGCAAAGAAAAAGGAGGCCGAGGAAGTGCCCTCCAAGACCCCGGAGGAGCGGCTGAACGAGCTGCTGGAAAAGGGGAAAAAGGCCGGCAAGCTCACCGCCAGGGAGCTGGCGTGCATCGAGGAACTGAACCTGGACAGCGAAGTGGTGGACAAGTTCTACGAGACGCTGGAAGCCAACGGCGTGGATATTGACATCGCCGCAGCCGACCTGCTGCCGCCCATCGACGACGTGCTGCCGGAGGTGGAGGACCTGGCCGCCATTGAGGAGGTCACCCAGGAGGAGATCAATGACACCGACGCCCTGGTGGAGAGCTTCTCCACCGACGACCCGGTGCGGATGTACCTGAAGGAGATCGGCAAGGTGCCGCTGCTGACCCCGGAGGAGGAGCTTGAGCTGGCCACCCGGATGTCCCAGGGGGACGAGGAGGCCAAACACCGCATGACCGAGGCAAACCTCCGTCTGGTGGTATCCATCGCCAAGCGCTATGTGGGCCGGGGGATGCTGTTTCTGGACCTGATTCAGGAGGGCAACCTGGGCCTCATCAAGGCGGTGGAGAAGTTTGACTACACCAAGGGCTACAAGTTCTCCACCTATGCCACCTGGTGGATCCGCCAGGCCATTACCCGGGCCATTGCCGACCAGGCCCGCACCATCCGCATCCCGGTGCACATGGTGGAGACCATCAACAAGACCATCCGGGTCTCCCGCCAGCTTCTGCAGGAGCTGGGCCACGACCCCTCCGCCGAGGAGATCGCCAGGGAGATGGATATGCCGGTGGAAAAGGTGCGGGATATTCTGAAGATCGCCCAGGAGCCGGTATCGCTGGAGACGCCCATCGGCGAGGAGGAGGATTCCCACCTGGGAGACTTTATCCCTGATGAGGACGCTTCCGAGCCTTCCGAGGCCTCCAGCTTCTCCCTGCTGCGGGAGCAGCTGGAGGAGGTGCTGGACACCCTGGCCCCCCGGGAGAAGAAGGTGCTGGAGCTGCGCTTCGGCATTGTGGACGGCCGCACCCGCACCCTGGAGGAAGTGGGAAAGGAATTCAACGTCACCCGGGAGCGCATCCGCCAGATCGAGGCCAAGGCCCTGCGGAAGCTGCGTCACCCCAGCCGCTCCAAGAAGCTGCGGGATTTTCTCAACTAAAACCGCAGGGCAGCAGCCCCTGTGATTAAATTACTCGTAATTTATGATAAATGATAAGGATATGGGAGATAGGACAATGGCAGAAGAACATGTTTATACTGAAAAAGAGCTGAAAGAGATGGCGGATGCGCTTCTGAGAGAGGACGCCGCCCAGGCCGAGGCCGCCAAGCCCAAGCGCAAGGCAGGCAAAAAGAAGGAGGCTGAGGTGCCCAACCCCAAGACCCCGGAGGAGCGGCTCAATGAGCTGCTGGAAAAGGGCAAGAAGGCGGGCAAGCTCACCGCCAAGGAGCTGGAATGCATTGAGGAGCTGAACCTGGACAGCGAGGTGGAGGCCAAGTTCTACGAGACGCTGGAGGCCAACGGCGTGGACATTGACATCGCCGGGGCCGACCTGCTGCCCCCCATCGACGATGTGCTGCCGGAGGCAGAGGACCTGGCCGAGATCGAGGAGGTCACCGAGAAGGAGCTCAGCGAGACCGAAGCCCTGGCCGACGACTTCTTCACCGACGACCCGGTGCGGATGTACCTGAAGGAGATCGGCAAGGTGCCGCTGCTGACCCCGGAGGAGGAGATGGAGCTGGCGGTGCGGGTCTCCGCCGGGGACGAGGAGGCCAAGCGCCGCATGACCGAGGCCAACCTCCGTCTGGTGGTGTCCATCGCCCGGCGCTATGTGGGCCGGGGCATGGTGCTGCTGGACCTGATTCAGGAGGGCAACCTGGGCCTGATTAAGGCGGTGGAAAAATTTGACCACACCAAGGGCTACAAGTTCTCCACCTACGCCACCTGGTGGATTCGCCAGGCCATCACCCGCTCCATTGCCGACCAGGGCCGCACCATCCGTATCCCCGTACATATGGTGGAAACCATCAACAAGACCATCCGGGTCTCCCGCCAGCTTCTGCAGGAGCTGGGCCACGACCCCTCCGCCGAGGAGATCGCCAAGGAGATGGGGATGCCGGCGGAAAAGGTGCGGGATATCCTGCGCATCGCCCAGGAGCCGGTGTCCATGGAGACGCCCATCGGCGAGGAGGAGGATTCCCACCTGGGGGACTTTATCCCCGATGAGGACGCCTCCGAGCCCTCCGAGGTGGCCAGCTTCTCCCTGCTGCGGGAGCAGCTGGAGGAAGTGCTGGACACCCTGACCCCCAGAGAGAAGAAGGTGCTGGAGCTGCGCTTCGGCATGGCCGACGGCCACAGCCGCACCCTGGAGGAAGTGGGCAAGGAGTTTAACGTCACCCGGGAACGCATCCGCCAGATCGAGGCCAAGGCCCTGCGGAAGCTTCGCCATCCCAGCCGCTCCAAGAAGCTGCGGGATTTCCTGAACTGAACCATTCAACCCCTTGTCAAGGAAAGAAGAACCATCCATGAAATACGATTTTACCACCATTCTCGACCGGCGGGGAAAAGATTCCCTGGCCGCCGACAAAATCCCCTTTGAAGGGCTCTCTGTAGACCCCGGCTTTTCCCCCATCCCCATGTGGATTGCGGATATGAGTTTTGTCACCGCGTCGCCGGTGATGGAGGCCTTGTATAAGCGGCTGGAAATGCCCAACTTCGGCTATTTCCCCCTGCCGAAGGAATACTTTGCCCGCATCATCCGCTGGCAGAGAAAGCGCAACGGCGTGGAGGGCCTGCTGCCGGAGCACATCGGCTATGAAAACGGTGTGCTGGGCGGGGTCAGCGCCGCGCTCCAGGCTTTCACCGCGCCGGGAGAAAAAATTCTTGTCCATTCCCCCACCTATGTGGGCTTCACCCACACCTTTGAGGACACCGGCCGGGTGGCGGTGCACTCCCCCCTGAAGCGGGACGAGGCGGGCGTCTGGCGCATGGACTATGAGGACATGGGCCGGAAGCTGAAAGAGCACAGCATCCACATGGCCATCTTCTGCTCTCCCCACAACCCCTGCGGCAGAGTGTGGGAGCGGTGGGAGATTGAGAAGGCCATGGAGGTCTATGCCGCCAATGACTGCCTGGTGATCTCCGACGAGATCTGGTCCGACATCATTATGCCCGGCCACAAGCACATCCCCACCCAGAGCGTCTCTGCCGACGCAAGGGAGCGCACCATTGCCTTCTACGCCCCCAGCAAGACCTTTTCTCTGGCTGGGCTGGTGGGCTCCTACCATATTATTTATAACAAGTATCTCCGGGACCGGGTGGTGACCCAAAGCCGCCTGAGCCATTATAACGACTGCAACGTGCTCTCCGTCCACGCCTTGATGGGCGCTTTCAGCCCGGAGGGGGAGGAATGGACCGACGAAATGATCGCCGTGGTGGACAGCAACCTGGGCTACGCCTGCGACTTTATCAACGCCCACTTCCCCGGCGTGAAGGTGATGCGGCCCCAGGGCACCTATATGCTGTTTCTGGACTGCGGGGACTGGTGCCGGCAGCACGGCGTCAGTATTCAGGAGCTGCAGGCTCGCGGCGTCCGCTGCGGCGTCATCTGGCAAAACGGCGAGGCCTTCTTCCACCCCGATTCCATCCGCATGAACTTCGCCCTGCCCCATAGTCTGGCGGTGGAGGCCATGGACCGGCTGGAGAAATATGTGTTTATCTGATATGTAACAGCAAGGCTCCCGGAAACGGGAGCCTTGATTTATGCGGAAATGTTTTTCTTGATCTGGTTGATGGCGTTCTTTTCCAGGCGGGAGACCTGGGCCTGGGAAATGCCCACCTCCTTGGCCACCTCCATCTGGGTGCGGCCGTCGTAGAAGCGCAGGGCCAGGATATGTTTTTCCCGCTGGCTCAGGCGCTTGATGGCCTCCTCCAGGGCGATCTGCTCCAGCCACTGCTCGTCGGTGTTTTTGGTGTCGCCGATCTGGTCCATGACGCAGGCGCTCTCCCCGGCGTCGCTGTACACCGGGTCGTAAAGAGACACCGGGTCGCAGATGGCCTCCATGGCAAAGACCACGTCCTGCCGGGGCAGGCCCAGGTCCCTGGCGATGGCTTCCACGTCCGGCTCCCGGCCGGTCTGGGCGATGAGCCGCTCCTTGGACTGGAGCACCTTGTAGGCCGTGTCCCGCATGGAGCGGGAGACCCGGATGGCGCTGTGATCCCGCAAAAAGCGCCGCAGCTCACCGGCGATCATGGGCACGCCGTAGGTGGAAAACTGCACCTTCTGGTTCAGGTCAAAGCAGTCCACCGCTTTGATCAGGCCGATGACCCCCACCTGGAACAGATCGTCCATGCTCTCGCCCCGGCCGGCGAACTTCTGGATCACCGACAGCACCAGCCGGAGGTTGCCGGAGATCAGCTCCTCCCGGGCGGCCATATCGCCCTGCTGCGCCCGCTCGATCAGGGCTCTGGTCTCCGCCGCCTTCAAAACAGGCAGCTTGGCGGTGTTCACACCGCAGATCTCAACTTTCCCCTGCATAGCCTTCTCCTGTCTTTTCACTTGTGCTTCCCCTTGGGAATGTCCCTATTATTTCCCGGGCCGGGAAATTTGATACCGGGGAAAAACTTCCAGCGGCGGCGGGAGCAGGCCGGAAAAAGCGCAAAAGCCTTGAAAAAGCAGAAAAAAGCCCTTGACAAAGGGGTAAAGTTGTTGTATTCTAATCCAGCGCTCCGAAGACAGCAGGTGGCTTTTGGCCGTAAATCCTGCCGAGGACATCAACAATATCTTGATTGTTTTTGTGTCCTTGCGTCTTTATGATGCAGGGGCTTTCTTTATGAGCGTGTAATCATTCGTGTGGAGGTGAAAACACACATGCCTAACGCAAAGGTTCTTAGCGAGAAACAGGCGATCGTGGAGGCTCTGGCCGAGCGTATCAAGAACGCCAGCGCCGGCGTCCTGGTTGACTACAAGGGTATCACCGTGGCCGAGGACACCGCACTGCGTACCGAGCTGCGCAAGGATGAGGTCAACTACACTGTCGTCAAGAACACCCTGACCAGAAAGGCTCTGGACAAGCTGGGGATGACCGAACTGGATGAGGTCCTCAACGGCACCACCTCTCTGGCCACCGCCGAGAATGATCCCATCGCTCCTTTCCGCATCCTCAACGACTACAGCAAGAAGCTGGGTGACCGCTTCAACATCAAGGCCGCCTTCATGGACGGCAAGGTGCTGAGCGCGTCTGAGATCGCCGAGATGGCAGAGCTGCCCTCCAAGGACGCTCTGTACGCAAAGGTTCTGGGTACCATGATCGCACCCATCACCGGTCTGGCCGTATGTCTGGGTCAGATTCTGGAGCAGAAGGGCGGCTCCCTGGAGGCCCCCGCTGCCGAAGCTGCTGCTGAATAAGCAGGTAACAACATTGATTTGGAGGAAAAAACAATGAGTGAAAAAATCGCCGCTATGATCGAAGAGATCAAGGCTCTTTCCGTTCTTGAGCTCAGCGAGCTCGTCCACGCTCTGGAGGAAACCTTCGGTGTTTCCGCCGCTGCTGTCGCCGCCGGCCCCGCCGTCGCTGCCGGCCCCGTTGTCGAAGAGAAGACCGAGTTTGACGTTGTCATGACCGAGTTCGGCGCTGAGAAGATCAAGGTCATCAAGGAAGTCCGCGGCATCACCGGTCTGGGTCTGGCTGAGGCCAAGGCTCTGGTCGAGGGCGTGCCTGCCAAGATCAAGGAAGGCGTTTCCAAGGAAGACGCTGAGGCTCTCAAGGCTCAGCTGGAGGCTGTTGGCGCCAAGGTCGAGATCAAGTAATTTATTTCGATGCCAAACCAAAATCCCCGCACGATTTTTCGTGCGGGGATTTTTATAACCCGTAAAGTTGCACAATAATCGGGGGCTTTTCTTGGCAAAAATGTCTGGAATGGCCCGGCCATAAATCTTGACACAGGCTTGAATTTTATGATATGTTACTTCCTGTAAAACAAAGAGGTATTTTGGCTCTGACGGTATACAGAGTGGAGCACCACGTGGACCATCTTACCTGGAAATTGCCGACCGTCTGGGCGTACTCGATACCTTGCGAGGGTGTTGGAGTGCGCCCTTTTTGTTTTACCAATCTATTCTTTCTGGAGGTCAAGCCATGAAAAAAGTTGGTCTGATCATGGGCAGCACCAGCGACCTGCCCACCGTTCAGAAAGCCGCCGACGTTCTGGAGGAGTTCGGCGTGCCCTATGAGATGCACATCTATTCCGCCCACCGCACCCCTGTGGAAGCCCGGGAGTTCTGCACTTCCGCCCGCGCCAAGGGCTTCGGCGTGATCATCGCCGCCGCCGGCATGGCCGCCCATCTGGCAGGGGCCATGGCCGCCGGCACCACCCTGCCGGTGATCGGCATCCCCATCAGCTCCGCCCATCTGGACGGGCTGGACGCCCTTTTGTCCACGGTGCAGATGCCCTCCGGCATCCCTGTGGCCACGGTAGCCATCGACGGGGCCAAGAACGCCGCCATCCTGGCCGTGGAAATGCTGGCCCTCAGTGACGAGGCACTCACCGAAAAGCTGGAGGCCTTCCGGGCCAAAGGCACCGAGGAAGCCCTGGCCAAGGACCGGGCGCTGAACGCCAAATAAGAATCCATCATCACACCGAAAAACTGACAGGAGAGAATTGAAAATGGAACTGGTATACACCGGAAAGACCAAGAATGTTTACGCCCTGGAAAACGGCAACTACCTGCTGAAGTTCAAAGACGACTGCACCGGCAAGGACGGCAAGTTTGACCCCGGTGAGAATTCCGTGGGCCTCACCATTGAGGGCGTGGGCCGGGTCAACCTGCAGATGTCCGTCTACTTCTTCGAGAAGCTGAGAGAGGCCGGTATCAAGACCCACTATGTCTCCGCCAATCTGGAGGAGTGCACCATGGAGGTGCTGCCCGCCCGGGTCTTTGGCCACGGGCTGGAGGTCATCTGCCGCCGCAAGGCCGTGGGCAGCTTTATCCGCCGCTACGGCGATTACATCGAGTCCGGCGCCGCCCTGCCCTGCTATGTGGAGACCACCTTCAAGGACGACGCCAAGGGCGACCCCCTGGTGACCAAGGACGCCCTGGTGGCTCTCGGCGTGATGACCGACGGGCAGTATGACTCCCTCAAGGAGCAGACCCAGCGCATCACCATGATCGTTCAGGACGAGATGGCCAAGCGGGGCATGGACCTGTACGACATCAAGTTCGAGTTCGGTTATGTGGGCGATGAGGTCATTCTCATTGATGAGATTGCCTCCGGCAACATGCGGGTCTATAAGGACGGGGAGTATGTGGAGCCCATGACCCTCTCCCGGCTGTTCTTCGCTTAATGGGCGGCTTTTTCGGCGCCATATCCCGGCGCGACGCAGTATTGGACGTTTTCTTCGGCACCGACTATCACTCCCATCTGGGTACCCGCCGGGCCGGTATGGTCATGTATGACAGCAAAGACGGTTTCCAGCGTCAGATTCATAACATCGAAAATTCCCCCTTCCGCTCCAAGTTTGAAAACGACCTGGCAGATTTCCACGGCCAGAGCGGCATCGGCTGTATCAGCGACACGGACCCCCAGCCCCTGCTGGTGCGCTCCCATCTGGGGCTTTACGCTATCACCACCGTGGGCATCATCAGCAATGCCGATAAGCTGATCGAGACCTATTTCTCCCAGCGGGGCCATCAGTTCATGGCCATGAGCAGCGGCGCCGTCAACGCCACCGAGCTGGTGGCCGGGCTAATCAACCAGAAGGACTCCCTGGTGGAGGGCATCCGCCACGCCCAGGACGTGATCGAAGGTTCCGCCACCATCCTGATCCTCACCAGGGATGGCATCATCGCCGCCCGGGACAAGCTGGGCCGTCTGCCGGTGCTTGTGGGCAGGAACGAGGATGGCTACTGCGTCTCCTTTGAGTCCTTCGCCTATCACAAGCTGGGCTATAACGACGAGCACGAGCTGGGCCCCCGGGAGATCGTCCGCATCACCGCCGACGGCTGGGAGACCCTGTCTCCCCCGGGAGAGGAGATGCGCATCTGCGCCTTCCTCTGGACCTACTACGGCTACCCCAACTCCAACTACGAGGGCAAGAACGTGGAGCTGATGCGCTACCGCAACGGCGAGCTGATCGCCAAGGCCGAGGCGGAGCGTGGCACCATGCCGGACGTGGACTATGTGGCCGGGGTGCCGGATTCCGGCCTGCCCCACGCCATCGGCTACGCCAACTACAGCCACAAGCCCTTCGCCCGGCCCTTCGTCAAGTACACCCCCACCTGGCCCCGATCCTTCATGCCGGCCAACCAGCAGGTGCGCAACCAGGTGGCCAAGATGAAGCAGATCCCGGTGCCGGAGCTGATCCAGGGCAAGAAGCTGCTGTTCGTGGACGATTCCATCGTCCGGGGCACCCAGCTGCAGGAGACCATTGATTTCCTCTATGAGTCCGGGGCCAAGGAAGTGCATATGCGCTCGGCCTGCCCGCCCATCATGTACGGCTGCAAGTACCTGAACTTCTCCCGCAGCAACTCCGACATGGAGCTGATCGCCCGGCGCACCGTGCAGGAGCTGGAGGGCGATGAGGGGCAGAAGCATCTGGACGAATACGCCGACGCCAGCACCGAAAGGGGCCAGTGCCTGCTGCACAGCATCTGTGACAAGCTGGGCTTCAGCTCCCTGGGCTATCAGTCCCTGGACAACCTGCTGGAGGCCATCGGCATCGACCGCAGCAAGGTCTGCACCTATTGCTGGAACGGCAAGGAATAACATTTAAAGTATAAGGAGAGGCAACATGAGCAACAGTCATTCCGATTCTTACGCTGCCGCCGGGGTGGACATCACCGCCGGCTACCGGGCAGTTGAACTGATGAAAAGCCACATCGCCCGCACCATGACCGCGGGGGTATGCTCCGACGTGGGGGGCTTCGGCGGCCTGTTCGAGCTGGACGTCACCGGCATGGAGAAGCCGGTGCTGGTCAGCGGCACCGACGGCGTGGGCACCAAGCTGAAGCTGGCTTTCCTCATGGATAAGCATGACACCGTGGGCATCGACTGTGTTGCCATGTGTGTCAACGATATCATCTGCTGCGGCGCAAAGCCCCTGTTCTTCCTGGACTATATCGCCTGCGGCAAAAACGTGCCGGAGCGCATCGCCCAGATCGTCGCCGGCGTGGCCGAGGGCTGCGTCCAGAGCGGAGCCGCTCTCATCGGCGGCGAGACCGCCGAGATGCCCGGCTTCTACCCGGCAGACGAGTACGACCTGGCGGGCTTCTCCGTGGGCGTGGTGGACAAGAAGGCCATCATCGACAACAGCAGCATGACTAAGGGCGACGTGGTCATCGCCCTGCCCTCCAGCGGCGTGCACTCCAACGGCTTCTCCCTGGTGCGCAAGGTCTTTGACGTGGAGAACAAGGATATCAAGACCCCTCTGGAAAGCCTGGGCGGCAAGAGCATCGGCGAGACCCTGCTGACCCCCACCAAAATCTACGTCAAGCCCATGCTGGAGCTGTTCAAGGCCGTGACGGTCAAGGGCGTGTCCCACATCACCGGCGGCGGCTTCTACGAGAACATCCCCCGCAGCATCCCCGACGGTCTGGGCGCTGTCATCGACCGCGCCGCCGTGCGCATCCTGCCCATCTTTGAGCTGATCCAAAAGACCGGCAGTATCCCCGAGCGGGACATGTTCAACACCTTCAACATGGGCGTGGGCATGAGCGTGGTGGTCTCCGAGCAGGAGGCCGACAAGGCCCTCGCCATTCTCCGCGCCAACGGCCAGGACGCCTATGTTATCGGCCATGTGGCCGAGAGCCAGGACAAGGTGCAGATATGCTGAAAGCCAGAATTGCGGTTTTCGTCTCCGGCGGCGGCACCAATCTTCAGGCCCTGATCGACGCGGAGAAAAGCGGCCTGCTTCCCAGCGGGCACATTTGCCTGGTGGTGTCCAACAAGGCGGATGCCTATGCTTTGGAGCGGGCCAGGCAGGCGGGCATCCCCGCCGTGACCCTGCTGCGGAAAGACTGCGGCGGTCAGGAGGGCTTTGAAGCCGCTTTAATAGCGCTTTTGGCGCGGGAAAAGATCGATCTGATCATCCTGGCAGGCTTCATGAGCATCCTCAGTGAGAATTTTACCAGCCGCTTCCCGGAGCGAATCCTCAACGTGCACCCCTCCCTGATTCCCTCCTTCTGCGGCAAGGGTTTCTATGGCCTGCGCGTGCATGAGGCGGCCCTGGCCTACGGGGTGAAAGTCACCGGGGCCACGGTGCATTTTGTCAACGAAATTCCCGACGGCGGCCGGATCCTTCTCCAGCAGGCCGTCAGCGTTCTGCCCGGGGACACCCCGGAAGTCCTGCAAAAGCGGGTGATGGAGCAGGCGGAATGGAAGCTCCTGCCCCAGGCGGCGGAAATGGTTGCCGCGGAAATCATAAAAGGGAGAGCCGAATAAATATGGACATTTATAAGATCAACGATATGGGCCAGCTCATCCAGGGCAACCCCTATGTGGGCCGGGGCATCGTCCTGGGCCGCTCTGCCGACGGCAGCAAGGCCGTCAGCGCCTATTTCATCATGGGCCGCAGCCAGAACAGCCGCAACCGGGTGTTCACCCTGCGCCATGGGGCCCTGTTTACCGAGCCCTTTGACGCCTCCAGGGTGGAGGATCCCAGCCTGATCATCTACGCCGCCCTGCGGATGCTGGACAACAAGCTGATCGTCACCAATGGCGACCAGACCGACACCATTTATGACGGGCTGCAGGCCGGAATGACGTTCTCCCAGGCTCTCTCCCAGCGGCAGTTTGAGCCGGACGCTCCCAACCTGACCCCCCGCATCAGCGGCATGATCACCTTCGGCCAGGGCGACTTCAGCTATCAGATGAGCATCCTCAAGAGCGCTGACCGGTCAGGCTCCGCCTGCTGCCGCTACACCTTTGATTACCCCGCCCTGCCGGGTCTGGGGCATTTCATCCACACCTATGTCACTGACGGCAATCCCATCCCCACCTTCCAGGGCGAGCCGGAGCGGGTGGCCATCCCGGACAGCATCGATGTGTTCACCGACACGGTGTGGAACAATCTGGACGAGAACAATAAGATTTCCCTCTATGTAAGATATACCGACCTTGCCACCGGCGCAATTGCCGAGCGGCTGATCAACAAGAATAAGTGAGGCACGATTATGACGGAAATGGAACTGAAATACGGCTGCAACCCCAACCAGAAGCCTTCCCGCATCTTCATGAGAGAAGGGGAACTGCCCATCACCGTGTTAAACGGCAAGCCCGGTTACATCAATCTGCTGGACGCTTTCAACTCCTGGCAGCTGGTGCGGGAGCTGAAGCAGGCCACCGGTCTGCCCTCTGCCGCCTCCTTCAAGCACGTTTCCCCTGCCGGCGCCGCTGTGGGGCTGCCCCTCAGCGACATCGACCGGAAGATCTATTTCGTGGAGCAGGAAGGGGAGCTGTCCCCCATCGCCTGCGCCTACATCCGTGCCCGGGGCGCTGACCGGCTCTGCTCCTACGGCGACTGGGCCGCCCTCAGCGACGTCTGCGACGCGGACACCGCCAACTACCTGAAAGGTGAGGTTTCCGACGGCATCATCGCCCCCGGCTACACCGAGGAGGCCCTGGCCATCCTGCGGGAGAAGAAGAAGGGCAACTACAACGTGGTGCAGATCGATGCAGACTATGTTCCTGCCGAGATCGAGCGGAAGGACGTGTTCGGCGTCACCTTCGAGCAGGGGCGCAACAACTACCGCATTGACCGGGAGCTGCTCACCAACATCGTCACCGTCAACAAGGATCTGCCCGACCAGGCGGCCATTGACATGATGGTGGCCCTGATCACCCTGAAATACACCCAGTCCAACTCCGTCTGCTATGTGAAGGACGGGCAGGCCATCGGCGTGGGCGCAGGCCAGCAGAGCCGCATCCACTGCACCCGCCTGGCCGGCAACAAGGCGGACAACTGGTATCTTCGCCAGCATCCCAAGGTGCTGGGCCTGCAGTTCGTGGAGGGTATCCGCCGCCCTGACCGGGACAACGCCATCGACATCTACACCTCCGACGAGTACATGGACATTCTGGCCGAGGGCGAATGGCAGCAGTGGTTCGCCGTGAAGCCGGAGGTGCTCACCGCGGAGGAGAAGCGAGAGTGGGTCGCCACCCAGTCCGGCGTCACCTGCGGCAGCGACGCCTTCTTCCCCTTCGGCGACAATGTGAAGCGGGCCTACAAGAGCGGCGTGGAATACATCGTGGAGCCCGGCGGCAGCATCCGGGACGACAACGTGATTGAGACGGCGGACAGCTATGGCATGGTGATGTGCTTCACCGGCATGCGCCTGTTCCACCACTGATATACAAAGGAGAAAGACTATGAAGCTTCTTGTGGTCGGCGGCGGCGGCCGCGAACACGCCATCATCAAAAAGCTGAAAGAGAACCCGGAAGTGGAAAAGATTTTTGCCCTGCCCGGCAACGGCGGCATCGCCGCCGACGCGGAGTGCGTCCCCATCGGGGCCAAGGACATCCCGGCCATGGTGGCCTTCGCCCTGGAGCAGCAGGTGGACTACGCCGTGGTGGCTCCCGACGACCCCCTGGTGCTGGGGGCGGTGGACGCTCTGAATGAGAAGGGCATTCCCTGCTTCGGTCCCACTGCCGCGGCGGCCCAGATCGAAGGCAGCAAGGTCTTTGCCAAGGACCTGATGAAGAAATACGGCATCCCCACCGCCGCCTATGAGAGCTTTGACGACGCGGCGGCGGCTCTGCGGTATCTGGACACGGCGGAAATGCCCATCGTGGTCAAGGCCGACGGTCTGGCTCTGGGCAAGGGCGTCATTATCGCTCAGACCCGGGAGGAGGCCAGACAGGCCGTTGTCTCCATGATGGAGGAGGGCATGTTCGGCCAGAGCGGCAGCCGGGTGGTCATTGAAGAGTTTCTCGCCGGGCCGGAGGTCTCCATCCTGTCCTTCACCGACGGGGAGACCGTGGTGCCCATGGTCTCCTCCATGGATCACAAGCGGGCCAGGGACAACGACCAGGGCCTGAACACCGGCGGCATGGGCACCGTGGCCCCCAACCCCTATTACACCGAGGCCATCGCCGCCCAGTGCATGGAGGAAATTTTCCTGCCTACCATCCGGGCTATGAAGGCCGAGGGCCGGCCCTTCCGGGGCTGCCTGTACTTCGGCCTGATGCTGACCCCCAAGGGGCCAAAAGTGATCGAATACAACTGCCGCTTCGGCGACCCGGAGACCCAGGTGGTGCTGCCCCTTCTGGAAAGCGATCTGCTCACCGTGATGCGGGCCACCACCGAGGGGACTCTGGCCCAGACGGAAGTAAAATTCTCCGACAAGTCTGCCTGCTGCGTCATTCTGGCCTCCGATGGCTACCCCCAGAAGTACCAGTCCGGCTTTGAAATGACGATTGCCCCGGAAGCCCTGCCCCACGCCTTTGTGGCCGGGGCCAAGCTGGCCGACGGCAAGCTGCTGACCAGCGGCGGCCGGGTCATCGGCCTCACCGCCGTGGAGGATACCCTGCCCCAGGCCATCGAGGAGGCCTATACACTTACGGGCATGGTGCATTTTGAAAACGCCTACTGCCGCCGGGATATCGGCGCACGGGCCATGAAAGCGTTCAAGGAGGCGTAAAGAATGGTATACCGGGTATTTGTGGAAAAGAAAAAGGAGCTGGCCCACGAGGCCAACAACCTGAAAGAGGATATTCGCAGCCTGCTGCGTATCGACGCGCTGGAGGATCTGCGCATCGTCAATCGCTACGACGTGGAGAACATTGAGCCGGAGCTGTTCAACTACGCGGTGAAAACCGTCCTGTCCGAGCCGCAGCTGGATATCGTCCGCCGGTCGCTGGACTGTGCCGGCGCCCAGGTGTTCGCCGTGGAGTATCTGCCCGGTCAGTTTGACCAGCGGGCCGACTCCGCCGCCCAGTGCATCCAGATCATCTCCCAGGCCCAGCGGCCGGAGGTGCGCACCGCCAAGGTGTACCTGCTCTACGGCGCGCTCAGCCAGGAGCAGGTGGCGGAGATCAAGAAATACGTCATCAACCCCGTGGAGGCTCGGGAGGCCGCCATGGATAAGCCCCAGACCCTGAAAATCAATTACGACATCCCCACCACCGTGGAGACCCTGGATGGCTTCTGCGCCCTGAGCCGGGAAGAGCTTTCCGCCTTCATCGGCCGCTACGGCCTGGCCATGGACCTGGACGACATCGCCTTCTGCCAGGACTATTTCCGCAGTGAGGGCCGGGAGCCCACCATCACCGAAATCCGCATGATCGACACCTACTGGTCCGATCACTGCCGCCACACCACCTTCACCACCACCATCGACAAGGTCAGCTTTGAGGACGCCACCATCCAGCGGGCCTATGAGGAATATGTCTCCACCCGCCGTGCCCTGAACCGCACCAAGCCCATTAACCTGATGGATCTGGCAACCATTGCCGTGCGCTACCTGAAAAAGGCGGGCAAGCTGCAGAAGCTGGACGAATCCGAGGAAATTAACGCCTGCACCGTGAAGATCAACGTGGATGTGGACGGGGAGAAGCAGCCCTGGCTGCTGCTGTTCAAGAACGAGACCCACAACCATCCCACGGAGATCGAGCCCTTCGGCGGCGCGGCCACCTGCATCGGCGGCGCCATCCGTGACCCCCTCTCCGGCCGCTCCTATGTCTACGGCGCCATGCGCGTCACCGGCGCGGCAGACCCCCTGAAGCCGGTCAGCGAGACCCTGCCCGGCAAGCTTCCCCAGCGGAAGCTGGTGACCACCGCCGCCGCGGGCTACGCCTCCTACGGTAACCAGATCGGCCTTGCCACCGGCATCGTGGATGAACTGTACCACCCCGGCTACGCCGCCAAGCGCATGGAGATCGGCGCCGTCATCGCCGCCGCCCCGGCGGAGAACGTGCGCCGGGAGTGCCCCCAGGACGGGGACCTGGTGATTCTGCTGGGCGGCCGCACCGGCCGGGACGGCTGCGGCGGCGCCACCGGATCCTCCAAGTCCCACACCGTCAACTCTCTGGAGAGCTGCGGGGCCGAGGTGCAGAAGGGCAACGCCCCGGAGGAGCGGAAGCTCCAGCGCCTGTTCCGCAACGGTGACGCCTGCCGCATGATCAAGCGCTGCAACGACTTCGGCGCCGGCGGCGTGTCCGTTGCCGTGGGCGAGCTGGCCGACGGGCTGGACATCGACCTGAACGCCGTGCCCAAGAAGTATGAGGGCCTGGACGGCACCGAGCTTGCCATCAGCGAGTCCCAGGAGCGGATGGCCGTGGTGGTGGAAGCCAAAGACGCGGAGGCCTTCATGGCCCTGGCCGCCCAGGAGAACCTGGAGGCCACCGTGCTGGCCCGGGTCACTGCCGAGCCCCGGCTGAAAATGCGCTGGAACGGCAAAACCATTGTGGATATCAGCCGGGAATTCCTCAATTCCAACGGCGCGGAGAAGCACGTGGAGGCCCATGTGGAGAAGGCCCGGGACTACGCCAAGGCCATCCCCGCCGACTTTGCCCAGGGCTATCAGGCCCTGGCCGGGGATCTGAACGTCTGCTCCAAGCGGGGCCTGTCCGAGCGCTTTGACTCCACCATTGGTGCCGGCACCGTGCTGATGCCCTTCGGCGGCATCCACCAGCAGACCCCCATCCAGGCCATGGTGCAGAAAATCTCCGTGGAGCAGAAGCACACCGATGACTGCTCCCTGATGGCCTGGGGCTACAACCCCTTTATCAGCGAAAAGAGCCCCTACCACGGGGCCTATCTGGCGGTGGTGGAATCCGTCTGCAAGCTGATCGCCACCGGCGCCAGGTTTGAGGATGTTTACCTCACCTTCCAGGAATATTTTGAACGGCTCCGCCGGGAGCCGGAGCGCTGGGGCAAGCCTCTGGCCGCCCTGCTGGGCGCCTTCAAGGCTCAGATGGCCCTTGGTATCGGCGCCATTGGCGGCAAGGACTCCATGAGCGGCTCCTTCGAGGATATGGACGTGCCGCCCACCCTGGTGTCCTTCGCTGTGACCACGGAGAAAACCGGCAGCATCGTCCCCAACCACTTCAAGGCCGCCGGGCACAATCTGGTGCTTCTCGCTCCCAAACGGGACGCCGAGGGCCTGCCTGTCACCGCCTCCCTGCTGGAGGTCTTTGACACGGTGCATGAGCTGCTCTCCAGCGGCCGGGCCGTCACTGCCTACACCCCCGGCTACGGCGGCATCGCCGAGGCCGTGATGAAGATGGCCTTCGGCAACGGCCTGGGCTTTGCCTATGATGACAGTCTCAATCTCGATGACATTTTCGGCTATCAGTACGGTTCCTTCCTGCTGGAAGTGACAGAAGATATAGGTTGCGGCCGGGTCATCGGTCACATCACAGAGGAGCAGGCCATCACTTATCAGGGCGAGAGCCTGGCCCTGGATGCCCTGCAGGCTGTCTACGAGGGCAAGCTGGAGAGCGTTTATCCCTGCAACATTCCCGCCTCCCAGGGTCCCATGGAGCTGTTCAGCTACAGCGGCAAGGGCGCTGCCGCCCCTGCCATAAAGGTAGCCAGGCCCCGGGTGCTGATCCCGGTGTTCCCCGGCACCAACTGCGAGTTTGACACCGCCAAGGCCATGCGGGACGCAGGAGCGGAGCCGGAGATTCTGGTGATCAACAATCTCAGTTCTGACGGCATCGCCCGCAGCGTGGAGCGCTTTGCCCAGTCCCTGGCCCAGAGCCAGATGATCTTCATCCCCGGCGGCTTCTCCGGCGGCGACGAGCCGGACGGCTCCGGCAAGTTCATCACCGCCTTCTTCCGCTCCGCCGCCGTCCGTGAGGGCGTCACGGCTCTGCTGGAGCGGCGGGACGGCCTGATCTGCGGCGTGTGCAACGGCTTCCAGGCCCTGATCAAGCTGGGTCTGGTGCCCTACGGCAAGATCATCGACACCGACGAGAATTGCCCCACCCTGACCTTCAACACCATCGCAAGGCACCAGTCCCGCATCGTCCGGGTGCGGGTGGCCTCCAACAAGTCCCCCTGGCTCAGCAAGACCCAGGTGGGCGAGATCTACAGCGTACCCATCTCCCACGGCGAGGGCCGCTTCCTGGCCTCCGAGGAGCTGATCCGCCAGCTGGCCGCCAACGGCCAGATCGCCACCCAGTATGTAGATCTGGATGGCAACGCCACCGGCGATGTGCACTTCAACCCCAACGGCTCCGCTTTCGCAGTGGAGGGCATCTGCTCCCCCGATGGCCGGGTCTTCGGCAAGATGGGCCATGCCGAGCGTATCGGCAGCGGCCTGTATAAGAACGTACCCGGCGCGTACGACATGCATATGTTCTCCGCCGCGGTGGAATATTTCAAATAAGGTGAGGAGAGAGACTTATGGCTTGGCTCAGCGATATTGAAATTGCCCAGCAGTGCACCATGCGGCCCATCGGCCAGATCGCCGAAAAGGCCCATATTGAGGACAAGTATCTGGAACAGTACGGCCGCTACAAGGCCAAGGTAGACCTTTCCCTGCTGAAGGACAGCCCCCGGAGCGAGGGCAAGCTGGTGCTGGTAACCGCCATCACCCCCACCCCCGCCGGCGAGGGTAAAACCACCACCACCATCGGCCTTGCCGACGGCCTGCGCCGCATCGGCAAGGAGGCCGTGGTGGCCATGCGGGAACCCTCCCTGGGGCCGGTGTTCGGCGTCAAGGGCGGGGCCTGCGGCGGCGGCTATGCCCAGGTGGTGCCCATGGAGGACATCAACCTCCACTTCACCGGGGACATCCACGCCATCGGCGCGGCCAACAACCTGCTGGCCGCCATGCTGGACAACCACATACAGCAGGGCAATGCCCTGGGCATCGACGTGCGGCGCATCACCTGGAAGCGCTGCCTGGATATGAACGACCGGCAGCTGCGCTTCATCGTGGACGGCATGGGCGGCCGGGCCAACGGCGTTCCCCGGGAGGATGGCTTTGACATCACCGTGGCCAGCGAGATCATGGCGGTGCTGTGCCTGGCCAGCTCCATCACCGATCTGAAAGAGCGGCTGGGCCGCATCGTGGTGGGCTACAATTTTGCCGGCCAGCCGGTAACCTGCAGCCAGCTCCACGCCGAGGGCGCCATGACCGCCCTTTTGAAGGAGGCCATCAAGCCCAACCTGGTGCAGACCCTGGAGGGCACCCCCGCCTTTGTCCACGGCGGCCCCTTCGCCAACATTGCCCACGGCTGCAACAGCGTGCTGGCCACCCGGATGGCCCTCCGCTCCGGCGAGTACGCCGTCACCGAGGCCGGCTTCGGCGCCGACCTGGGGGCGGAGAAGTTCCTGGACATCAAGTGCCGCGCCGCGGGGCTGACCCCCGCCGCCGTGGTGGTGGTGGCCACTGTCCGGGCGCTGAAGATGCACGGCGGCCTGCCCAAAAACGCCCTGGACCATGAGGATCTGGCGGCGCTGGAGAAGGGCGTGCCCAACCTGCTGCGCCATGTGAGCAACATCAAGAACGTGTACAAGCTGCCCTGCGTGGTGGCGGTCAACAAGTTCCCCACCGACACCGACACCGAGGTGGCCTTCATCATCGAAAAGTGCAAGGCCCTGGGGGTCAACGTGGTGCTGTCCAACGTCTGGGCCGAGGGCGGCAAGGGCGGCGAGGAACTGGCCCGGGAGGTTGTCCGCCTCTGCGAGGAGGAGAAGGGTGACTTTAGCTTCAGCTATGAGCTGGACGCCTCCATTGAGGAGAAGCTCACCACCGTTGTCCGCCGCATCTACGGCGGCGAGGGCATCAGCATCCTGCCCGCCGCCCAGAAGCAGATCGGGGAGCTGACGGCTCTGGGCTTTGACAAGCTGCCGGTGTGCATCGCCAAGACCCAGTACAGCTTTTCTGACGACCCCAGCAAGCTGGGCGCGCCGGAGGGCTTCACCGTCACAATCAAGAACGTGAAGGTTTCCGCCGGAGCCAATTTCCTGGTGGCCCTCACCGGGGACATCATGACCATGCCGGGCCTGCCCAAGTCCCCCGCCGCCGAGCGGATCGACGTGGACGAGAACGGCGTCATCAGCGGCCTGTTCTAAGGAAAAAGAAAGAAGAAGCAAAATGGAACTGATTATCGCATCCAATAACGCCCACAAGCTGGTGGAGATCAAGGCCATCCTGGGCGGCCTGTTTGACGAGATCCTCTCCATGCGGGAGGCGGGCATCGACCACGAGACCATCGAGGACGGCGCCACCTTCATGGAAAACGCCGAGAAGAAGGCCCGGGAGATCGCCCAGATCGCCGGCTGCTGCGCTCTGGCGGATGACAGCGGCATCTGCGTGGATGCCCTGGATGGGGCGCCGGGCATCTACTCCGCCCGCTTCTGCGGCCGTCACGGGGACGACGCCGCCAACAACCGCCTGCTGCTGGAAAAGCTGCAGGACAAGGACGACCGCAATGCCCATTACACCTGCGCCATCGCTCTGGTGCGGCCCGACGGCAGCGTAGTCAGGGCCGAGGGCTATATGCACGGCGTCATCGGCTTTGAGGAAAAGGGCCAGAACGGCTTTGGCTATGACCCGCTGTTCATCCTGCCGGATCACGACGGGCTCACCGCCGCCCAGATCAGCCCCGAGGAAAAGAACCGCATCAGCCACCGGGCTGCCGCCCTCCACGAGCTGCTGCGCCAGCTGGGGAAAGAAGAATAAAACGCAAAAAAGGAAGCGCCCACAGCGCTTCCTTTTTTATATCATGCGATAATTCGGTTTCAAACCAGCTTCAGAAATTCCGCCACGGCCTGCTTGCCCCCGGCCAGGATGGAGGTCTTGCTGCCGTCCAGGGGGATGGGGCTGCCGTCCAGCCGGCAGCAGACGCCCCCGGCTTCCTGCACCAGAAGCAGGCCGGCGGCAATGTCCCACAGGCTGACCGTAGGCTCAAAATACACCCCGGCCCGGCCCGCCGCAGCGGAGCACATGTCCAGGGCGGCGGAGCCCTCCCGCCGGATATCCAGGGAGGCCAGGAAGGCCTTTTTCATCAGGGCGAAGGTGCTGTCCGCCAGCTGGGGGCTGTAAGGCGCGGTGCCGCAGCAGACCACGCTTTCGGAAAGGGGCAGTTCCCCGGCGTGAATGGGACGGCCGTTGCACCAGGCCCCCTCTCCCGCCAGGGCGGAGAAGCACTCCTCTGCGTAGGGGTTGTACACCGAGGCGGCGCAAAGCCGGCCCGCCTGCATATAGGCCACGGAGATGGCGCTGTGATGGAAGCCCCGGACAAAGTTCATGGTGCCGTCAATGGGGTCGATGACAAAAACGTGCTCCGCCTTCAGGTCCCCCTGCTGCTCATTTTCCTCGCAGAAAAAGACCGCGCCGGGGACAGCGGCGGAAAGCCGGGCCATCATCAGTTCCTGCACCCGGCGGTCATATTCGGTGACCACGTCCCGGTGGCCGGTCTTGGTCTCGGCCAGGACGCCGTGGGCCTGAAGAATCAGGGCCGCCGCTTCCCGCTGGGCGGCGATAATGGCATTCAATACATCTTTTTGATTTGGCATAGGTTCCTCCTATTTTTTCCAGGTAGAGGGGGAGAACAGGATCAGAATGGGGAAGATTTCCAGCCGGCCGATCAGCATCATCACCGTCAGCACCAGCTTGGAGCCGTAGGAGAAGATGTTATAGTTGCCTGTGGGGCCGATGAGGGACATGCCCGGCCCGATGTTGGACAGGCTGGACAGCACGGCGGAGAAGTTGGTGGCCATGTCATAGCCATCCAGGGACACCAGGAAGCTGCCTGTGATCAGCAGCAGCATAAAGCTGGTGAAAAAGGTGCTGACCGCCTTCAGTCCGTCGGCGTCCACCCGCTTGCCGTCCAGCTGCACCCGGGTGACGGCCCGGGGGTGGATCATCTGGCGGATTTCGCAGGCCACATTCTTGAACAGGATGATGACCCGGGAGGTCTTGATGCCGCCGCCGGTACTGCCGGCGCAGGCGCCGCAGAACATCAGCATCACGATGATCCACTTGCAGTATTCCGGCCAGGTGACGAAGTCCACGGTGCCGAAGCCGGTGGAGCTGGTGATGGAGGCCACATAGAAGAAGGCGTGGCGCAGGCCGGTGGCAAGGCCGCCGTACATTTTGCTGATGCCCAGGGCGATGGCCATCACGGAAACGGCGATGATGCCCAGATACCAGTGCAGCTCCTCGCTTTTCAGTGCGTCCTTCCAGCGGCCGATCAGCAGCAGGAAATACAGGTTGAAGTTGACGCCGAAGAGCACCATGAACACCGCGATGACCATCTCCAGATACAGGCTGTCAAAGGCGGCGATACTGGCACCCTTGGTGGAAAAACCGCCGGTGCCGGCAGTGGCGAAGGCGTGGAGCAGAGCGTCATAGAAGCTCATGCCCCCCAGCAGCAGAAGCAGCATCTCCAGCACCGTCATGGCAATGTAGATCAGATAGAGAATTTTGGCGGTCTGGCTGGCCCGGGGCACCAGCTTGCCCACCGTGGGGCCGGGCACCTCCGCCCGCATGATGTGCATGGAGTGCTCCCCGCTCATGGGCAGCACCGCCATGATGAACACCAGCACCCCCATGCCGCCGATCCAGTGGGTAAAGGAGCGCCAGAACATGCAGCCCCGGCTCAGGCCCTCCACATCCTCCAGGATGGAAGCGCCGGTGGTGGTGAAGCCGGAAACCGTTTCAAACAGAGCGTCGATATAATGGGGAATATCCCCGCTGAGGACAAAGGGCAGCGCCCCGATCATGGACATGAGCACCCAGCCCAGGCTGACCATCACGAAGCCATCCTTGGCGTAGATCACATCGCTGTAGGGCTTGACCCGGGTGAGCAAAAAGCCCAGTACCCCGGACAGGGCCATGGTGATGAGAAAATGGGTGACACCCTCGCCGTAGCACAGGCCGGCCACCGTGGGCAGGATCAGCAGCGCCGCCTCGCACACCAGGATGAGCCCCAGCACCCGGCAGATCATTCTTCGATTCATAGTCAGCCCTCAACAATGTCGTCCAGCGCCTTGAGCCGGCCCGTCTTGGCCACCACCACCGCGTGGTCCCCGGCGCAGATTTCCGTGTCGCCGCCGGGGATGATGGTACGGTTGCCCCGGACAATGGCGCTGATAATAATATTGGGCTTCAGCTTCAGGGTTTTCAGGGGCACGCCGATGACGGCGGAGCCATCCGTGACCTTGAACTCCAGGGCCTCCACCTTGCCGTCAGCCAGCTTGTAGAGGGTTTCCATGCTGCTGCCCATGGAGTTGCTCATGGCACGGACGTAGCGGGCCAGCTGCTGGGCCACCAGCGCCTTGGGGGCCACCACGCTGTCCAGCCCGGCGCTGTCCAGAATCCGGTCATAATACTCCCGGTTCACCTTTACCACGATTTTGCCCACATTCATGTGCTTGGCATACATGGAGGTGATGATATTGTCGCCGTCGTCCCCGGTGAGGGCCACAAAGGCGTCCGCGGTGAGGATGCCCTCCTCCAGCAGCACCTCGCTGCTGGTGGCGTCGCCATGGATGATGCTGGCCAGGGGGATCAGGTCGCAAAGCTCGTCGCAGCGGGCTCTGTCCGCCTCCACCACGGTGACGTCCATGCCGCTCTCCTGCAAAATCCGGGTCAGGTAAACGGCGATGCGGCCGCCGCCCATGATCATCACCCGGCGCACCGGCTTTTTATATTGGCCGGTGGCAATGAAGAACTTCCGCAGCTCCTTGTCCGAGCCGGTGATGCTCAGCAGGTCGCCGGCCTTCAGGGTGAAGTCGCCGTTGGGGATGATGGCCTCGCCGCTGCGCTCCACAACGCCCACCAGCACCTTGGCGTCAAATCGCTGGGGCAGCTGTTTGAGCTGGACGCCGTCCAGCTTGCCCCCCTCCCGGACCCGGTGTTCGATCATCTCGGCGCTGCCTTTGGAGAAGGCGTCCACCCGGATGGCGCTGGGGAAGCGCAGCATGCGGCTGATCTCCTTGGCACACTCATATTCCGGGTTCACAATCACCGAGAGGCCCAGGGCCTCCCGGAGGAAATCCGTCTGCCGCAGATAGGCCGTATCCCGGATGCGGGCAATGACGTGCTTGGTGCCCAGCTTCCGGGCGGAAATGCCGCAGACCATGTTGGTCTCATCGCTGCGGGTGGCGGCCATCAGCAGATCGGCCTCGGCGGCCCCCGCCTCCAGCAGCGTCTCGGAATTGGTGGCGCTGCCCTCCACGCATATCACGTCCAGATTGTTGGACAGATTGTCTATCCTGGCGCTGTCATTATCGATCACGGTGATGTCATGGCCTTCCGCGGTCAGAATGTCCGCCACTGAATAGCCGATCTTCCCGGCGCCGGCAATGATTATCTTCATCGGCCTCTCCATTTCTCCCGGCAGCGGCGCCGCCGGGCAAATATTCTTGCCTCAATATAGCACATTCCGCCGGGTTTGTACAGTCTCCCGCTCCGCTGTGGATATTGATAATCGGCAGAAACTGTGGTAAAATAAGTGGCACATTTTGAGAAGAAAGAGCATCTTGCCATGTTTGAAGGATTCACCACCCAGACCAGCGACTTTTTGTGGGAGCTGGCCTTTCATAACGAGCGTCCCTGGTTTCTGGAGCATAAGGAGCAGTTTGAGCAGGTGCTGAACCGGCCCCTCAAGGCCCTGGCCGGCGACACCGCCGCATTGATGGAGCAGCGCTTCCCCAGCCGGGGCTTCAAGCTGCACGTGTCCCGCATCTACCGGGACGCCCGGCGGCTTTTCGGCCGGGGGCCCTACAAGGACCATCTCTGGTTCTCCCTGAAAAGCGACGAGATCCTGCTGGAGGGGCCTATGTTCTGGTTTGAGATCGGCGCGGCGGACTTCAGCTACGGCATGGGCTTTTACAGCGCCACCCCCGCCCAGATGTCCGCCTTCCGCCGGAAGGTGGACGCAAACCCCGCCCGGTTTGAGCGGCTGGCCAAGGCCGTGATGAAGGAGAAGGATTTCCGCATCACCGGGGAGGAATATGCCCGCCCCAAGGGTCACCGCAGTGATGTGATTGACCGGTGGTATAACCGCAAGCGGCTGGGGATTGAGGTCAGCCGGGATTTTGGCGGCGATGTGCTCAGTGAGCAGCTGCCGGAGATTCTGGTGGACTGCTATGAGAAGCTGATGCCCATGTTCGACTTCTTTATGGAGGTCTACCGGGAGGAGCCGGGCAGCAGCCGGTGACAGGAGAAGGAGTTTTGATGGAGAACAAAGCCCCACGGCTTGCCGTGATCATTCCCGCTTATAATGCGGAGCAGTATATTGAAAAGGCCGTCCGCAGCATCCTGGGCCAGAGCTTCTCGGATCTGCAGGTCATCGTGGTGGACGACGGCTCCGCCGATGACACGGCGGAGATCCTCCGCCGCATTCAGGCCGAGGACGACCGGCTCCTGCCCATCCGCGTTTCCAACGGCGGCCCCGCCAAGGCCCGGAACCGGGGGCTGGACGCGGTGCAGCCGGGTACCGAGTATGTGATGTTTGCCGACGCGGATGATGAGCTTCTGCCTGACGCGGTGGCCTATGCCATGGCCGGCGCCCAGGGGGCGGATCTGGTGTTCTTCGGCTTCACCATCGTCAACCCCGATGGCAGCTGCCGGGACTATTGCGAGCCGGAGCAGCTTCTGGACCGGGAGGAACTGGGCGCTGCCTTTGGGCGGCTCTACAAAGCCAACCTCTTCAATCAGGTCTGGGGCAAGCTGTTCCGGGCGGAGCTGATCGGCGGGGCCCGCTTCCCGGACTACCGCTGGGGCGAGGACCGGCTGTTCATCTTCCGCTGCCTGGAAAAGGCCCGCTTTGTCAAGGTGCTGCCCGATTGCAAGTACCGCTATATCATGCACCCCGGCGAGAGCCTGATCACCAGGTTCTGCGCGGAAAAGCCCCAGGTCTGCCTGGAGTCGGACCAGGCGGTCCAGGCCCTTTGCGCCGCCCTGGGCAGCGACGAGGCCACCGATGCGGACTGCCGCTATATGTTCGCCAAAAGCATTTTTTCCTGCATGACTACCCTGTTCACCCCCGGCTGTCCCCTGAGCTACTGGGAGAAGCGCCGCTATGTGGCGGCCATTGTGAATCAGCCCCGGGTGCGGCTGCGCTGCCGCCGGGTCTTTGGCGGCGCCGTGCCCAACCTGCTCTGCGCCGTGGTGCGCAGCGGCTGGGTCTGGCTGAATATGCTGGTCTTTCGCCTGATGGCGGCGGCGGGGCGGCATTTACCCCGGCTGTTCACCCGGCTCAAGCATAAGAAATAATCGGAGGCAAACTATGGATCATCCACAGCTTGTGGAAACAGAAAATATGAACAAGGCAAAGCGCCGTTCCCTGCCCAAATGGGCGCTGATCGCCCTGGCCGCGCTGGTAGTGATCCTGGTGCTGGCCCTGGTGATGATTTACATTGCCGCAACCCGGCCGGAGCCGGCCCCGGTCTTTGACCTGTACAGCTATGACAGTCAGGGCCGGGAAGTCTCCCACACCAAGCAACGTGCCGACGGCACGGTGCTTTTCCGCCGGGACACCGGCTATGACGATGCCGGCAGCCGAAGCGGGTACAGCATCTATGACGGCAGCGGCAGCCTGCTATACCGGGAGGAAACGGCAGAGCAGGACGGTCTTTTAAGTGAAAAGCAGATCACCACCGGCCAGGGGCTGACCCGGCGCACCGTCTATGAATATGAAAACGGCGTGCTGGTGGGCAAGAGCTTTTATGATATGTACGGCAACCTGACCCAATACATCCGCTACACCGCCGACGGCAAGGCCCTGTACTGGGAGCTGTATGAATACAACGCCGCCGGGCAGACCACCCGGTACTACCGCTACACCGCCAAGCGCCAGCTGGACTATTGGCATGAGTACGAATACGACGCCCAGGGCCGGGAGACCAGCCACGCACGCTACAACGCCGACGGCAGCCGCCGGGACTGGAGCGAGTATACCTACGACGAGCAGGGCCGCCTGCTGTGCCAGAAGCAGTACGATTCCGCTGGGTCCCTGAACGTCCAGACCGATTATACCTACAATGAGGACGGCAGCTTCTCCACCTGGACCTTTTTCTACCGCTATGACGGCACCATGAGCAAGGAGCTGAGCATCTATGACAAGAACGGCAACCGCACCCACTACGCCGCCTATCCCAGCGGCGGCTACCTCAGCCATGGCAGCGACAGCAAGTATGACGAAAACGGCAACCTGATCGAACATTCCGAGTTTGGTCTGGGCGGCCTGGTGACCAAGTGGTATGTGTATGAGTACGACGACCAGGGACGGGAGCTGCGCCGTTACACCCACGGCCTCTATGAGCGGGCCTCCTCTTACGAGAACCGCTACGACGAGGAGGGTAACTGCATCGAGCGCATTTATTACGACAACGAGGGCAATGTCACCGACCGGGTGCAGAACCCCAGCCCGGAGCTCTCCTTCCGCTACATCTACCGCCCGGATTACTGAAAAATGGACAGTCTGTGAGACTGTCCATTTTTTACGCCGCCTTTTCCTGTATTCCCGCTGCCTTCAGCATGTCGTCAATGCTGACGGCATAGCCCTTGCTGGGGTCCGAGACAAACACATGGGTCACGGCGCCCACGATCTTGCCGTTCTGGATCAGGGGACTGCCGGACATGCCCTGGACGATACCGCCGGTTTTTTCCAGCAGCTCCGGGTCCGTGACGCTGATCATGGCGTGCTGCCCGCTGCTGTCCCGGTAGACCCGGTTCACCTCCACCGCATATTCCCTGGTATAGCGGCCGCTGATGGTGGAAACAATGGTGGCAGGGCCGGTGGCCAGCTGCCCGCTCTCCAGCTTCCGGGTGCCAAGGGTGCTGTAGCCCTCACCAAAGATGCCGCAGTCCGTGTTCAGCGCGATGCTGCCCAGCACTTTGCCCAGGTCGGCACAGCCGTTGAGTTCCCCGGGAGCCCCCGAGGCGCCGGGGTTCACGCTGAGGATCTGGGCGTCACAGATGCTGCCCTGGCCTACCGGCAGCTGGATTCCGCTTTCCGAGTCGCTGATGCTGTGGCCCAGGGCACCGTAGACGCCGGTCTCCGGGTCCTGAAAGGTGATGGTGCCGATGCCGGAGATGCCGTCCCGCAGCCACATCCCCAGCAGCCACTGCCCCTCGGCAGAGCAGGCGGGCCGCACATCCAGCTCCATTTTTTTGTTCTCGCGCTCTATGCAAAGCTTCACGGGCTGCCCGCCGGCCTCCTCCACCGCCGCGATCACGTCGGCGGCCTTGCTGACAGTCTTTCCGTCGGCTTTAATGATGATGTCGCCCTGGCGAACACCGGCGGATTTGGCCGGTGTGCAGACGCCGTCCGCCGTCTCCACTTCCGAAAGCCCCGCCACCAGGACACCCTTGGTGCTCACCTGGATGCCCACCACCTGGCCGCCCACCAGCAGCTCCTGGGCAAAGGCCGGGGCGGACAGGCAGCTGACGATCACCAGGGACCACAGCGCCGTTATAATTGTTTTTTTCATGCTTTCCCTCCCGCGCATTTCGTCGCATGATTCAGTATGTGCGCCGGGAGGACAAATTAAAGGCGGGGATGAATGTAAAAGCAGCTAGTTTTTTACTATCCATTGCTGCGAATAATTCCTATGTGCCCACAAAAAACAAACCCAAAGCGTTTTCCTTCGGGTTTGTCTGTAAAAAATTTCAATTTTCAGTTTATCTTTTTGCGCTCAGCGCCGTCCCTGCAAGCAAAAGGGCAGCTCCATGCGGTTTGCTTCCAGAAGGGCCTGATCCCGGAGAATGTGGTCCGCCGGGCCATCGGCCACGATTTTCCCGCGGGATAGCAAAATCACCCGCTGGCAGGTATCCAGGATCATGTCCAGGTCATGGGAAGCGACCAGCTTCGTCTGGGGCAGGGTGTTGATGGTGTTGATGACCGTGCGGCGGTTCACCGGGTCCAGGGCTGTGGAGGGCTCGTCCATCAGGATGGTCTCCGGCTCCATGGTCAGAATGGTGGCAATGGCGGCCATCCGTTTTTCCCCGCCGGAAATCTTGTGGTTATAGCGGTGTTTCAGCGCGGTAAGGCCCAGCCGGTTCAAAACCGCGTCCACCCGCCGCTCCGTCTCCTCTTTGCTCAGGCCATAGTTCCGGGGGCCGAAAATCATGTCCTCGTACACCGTTGGCATAAACATCTGGTTATCCGAGTCCTGCAGCACAAAGCCGATCTTCTGCCGGATGGCGGAAAGATTCTGCTTATTCACGGTCAGCCCGTCCACCAAAATCTGTCCCTGGCCGGAAAGCAGGCCCAGCAGAAGCTTCATGATGGTGGATTTCCCGGCGCCGTTTGCCCCGATCAGGCCCACAGACTCACCGTTTTCAATGGTAAAGCTCAGATTTTCAACCACAGGGCGCTCCCCATCATAGGAGAAGGACACATTCTGAAATTCGATCATTTATTATCACCCCATCAGCAAGCCCCCCAAAAGGGAGGAAATATTGAAGCACCTTGCGCCCAGGAACAGGGCGATGCAAACCGCCGTGAAGGCCAGGCTGGACCGCCTGCACGCCGGGGCGTCGGCATAGTAGAACTCTCCCCGGAAGCCGCGAAGGGTCATGCTGCTGTACAGCTCCTCCGCCCGGTCCATGCTCCGCAGCAGAAGCTGCCCCAGGAAGGAGCCCCATGCGGAGATGTGAATTCCCTTTTGCCCCGGCGCGCGCAGCTTATAGGCCTGGCTCATAACGGACGCCTGCTCGATCATCACGCCGATATAGCGGTAGGTCAGAAGCAGCAGCGTGGGGATGATCTCCGGCACATGAAGCTTTCGCAGGGCGGCGCAGATGGCGTCCATGCGGGTGGTGGCAATCAGCAGGAAAGAGGCCATCAGGGAAAAGACGCCCTTCATCATCAGCGTCAGCATGGACACAAAGCCGCCGGTAACGGTAAGTCCCCCCAGCCGCAGCAGCGGCGTATGATCCAGGAAGGGGTTGGCAAGCCCCACAGCGCAGACCAGCGGCAGCACCACCCGCAGCTTGTAAAAGCACAAGCCCACGGGAATCCCCGCCGCCTGAAACAGCAGCACCGGGTACAGCACCATAACCACAAGCCCGGAAAAATCATATATGGGAAAGGATACCACGGTGACAATATAGAAAATCGTAACCAGCAGCTTGCACAGAGGGTTCAGCCGGTGGACAGGCGAATCTCCTGCTGCCAGGGCATCCATCTCCCGCAGTTCATGCTGGGCCCGGGATAATTTGTCCATTTCCGTCTCCTTATGAAACAACAATCGGGGGCACCGAAGCGGTGTCCCCGATGATTATAGCATAGTTCCTACGCTTTTTCAGCAATTTTTTTCTTGCGGAAGAAGCCGCCGGCCACGCACACCAAAATTGCAGCGCCAGCCACCATGGCGGATCCCACCAGGCCGGAAACAGTAGTCCCTGCGGCGCTGTCGCTGTTGGCGAAGGCATAGTCCGGCAGGAAAGCGGTTTTTTCCTGGATGGCGCCGAAAGTCTCCGCCGCTCCGCTGGTCAGGCCATAGCTTTCTTCATCCAGACCCATATTGTCGCTGTAGCCCGCTTCGGCGTTGCCGAACATGGACCATTCCAACCCATCGGGGTTGGCGCTGGCTACCAGGCTGAGCCCGCCGCCCACAACCACCACAACAGCGGTCAGGACAGCCAGGGTAGCCCTGAGAGAGCAGCGGCCCTGCACAGCAGTGTCCCCGGCGTTCACATCCATCAAAAGCGCCGGCCGCGCTTCATAAACAAACAGCAGCACAGCGGAGGTAATCAGCCCCTCTATCAGGCCGATGGCCAGATGGATCGGCTGCATGATGGCCACAAAGGCGGCAAAGGGCAGCTCGGTAATGCCGGAAATGGAGGTTTCCAGAACCACGGAAAAGGCGCCCAGCTGAAGGGTCAGCACACAGCCGAGGACAGAGGCGAGAATAATCCGTATTCTGCCGGCTGCCCTGGCCCCCATGGAGCCAAACAAGCGGCTTCGCATCATGGGCCGCCACAGCAGGTAATAGCCCACGAAGCAGCCGTAGAAGGCCATGTTCCAGCAGTTTGCCCCCAGGGCCAGCAAGCCGCCGTCGGCAAAGAACAGACATTGTATGGTGAGGATCACCACCATGGACAGGAAGCCCGCCTGGGGGCCCAGCAGTGCCGAGAGCAGCATACCCCCGCAAAGGTGGCCGGAGGAGCCGGTTCCCGGAATGGTGTAGTTGATCATCTGCCCGGCAAAAACCAGTGCGGACGCAACGGCCATGGTGGGAAGTTTTGCGGCCGTCTCATCCTTTTTCAGGGTCTTTACGGAAGCGCCAACGGTTACTGCGGAAGCTGCATACATGGTGGCGGCCACAGCCGGCGCCAGCAGCGCATCTGCCATATGCATATTCATGCCCCTCTCTGTTCTTAGGATGGTTCCATTATAGCAATGGCAGCGCAGCATTTTAAGCCCCCCGGGGGGATATTTTTCATAAAAAATTTTACGCTGTATGGATTTTGTTTGCGCATATTGTGCAAAAACGGCCCCGAAGCGATTGGCTTCGGGGTCGCTTGGGAAAAATGTTTTCAATGGGTGCTGCCCAGATAGCCCTCCAGAATCAGGCTGGCAGCCACAGCATCCACGGTTTTGCGGTGCTTCTTTTCTTTTTTCCCGGCGGCATGGAGGATGGCGTGGGCCTCAATGCTGCTGCGGCGCTCGTCCCACAGCACCACCGGCAGGCCGCAGGTTTCCTCCAGCAGAGCCTTGAATTGGCGGCATTTCTCCGCCCGGGGTCCCTCGCTGCCGTCCATGTTTTTGGGCAGGCCCAGCACCAGAGTGCCCACCTCCCGGCTTTTTGCCTCCCGGCTGATCTGCTCCGCCAGGCGCTCCGGGTTCCATTCCGTCACCGTCCAGGCTTCGCCGCAGAGCATCCCCAGCAAATCGCTGACGGCAAGGCCGGTGCGCTGGTCGCCGTAATCGATGGCCATGATCCGCATCATCTCACCACCTCAGTGCAGGTCGAAGCAGGCCCGGATGGCCCCCACGGAGTAGAGGGAGCCCACGGCGCAGACCATGCCGGTATCCCCGGCGGCGTCACAGGCGGCGGCCACCGCGTCCTGGATGGCAGGGCAGACGGTGATCTGCTTGCCGTATTTTTCCAGCTTCTTTGCCAGTTCCTCCGCCGGCAGGGCCCGCTCACTCTCCGGCGTGATGCAGACATATTCGTCCGCCGCCCGGTCCAGGATCGCCAGGGTGCCGTCCACGTCCTTATCCGCCAGCATCCCCACCAGCAGGACCCGGTGGTTCCCGCCGAAGTAGTTCAGCAGATTGTCCACCACCGTCTCGGCGCATTGGGGGTTATGGCCCCCATCCACCACAAAGAGGGGCTCGTCATGGATCAGCTCAAAGCGGCCGGGCCAGCTGACGGCGTAGATGCCGTGCTCCACATCGCTCTGCTCCAGCTTCCAGCCCTTACCGCGCAGCACTTCCACCACCTCCAGGGCGGTGGCGGCGTTTTTCAGCTG
The DNA here is from genome assembly GCA_945873205.1 of uncultured bacterium. Classification (GTDB taxonomy): domain Bacteria; phylum Bacillota; class Clostridia; order Oscillospirales; family Oscillospiraceae; genus Limivicinus. The sequence continues at coordinate 93,461 of CAMCCC010000006.1, forward strand.
ATGCTTCCCCAGCAGGGGCAGGGCGTACAGCTCCCCTTTGTATGCAAAGCTCTGGCCATAGAGACTGTCAAACTCGCTGTGAATCTGGTCAAAATCTGCAATATGCAGGTCAACACCCAGAGCGGCGCAGCGCTGCCGCACCACGTCCATGACGCTCTCCTGCTGCCGGTAAAGCACGCAGTCGCAGCCGGGCTTGATGATCCCCGCCTTCTCGGCGGCAATCTTTTCCACCGTGTCCCCCAGAATCTGGGTGTGGTCCAGGCCGATGTTCATGATCACCGCCGCCTCCGGGGCGGCAATCACATTGGTGGCGTCCAGCCGGCCGCCCAGCCCCGTCTCCAGCACCACAATGTCGCACTTTTCCTGCTGAAACCAGAGGAAGGCGGCGGCGGTCATCATCTCAAACTCCGTGGGATGGTCCTCCATGGCATCGGCGGCGGGCTTCACCTGGGCCACCACATCCGCCAGGGCCTCATCCCCGATGGGCTTGCCGTTCACCTGCATCCGCTCGTTGAAGCGGGCCAGGTAGGGGGAGGTGAAAAGCCCCGTGCGGTAACCGCAGCACTTCATCACCGAGGAGAGCATGGCGGCGCAGCTGCCCTTGCCGTTGGTACCGGCAATGTGGATAAACTTCAGGGCATCCTGGGGGCGGCCCAGCTTCTCCAGCAGTGCTGTGACCCGCGTAAGCCCCGGCTTGGTGCCCAGCCAGGAGACGCCGTTGATATATTCCAAAGCTTCTTGATAGTCCATATTTTTCTCCGATCTGCGTTTTCTTTTTCAATGCTATAGACTATAGCACCAAAAGCCTTGCACGGCAAGGGAAAAAGCTGCAAAAAAGTTCAAAAAAATGTTGACCTGAGCCTTGGCTTATGGTATAGTATGTCTTACCTGTCGGACGAGAGGTTTATTTTTTGTGCGCGTTTTTGCGCCGGAAAATCCCCCGATCCATATACAGGGAGGCAATGCCCTCCCTTTGGAGGGTAAATAAAATAGGAGGTGCCGAAAGAATGGCTGCAGGCGCAAGAGTTAAAATCACACTCAGATGCGAAGAATGCAAGCAGAGGAACTACAACACGGTCAAGAACAAGAAGAACACTTCTGACCGTTTGGAGCGCAGCAAGTATTGCCCCTTCTGCAGAAAGCACACCAAGCACGTTGAGACCAAGTAAGTTCTGAAAGGATGCGTGAAAATGGCTGATCAAAAGAAACGTGGTTCCGCACCCGCTAAAGCCGTCACCGCCGTCAAGAAGGACGATACCAAGCCCGGCTTCTTTCAGAGAATCGGCAGATGGTTCTGTGAGATGAAGAGCGAATTGAAGAAGGTCATCTGGCCCACTCCCAAAGCGCTCAGCAAGAACGTGCTCATCTCCCTCGGCGTGATGCTGGCTTCCGCAATTGTTTTGTGGGGCTTCGATGAACTGGCAACCATGCTGGTCAACGCCCTCTTCACTCTGGCAGGTTAATTGTCATGGCTGAAGAGGCAAAATGGTATGTTGTTCATACCTATTCCGGGTATGAAAACGCAGTGGCCGCTGCTGTGATGAAAGCGGCAGAAAACCGCAGGATGACGGATCTGATCCGGGAAGTCAACATCCCCATGGAGACCGTTACCGAGTACACCGACGCCGGCGAGAAAACCGTTGAGCGCAAGGTGTTCCCCGGTTATGTGCTGGTAAAGATGATCCTTACGGATGACAGCTGGCATCTGATTCACAACGTCCGCGGCGCTACCGGCTTCGTTGGGTCTGACGGCAAGGCCGTGCCCCTGACGGAGCAGGAAATCTACGACCTGGGTGTCGAACGCAAGGAAATCGTGGTGGGCTACGGCCTGGGCGATGAAGTCAAGGTCAATGACGGCCCGCTGGCCGGCTTCCTTGGCATTGTGGACGAGCTGGAGCCGGACAAGAACCGGGTCCGCGTGGTGGTGTCCATGTTCGGCAGAGAGACTCCCGTTGATCTGGAGCTGGATCAGGTCGAAGTTATTAAACACTAAATTAAGAAAGAGGTGCTTTCCATGGCACAGAAAGTAGTTGGATACGTAAGATTCCAGGTTCCCGCCGGCAAGGCAACTCCGGCGCCCCCCGTCGGCCCCGCTCTGGGCCAGTACGGCGTTAACATCGGTCAGTTCACCAAGGACTTTAACGAGCGCACCAAGGGCGACATGGGCATGATGATCCCCGTCGTCATCACCGTGTACTC
>CAMCCC010000007.1 GCA_945873205.1 uncultured bacterium
GTCCTGCAATCTCTCAATGACCACAGCGTGGGCTTTTTCCGCAGACAGATTATCCTTTCCACCAAAGAAAAAGACCCGAACCGGAAAGATGATCCGTATATTGCGGAAAAGATGTGCATTGAAGCAGAGGGTATTTTCCTGTGGGCACTCACGGGCCTGCACCGCCTGATCGCCAACGATTACAGGTTTACACTCAGTCAGTCGGCGCTGGACAACATGGATGCTGCGGTATCGGACGGCAACAACATCATCGAATTTTTAGGCTCCGAGGGGTATATCTGCTTCAAGGCAGATTACGAAGTCAGCTCCAAAGACCTGTACGCCGTTTACAAGCTGTGGTGTGACGATAACGCCATGAGCAGCCTTTCACAAAAGCGCTTTTGTTCCTTTCTCAAACAGAATGAGAGCCGTTATAAGCTTGAATACACCAATAAGGTCAATATCGGCGGCGGAAAGTTCGCCAGAGGTTTTGTCGGCATTGAGCTTTTGCAAAGACCGTTTCTGTAAAAACGAAAGTGACCCCAAAATACATGTACCACCCGTACCAAACGTACCACGGTACGGAAGTACGCTTGGTACATGTACTTTCCAGTCCACCCCACTTCTTTTTGGCAAAAGCATCCGTAATGACCTGTTTTGGGGTATGGATTTTCAAGGGTAGTGAAAACAGGCAAATTTTTGACCGTAGGACGAAATGATTTCATGAAATCGTGCTTCTCTGAACCGTGTACCGTGTTTATGGAATGGTGGGTGTTTTCACTGTTCCAACCCAAATCACACGGAACAGTAAAGTGGGATATGGTCAGATGGGGACAGGACATCACAGGAGAAATTCTGGACGGATTTCAGAGATTGCATTTTTTCACGATTCGGTATATCTGTTCTACTTTGAAGCGCAGAGTGTTCACCGAACCAACAATGAAATTTTTGGAGGATTTTTTGATATGAATGTACGCAACGAAATCAAGGCACAGATTGTGCGTGCCGGAATGACGATGCAGGAAGTAGTTGACCTGCTGCATGATGAATACGGCTGGTCGGACAGCGTTTCCAACCTGTCTGCCAAGTTGCAGCGGGAGAGCATCCGCTATAAAGAGGTTTTGGAACTGGCTGATGTGTTGGGCTACGACATCGTGTGGCAGAAAGGTCGGGAAAAATAATGGAAAAGGGACAGTTTGCTATTTTGAGATTTGCCAAGTATAAAGGGCCGGAGATCGGGCGTATTGAAGCCCATAATGAGCGCACCAAAGAAGAATACGCAAGCAATCCGGATATTGACACCAGTCGGAGTCATTTGAATTTCCACCTTGTTAAGCCGGAAAGAAAGTACCGGGCAGAGTCCGAACGGCAGATTGCCGCAGCTGGATGCCGCACTCGCTCTGACAGTGTTCGTGTGGTGGAAGCGCTGATCACCGCAAGCCCAGAGTTTTTCAAGGGCAAGAAGCGGGCTGAGATCAAGGAATTCTTCAATGAAGCGTTGGAGTTTATCCGACAGAACCAATCCCCCGAAACCATTATATCCGCCGTGGTGCATATGGACGAGAAAACGCCCCATATGCACCTTTCTTTTGTCCCGTTGACAGAGGACAAGCGGCTCAGCGCCAAGGAGATCGTGGGCAACAAGAAAAAGCTGACATGGTGGCAAGACAAGTTCTGGGAACACATGGTCAAGAAGTATCCGGTATTGGAGCGTGGTGAGAGTGCCAGCGAGACGGGCCGTGACCATATCCCGCCGAGAGTGTTCAAACAGATGACCCGTCTGACAAAGCAGATGGAAAAGCTGGATGCAATGCTTTCCGATGTGAAGTTTACCAACTACAAGGAGCGGACAGCGCAGATCACAGCGTTTCTGGAGGAATATATCCCGGATGTGGCGGCGATGGAAACACAGATGAAGAAATATCAGAGGTGCTTTACCACGGCTGAGTCCGAGAAAAAGGCGCTGAAAAAGAAAAACGATGATCTGACGGTAGCTCTGGAAAAGAGCCAGCAGCAGAGCACCGTCAAGAAGTTACAGGAAACAAGGCTGCAAAGCGATTATGAACGGGTAAAAGGGATTCTTGACCGTATCCCGCCGGAGATCATCCGTGCGTACACACAACGTGGCAGTAAGAAGCAGGAGGTAAACCATTATAGCGGATTGGAATAAGGATGAGTGGAGCGGCTTTGCTGATTTGCTTGCCAACTTAATAGAAAAATATGCGGCGGTTCTGGACATTGACAATCTTCCAGAGCCGCCGCACTATTTTGGGGAAGAAACTGCCGAAGCTGCAAATGTTCCCCAACAGCCAGAGGGCACTATTGAAAAAGCTAAAACGGCATGATATAATAATCGTGTAATAAGTGTCCAAACTCAATATGGGGAGAGCACAAGCCTACCTGTATTGAGGTACATAAACTTGACGGGATGAATGGAACCGGGCTTCAGTTGCTGCCAATTTTGCAACAACCGAAGCAGGTGCAATAAACAGAAAGAGATGGTGTTAAGGATGGACAATCAAGTATCGCAGTATCAATCGTTACCTGGCAATATGCTTTACAACAACCTGATTGCCAATATCGAACAAGGACAGATTAAGATTCCCCAGTTTCAGCGTAAGTTTGTCTGGAGTATTGAGGAAACTGCCGGATTGATCGATAGTATCTTGAAGGGCTACCCAATTGGCACCTTCATTATTTGGGAAACAAATGATCGTCTTCGCTCCATTCGTAATATTGGGAATTTTCAATTCCCGGATACACCTGACGGAAACACCGTTCAATATGTTCTTGATGGGCAGCAGCGTATGACCAGCTTATATGTGGCGCTCCGAGGAGCAAAGCTAAAGGATGATAATGGCCAGATTACCGACTACTCTGAAATCTATGTTAATCTTACCGCAAAATCAGGAGATCCTCTTGTACTTACCGATAAAACAGGGTATGAAGATGCACAGATCATCCGCTTCGTTGATCTTCTCAACGGCTCACTCAGTTTGCTTTTGAGCAAATATAAAGACTATATAGATGAGATCGATGCGTATCGTAAAGCCGTGCAGACCTACCAGTTTTCGAAAATTGACGTTAAAAACGCTCCAATTGAAGTCGCAACCGAAATTTTCACAAGAATTAATATCGGCGGTAAGCCCCTGACGCTATTTGAAATCATGGCAGCAAAAACTTATGACGAAACGAAGAAATTTGACTTGTCGGAGAAATACGATACGCTTGTCGAAAATCTTTCAAATGTTGACTACGACACAATTTCCAGCTCCACTGTTTTGCAGGCTGTCTCTGTATGTCTCGTAAAGGAATGCACACGTAAAAGCATTTTGAACTTGGAAAAGCAAAAATTTATCGATATATGGCCTCAAGTTGAGAGCGCGTTTGAGTCGGCTGTAGATTATTTACGCAGTTTTTATAAAATTCCTGTTTCGCAACTTCTTCCATATGATGCTTTATTGGTTCCGTTTACCTACTATTTCTTCCATCACAAAGATATTCCGGCGGGCTTGCAGCAGGACCTTCTTCAGGATTACTTCTGGCGTTGCGTGCTGACTTCAAGGTTTTCGAGTGCTGCGGAAACGAAACTGACACAAGATGTCAAGCAGATTGACAAGATACTGAACGATGAGCAGCCTGTTTACGACGTTCCGATAGATGTTTCTGCTGAGTTTATCCGGAATCATGGATATTTTTCTGCTGGTTCGGCTTTCATTAAGGGAATGCTTTGCCTTCTTGCTTATCAGCAACCAGTCTCATTTCAGAATAATGGCATTGTTCACATTGCGAATGATTGGCTGAAACAGGCAAACAGTAAAAACTATCACCATTTCTTCCCCAAAGCGTATATGCGCAAGGCACATCCGGAGGTTGAAGATTGGCTGGTAAACCATATCGGCAATATTACAATCGTGGACGATTTCCTGAATAAACGTTCTATTCGTGACAGAGCGCCGTCCAAGTATATCAGCGAGTACATGGCCAAAAATGCCGATCTTGAAAAAGCGCTCAATTCTCACTTGATAAGCACCGTCCCAGGTTGGGGTGTTTTGGAAGATGATTATCAAACATTTTTCCAAAATAGGCTGAACTGGTTCAGCAAGGAACTGAAGGGCCGAGTGATTGTTACACAGGCGGATAGAACAGCATAAGGGAGCTTTATGAAAAAAGAAAAGACAAAAGTATATATCTATACGAGAGTATCCACCGCAATGCAGATTGACGGGTACTCTCTGGATGCCCAGAAATCCAGAATGAAAGCCTTTGCCGAGTACAATGATTATGAGATTGTCGGTGAGTATGAGGACGCCGGTAAGTCTGGTAAATCCATTGAGGGGAGAGCCGAGTTCAACCGCATGATGGAAGATATAAAATCCGGAAAAGATGGTGTCTCCTTCGTGCTGGTATTCAAGCTGTCCCGCTTCGGCAGAAATGCGGCAGATGTGCTGTCCACCTTGCAGGTCATGCAGGATTTCGGCGTCAATCTGATTTGTGTGGAGGATGGGATTGATTCTTCCAAGGATGCCGGAAAGCTGATGATCTCTGTTCTGTCAGCCGTTGCGGAGATTGAGCGAGAAAACATCCGTGTCCAGACAATGGAGGGCAGAATCCAGAAAGCCCGTGAGGGCAAATGGAACGGTGGATTTGCCCCTTATGGTTACAAGCTGGAAAATGGCCAGCTTTTCATCAACGAGGAAGAAGCGGCTGCAATTCGTGTGATCTTCGATCAGTATGTGCATACAGACATGGGCGCAAATGGCCTTGCCAAATATCTTGACCAACATGGCATTCACAAAATCCAGCGGCAAAACGGCAAAAATCCGCTGTTCGATGCGTCCCTTATCCGGAGAATACTGAAAAACCCTGTGTACTGTGGGAAAATCGCCTATGGCAGACGCAGAACAGAAAAGGTGCATGGCACCAGAAATGATTACCGGCTTGTGGAGCAGGATGATTATCTGCTGGTGGATGGCCAGCATGAGGGGATCGTGTCGGAAGAACTCTGGCACGAAGCACAGGTGAAGCTGCTGGCTCAGGCTGAAAAGTATGAACATGTGAACCGTGGCAAGGACACCAAGGTGCATCTTCTGTCCGGTATCGTCAAATGCCCAATCTGCGGAGCCGGGATGTATGGCAACAAGAGCATCAAGCACAAGCAGGATGGAACAAAGTACAAAGATTTCTTTTATTACGGCTGCAAGCACCGCACTATGACCCGTGGGCACAAGTGCGATTATCGAAAGCAGATTCACGAGGAACTGTTGGACAGTGCAGTAGCAGAGGTTATCGTAAAGCTGGTCAGCAATCCGAAGTTCGCCGCCATGATGCAGGAAAAAATCAACATGAAAGTGGACACTGCCGCCATTGAGCAGGAGATCGCCAATTACGAAAAGCAACTCCGACAGTATTATGCTGTGAAATCAAAGCTGATGGAAGAAATTGATTCCCTTGACCTGGACGATAAACACTATTATAAGCGCAAAGCAGACCTTGATGATCGGCTTTACAAGATGTATGATAAAATCGAAGATACGGAAAATCTGCTGATCGCCGCCAGAGCGAAGAAAATGGCAATCGAAGCGGAAAAGCTCACCGGAGATAATATTTACAAGGTGTTGATTTACTTCGATAAGTTGTATGCTGTCATGAATGAGCAGGAAAAGCGGCAACTGATGGAGTCGCTGATTTCTGAAATTCAGATTTACGAAGAACGTCAGCCCAACGGGCAGTGGCTCAAGTCCATCAAGTTCAAACTGCCGATCATTGAAGAAGATATGAATTTGAGTTTGGACAATGATACACAAGTCGAGACGGTAGTATTGATGACAAAAGAGGTATCATTATGAAATTTGAATACAAACCTTATAACTACCGTCCAAGCAATAGCGAAATAATTGAAGACTTACAAAAAGTTGCAAATAAAAACTCTTTTTCAACAATGTCGATGCGACAGTATGCTGAATTTGGTAGATTTGATACGAGTACAATAAGTAGAAGATTCGGCACATGGAACAATGCATTACAGGCAGCAAATATTGAAACAGCACAACAGTTTTGGACAGTTGAGCAATTATTCGAGAACATTGAAGTTGTATGGAGAAAAAAAGGTCGGCAACCTACCCGGCGGGATATGGATGACAAAGATTTTTCTTCTATTTCAAGTGGCGCATACCTAAGGAAATTCGGGAGATGGTCAGTTGCACTGGAGCAATTTGTTTCATATGTGAATCAAGACGATACTTTTGACGAATCATCTATCGAGACCTTAGCAGAAGTAACAGGTCATAAAACCAAGCGTGACATAAACTTGCGATTGCGTTTCAAGGTGCTTATGCGTGATAATTTTCGATGTTCTTCTTGCGGTGCATCCCCTGCAAAAGACCCATCAGTTGAATTGCATGTTGACCATATTGTCCCTTGGTCAAGGGGCGGAGAAACCACGATTGATAATTTACAGACTTTGTGCTCAAAATGCAATCTTGGAAAAAGTGACTTGACGTTGGACTGATTTGTTCCCGAGGACTATTGATATTAGCCCGGACCAGAGCGGTCAGTCGATTTGTTTCCGAGAACGAGCAGGGACAATCAGACATCATTTCGGGCCTGTCGACCCATGTGGAGACTGTAGTTTTGATGTCAAAAGATATATAGAAATCCGTTATGAAGCGTATGCAACTGAATCAATTGTTCGGATTGGCGGTGAACCCATGGCCAACCTGATCACCTCCTGCCGCATTCTCCTTTCCCTGCTGCTGCTTTTCTTTCTCGCTCTCTCCCCCGGCTTTTATGGTCTGTACCTGGCTGCCGGGCTCAGCGATATGCTGGACGGCTTCGTGGCCCGCAGGACCAACAGCGCAAGCCCCCTGGGGGCAAAGCTGGACAGTATCGCGGATATCATATTTCTGGCGGTCTGCCTTTTAAAGCTGCTGCCGGTCCTGACGCTGCCGGTCTGGCTGTGGGTCTGGGTGGGTCTGATCGCGCTGCTGCGGCTGGTCAACATCCTCTCTGGCTTTGTCTGCCGGAAGAAGCTGGTGCTGCTGCACACCAAAGCCAACAAGCTCACCGGGGCGCTGCTTTTCCTCCTGCCCCTGAGCCTGGGCTTTCTTAACCTATTATATACGGCGGTCCCCCTCTGCACCCTGGCCAGCTTCGCCGCCATCCAGGAGGGACATTTTATCCGAACCGGGAGGGACATACCATGAGCAAATACCAGCCCCTGTGGGAGCACATTCAGGCCATAGACGCCGAAAAGCTCAGCCTCAGCTACGAAGAGCTTCAAAGTATCCTTGGCTTCCCCATCGGCCACAGCTTTCTGACCTGTAAGAAGGAACTGCTGGCCTATGGCTGGAACGTGAAGAAGATTTCCATGAAAGAAGAAACCGTGCGTTTTGAAAGGAGCCTTGACCATGCTTGACCGCTTTTTGGATGCCCAGCGGGGCGATTACGCCGCCGCCCTGGCGGAGGTGCGCCGGGGCCGCAAGAACAGCCACTGGATGTGGTACATTTTCCCCCAGATCGCCGGCCTGGGACAGAGCTCCACCGCCCGGTATTACAGCATCCGGGACTTGGAGGAGGCCCGGGAATACTACGCCCACCCGGTGCTGGGCCAGCGCCTGCGGGAGATCAGTGGCGCGCTGCTGGAACTGCGGGGCAGCGACCCGGTGGCGGTGTTCGGCGGCATTGACAGCATGAAGCTGAAATCCTCCATGACCCTGTTCGCCCTGGCTGCTCCCGATGACCCGCTGTTCCAGCAGGTGCTGGATAAGTATTACGGTGGGGAGCAGGACGCCCTGACCCTGCGCATCCTGGGCTTATAATCAGTTAACTTAATATTGTTAACATAATTCAATATACATAACTTTGTTTTCATAACTTAGGTAACATAATTTTATTTACATAATATCAATAAAGCCATCGGTTCTTGGGAACCGATGGCTTTATCTTCTGTATATGGTTTTCTCTGTGACCACCGCATCCATAGTCACATCCCAGGGATTGGCGGAAAGCAGCTCCACCTTCTGCACCTCAAAGGCCACGGCCACAAAGTGAGCCTTGCTGCACTGGGGCAAAAAGCGGTCATAAAAGCCCTTGCCCATGCCCATCCGGCGGCAAGCAGGGTCAAAGACCGTGCAGGGGCAGATCACCAGGTCGATCTCCTCCGGGGCGATCTCTCTGGACCGCTGCCGTACCGGCTCCGGGATGCCGCAGTAGCCCTTCTGCCAGGCGCTTTCATTCTCCGGCAGCAGGGCGATCATCTCCCCTTCCCCGATACACAGGGGCCAGACGAAGCGTTTGCCGGAAAGCCCGTCCAGGCTCACCTCGCCCTTCACCGCCCGGTAGAGCATCACCGTCTCCGCCGCCCGGTATTCCGGCAGCTGGGCCAGCCGCTGCACAATGGCTGCGGAAAATTCCCGCCGCTCCTCCGGCAGCAGAGCCTCCCTGGCTTGAATCTTTTCCCTGCGCAAGACACGATTATCTTCCATGCAGGCTCCCTTCCGCCGCCTGGATCACGTGCCGCATCAGCACCGCGGAGGTGACTTGCCCCACGCCGCCGGGCACCGGGCTGATGGCGGCCACAATGGGCTCCACTTTTTCAAAGGCCGCATCGCCCACGAAGCTACCCAGGCCGCCCCGCTGGTTGGGTCGCAGGGCATCCCAGTTCATAGAAACGTCCAGCAGCACCTGGCCGGGCCGCACAAAGTCCCTAGTGATCAGTCCGGGCACACCGGCGGCGCCGATGATAATATCGGCTTGGCGGCAGATCTCTGCCATGTTCTCCGTGCGGCTGTGGCAGACGGTGACCGTTGCGTCCAGCCCCAGCAGCAGCATGGCCAGCGGCCGGCCCACCACCAGGCTCCGTCCGATCACAACCGCCTGCCTGCCCCGGCAGGGGATGCCATAGTGCTTCAGCATCTCCACGCAGGCCTGGGCTGTGCAGGGCGGGAAGCCCTGCCCCCGGCCCATAAACAGGGCCGCATTGGCGGCGGGGGTGCAGCAATCCACATCCTTCTCCGGGGCCAGACAGGAGCAGATCTCCTGCTGCACCGCCGCCAGTTCCCCCGGCAGAGGCCGCAGGATCAGGCAGCCATGGATGCTGCTGTCGGTGTTGATTTGGTGGATCAGGTCAAACAGCTCCTGCCGCCGCACCGACGAGGGCAGGATGAACCGTTCCAGCGCCACGCCCGCCGCTTCCGCCGCCCGCTGGGCACTTTTCTCATAGGAAATGTCGTCCTCGCCCGCTCCGCAGCGGATGATGGCCAGCTTGGGCCGCACGCCCTGTCCCGCCAGCGCCGCCGCCCGGGTCCTGGATTCTTCGTTCATGGCGGCAGCGACATCCTTGCCCAGCAACTGTTTTGCCATGGCTCCTCCCTTACCGCAAAAGTGCGGCTTTCACATCGTCGTAAATTTTCTCTGCCAGCGCCCCATAGCGCTGCTGCATCTGCCGGCAGGCGGTATTGAGCCTGTCCGCTTCCGCCCGGTCCTGCAGGCTCTTTGTGTTGATATACACATTCAGTGCCGCCGCGTCAAGCCCTGCTTTCAGCAAGGCCGCGCCGCAGCCGGCGTCAGATACCGCCAGCCGGGAGCCTTTCTCCGCCATCACCGCCACCTGTTCCATGGCCCGGCAGCAGAGCTCCATCATCTCCACCGGGGCCTGGCAGGCCCGGAGGGTGGCCGCCTCCAACACAGCGTCCCGGTCAGGAGCATCCCTGGGCAGCTTATAGGCGGCGGCCAGGGGCTCAAAGCCCTCCGCGTCCTCCTGCACCATGTCCAGCAATTGCAGGCGCAGCGCCTCCAGCTCTGCCATGGCGGCTTTGATTTCCTCCTCCACCGGGGCATAGCTCTTTTTCCCAACAGTCAGCGCGCCCACCATGCCACCCAGGGCTGCGCCCAGGGCCGCCGTCAGGGCCGCCGCGCCACCGCCGCCGGGGGCTGGGCTGGCAGACGCCAGCATGGCCGCAAAATCCCGGCAAGTCTCCATTGTATAATCCATCATTGCTCAAATGATCAGGCCGTATTTACGGCACATCGGCAAAAGCGCTTCCTCACTGAGCCCACCTTCATACAGGGCCCGGCCCTGGTACAGCCGCAGTGCCTCCTCCAGCAGGCCTGCATCGTCACAGACGATGCACAGGGGTTTTGTAATCATGAACTGGCAGTCGGCGAAGGTGTCCAGCTCCTCGGTGTTTTGGATGGCGATGGCCACCATCTCCGCCTCCTCCTGAGCCTCTGCCAGAGCATCCTCCAGCTGCTCATCGCAGGGCAGCACCGCCCCGTGCTCCGCCGCCGGGTCCAGGAAGAACACTTCCTTCTCCGTAGCGCAGGGCAGCAAATCCCCGTGCTCCGGCGCAGGGGCACAGGGCTTCAGCTCCCGGGCCGCCGCTGCCATGGCTGCCACATGGCCGCTGTCGGTGCCGCAGCAGCCGCCGAAGATGCTGACCCCTGCCTGGGCCATGGCTTCCATGCAGCCGGTGAACCGCTCCGGCGGGCAGTCGTACACCGTCTCGCCGTTCACGATCTCCGGGATGCCGGCATTGGCCTTGGCAATCAGGGGCACACGGGCGATTTCATGCAGCCGCTGCAGCTGCACCAGCATCTCCTCCGGACCAACAGAGCAGTTGAGGCCGAAGGCGTCGGCCCCCATGCCCTGCATCACCTGCAAAACAGCCATCACGTCGCTGCCGGTCAGGGTGCGGCCCTGGGCGTCGCAGGTGAAGGATACAAACACCGGCTTGCTGCTGACGCTCTTTACCGCCAGCAGCGCCGCCCGGGCCTCCGCCAGGGTCATCATGGTCTCGATCACAAAGAGATCCACCCCGGCGTTTTCCAGGGCCGCCGCCTGCTCGGTGTAAACCTCCAGCAGTTCCGCAAAGCTGGCCGTGCCCAAGGGATAGAGCAGCAGCCCGGTGGGGGCAATGTCTCCGGCCACCCAGGCCTTGCCGCCGGCGGCCTTGCGGCTCAGGGCCACCAGAGCCCGGTTGTATTCTTCCACCTTGCCAAAAATGCCGTGCTGCTCCAGCTTCACCCGGTTTGCCCCGAAGGTGGGCGCATAAATCACCCGGCTGCCCGCCGCAACATAGGCCCGCTGAATCTCCAGAATCGCATCGGGATGCTTCAATATCCAGCTCTCGGCACATTCCTCGCCGGTGTAACCCCGCTTCTGCAGCTGGGTGCCGGTGGCGCCGTCCAGTATCAGGGGAAAACTCAGTTCCATTCCAGTTCGTCCTCCTCGCAAAACATCATGTGTTGGGGAAAAGCCCGGTTAAAGCGGCTGTCCCCGGATAGCTCAACATACTTGCACTGATTTTGAATCTCATCCAAGGCCGTCCGGCTCTGCCCGTCCAGCAGGGCCGTGGCCGCCCCGGCCAGAGCGCTGTTGCCCACGGCCACGGTCTTTCCGGCCAGCTCCTCCGGCAGCATACCGATGGCAGCCGCCGCTTTCGGGTCAAGATGGGTGCCGAAGCCCCCGGCCAGATACACCCGGTCAATCTCTCCGGCGGTCAGGCCCGCCTCCTCCAGCAGCACCTCAATCCCCGCCGCTACAGCGGCCTTGGCCAGCTGCAGCTGGCGCACATCCGCCGCCGAGAGGAACACAGTGGGGCCGAGATGAAAACAGCCGTTGCCGTTTTCATCCTCGCTGAGCCATTTCTCGTATCCTGCCGGAGCTTCCTCCGGCGGCAGCAGCCACCCGGTCTCATCCACCAGGCCCTTTTCCAGCAGCAGCGCCAGCAGCTTTATCAGCCCGGAGCCGCAAAGCCCCTTGGCTTCCCCGCCGCCGATCACGGTCAGCTCCGGCCTGTCAGCGCCCCAGCGGACATCGGAAACCGCCCCCGGAGTGCTGGCCATGCCGCAGCTTATCCCCGCCCCCTCGAAGGCCGGGCCGGAGGCCACCGCGCAGCAGACGAAACCGTCCCTGCCGCCCAGGGCCATCTCTCCGTTGGTGCCCACATCCAGAAACAGGCTGACGCCCGCTTTCTGCCACAGCCCGGTGGACAGCAGCCCCGCCATGATATCCCCGCCCACATAGGACGCGGCACAGGGGGCCGCCCAGGTTTTCACGCCCCGGATTTGTTTTGCCTCTCCCCCGACAAACAGACTCTCCGCCCGGAAGGGGGTCACCGCCAGCCCCGCCGGGGACAGGCCCATGAAGATATGCTCCATCACCGTGTTCCCCGCAATGTACAGCTCGCTCAGTTCCCCTTCTTCCCTGCCGGCGGCGCGGATCAGCCCGTCCACCAGAGAGAAGGCCTGATCCCGGATGCTGTCCCGCAGCAGCGCCAGGCCGTCCGCATGCTCCATCACATACTGGCAGCGGCTGATCACGTCGGCCCCAAAGGCCGCCTGGGCGTTCCAGGCGCTGTCCGTCCCCAGCAGGGTACCGTCCGCCAGGTCATATAACTGCACCGCCACCGTGGTGGTGCCGATATCCACAGCAGCGCCCAGGCCGCTTCTGCCCGGCGTGAAGGGCAGCGTTCTTTCTTTCCCTTCGGTGCAGATGCTGCCCCCGGCTAGAACCGGCACATGGACAATGCAGTCCCCTTCTGCCCGGTATTGGCAGGCCAGAACGCTTTCCCGTCTGCCATCCTGCTGGATCTCCACCCGGCACTTGCCGCATTTGCCCCCGCCGCCGCAGGGTGCCGACAGCTGAACGCCGCCCCGGCGGAGCGTCTCCAGCAGGGTCTCCCCTACCGGTGCTTCCAATTCAAAACAACGATCGCCCTGAAAAGCCAAAATTCTTGACATCGTTTTGCTCTTTTCTTATAATATTGAAGATTATATTAACTGGCTTGCACCGTATTTGTCAAGGGCGTTTGTAAAAGGAGGAGGGTCATGCCTGATATCTTTTCGCTTGCAGAGCAGAACGGTTTTGACCGGGTGGCCCCGCTGTGTATGGAGGCCCTGGTCCCCCGGCCGGAGGTGCGGGAGATGTGCGCCTCCGGCCGCTGCCAGCGCTATGACCATTGCTGGAGCTGTCCCCCCGCCTGCGGCAGCCTGGAACACACGGCCAGGCAGATGGCCGCCTACCGCCGGGGTATCATTGTCCAGACCCTGGGGCAGCTGCGGGACGCCTTCGATTATGAGGGCATCCAGGCCACCCAGGAGCGGCACAAAGCCGCTTTTGCCGCTCTGGCCCGGCAGGCCCGCTGCCTCTGGCCGGACTGCCTGCCCCTGACTGCCGGCAGCTGCACCCTCTGCCATAAATGTACCTGGCCGGACAGACCCTGCCGTTTCCCCCAGAAGCGGCTCTCCTCCATGGAGGCCTATGGCCTGCTGGTTAGCGATGTGTGCCTCCGCTCCGGCCTTGCCTACAACTACGGGCCGGACACCATAAGTTTCACCTCATGCGTATTATTTGAAAAGGAGCCATAACGCCATGCAAAGCCCAAAAGAAATCTTCCTTGAACTTCTGAAGCCCGACGGAAAGCCGGAGCGGCAGTTGAAACAGTACGAAGCGCTGACCCTGGCGCTGTGGGACCCCATCAACGGCTACCTCCGGGGCAACCGCCAGCGGGGCTGCACCAGTCAGGACCGCTGGGGCACCACCATCATGTGGCCTGCTGAGGCTCCCGGCCCCATGCCCCATATTACCCAGGAAAACAAGGTCTGCCCGGACATCACCCGCTGGCGGGACTTTGTCCATGCCCCGGACCTTGAGGCCAACTGCGCCCAGGGCTGGGAGGAGTGCCGGGCACTGGCCCGGGAGAAGGCGGGCGAGGACAGGCTGATCGCCGGCTTCATGGGCACCGGCATCTTTGAGCAGTGCCACTTCCTCATGGGCTTTGAGGACACCCTCACCAACCTCTATGAGCACCCCCAGGAGATGCACGAGCTGATCGATTACATCACCGATTACCGCATCCGCTATGTGAAGATGCTCATTGACAACCTCCACCCCGACCTGATCTTCTCCCATGACGACTGGGGCACCAAGGACGCCCTGTTCATGAAGCCGGAGATGTGGCGGGAGTTCTTCAAGGAGCCGTACCGCCGGTTCTACGGGTACATCCGCTCCCGGGGCGTCATTGCCCTGCACCACGCGGATTCCTACCTGGTTCCCATTGTGGAGGACATGGTGGAGCTGGGCATCCAGGTCTGGCAGGGCGTCCTGCCGGAGAACGACATTCCCGCCCTCCAGCGGCAGCTGCAGGGCCGCATGGTGCTCATGGGCGGCATCGGCGCCGCCATTGACCGGCCCGACGCCACCGAGAGCGAGGTGCGCAGCTATGTGAGCCAGGCCCTGGAGGCCTATTGCCCCGGCGGCCACTACATTCCTTGCATCACCTATGGCATGTTCGGCACAGTCTACCCCCATGTTGACCCGCTGATCGATGACGAGATCGACCGCTATAACAGCACCCTGCACATGCCCGCCGTAGCCTGTGACCCGATTCCCCGGCGGAAGCTGGCGGCAAAGCAGACCGTGGCGGTAAAGGCTCAGGAGGAAACAGGTTCCGACCTGCTCTCCGCCCTGTCTCTGGCCCTGTGCAAGGGGCAGCGGAAGAAGGTGCTCCAGCTGTGCCAGGAGGGGCTTGACCAGGGTGTGGAGGCCCAGCGCTTGCTGTCTGACGGGCTGGTGGCCGGCATGACCCGCCTGGGGGACGATTTCTCCGCCGGCCGGGCCTTTGTGCCGGAGATGCTGATGGCCGCCCGCTGCATGACCGCCGCCCTGGAGCTTTTGAAGCCCCTGCTCACCAGCGGCAGCGGCAAGGTGCTGGGCCGGGTCTGCCTGGGCACCGTCAAGGGCGATATGCACGACATCGGCAAGAACCTGGTAAAGATCATGATGGAGGGCTGCGGCCTGGAAGTGATCGACCTGGGGGTGGACGTGTCGCCGGAACAGTTTGTGGCCACCGCTGTGGAGCAACACTGTGACATCATCGCCTGCTCCTCCCTGCTGACCACCACCATGAACGAGATGCGCCGGGTGGTGCAGCTGGCGGAGGAAAAGGGCATCCGCCAGAAGGTGAAGATCATGGTGGGCGGCGCCCCCATCACCCAGAGCTTCTGTGACGAGATCGGCGCCGACGCCTATACCGACGATGCCGGTCAGGCCGCCCGGGTGGCCGCCAGCCTGCTGGAAAGCGCATAAGCCATAAACAGAGATAAAAAAGGAACCTGCTGTTTGACTCGGCAGGTTCCTTTTTCTTATGGTTCAGATTCTGGCCACGCCGCTGTCGTGAGCGGCTTTGTACACTGCCGCAGCCACCGCTTCCTTCACCCTGGGGTCGAAGGCCAGGGGCAGGATGTAATCGGCGTTCAGCTCCTCGTCGCTGACCAGAGACGCAATGGCCTCCGCCGCGGCCAGCTTCATGGCCTCGTTGATATCGCTGGCCCGGGCGTCCAGGGCGCCCCGGAAAATGCCGGGGAAAGCCAGCACATTGTTCACCTGGTTGGGATAGTCGCTGCGGCCGGTGGAGACCACGGCGGCCCCGGCGGCCTTGGCCGCGTCGGGCAGGATCTCCGGCACCGGGTTTGCGCAGGCGAAGATGATGGCGTCCTTGTTCATGCTGCGCACCATGTCCTGCGTCAGCAGGCCGGGGGCAGAGACGCCGATGAACACATCCGCGCCCCGGATGACCTCTGCCAGACTCCCCTGCTCCCGCTGCGGGTTGGTGATGGCGGCGATCTCCGCCTTGGCAGCGTTGAGACCGGGACGGCCGGCATAGATGGCTCCGCTGCGGTCACACATGATGATGTTCTTCACCCCGGAACCGGCCAGCAGCTTCACCACCGCCGTACCGGCAGCGCCGGCGCCGGAGGTGACCACCTTGATCTCCTCCAGCCTCCGGCCGGTAAGCCGCAGGGCGTTTTTCAGCGCCGCCATGACGATGACGGCGGTGCCGTGCTGGTCGTCATGGAAGATGGGAATATCACAGCGCTGCTTCAGCTTTTCCTCGATCTCGAAACAGCGGGGGGCGGAGATGTCCTCCAGATTCACCCCGCCGAAGGAACCGGCCAGCAGCGCCACGGTGTTGACGATATCATCCACGTCCTTGCTGCGGACGCAGAGCGGGATGGCGTCCACGCCGCCAAACTCCTTGAACAGCACGCACTTGCCCTCCATCACCGGCATCCCCGCCTCGGGGCCGATGTCCCCCAGGCCCAGCACCGCAGTGCCGTCGGTGACCACCGCCACCGTGTTCCAGCGGCGGGTCAGGGTAAAGCTCTTGTTGATGTCCTTTTGAATCTCCAGGCAGGGCTGGGCCACGCCGGGGGTATAGGCCAGGCTCAGGGCCTCCCGGCTGTCCACCTTTGCCCGGGCCACCACTTCGATCTTGCCCTTCAGCTGTTCATGCAGCTCCAGGGATTTTTTTGCGTAATCCATTGTTATTTACCGCCTTTCAAACTTGCAAGATAGGCCGCCGGCCCGCTCTCATAGATATTTCCGCCGTAACTGTCTACCGCCACCGTCAGGGGCATGTCCTTCACCGTCAGGCGGCGCACCGCCTCACAGCCCAGGTCCTCCCAGCAGATCACCTCCGCGTTGGTGACGCTGGCGCTCATTACTGCCCCCGCGCCGCCCATGGCCGCCAGATACACCGCGCCGTTGCGAACGATGGCCTCAATGACCGCCGGGCTGCGCAGACCTTTGCCGATCATCACCGGCTGGCCCAGATCCAGCAGCCGGGGGGAATAGGCGTCCATCCGGCCGGAGGTGGTGGGCCCCGCCGCACCAATGACCTGGCCCGGCGCTTCCGGCGTAGGACCAACGTAGTAGATCACGCTGCCCTCCAGGGGGAAAGGCAGCGGCTCCCCTTTGTCAATGCTTTCCATCATCCGCTTGTGGGCCGCGTCCCGGGCAGTGTACACCGTGCCGCTGAGGTACACCATGTCCCCTGCCCGCAGGGCTTTCAGTTTTTCTTTGTCAATCGGGGTTTCCAGTCTGTGTTCCATGGCTATTCTCCTTTTGTCCGCAGCACGTAATATCGGCCATATTGCTCAATCGCATAGTCGTTCAGATCGAAATTGTCCAGCTCCTCCCCCGCCGCCACATAGGCTGCGTTCTCCTGTGGGTCGATCACAAGCTGCTCCATGTTGGCGAAGGTATAGCGTTCTCTGTAGGGCAGCAGGCCCGGAAGCTCCCGCTTGCCCTGGAAGTATTCCGCATCCGTCTCGTGGTAGAACAGGGTCAGCACCTGGCTGACGTAGGCGGTGTTCTCTCCCTGGCTTTTGCCGGTGATATACAGCCTCTCTGCAGGGCTGTCCTTCAGCGAGGCCACCGCCTCCCCAAAATCTTTCAAAAAATAGTCCTCGATCTGCTGCGCATAAGGGCCGAAATAACAGCCGCAGAACAGGCAGAAGGCCAGCAGATAGCCCGCCGCCAGACCGGGCCGCAAAAACCGAACACGCACACAGCGCCCCACCGCGTAAAGCCCCAGGCCGGTGAAGCACAGCATGGGATAGAAAATGATGTTCACCCGGTTGATGTTCACATTGTTGGTGCAAAGGCCGCACCAGATGCCGGTGAGAAAGAACAGGAGCAGCAGCACAGCCCCGTCACTGTTTTTCACCCGCCGCAGAAGCCACACCAGTCCGGTGAAGGCGAAGGGCAGGGAGAATAAATAGAGGCTGCCGAACTGTCCGATGCTGTTCCAGGGCAGATCCGGCTTCTGGATAATGGCCGCAGCCGCCAGCGCCTTCATATTCTGCCATAGTTGAGCCGGGATGTTTTCTGAGAAAAACAGAATATCCCCGGAGCGGACGCTGCCCGCGAAATAGGGCAGGGTGAAGATCGGGGTCTCTATGGTGTCCCACCGGAAGAAGTTGATGGCCATCACCAGGATAAAGGGCCAGGCCACCGCCAGCCACACCACCAGCGCCATCAAGGCCTCGCCCAGGCTCACCCGCTTTTTGACCAGCAGATACACGCAGGCCAGCATCAGAAATACCGGCATGGTATAGATGGCAATGCCGTAGCAGTACATGCACAGGCCGAACATGACCATGGAGACACAGAGCCAAAGCCGCTTTTTCCCGCTCAATGCCTTGTTGAGAAAGTATACGCCGAACAGAAAGAAATGAGGGTACAGGTTGCAGTCCAAGGCCCAGCGGCTCTGCATGATGTGCCAGGGATCAATGGCCGCAAAGAATAAAACCGCCAGCGCCGGTCCCTTGCCAAAAGCCTCCCGGCAGAACAGGTACAAGGCCAGAAGTCCCAGTAGGCTGACCAGCAGCTGGGGCAGCCGCAGGCTCACCGCATGGAAGCCAAACAGCTTGATGCAGGGCGCCATCAGGTAGGACAGCAGTACGCTCATCTGGCCGTAGCCCCAGGCAGTGAGATGCACCGGCCAGCGCATACCGTAATGGTCCGTGCCATAGTCGGCCAGAGCCTTGGCGTCGATGGCAGCCATAGCCCCGTCCTGATTAAAGCCCCCGGGCACTCCGCCAAAGCGATACACCCGGACAGCCACCGCCAGCAGTGCCGCCAGCAAAAGCAGCAGCCGGTACCGGCCCGCCTCCACATCGGGCTGCCCCTCCATTTGGGGCTGGAGCAGCAGCCTGTGTATGGTCAAAGCACTGAGTATCGCGGCAGTGAAAAGGAAAACAAGATTCATACCTTTCGTTATGTCAACCTTTTTCAATTATGTAAACTGATTATAAGACCACGCTGGCCCGGCGGGTCACATGGCAGCTGATGTTCACCGCCACCGGCAGCCCCGCCACATGGGTAGGCATGGTCTCAATGTTCAGGCCCAAAGCGGTGGTTCTGCCGCCGAAGCCCTGGGGGCCGGTGCCCAGGGCATTGATGGCCTCCAGCAGTTCTTTTTCCAGCGCTGCGTAGTAGGGATCGGCGTTGGGCTGGTCAATGGGCCGCAGCAGGGCGTGCTTGGCCAGGGCCGCCGCCTTGTCGAAGGTGCCGCCGATGCCGACGCCCACCACGATGGGCGGGCAGGGGTTGGAGCCGGCGGCCTGCACCGTCTCCACCACGAAGCGCTTTACGCCCTCCACGCCGTCGGCAGGCTTCAGCATGGCCAGGCGGCTCATGTTCTCGCTGCCGAAGCCTTTGGGGATCACCGTCAGTTTCAGTTCGTCCCCCGGCACCAGCTCTACCGTAATGGCGGCAGGGCTGTTATCCCCGGTGTTCACCCGGCGCAGCGGGTCGCACACCACGCTCTTTCGCAGGTAGCCTTCCGCGTAGCCCCGGCGGACGCCTTCGTTGACGGCCTGGGTAAAATCCCCTTCGATATGCACATCCTGGCCCAGCTCCGCAAACACGCAGGCCAGGCCCGTATCCTGGCAGACGGGCAGATTCCGCTCCGCCGCCGCGTCAATGTTTTCGCACAGCACACCCAAGGTGCTTTTGGCCAGGGGCCAGGGCTCCTCCGCAGCAGCGAAGCGCATGGCCCGCACAATATCCTCCGGCAGCTCCTTGTTGGCCCGGACACAAAGCGCCGCCACAGCGTCGCTGATCTGCTGGGCAGTGATGGTTCGCATGGTTCGTCCTCCCTGTCAGACACAGTAATATATGGTATTATTCCACCCAAATCCCCCAATGTCAAGGAAAAAAGCGCGGCTGGTAAAAGCCGCGCTTTTTATATTCCATTTCAGACCGTAGCGGTCTCCTGGGGTTCCGGGTAGCCGTAGAAATCAATCAGCAGGTTGGCAAACTTATCGTGGACGCCATGCTTGGCCGGGGCCTGGACAATGTTCATGCCCGGGTTGTGGTTGCCCTCGATCAGCTCCAGCTTCCCGCCGGGAAGAATGGCCACGTCCCAGCCCACTACCTTCAGGCAGGGCAGGGTGGTGGAAGCCCGGCGGCAAAGGTCGATCACTTCATCCCAGTAAGGAATCTGCTCCCCTTTGAACTTCACCCCGGTCATGGGGTGCCGCTCATAATAATTGCCGTGTTCATCCAGGCCGTCGGTAATAATGATGCCGGTTTCCGGGTCAATCTCACAGAAGATGCCGCCGCCGTGGGCATTGTCCACGTGCAGCCCCTTGTTGCCCACCCGCAATCCGCAGCCAAAGACCTGGAACCGCTCCCCATTGCGGAAGGTGATCACCCGCAGGGTGTTCAGGGACTCGGGATGGAAGCGGGCCAGGGATGGGTCAGACTGAATGAACTGCTCCGCCAGATACTTCTTATCGATCAGGTTCTGGTAGAAAGCGTCAAAATCCTCCACCTGCTCCAGTTCCTCAGCAGTCATTTTCTTGAAGCCGATGCCCCAGCTGGAAAGCTGCGGCTTCAGCGCCACAGAGCCGTTGCGCCTGACAAAGTCCACAAACTGCTCCGGCGTGGCCTCCGGCACATAGAGCCAGTCCCGGCTTACATACTCTGAGAAGTTTTTCAGAAAGGCTACCTTGTCCTTCAGGTAGGGCTCACTTTCGGCGTTGTAGGGCCGCATCAGCAACGTGGCCTCCGTGTCGGTGAGGAACTTCTTCTGCTCCTCCACCGGCAGGGAGTGGAAACCGAAAATGGTGTATTCCGACATGGAAACCCGCTTCTCCGGGTTGGTCCGCCGCACCTTGATGTAATCGTAAAACAGCTTCCGCTCAGTAAAGCCATCGGGTATGCGGTCGATGCCCTTCACATAGGTTTTAAAGCGCCGCCGCAGCACCGGGAAGGCCCGCAGATTTTTCACGATAAAATTCTCAGTCAGTATGTTCTTCATATCTCTCACCCAAACATTCCAGAATCAAGGGGTACTTCCCCACACCGTCAAACTGTATAATGTTCCCGCCGGGCCAGTGGTAGTTGCCTTCGATCAACTCCGGCCCCTGGGGCATCACCGCCACGTCCCAGCCCACATAGCCCAGACTGGGCACCCGCTCCATTCCCTGCACGACACAGGCCTTCACCTCCTGCCAATAAGGCACGGTAAAACCCGGCATCGTAAAGTCCGTTCCGGGATGGCGCTCATAATCTTTGATATCCACATTGTTCCGCCCCGGCCCGGTGACTGTCCCGGTCTCCAGATCCAGGGGATAGGCCACGCCGCCGGTGTGGAAATTATCCGTCACTGCCCCGGACCCGCCGCATTTCAGGCAGGCCCCGATGAGCCGCACCTTTCCGTCAAGTCCCCGGGCGGCGTTGATCCGCACCGTGTTGACGCAGCTGGGGTTCACCGCATCCAGCGCCGGGTGCTGGCGGATCACTTCCTCCAGCAGCAGCTTCTGCTCCCGGCAGCGCGCATACAGCGCTTCCGGCTGGATTTCTGCCGTGCGAAGCTTCTCGATCCCCCGGCCCATGGTGCCGCCGGTGGGCTTGAGCATGACCTGCTCATACCGCAGGAGAAAAGCCGTAAACTCCTCATAGCTGTGCTCCGGCACATAGAGGAAGTCCCGCTTCACCAGGCCCCGGAAGCCTTCGTTAAAAAGCTCCTTCCGGCCGATCAGCAGCTTGTCTTCCCGGGTGGCGGCGCGGTTCAGTGCCGCATCCACCGCCTTGGAGCGGCCGGAGGTCAGAAACCGGCTCCGCTGCTGCTCGTCCAGCTCATAAAAGCGCAGCACATAATAATTCTCCGGCGAGGTCCCATGCCGCGCACTGCACCGCAGCGCGTCGATAAAATACCCCAGTGCGCTGCCCCGCCGCTGGGCACTGAGCCTTCGGCTCATGGCCCAGGTCTTTTTGATCGCGTTCAAACGTGACATGGACTGTTTCCGCCCCTCGCGTCATCCAGAATCCGATCCACATTCTCATGGCCCAGGGCATCCAGCGTGCGCCCATGCTCCCGCAGTGGCCGCCCCAGCGCCGCCGAGGCGATCTCAATCAGGGCGCTGGCCACCGGCGTGGCAATATGCAGCGCCTTGCCCAGGGATTCCAGCAGCACCAGACCCTGGGGCACGTCCTCGGTGATATACCGGGAGTCCACGCTCACCGGCCCCTTGGCCCGGGTGGGCATGGCGGCGTATTCAAAGAACACTTCCTTGCCCGGCCGCTGCTCATCCAGACTGTTGCGGAACTTGCAGGCCTCCACATAGGGCAGGGCCTCATAGCCAAGGCTTTGCAGCACCGCCATCTTCTCCCCGTCCAGCGCCTCCAGAATGTTCCACACCGAGGGGGTGAACACCTCGTGATACATGCAGTATTCCCCGCCGGTAGCCTCGATGCGGGGGATGCTCATAATGGCGCCCACGGTGTGCACGATCATGTTGGGGTTGTGCAGCGCCGCCTCCACCACGCTCTCCAGATAGGCAAAGGGCGTGCCCATCTTGTCCAGGATCTCCCTGGCCTGGGGTATGGCAGAGCGGGGATAAATGCCAAGGGGATTGCGCACATTGCGAAAGCCCACCCTGAAGCGGCCCGGTCGGGAGATGCGGCCGTCGATGAAATTGCTCTCGGCCTCGGCAATGATCAGGCCCTCCGGGGGATTCAGCCCCAGTACAAAGGCCGTGGCCAGATAGCCCGGGTCGATCAGCAGCACCTGGCCGGCGTGAAGCAGGGGCACCAGCTTTTCCAGCACCTGCCGCTGATAGCCGGTCTGGGTGCACAGCAGCACCACCTGACATTCCGCCGCGTCTGCCAGTTCCCGGGACAGCCGGGCGATGACCCCCGGCTTCTCGGCGCCGAACTCATCCAGCACCATCCGCCCGCCGTTTTGACAGAGATATTCAAAATTGTCGTCATGAACCGAGCGGGAGCTTTTGATCAGCGTCACTTCATGGCCCCGGTACGCATAGTCCGCCGCCAGCGCGCAGCCGCTGTTGCCCGCTCCAACGATAGCGATTTTCATTGCAGCTCCAACAATATAATATTACATTTCCACCATAGCGCCGAACATCAGGTCTGTCTCCGGCAGGCGCTTGTTGTCTAGGGCTGCCGCCGGGGTGAAGGTCATCTCCCCGAAGCGGACGCCCCTGTCCGTCAGATACAGGTCTACCCGCACGAAGGGGAAGCCCTGGCTGAGAGTGTCGGCAATGGTATAAGCCATGTCGATATCCCTGGGCTTGGGCAGGGAAAAGCCCTCCGGCGCATTCCGGGAATCCCGGTTGATGCGCAGCAGTTGAAAGTCCCTGTCCATAAAATAGAACCGGGGCCAGCCCTCTTCCCGGCCCTGGCAGACCATACAGCAGTAGGCTTTGCCGTTAAAGCAGTAGAACTTATAATCCTCCGGCAGACTGCCGTCCCCATCGCCGATGTATTCTTCCACGATGATTTTCTTCTCAACGTTTCTGTACTGCAGCTCGGAATAATAGGCCCAGAAGGGCTCCCGGCCCCACTTTTTCAGCTGTTTCACCGTCTCCGGGATGTTCAGCTTCGCCTTGTCCTGGCAGATGATATTATAGCCGCAGCCGAAGTTCCACTTCATGGCGAAGCGCTCCGGCAGCTCCTCCCATCGGATGTCCTCCGGCCGGTCGTAAACGGCGATCAGTTCGTTCAGTGTCTCGCCGCAGCCACGCTGCCGGACAAAGTCCCGCACCCGGTACTTGTCCGCGCACTGACGCACCAGTTCATCCGTGCCAAACTGTTCCAGCTTCAGCTTCAGCAGCTTCTCGTTCAGCGTTTTCGGGTTCTGAAGCTCCGGCAGCCGGCCGAACTTCCGCAGAAACAGCAGCTTGGTATTGAGGGCCGGGGAAAGATAAGAAAGCGCCGTGTAAAAGGCCCTTGTCCCGGAGCGAATCTTTTTCTTCTTCACTTCGTCTGACTGCCCTCCTCAGGCCTCGGCCAGGGCCAGATTCTCATGGAGTCCCCTGGCCTGGGTCCGCTGTTCTTCGTTCATAAGCATCAGTTCCTCCGCTGCCTTCAGAGACTCCATCAGGCACTTGCACACGAACTTGGACTGTTTGAGCACCGAGCGAAACTCCTGCCGGGAGGACATGTATTGGTAATGCAGCACGGAGATGGAGGGGTCGTAGCGGATGACCTTGCCCTCATGACGGCAGAGCCATTCCAGAATCTCCATTTCAAAATACATAAAGGTCTTGCAGTAGAAGGGCTCCGGGTGTTCTTCTATGTAGCGCTTGGAGAAAATGACGCAGGAGCCGTGGAGCACCACGCCCTCGGAGACCATGCTGGAATCGATGTTCTGCTTGGCCCGCTTGCGGCGCTGCACCTGCCGCCAGAGGAAGGGGCTGTTTTTCTCGCCGCTGCTGAGCAGCATGAGGATGGGGTTCTGGCTGCGTTTCACATAGGCCATCTTCCGCCGCACGGATTCCAGTTCAAAGCCCTTCATGCACTTGGGGCTCTGGTGAATGCCGGAGAATACAGACACGATGTCCGGCCCCAGCACATCGAAGGGATGCTCCATGTAAATCTGGTCTATCCGGGCAATAAAGTCCTTCTGGGTGATCTCCACATCGTTGTTCAGAACCACCGTATAGTCCGGGGCCAGCTTGCACTTGCCGTAGCGGACGCCATAATTATTGCCCCTGGCAAAGCCGGAGTTCTCCTTGTTGAGCAGGACGGTGATTTCCTTGTCGCCCTTGTACTCCGCCTTCAGCGCGGCGCCGGTGCCGTCGGGGGAAGCGTTGTCCACGATGATGATGTGCTTGCTGCCCTCCAGGGACTTGATACATTCCACACATTTTCTGGTGTAGTCAATGGCACGGTAATGCAGGATAACGAAGGCTGTCATAGGCTTCTGTCCCCTTTCCTGACGTTGATCATTGCGCGTATATAACAGCCCAGATCATAGGGATGATGGCTGAGCCGAAAGCTTTTCCGATAATGTGCGGCGGCCTTTTCCGGGTCCGTTTGCCGCAGCCGCTTCCCCATGCGCCGGTTCATCACCGCGTCGCTTTTGGGATAGGCCCGGTAAAGGGCCTGATGCTTTTCATACAGATGCACCAGCGCCGGATAGGATTTCACCGCGGCAGAGATGCTGTCCTCCCCCACTGCCGAGTCCACCAAAGCCTCCGGCAGATAGGCCAGTCGAAAGTCCTTTGCCGCCCGGATGGAGAAGTCCCAGTCCTGATAGCGTCGGAAGCTCTCGTCAAAGCGCAGCGCTTCCCATACTGCCCGCTGCATCAGCATGGTCTGGGTGCCGGCCCGGTTCTCTGCCAGCATCTCCTCCAGCCCTTGCGCCGGGTGGAAGGGGTGCACCGGGTAGTAAAAGCGGCTTCCGCTTTCAGATATGCGGTTCATGCCGCAGAAGCTCATGTCCGCCCCGGTTTCCCCAAGGTGGCGCAGCTGCTTTTCCAGCTTGTCCCGGTGCCAGACGTCGTCGCTGTCCTGAAAGGCCAGGTACTTCCCTGTGGCGCGCTCTGCGCCGTAGTTTCTGGCGTGGCAGGCGCCCCGGTTTTCCTCATAGCGCAGGAAGCGCAGGCGCTTGTCCGGGTAGTTTTCAAAGAGTGCGGCGGTGCCGTCGGTGGAGCCGTCGTCCACCACAAGCAGCTCCAGATTGTCATAGCTCTGGCCCAGCACGCTTTCCACACTGGCCAGGATTCTGTCCCGGCGGTTATAGCAGGGAATCACAACGGATATCCGTTCTCTCTCCATTTCCGCCTCTCAGTCCAGCAATTGGCGGGGGAAGCAGGCAAGCATCTGCCGCTTCTTCTCCTCCACCAGTTCCGCCGTGACGGCCCAGCTGTCCTCAATCTCCCGGAGGCTGGGGGCCGCCTCCTGCCGCAGATCCCGCTGGATGTGGGGCAGGCCGTAGGCGGAGTAATAGTCGTCAAATTTATAGCCGTCGCCCTTCAGCCGCTCATCAAACACCACATGCATATTGGGCACATGGAAGCTGTCCGCCACGATCAGGCCGTGGAGGCTGCTGGAAAGCACAGCGCGGCATTGGGCGATCTGCCGCACCACTTCTATGGGGTCATCCTTCACGTTGATCAGGATGGAATTTTCATATCTGTCCGCCAGGGCCTGGGCCGCCGGGTCCTTCCAATCGCAGATGTGGGGGATCACCCCCAGGTCGTAGCGCTTCTCCGGCAGCTCATCCAGCAGCCGGTCAGCCAGGATGCCCGCGTCCCCGGTGGGGATGTCCAGGGTCTTGCCGGTCATCCGCTCCACATTCCGGCGGGTCAGTTCCCCCCGCAGGGCCAGAAATTCCATGTCCCGCTTGAAAAAGCGGCCCTTGCAGTCGTCATAGTTGATAAAGCCGGTGCCCCAGACATATACCTTCGGCTCCCTGATGCCGTTAATCAGCTGCTGCAGCTTCATCAGGGGCGTGCCGTGATAGGTGTACATGGCCAGGTGGCTGCCGATGGCGCTGATCTCCCCCTCCAGGAAGGAGCAGCGCTCCACATCGCAGCCAAAGCAGCGGCGGATCACCAGGTCATTGAGAAGGTCGCCCATGTTGGCAAGCTTGGCGTAATACAGCTTTATGGTCTTTTCCACCGGCAATCCTCCTCCGTTAATTGCTTAATGCTTGCTTACATGCCCAAAGCCCGGGTATAGGGCAGGGCGTACAGAAACAGGAAGAAGGCGCCGGCCAGCAGGCCAAAGCCCAGGTATACCAGCCACATTTTCCTGTCTTTCCGACATTCTTCTTCGTCGCCCTCTGCTATATTGTTTACAAACAGTGCTTCTCTCTGCCGGCCCTCGCCTTCGCTCACCGGCCGCAGTACAGAACCCAGCACCGCGCCGATGATGCTCATGACAATGCCGATAAAGAAAGCGTCCAGATACACCGGCGGCGTAATGCCCCGGAGAGCATAGAACATTTTGGAACCAGCGCAGCCCAAAAAGCCCAGAAGCATGCCCAGGTAGGCCCCGCTCTTGCTGAGCTTCCTGCTCCAGATGCTGCCGATGGCCACCACGCCCCAGGAGCTGGCAATGACCGTGCCGCCGAAATACATAATCACGAAGATCTGCGGCGGGTTCAGATAGGCCAGTACCAGAATCACCAGGCTGGCCGCAAACATGGCCCAGCGGGACAGGCGAAGCTGCTGCTTATCATCCCGGCCCTTGCGGGGCAGAATGTCGTTGGCCACGGAAAAGCCGATCAGGGACAGGAAGGTGGAAGCCGAGGAGATGCCCGCGGCAGTAATGCCGGTAAGCATGGTGATGCCGATAATGGGCGGCAGCACGTTCATGGCGGCCCAGATCAGGGCCCGGCTGCCCACCAGCTCGCCGTTGATGTTGCGGATAAAGGCGGCGGTAAAATACAGGGAAATGGTCACCGCCATCACACCGATGGAGGACCAGATGGAGGAGCGCATTACCACATGCTCGTCCTTTGCCATCAGGTAGCGGCTGGTCTGCCAGGGGCTGACCGCCACCACCAGGGCCCAGACAATGCCGTAGGTCACGGCCCAGGCCAGGTTGCTGGCCCCGTCCGGATAGAGATAATCCAGGTTTCCACTCCAGGACAGGATGCCCGGCATACTCTCGCAGTTGGCAAGCTGCGCGATGCCGCCGAACCAGCCGCCGCCGGCATGGACGATGAAGGGCACCGCAATCAGCGCCGCCAGCAGGAACACCAGGAACATAATGGTGTCCGTCAGCAGCACGCCGGGAGAGCCGGCATAGATGGTGAACACCGTAAACGCCAGCCACACGATCACCGCGCAGGTGGGATAGCTGAGGTTGGTGATGCTGCTCATCAGCGTGGAGACGCCCTGAATGGCGGAGAGCAGGTAGGCGCTGACGGAGACCAGCATGATCACCGCCGAAAGCCGCCGCAGTCCCTCCGACTGGAAGCGGCTGCCGAAATACTCCGGCAGGGTGTTGGCCTCGCTGCGGCGGATATAGCGGCCAAACAGGCCCGCGCCGTAGATGTAGCCGGTGGCCTGCAGCACGCCCACAACCACGATGCCCATGAAGAAGCCGTCATAAACCTCCCCGGTGTCCCCCAAAAAGGCGCCGGTGGAGAGGAATGAGGCGATCAGGGAGCCCACGATCAGCAGCGTGGGCGCATTGCGGCCGGAAACGTAGTAGTCGTTGGTGTTTTTCACCTTTCTGCCTGCCAGGATGCCCACCAGGAAAAACACGGCCAGGGAGAAAATGATACCGATGATATAGATGTTCATCTGTCTTTCTCCCTTTCCTTTTTCTCCGCAGTGAAGGCCCGGTAGGCAAAGGCGGTGATGCAAATCCAGAGGCCAAAGGCCACGGAGAGTATGGCTTCCATTCAGGCTCCTTTCTCAGTCTCTTCTATATAAGCTTCTTTTTATATTTTCATCAGCACCCGGTCATAGCGGCCATCCTGCGGCAGGGGCGTCCCCTTCAGCCCCTCGTCAAACAAAGGCTGATAGCCCCAGCCCTCGGTAACCCAGGCATAACTCCGGTACTGGGCGGTGTTGAAGCCGGGGATGGTGTTGGCCTCGATCAGCAGCGGCCCCTCCGGCGTGATGGCCATATCCCAACCGATGTTGGAGATTTTGCTGGCCAGGGGCAGGGCCTTGCGCATCAGCGCCAGACACTCCTGCCAATAGGGCACCTGAAAGCCCTTGAACTGCACCCCGGTGACCGGGTGGGCAGTGTATTCCACAAACTGGTTCTGATCCACCGCGTCGGTGATTACCTCGCCGGTACGGATATCGATCATGGCCGTCAGGGCATCCTGGCAGCCGTTGGCAACGCTCTTTTCAATGGCAGTGGTCAGCACCGGGGCGAACACATAGTTCCCTGCCGGGGAGCTGACGGAATAAAAGCGAATGATGCTCACAGAAGCCGGGTTCATCTTTGCCATGGCTTCATGCTGGGTGACGTATTCCTCAACGATGTAGTTCTTCGCCGTGGAGATGAACTCCATGGCGGCTTTGCGATCTTCCGCCGTGGCCGTGGGCAGCACCTTGATGCCCTTGCCCTGCCCCTTGCAGTTGGGCTTGGCAATGACCCGTCCTTCCTCGCCGGACATTTCCTCCAGCAGCTGCTCCGTCACATCCTGGGCCAGATAGCAGCGGCGGCCGTAGTAGTCGCTGAACACCTTGGAAAAGATGTATTTGTTGCTGAGGATGCACTTATACCGCCGGTCGGTCAGGTTCTTGCGAAACTCCGCCCGGGTCCACAGGGTGGAAACGGTCTGCTTCTGCTCCTCTGTCAGGCTGTCATAGCCGATCCATTCATATTCCCCCAGGGAGATGTGGTTCAGGCGCTTGGCCCTGATGATGTCCTTTTCGATCCAGCGGGGGCTTTTGCCGCATTTTTCGGAATAACTCCGGGCAAATTCCCGGATATGCCGTCTGCCGGATATGATTCTGCTGATGCCGGTGCTCTCTTTCATCTTTTCTCCCCCATCACATTCTCGCAATCAGGTCTTCCAGCTCCTGGCGGCGGCCTGTCTTGGTCACCATCTGCATCCCGCCCATCTGGGCCGTGCAGTTGGCCTCCACCATGCACCAGCCCCGCTGGGCAGTGTAGGCCAGGTCCCAGCCGCAGTAGTGGTTGCCGGGCACCATCATGGCCGCCTGCTTCACCATGCTGACCACTTCATCCCAGTGCGGGATCTGGAAGCCCTTAAAGTGCACGCCGGTGTCCGGGTGCGTCTCATAATAATGGCACTTCTTGTCCTCGCCGTCGGTAAAGATCACCCCGGTCTCCGGGTCGATCAGGGCGCTGATGCCCCCGGCGCTGAAGTTATCAATCACGCTCTCATGCTGCCCCACCCGCAGGGTCGGGTGAAACAGCCGCACTTCGCTCTCGCCGTTTTCGCCCTTGATGACAGCGGTAGGGATGCGCAGGGTGTTCACGGACTGGGGGTGGATCGCCGCCATCTCCGCGCCCTGCTCTATCAGTTCCTCGATCACGGCGCCGGTGCGGGCATATTCCTGAAAGGCCTCCTCGATGGAGGCATAGTTTTGGATGCTGTCCATATGTACGCCTTTGCCGAAAGCGGCGTAAATGGGCTTGACAATATATGTTTCATGCTCACTCACAAAGGCGCTAAGCTGCTGCAAAGCCTCCTCAGTGGCCTCTTTATCCTTGCGGATGCACAGCATATCCCGCTTGAAAAAGTCCTTGAACTTCTTGTAAGTGAGGTATTTGTTTTCTAGCATATTGGTGTTTTTCGGGTCGTTCATCCGGGGGTAAAAGCTCATTCTTATCCCCTCGGTTATAAAAGATGCCCGATATTCGTCATCTTTCCCCTCAAACCCGAACTGAAAATACTCATCGTAATAAGAGCCGTATTTCATCAGGCAATGGGTCATGTCCCGCTTCAGCCGCCTGACGTAAGCCTTGTCCTGCAGCTCCTCCGGGCTTTTGTACTTGCTGATGATCTCATCCATCTGCCGGTGCTTGCGGTGATAATGGTTACACTTACGGTACCAGGTCTTGAAACGGATCTTCCTGTAAATCTTTCTCCTGAGCTTACGCAGCACTGGACACACTCTCTTTCTCTCGTGGAAAAATACTTTAAATACTTTAACAGTATAGCATGGAAAGCAGATTATCACAATATGTCGAAACAGGAATTTACTGCCCGTTTTCAACGGACAGTAAATTCCTTTTTAAGCGGCATGAACCCACCCTGCCGGTTTCGTGACCGGTCAGAGATTGACGGTGCTGGGCCGGTAACCGCCGTCCACCTGAAGCACGGTGCCGGTGACATAGGAGGCCCAGTCAGAGGCCAGGTAGAGCATGGCATAGGCAATATCCTCCGCCTCCCCCATGCGCTTGAGGGGGATGGAGCTGGAAAAGCTCTTTTTCTCCTGCTCGTTGAGTACCGCCACCATCTCGGTGTTGATGACGCCGGGAGCCACCGCGTTGACCCGCACCTTCCAGGGAGCCAGCTCAATGGCCAGGGACTTGGTCAGGCCGATGATGGCCGCCTTGCTGGCGGGATAGGGGCAGCCCATGCCCGAACCATAGATGCCGGTGACAGAGGCGGTGTTAAGGATGACGCCCCGCTTCTGCTTCTTGAAATAGGGTGTGGCATACTTGCAGAAGTTGAAAACGCCCTTGACGTTGATATCCATCACCCGCTGGAATTCCTCGCTGGTGGTAAGGGTAATGGGCCGGTCGCTGGAAACGCCGGCAATGTTGGCCACGATGTCCACCTTGCCGAAGCGCTGCACCGCCTGCTTATAGACGGCCTTGACGCTTTCAGGATCACGGACGTCGCACTGGCAGCCCAGAAAGGCAGAGCCGCTCTCTTCCACCCGGGTTTTCAGTTCCTCCATCCGGTCGGTACGGATATCCACGCCTACGATCCTGGCGCCCTGCTCAGCAAAAAGCTCCGCTGTACGGCGGCCGATGCCGGAGTTCACCCCGGTGATCACCGCCACCTTATCTTGTAATAGCTTCATAGCACCCTTTCCCGCAGGTGAGGCACGCAGCCATCCTGCGCAAAAAGCAAGATTTTGACAACAAAAGTTTTCGCCCTCGGATCACCGCGGGCGAAAACGCTTCTCCCCGAGACAGCGGCTGCGCCGCGTCCCTGGCTTCGGATGAACGGAAGCCCTTCCCAGCCCACGCCCCCTTTCGGCGGCGCGGGCCGGGAAGATGGATTTTAATTCACGCTGGGCTTGGTCTGCTGTTTTTGCGGGGATTAAGTATTACTTTTTGACGACTTTCTTTTTCTTGGGACGGAACATGTTGATGCGGATGAAATGGGACTTGTCTCTCTGGAAGGACTCCTCATAAATCCGCAGGTAGCCGGTCTCCTTGATCAGCCACTTGCCGTCCACCTTCTCATACTTGTCGGTGTAGAGAGCGCTGCCCTGGATCTGGAGACCCTCATAGGGATTGCCCTGGGCGAAGATCAGGTTGTCCTGCAGGTACCAGTGGCCGATGGCCTCGGTATCGCTGACAATGATGATCTCGGGGGTATGGCCCTGATGGAGGGTGATCTCGGTCTGGGGCATATTCTCTGCCATGTAGTTGGCCACTTCTTCGGGGCCGTGGAAAGACAGCTTGCCGTCAGAGTAGGAGGTGGTCACATCGGGGTGGAAGGTGGCCTTCAGGCCTTCCCAGTCCTTGGTGTCCAGGGCGGCGAAGTAACGGCTCTTCAGGGCCTTGATCTCCTCGATATCCTTCAGTCTCTGGATTTCCTTCTCAAGAGCTTCCAGACGTTCTTCAACAGTCATGATAAAAACTTCCTTCCTAAAAGTTTACGGTCCGATCTTAGATGCGGTATGCAACTGCGTAAGCGTCAGCGGTAGCATCCAGACCCATGCGGACTTCCTTGGCGTCGCCGATGACATCATAAGCAATGCCCAGCTCCTCGCACTTGGCGGTCAGGTCGGCAGTGGGGCGGGAAACGGTACCAGTAGCAACCACCAGGGTGTCGAAGTGACGGCTCTTGTCGGAGGTCTTCTTGAACTTATCGGTGAACTTGTAGTTGATGGTGTGGTCCTCAATGCTGGTGACCTTGGACTTGTTGCTCTTCTTGATGGTCTCGCCGGGATACTCGATATCCAGGAACATGGTGCGCAGCATACCCATATTGTTGCCAACACGCTTTGCGTCCATCACGCGGACATCCTTGACGCCCTTGCCGATCAGGTACTGAGCGGTCTCGCAGCCGACACCGCCGCCGCCCAGGATGACCACTTCGCCCTTGGGCTCCACCTTGCCGGTGAGCACGTCCTCGGCGGTGACAACATCAGCGCTGTCAATGCCGGGGATTTCGGGAGCCACATAGTGGGCACCGGTAGCGATGACCACATGGTCGGGCTTGACCTCAGCAATCAGCTCAGGAGTCACGGTGACGCCGGTCTTGATCTCGATACCGCGGCGCTGGCACTCCTTCACTTCCCATTCCACAGCAGCGGCGAACTCCTGCTTCTTGGGGGCGGCGCCGGCCAGAACGAACTGACCGCCGGCCTTCTCGGAGGCTTCATAAATGGTGGGGTTGTGGCCGCGGGCCTTCAGGAACTGAGCAGTCAGCAGGCCGCCGATGCCGGCGCCGATGACCATCACATTCTTGGGGCTGTCGGTCTTGGGCAGGCCCTTGTACTCCAGGCAGAGCATGGGGTTACGGGTGCAGGTGATGTGGTTGGCCTTGGGGTCAACGACCTTGTCGTAGCAGCCCTGGGTGCAGCCGATGCAGAGACGGATCTCATCGGTGCGGCCTTCCTTGGCCTTGTTGCACCACTCGGGATCGACCAGCTGGCCACGGCCAACGGCGATCATGTCGATCTTGCCTTCCTCAATGAGCTTGTTGGCCACATCGGGAGTGTTGACACGGCCCACGCCGATGACGGGGATGCTGATGCCGGCCTTGACGGCGGCGATGTTATCCATATTGAAGCCCGGCTCCAGATTGTAGGGGGGAACTTCGTAAACGGTGGCAAGGCTCATGGCATTGCCGCGGGAGAGGTCAGCAGCGTCTACGCCGGCCTCGGCAGCCCAGTTGATGAACTGGATGGTCTCTTCAACGGTGGTGACCTTGGGCATCAGCTCGTCGATGGCGTCCAGACGCATCAGCAGAGGCATATCCTCGGGCATGTTGGCACGCATCTCGCGGATGACTTCCAGGTTGAAGCGGCAGCGGTTCTCCAGGCTCTGGTTGCCATACTCGTCAGTACGGTTGTTCAGGCTGGGGTTCATGAACTCGTGGGGCAGGTAGGTATGGGCGGCATGGAACTCCAGGGCGTCAAAACCGGCCTCCACAGCCAGCTTGGCGGAAGCGCCGTACTGCTTAATGATCTCCTGGATACGCTCATGGGTGATGGTATCGGGAGTCTCTCTCTTGTTGGTCTTGTCGAAGAAAGCTTCGGGAACAAAGCCGCCGTGCCAGATCTGGACGCAGGCCAGACCGCCGTTGTCATGGATGGCCTTGGTGACCTTCTTCAGTTCTTCGCTGTGGTGCTCGGTGTACAGGCCCAGGTAAAGGTAAGCGTGGGTCTCGGGGCAGACGCAGGCAGGCTCAACAATGTTCAGAGCGCAGCCGCCGGCAGCACGGGCGGCATGGTAAGCGGCCAGGTCTTCCGCGATGTCGTGCTTATTCTTGACCATCTTGGTGTTCATGCCGGGCAGAACAACACGGTTTTTCAGCTCAAGCCCTCTCAGCTTGATAGGAGCAAACAATGCATCGTAGCTCATAATACATACACTCTTTCCTTAAATTTTTGTAAGGGGTTCGGCAGCAGGCCCATGGGAAGGGGCCGGCGGCAGATCCGGGAACGATCCGCCCGGCGGTTTCTGGTGGCGCAAACCGCCTTTTTTTATGCTGCCTCAGCAGAAAACCCATTGTAGAAATTTTAACACTAGTGGGTCATTTTTGTAGGCAATATTCTCGTAATCTCATACCTAAGGTTGGAACAAAATATTCGTTTTTACTACAGCCGCGCCTACCATTCCGTTCATCTTTTCAGAGCATGCCGCGCCGTTCTTCCGTCTTTGCGGCAGCACTGACCAGAAATTGTTCCTTCTTCTTCCCGCCCGAAGGGGCATCAAAGAGCGCAGGCATTGCCGTGCAAAGGAAAACGGCCTGTAGTAATTTTTGAAAAAATGTCCGTCAAGTCCGTAGGAGAATCGCATAAAACCCTTTCGTAAATGTGGATTGTTTAACAAAAAACGTGATACACGCCGGGGTGGTTTGCGTTTATACTAGAGCCATAACACTGGCCGGTCTGTGCCGGCTGCAGCAGAAAGCCTCGCCCCGGGTATGGGAACGCCGGGGCGAAACCATGTGAATGTGTCAGAAATAATTTTTATGGAGGTATACGCATGATCACCGATATGAAGAACGCCAAGCTCTTTAGCCCCCTCCAGTTGGGAAAGACCACTCTGCAGAACCGCATCGCCATGGCTCCCATGAGCATGCACTACGAGGCCACTGACGGCACTGTGCCCAAGCAGCTGGCCGACATTTTTGTGCGCCGTGCCGAAGGCGGCGTGGGCTACGTCGTCATTGACGCTGTCACCGTTGACCACAAGTACTGGTACATCGGCAAGACCACTGCTCTGGACAAGGACAGCCTGGTGCCTCAGTTCGCCGCTTTTGCCAAGCGCGTCAGCGACGCCGGCAGCACCCTGTTCCCCCAGATCATTCACCCCGGCCCCGAGTCCATCTGCGCTCTCAAGGGCATCAAGCCCCTGGGCCCCTCCGTCAACACCAACGCCAACGGCCATGTCTGCAGAGAGATCACCATTGACGAGATCCATAAGGTAGTCAAGCAGTACGGCCAGGCTGCCCGCCGCGCTGAGGAAGCCGGCTGCGGCGGTATCGCCCTGCACGCTGCCCACGCTTACATGCTGCCCGGCGCTTTCCTGTCCCCCCTGCGCAACAAGCGTATGGACGAGTACGGCGGCTGCATTGACAACCGCGCCCGTCTGATTCTGGAGATCATTGAGGAGTGCCGCCGCTGCGTCAGCCGTGACTTCCCCATCGTTCTGCGTGTTTCCGGCGACGAGCGTATTGCCGGCGGCAACTCCCTGGAGGAGATGCTGTACCTGGCTCCCAAGTTCGAGGCAGCCGGTGTTGACATGCTGGAGGTCTCCGGCGGCGTTCAGTACGAAGGCCTGCAGAACATCCTGCCCGCCCACAGCCAGAAGATCGGCAAGAATGTCTACGAAGCCTCCGAGATCAAGAAGGTTGTCAACATTCCTGTTTTCGTGGTCGGCAAGATCAACGACATCCGCTACGCTGCTGACATTGTGGAGCGCGGTCTGGTTGACGGCGTGACCCTGGGCCGTCCCCTGCTGGCCGATCCCGACCTGCCCAACAAGGCCCGTGAGAACCGCTTTGACGACATCACTCCCTGCGGCTCCTGCGCCGGCCGCTGCATCACTCCCGAGAATCCCATGCACCCGGTCTGCAAGTGCCACATCAACCCCCTGGTTGGCCGTGAGTATGACTTCCCCTTCAATCCCACCGACAAGCCCAAGAAGCTGCTGGTCATCGGCGCCGGCCCCGGCGGTATGTTCACCGCTGTCACCGCTGCCGAGCGTGGCCACGACGTCACCGTTTGGGAAAAGAGCAACCGCATCGGCGGTCAGCTGAACCTGGCTGTTGTCTCTCCCGGTAAGCAGGAGATGACCAAGTGGCTGGTCCACCTGAACTACCGTGCCAAGAAGGCCGGCGTCAAGTTCGAGTTCAAGAAGGAGGCCACCGTGGAGGCCGTCAAGGAGTTTGCTCCCGACGCTGTTGTTGTCGCCACCGGCGCCACTCCCTTCATCCCCACCTTCATCAAGGGCGTTGGCGAGTGCAAGACCGTTACCACCCACGATGTCCTCAGCCGCAAGGTCACCATTCCCAACGGCCGTGTCTGCATCCTGGGCGGCGGCGAGGTCGCCTGCGAGACCGCTGAAATGATCTTCGCGGACGCACGTCCCCACTCCATCTACTCCCCCAACTTCAGAAACGGCGATGTGGACATCACCCTGGTTGAGATGATGCCCCAGATGATGACCGGCGTCTGCCAGCCCAACCGCAGTGTCGCAATGGAAGCACTGCGTCACCACGGTGCAAAGATGTTCGTCAACTCCAAGGTTATGGAGATCAATGAGTACACCATCCAGATGAACGCCGGCGGCAAGGTCAACGACGTTGTCAAGCACGACGTCAAGATCCAGCATCTTGAGGACGGCAGCGAGGAGTGGCTCAAGAACTTCGACTACATCGTTCTGGGTCTGGGCTCCAGAAAGTACGATCCTCTGTCCGAGGAGCTGAAGGCCTTCGTTCCCGAAGTGTACGTCATCGGCGACGCCGTCAAGCCCGGCCAGTCCAGCGACGCTATGCATCAGGGCTTCGAGGTTGCTTACAACCTGTAAGTTCCGGCCCACAGCATAATACATCGTTTTCTATCCGGCTCCCATCCTGTCTTTCGGCAGGATGGGAGCTTTTTCCAATTTTGCTCTTCTTTGCTCTTCCGTTTGCTCTTCTGGCGAAATACGCCGCACGAAAAGCAATGAAAACTTAAAAAATACGAAAAAACTTGTCACAGAATCTTGATTTTTTTCAGATTTTCTGTTACATTTATGCTGAATATAGTGTATGGAGGCAGGACATTTTTCTTCCATACACTACATTCCAGGAAATACCGTTCCATGGGGGTGAGCACATGAAGAAGAAATGCAGGCCACTGTGCGAGACGCCCAGAAGCAATATCTTCTGCGGGCCCGATAAATATCTGCAATTGCAGGAATATACCATCACGCAGGAAATGTTCCCCGTGCTGGAGATCGACAGTTATTTCATTCTGGTGCGGGAAGGCAAGGGCGTTTTTATCATCAACGGCGAGGAGTTTTCCGTTGAGCCCGGCTGCGTGTCCTGGATTCAGGGCTCCCAGGTGCTGACCATCTGCCCCAATTTCGGCGAGCAGCTTCTTATCTGGGTCTGTGCCTACGATTACCAGCTGCTCAGCTACTACACCTTCAACAAGATCAGTCTCAACATGGAGGCTGAGATTGTCAACGGTCTGCCGGTGGTGGGGCCGGACGGTGAAGGGGTGGACGCCATTATCCGGCTGTTCTGCCAGTTTAAAGAGCTGGCCCAGAAGAATACCCGTGGCTCCACCATTATCCGCAGCTCCTTCCTGCGAAAGATCGAGCTGCTGTACAACCGGGTGACCCACAGCATGAAGGGGCAGTATAAGTTTGAAAATATGCCCCTTGGCCGCCAGGCCAGCCTCTATATGGCCACCCACAGCACCAAGGATCTGACCGCTGCCCAGGTTGCCAAGGCCATCGGCCCTAAGGTGACAGAGGCCGCTTTGAACCATGCGCTGCTGGTCGCCACCGGTCTGAACTTCAACCAGTATCTGAACCGGCTGCGCCTGGTGCTGGCCACCTCCTTTTTCCTGTATGACAGCCTGCCCTTTGACTACATTGCTTCCATTTCCGGCTTCAATATGGAGATCACCTTCTTCCGGCGCTTCAAGGCCCTCACCGGCGTCACGCCCCAGACCTACCGGGAGCAAATGCTGTGCAACGGCAAAAACGGCAAGGTCTACCGGGGCATGATCATGAGCGAGACGCTGATCTCGGTAATCAGCTACCTGTACGAGAATATGACGGAATACATCGACGTGGATATTCTGGCCAGAGAGCTTTATACTTCCGGCAACATCCTGCGCATCCAGTTCAAAACCCGGCTGAACACCAGCTTCAAGCAGATCCTGTCCCAGTTCCGGGTGCGCTATGCCGAGGCCCTGCTGACCACCACGGACCTGCCCACGGTGGATATCGCCATTGAGTCCGGCTTCGGCTCCGGCCGCACCATGGGCCGGGTGTTCTATGACATCAACGGCATGTCCCCCGGGGAATTCAGAAAACGGCGCTGCGGCGGGAGAGAGAGCAATGGCTGACAAAAACACTTTTGAAAACGAGGGCAAAGGCCCCATCACCATCAATTCCAATTTTTCCGGTGCCCACGACTATTTCACCAACAACGTGCTGCCCGATGATATCCGCACCCATCTGCGCCGTATCAAGGCCCCTACGCCCTATGCCAACAACCGGGATCAGGTCTTTATGCTGGTGCGCGCCGGTACAGGGAAAATGGTGGTCAACGGCATTGAGTACCGGCTCAAGCCCAATACGCTGATCAACCTGGGTCCCTTCCACCGCTACCGCTTCATTCCCGATGTGGGCAAGATGCTGGAGATCGTTGACAGCCGCATGAACAGCGGCACCTATGTCTACATGATCGCCAACCCTTACCTGAAGCTGGAGCAATTCTATGTCACCTCGGAGCCTCCGGTGGTGTACCTCACAGGGCTGCTGGCAGATATCGCCAATGATTCCATGAACGGGCTGCTGGGGGAGATGAACGTCCGCAGCGACGACAGCACCAGCATCTGTTTCTGCTACATGATGGACCTGCTGGGGATCCTCACCGAGAAGATGCCCAAGGCCTATTTCAGGCACGACAGCGGCAGCGGGGAGAAAAAGTAGATTTGTTGTTATTTTGCACAAGCTGGAATTTTTATTCATTTGCTTCAAAAAATTTAATCACTGAATAAATTCCGTTTTTTGTCTAAACAAACAAATATTCCTTCCGAATAAGGCTGCCACATTGGTTTTTCCCATTTGGCAGTCTTTACTATACCCTGTCATCATGTACATAGAATCTCATTTTTTGTCACTTCCACTTGTACGAAAAGGCAAATCTTCGGCATACTGTTTTCTGTCAGTTCTGTTAAAATATTGTCGTTCCAATAGATATCATTCTGGTGGCATACGTAAGGGGCTCCGGGAAAGCCCCGAACAAACAAATTTCTTTAAGAGAAAGGAAAATGTCCAATGTTTGAGAATCAGTTCAACGGTAAAGTAGTAGTCGTCACCGGCGGTAGCCGTGGTATCGGCTTTGCAGCTGTCAAGGGCTTCCTGGCCGGCGGCGCAAAGGTTTGCTTCCTGAGCCACTATGAGGAGACCGGCGCCAAGGCTCTGGCCGCCCTCAAGGAGATCAACCCCGACTACGAAGTCATGACCAAGGCCATCGACCTGTGCGACTTCAAGGCCGCTCAGGACCTGTTCAAAGAAGTAGAGGCCAAGTGGGGCCGCATCGACGTGCTCATCAACAATGCTGGCACCGACTGCAGCGTTTGGATCACCAAGCTGAAACAGTCCGAGTGGGACACCGTCTGCAACCTGAACCAGAAGGCGGTCTTCAACATGAGCAAGTATGCTATCCCCTACCTGCTCAAGACCAAGGGCTGCATCATCAACACCGCTTCCGTGGCCGGCGTTTACGGCACTCCCACCGGTCTGCCCTACCCCGCCTCCAAGGCTGCTGTCATCGCCATGACCAAGTCCCTGGCTTACTCCTTTGCTGACAAGGGTCTGCGCGTCAACTGCATCGCTCCCGGCGTTGTGGCCACCGATATGGTCGCCTCCATGCCCGACTTCGCCAAGAAGTCCGTTGGCGACACCATCCCCATGAAGCGCTTCGGCCAGCCCGAGGATATCGCCAATGCCATGATGTTCCTGGCCTCTGACGCTGCTTCCTACATCACCGGCGCCTGCCTGCAGGTAGACGGCGGCTACCGTCCCAACAACCAGCCCAAGTAATCCATTCAGCCTGTATAACGCTGCCGGCTTCATGCCGGCAGCAAGATTTAAACAGAAGTAAGAGGCATTTCTTATGGGAGCCACTACGGAGCATTTCAACATCTTCAACACCGGTGAGGAGAGTTTTTTCACCCCCGGCAGACAGCTCGCGGATATCGCCAGGGTCAAGCCTGACGCACCCGCAATTATCTACATTTCCCCGGAAAACAAGGAATCGGTGATGACCTGGCGGAGTCTGGAGCAGCTCTCCAACCGCATCGCCTGGTACCTGATGGATAAAGGGATCGCCCCCGGCAAGAGTGTTGTGGTGGCGCTGCCCAATATCCCCACCCATATTGCCTTGGCTTTCGGGATCTGGAAAGCCGGCGGTTGCTATGTGCCGGTGTCCAACAAGGCGCCCCAGAAGAACATGGCGGAGATCTGCGCCTGCGTCTCCCCCACGCTGGTGGTCACCAATCGCCGTAAGCCCGACGGTTATGAAAGTCTTAGCACCGCTGAGCTGAAGAGCCTGAGCGAGGCTTATCCCGAAACCATGCCGCCCGATATCAAGGCCATCCCCAACATGGCCAACTGCTCCGGCGGCACCACCGGCAAGACCAAGGTCATCCAGCAGAACTATGCTTCCGGCGAGAGTGACGAGGGTCTGAAGGCCTGGTTTTATATCTCCGGTATGGATTTTGAAATGCGCCAGCTGCTGGCCGGTCCGCTGTTTCACGGTGCGCCCCATACCGCTGCCTTCAACGGTCTTTACTGCGGCAACACGCTGATCATGCCGGCCGGCTTCGACGCCCAGCTGATCGTTGACCTGGTGAAGAAATATCAGGTGGAGTACATTCAGATGGTACCCACCCTGATGCAGCGGATCATCAAGCTGCCCGGCTTCACCAAGGAGGACTTTCAGAGCGTCAAGGTCCTGTGCCACACCGGCGGCATCTGCTCTGCCGATTTGAAGCGGCAGTGGCTTGAGATTATTGCCCCCGAGCGGCTTTATGAGATGTACTCCATGACCGAGTGTATCGGCATGACCAGTATCCGGGGCGACGACTGGCTCAAACACCCCGGCAGCGTCGGCAGGATGCTGGATGGGGAGATCGCCATCCGTGACGACGACGGGAATCCCCTTCCCGCCGGGGAGATCGGCGGCATCTATATGCGCTGGCCCAACAGCCCCAATGTGGTCTATAAAAACATTGCCCCCATCGAGGCGGACGCCCAGGGCTTTAAGAGCGTGGGCGACATGGGCTATCTGGACGCTGACGGTTTTCTTTACTTTGCCGACCGCCGCAGCGACATGATCGTCACCGGCGGTGAGAATGTGTTCGCGGCCGAGGTGGAAGCGGTGCTGAAAAAACACAAGAAGGTGGTTGACGCCGTTGTGGTCGGTCTGCCCGACAGTGAGTGGGGCCATCGCATCCACGCCATCGTGGAGAGCAGTG
The DNA here is from genome assembly GCA_945873205.1 of uncultured bacterium. Classification (GTDB taxonomy): domain Bacteria; phylum Bacillota; class Clostridia; order Oscillospirales; family Oscillospiraceae; genus Limivicinus. The sequence continues at coordinate 41,149 of CAMCCC010000007.1, forward strand.
AGCCTGTCACTTCCAAGGAGCTGATCAAGCACGCGCTGAACTTCCTGCCTCCCTATAAGATCCCCAAATCTTTTGAATTTATGGACACCATCCCCCGCAATGAAAGCGGGAAGGTGGTAAGAAGCCTTTTGATAGAGGAGAGCCTGAAAAAAGGGTATTGAGTTTCCCCCCTCTGTTCATATTTTCTTTGTATTAAATGAATAAGGAGTTGGATTTATTCGTGGAAAACAGCCAGAACAATTATATGAAAGGCTTTATCCCGTACGCCATTGCCGCTGCGGTACTGAGCCTTTGCGGCGGTTTCACCGCTTCTGTTCCCACGGCCATTTCTACCGCGTGGAACGTTGACTCTGCGCTGACCTTTATTACACTGGCCTACTCTCTGGCCGCTGCCGCCATGGCCCCCATCATGGGCAAGCTGGGCGGTACGCTGGGCCGTCGCAAGATGCTGCTTTTCGCCATGGGCCTGTACACTGTGGGCCAGGCGCTGATCGCCATCTGCCCTGCAAATATCCCCCTGCTGCTGGTCTTCCGCTTCATGGTCGGTATGGGCGCTGCCGGTATCGCTCCTGTGGTCATGGCCTACATTATGATGGACTTCCCGCCTGAGAAGATGGGCCAGGGCTTCACCATTTACATGGCCATTGCCTGCGGCATGGTCATCTTTGGGCCCACGCTGGGCGGTATTCTCATGGCCGTCATCGGAACCGCCGACGCATGGCGCATCGTCATGTGGATCTGCGTTGCCCTGTGTGTGATCTCCTTTGCCCTCTGCTTCTTCATGGTCAAGGACAACCCCAATGTCCCCAAGGGCTCCATGAAGGGCTTTGACTGGGGCGGCGCTCTGTTCGTGCTGCTGATGTTTGGTGCGCTGGTCTGTGTTCCCACCTTTGGCCAGCAGAACGGGTGGACCGCTGTCACCACACTGGTTTCCGTGGCTGTGGCCGTGGTCAGTCTCCTGATCCTGGTTGCCGTGGAAAAGAAGGCCGCAAGCCCCATCCTCAGCGGCAAATTCATCGCCCGCAAGAATTTCATCCTTCCTGTGGTGGTTCTGTTCCTTACCCAGGGTCTGATGACCGCCTGCCTGACTGAGATCATCCGTTTCGGTTATGCCGTTGATAAGGCCTCCGTGGCCAGCGTGGCAATGTCCATCGAATACCTGGGCATGGCCATCGGCACCATCGTGCTGGGCCCCATGTCCGATAAGAAGGAGCCTAAGGTTGTGGCCGCTGTGGCACTGCTCTTTGTTGCCCTCGGCTCTGCCATCATGTTGCTGATCAATGAAGCCTCCGGCATTCTGCAGATGGGCGGCGCTCTGTTCTTCGTCGGTCTTGGTCTGGGCGGCAATGCCACCATCTTCATGAAGGTGGCCCTGTCCGGCGTTGCTCCCACCGAGTCTGCCTCCGCCTCCGGCACCTTCAATGTGTTCAAGGATATGTGCTCTCCCTTCGGTGTTGCCATCTTTGTTCCCATGTTCGTCACCGGCATGGCTGCTAAGGCTGCCTCCGGCATGGCCGTTCCCGCTGCCGCTACCAGCGCCCTGCACACTGTGGCTCTGGTTCAGCTGGCTTGTGTTCTGGTCGGTATTTTTGTCTGCTTCCTGCTGCCCACCGTCCGTGCCAAGGCTGCCGAACAGGCCTGATCTTTTGCAGAATCCTCCCGGCAACAGCGTTGCCAAAAAACCTTGTATTTATGCGGCGGAAGCCGGCAACGGCCACGCTGCCTAAAGAAAACTATAAGAGAAAGGAAAGTCGAATATGTTCAAGACTATCGACAACAAGCTTACTCAGAGCTGGAATGATTATCCCCAGTTTGGCGTTCTCCAGGGCGTTAAGGTTTTCGTTTCCGGCACCAACATCGCCGGTCCCTTTGCTGGCTGCCTGATGGCTGAGATGGGCGCCAAGGTCCTCCAGGCCGAGTCCCCCAACATCGCCTGCCAGACCCGTGGTACCACCGCGTGGGCTCAGTGCCACCGCAACGAGTACTCCATCACCATCGACGTTTCCAAGCCCAAGGGCAAGAACCTGTTCCTCAAGTGCATTGAGTGGGCCGACATTTGGATTGAGGCCGGCCGTCCCGGTTCCTACGCCAAGCGCGGTCTGTCCGACTCCGTGCTGTGGGAGCACAACAAGGCTCTGACCATCGTTCACGTTTCCGGCTACGGCCAGTTCGGCCCCTACAGAGACAAGGCTTCCTACGACGTTTCCGGCCAGGCCATGGGCGGCTACATGTACATGAACGGCGTCAGCCCCACCTCCGCTCCTCTGAAGGTCAACCCCTACCTGTCTGACTATGTCACCGCTTACAACGCCTGCATCGTGGCTCTGGCTGGCTACATCAGCGCCCAGAAGACCGGCGAAGGCGACAGCTGCGACGTTGCTCAGTACGACAACATGTTCCGTCTGCTGGACTACTACCCCGCCAAGTGGTTCAACTACCCCAACGGCTATCCCAAGGCTGGCGAGCCCGTTCCCTACCGTACCGGCAACAAGCACGATATGGCCTGCTGCTTCTCCTTCTACGACACCAAGGACGGCGGCTCCATGTTCGTCGCCATCGCCGGCCAGGGCCCCGTCTCCCGCGGCTATCCCATCATCGGCATGGGCAAGCAGGGCGTGGACTTCCCCGACAAGTGCACCGGCATTCCTCTCTACGATCCTCTGGGTCAGAAGGCTGAGAGACTCCTGGAGAAGTTCTGCGCTGAGCACACCTGCGATGAGCTGGAAGAGATCTTCAACAAGGCCGGCGTTCCCTGCCAGCGCGCTTACGGTCCTGAGGACATCCTGAAGGATCCTCAGTACGAAGCCCGTGAGAACCTGGTGGAGTGGGAAGACCAGTGCTTCGGCAAGATGAAGGGCATTGGCGTGACCAACATCTTCAAGAAGCATCCCTCTCAGATCGTCTGCGCTGCTCCCTGCTTCGGCGAGCACAACCGCGAGGTCATGAAGGACTTCGGCTACACCGACGAGCAGATCGACGCCATGTACAAGAGCAAGGAGCTGGCCACCTGGACTCCTGCCGACACCGCCCGCAACAAGCTGTATGTTGAGTGGCGCTTCTTCTGGGATCCCGAGAATCAGGCCAAGCGCATCGGCCTGCCCTATCCTCCCCAGCATTGATTTCGCCTGAAAGGCTGAAACCGCATAAGCTTCAAACAGCTCACACGGTTCTCCGTGTGAGCTGTTTTTTTGATCTCTATCCCAATATGAAAAAGCCGCAGAGCGAAAGGTGGGTGTCCATAAAACAGTTAAGGAACAGCTTAGCTTATTGTGGAATCTGTCAGACGGGGTTGGCAACAACAAAATGAGCGATGCTTGGTTTTCTGACTGAGCATCGCTTTTTTGCCTGTGCTTAATGAATATTAGTATGATTCCCATTTCAATTAGAGCTTAATTATATTAAGTTCTATATTGACAATCCTGTAATCTAATGTTATATTGTGGGTAGAGGTGATTGTATGGCAAAACTGATTTCAAAATGCCCTGGTTGCGAGGGCGCTCTGATAATCTCTACGCTGCAATGTTCTTGCTGTGGGATGGAATTAAAAAGCAATTTTGATCTGAGTCCATTTGACCAACTGAATTCTGAACAAAATGCACTGCTTATCTCTTTTTTGAAAAACAGAGGAAACCTAAAGGAGGTGCAATCTGATTTGAATATCTCATACCCCACCGCAAAAAAGAAACTGGATGAATTGCTGACTGCGCTGAACCTGAGTGACGCATCCCATAAAGAGGAACGAACGGCAATTGATATAAGTAGTTTGGAGGTTGACTACTCCAGTAGGCAGGCATCGGAAATCATCAAAGCAAAGCTGAAGGAACATGGTGGTCATGTTACCGTATATACCGCAAGAGGACTTCCTTGCGAAATATATGCTGAAGCGGACGGAAAAACATTTACGAGTGACAAATTGCCGATTAGCCCTCCTTATGAATACGATGTATTTAATGTCATCGTTGACCTCCTTCTGAAGCAAGGCGGACGCGCGCGAAAAGGGAACGGCAGAAATTATAAACTCGGTGAGGCTGGTTGCGAAGAAAACACCGTTGTAGGTGCAATCGCAAAAAGCCGAGGACGCAAAGTTGGGGATTCTGTATTTGACCCTGTTTTTGTCATGGCTGCGATTTTGGAGTGGGCTGGAATAGCGGAGAATGGAAGAGGCGAATTGATACTCACCTCAGAATATAGGAGATTGATATGATTCGTTTCTTACTTTATGTGTTTATAGGCTTTTGGTACAACTTGCTATTTAAGAATAAGTACTAAAAGAGTGGAGGGTGAAAATGGCAAAAAGAATATGCTGTCCTAATATTTTGTGCAAAAGCACAGATGTTGTTCCAGTTTCAACCAAAACGAAAATCTCACTTAGAAAAGCTGTAATTGACGGTACAGTTGGCAGCCTGTTCACCCCCCCTTGGAACAGTTATTGGTGCAGCAAGCGGCATTAACGGAAAGTATGGAAAACGAAATTTATATGCCAAGATTGCGGGAAAGTGTTTGAGAAAAAAGCCTAAATTCAGGTGGTGATACTTTTATGGAAACATTAGCAAAAAAGTTTGAAGAAGAATTGAAACTGAAAATGCTCCGGGCCAAAAAGGAGTGCAAATACAATCCAACTCGCTTCAATCAAATGCTGGCAACTTACGGCGGCGTTGAAACAGCAAAGCGACTCATTTCAAATGCGCAAAAAACGGGTAATACATCAGAGGGATTCTCCACGCTCTTTTTATGCGGACGATTAGATTTATCCATGGAAGATTCCGCCTGTAAAGCCGAATATGCGCCATTATTTACTGACGAAGCAATCTCATATTGCAAAGAGGTTTTAGGAATTGGTAAAATACAAACTGAAACTGATTAAAGAAGTATCGCAAATATCCCTTTGAAACAAAGGGCGCACTTCTATACAGGGGTAAGCCCTGTATAGAAGTGCGCTTTGTGGGGCTGGCAGCCCGGATACTAAAACATCCGGGCTGCTTTGCGTCACTTCATTCCGTACAAGAGGCTGCACCCCTTGCGCCGCTTTGCGGCTATCCCAAATCTAACTGTTTTACGATCACCCGGCTAAGTCTGCGGCTTTTTTATCTTTGGGGATCAGAGGAACTTGTCCAGCTCCTGCTCCACCTGAGGCATTTTCTTCACCTTGGGATGATCGATGATCTTTCCCCCGGTCACCACCATACTGACATTCCGCAGGGCCTGCAGATTTTCCAGCGGGTTGCCCTCGGTCACAATCAGATCTGCCAGCTTCCCCGGCTCCACAGTGCCCAGCTGATCACCCACACCGGCAATCTCTGCGTTGCGGCAGGTGGCTGTGTACAGGGCAAAGGCATTGCTGACCCCGCAGAACTTGCTGAAATAAACCAGCTCACGCCACATGCCGTAGTGGGTCACATAGGGGCAGCCGGTATCGGTGCCCAGGCCCACAGGAATTCCCTGCTCCACACAGGCCTTGGCACAGTCAATGATGCCGTCAAAGACGATCTTACCGTTGAACTGGGCAATCTCCGTGCAGTTGCTTACTTCCCGGTCAAACAGGGCAAAGGGCAGGGCCGGGGAGAGGGTGGCCACCAAGGCAGCACCACGCTCCTTGAACAGCCGAAGGATCTCCGCATCGGGCTTTGCGCCGTGCTCAATGGTGTCCACGCCGTTTTCCAGCGCCACCCGGACGCCCTCCGGGCTTTCCACATGGGCCGCCACCCGCAGGCCAAGACGGTGGGCCTCGTCGCAGGCCGCCTTCACCAGCTCCGGCTGCATCCGCAGCACGCCGGGCTCGCCCTTCTGCTCAGCGTCCAGCACGCCGCCGGTAATCATCAGCTTGATCAGGTCCGGCTTGTCCTCCGCGATCTGCCGCACGAAAGCGGCAGCCTCCTCCGGTGTGGTGGCCTCATAGGCCAGGGAGCCGGCCATATGCCCGCCGGGGACAGAGACGGCCATATTGCTGGCCAGGATACGGGGCCCCTGAACCTTCCCCTGCCTGATCTTATCCCGCAGCTTGCTGTCATAAGCTTCCAGGCCACCCACGGTGCGGATGGTGGTCACGCCGCTGAGCAGCGCCGTGTTGGCATACTTCTGGTATATCATTTCCACCAGCTTCCGGGCCAGACCACAGCTGGTCATCATCTTTACTGACTTTTTGGCGTCCATAGGCTTCTTTGAGGGCTTACCATTGCCCGGAATGTGCACATGCAGATTGATCAGGCCCGGCATCAGATACCGTCCACCCAGATCTTTCTTCTCATACTCTGCGGGCACAGCGCTCTCCGCCACGATGTCAACGATTTTCTCTCCATCCACCAGTACAGCCAGGCCGTCCTGGGGCTTCATGTTTTCTCTACCGCTGAGCAGATGCATATTGGTCAACGCATATTTCATGGAAATTCCTCCTTTTTCCTGTTATTATACGCTCCGCCGCCCTTAATTGCAATTCACATTTTCCTCAATTCGTCCCAAGAAAAAAACGGAGCAAAACTGCTCCGTTTTTTCTGATTTTTGGTTGGCTTTGATTACTGGACAGCCACGGTGCGCTGGAAGGTGTCGATCCATTCGCCCTTGGCGGTGGTGATGTAGGCGTCGTCAAACTCCTTCAGGGCGTTCATGGACTCCTCACCGAAGGCCAGGTAGGTCTTGAGCTCGTCGGCCATGGTGGCGTTCTTGTTCACAGGGGCCTCATTGAGAACCTCGGCGATCTTGTTCTGGGTATCGTTGCAGATCAGGTACTCTACGAACAGCTGGGCCAGTTCAGGGTTCTTGCAGTTCTTAACAACCTCAACGGTGGCGGGAGCGGCGAAGGAGCCCTCAGAAGCGTCTACCCACTGCATATTGATGCCGCTGCTGATCAGGCCGGGCATATTGATGTCCATAAAGACGGTGATGTTGGCCTCACCGGTGGTGAAGGCGTTGACCACGTCGGAAGAAGCGGTGTACCACAGATTGATGTTGTCCTTCTTCTCCTGCATCAGGGCCATGGCGGCGCTGACGTCCTCCTGGCTGCCGCCCATGGCCTCAGCCATAGCCACCAGCATGTAGGGGCCGGCGGTGGAAGTCATGTCGGGCAGGGCAACCATGCCGGCGTACTGGTCGTCAAACAGGTCCTGGTAAGAGGTGGGTGCGGGCAGATTCATCTGCTCCAGAGCGTCCGCGTTGTACATGATGCCGTAGCGGCACAGGGAGTAGCAGGGGCCGTAGCCCTTCTCATCCACGCAGAAGTCATACAGCTCGCCCAGGCTGGTAACGATATTGGTGTCCAGCTGCTCGAACAGGTCGTTCTGGATGCCGGTCTCGGCAAAGCTCTTGGTCAGCAGGGCCACATCGGCGGTGGGGTCGGCCTTCTCGGCCATCAGCTTGTTGAGACGGTCGCCGTTGCCGGAGGTGGGGTCTACAACGATGGTGCAGTTATACTGGCTCTCGAAATCGGCAGCCAGGGTCTTGAGACCGGCCTCGGCCCAGCCCCAGGTAGCAACAACCAGCTCGGCGCCGCCGAAGTCCAGTGCGCCGTCAGCCTCGCCCTCAGCGGGAGCCTCGGCAGCGGGGGCCTGGGTGGCAGCGGGCTTCTCGCTGCTGCCGCAGGCGGCCATCGCGAACACCATGGCCAGTGCCAGCAGCATGGCAATCATTCTCTTGAGTGTCATTTTCTTTCCTCCTAGAAAATCAAACATTTTTATATACACAGATCCGCTGGGCGGGGATATGCACCAGCACAGTCTCCCCCAGTTGGCGCTGGGTATATTCATTCACAGCGGGACATACCGTCTCCGCAACGCAGCCCGTCACTTCCAGGCGGGTGGTGGTGCCCTTATAGGTGACGGCGCTGATGGTGCCGGGCAGGGTGTTCTCCCCTTCTTCCGCCACCAGCTGGATGTTCTCCGAGCGGACAGCCAGGGTCACTGGGCTGCCGGCCTCGATGCCCTCCGCCGCAGCGCTGGGCACATACAGCAGCTTCCCGCTGCAGCTGACCGGGCGCTTCTCGCCCTCCTGAGGGCCGATGGTGCCCTGGATAAAGGTGGAAAAGCCCATGAAATCCGCCACAAAGGCGCTGCAGGGCCGCTCAAAAATCTCATTGGGGCTGCCGATCTGCTGGATCTTGCCCTCGTGCATCACGATGACCCGGTCAGCCAGGGAGACGGCCTCCTCATGGTCATGGGTGACGATGATGGTGGTGATGCCCAGTTCCTTCTGGATGCGCTTGATCTCCACCTGCATCTCGATGCGCAGCTTGGCGTCCAGGTTGGACAGGGGCTCGTCCAGAAGCAGGATATGGGGCCGGGTCACCAGGGCCCTTGCCAGGGCCACCCGCTGCTGCTGGCCGCCGGACAGCTCTCTGGGATAGCGCTTGTCAAGCCCCGTCAGCTTCACCAGGGCAAGGATCTCCGCCACCCGCTGGGCAATCTCCGGCTTTTTCAGCTTTTGCAGCTTCAGGCCAAAGGCCACGTTTTCAAAAACGGTCATATGGGGAAACAGGGCATAGTTCTGGAAGAAAATGCCGATGTTCCGCTTGTAGGGCGGGATTTTTGCCACATCCGCCCCGTCCACCAGGATGCTGCCCTCCGTGGGCTCGGCAAAGCCGGCAATCATCCGCAGAGTGGTGGTCTTGCCGCAGCCGCTGCCGCCCAGCAGGGCGATCATCTCTCCGTCAGCGGCCTTGAGATTCATATTGTCAACGGCGGTAAAATTTCCGAAGCGCTTGGTAAGTCCGATCAGTTCCAGTGTAGCCATGGCTTCCTCCTTATTTCACAAACATGTCCAGCCCCACGAATTTATCCATCAGCAGGATCAGCACCAGGGAGCCTGCGATCAGGAAGGTGGAGATGGCCGCCAGGGTGGGGTCAAAGGTCAGTTCCATATAGTTCATGATTCGGATGGGCAGGGTGATGAATTTGGGCGTGGACAGCAGGCTGCTGAGGGCCACCTCGTCAAAGGAGTAGAGGAAGGCCAGCAGCGCCCCGGCCAGGATGCCGGGCTTGGCCACGGGGATGGTGATCTTGAAGAACACCTGCACCGGGTTTGCCCCCAGGGACGTGGCCGCGTCCTCCAATGTCCAGTTGAACACATGCAGCACGGAAACGGTGTTGCGGACAATGTAGGGCAGGATGATGATAAAGTGACCGATGAAAATCCGCACCGCGCCGGGGATGCCGCCGATCTGGCTGTACACCTGCAGCAGCACAAAGGCGAAGGCCACGGAGGGCACATACATGGGAGAGGTGAAATAATTCAGCAGGACATTCTTGCCCTTGAAGTCATGCCGGCAGACGGACAAAGCCGCCGTGACGCCTAGGAGGATATCCAGCGCCGTGGCCAGCAGGCCGATCTTCAGGCTGTTGGCCAGACCCTCCATAAAGTGGGTGGAGGAGCTGAAAATGTTCTCGTACCATTTGAGGGAAAAGCCCTTGGGCGGGAACACCACCACCGCCGTAGGCGTGAAGGAGGCAATGACGATCACCACCAGCGGCGCGATCAGAAACAGCATCACCAGAATCGCCACAATGGTGCAGAAAATGTTTACTCTTTTCTCACGCATTCTTGCCGCCCCCCAGTCTCTTCATATATCCGGCGGTGGAAAGCACCACCAGCACCTGGATCAGCAGGATCACCGCCAGCAGGATGTAGCTGATGGCCGAGGCCGCGCCCCAGTCGAAGCTGACGTTGATTTCCTGCACCACCATGGTGGCCATCATGCGGAACTTGGAGCCACCCAGCAGCTTGGGCGTCACATAGGAGGTCATGCTCATGGTGAACACCATCACGCAGCCGGAGATGATGCCCGGCAGGCTCAGGGGGAAGATCACTTTGCAGAAGGTCTCCATCGGGTTGGCCCCCAGACTGTAGGCCGCATACTCCACGTTGGGGTCAATGCTCTGCAGCACGCCCACCAGGGAAAGGATCATGTAAGGGATCAGCAGGTGGATCATGCCGATAATGACCGCCGTCTCCGTGTTAAGGATGGACAGGGGCTTTTGCACCAGGCCCAGCCCCAGCAGGAACTGGTTCAGCAGACCGTTCTTGCCCAGGATTACCATCCAGCCGTAGGAGCGCACCACTGCGCTGACCAGGAAGGGAAACAGGATAATGACCATCATCACCTTTTTCATCCTGGACTGGGTGCGGGCCATGTAATAGGCCGTGGGATAACCCAGCAGCAGGGACACCAGGGTAGACACCAGGGATACCCGCACCGTGGTCCAGAGAATGTCCAGATAGAAGGGGTCGGTAAAGAAGCGGACGAAGTCAGAAAGGCCGTTGGTGGCCAGGGTCTTTATCAGGATATACAGCATGGGCGCCAGGAAAAACACCGTCAGCGCCAACACCGCCGGCAGGGCAAGCAGGAAAGCCTGTTTCTTTCGCATGTTCCACTCTCCTTATCAGTAGCATTTCTCCACCAGAGGGATCTTACACTTGTTCACAACATCGATCAGCCCCAGGTCGGTGCACTTCATCTCCGGGGACACCGCCAGCGGCATCAGGGTCAAAAAGGTGATGGGATTGGCATACTTCAGACCGATCTTCCGGCAGGCTGCCAGAAACGCTTCCACCTGGCCGGAAAGCACCTCCGCCGGCTCCTGACTCATCAGGCCACCCAGCGGCAGCGGCACCCGGGCCAGAACTGTTCCTCCCTGTACCGCGCACATCCCGCCTTTCATCCGGCGTATGGTGTTGGCAGCCAGGGCCATATCCCCGTCGTCGCCGCCGTACACCGTCAGGTTGTGGGCATCATGACCATAGGTCAGGGCAATGGCGCCGTCAAGCTCCACCATCCCGTCGATCAGGGCCAGGGCATGCCGGTCCAGGCCGTAGCGGTTAAAGACCGCCACTTTAAATAATCCGGTTATGTCAACCGTTTTTCCCGATTGAGAATCAATCAAAGGCAGATCCCGCAATATCTTTTGTGTTCTGTGACCACTGCCGTTGTATTTGATTATGTTAACCTTTGCCCCAGTATCCGCCGGTTTCGCCGCCACGGGGATGAAGAAATCTTCCTCCCGGACCTCCTTCACCAGCATGGGATGCTCCCGCAGCGCGGTCAGATCGCAGGGCCGGGGAGTGAAATTCAGCCTGCCCCCCTCCAGGATCACTTTGCCTTCTACCACCAGCAGCTCCGGCTTGGGAGCCTTCAAATCCTGCACCAGCTGGATATTGGCCAGCCTGCCGGGGACAATGGCGCCGGCGTCATATTGGCGCAGCCGGTCGGCGGCATTGATGGTGGCAAAGCGGATGGCCTTCATCGGCTCCAGCCCCAGTGCAATGGCCCGGGCCACCACATGGTTCAGCTGCCCCTGACGCATCAGCTTATCCAGGGGCACATCGTCCGTCACCAGGCAGACCCGGTTGGAAACCGGCAGTTCATTCATGGCCTGTACCATTCCGGCGCTGAGGTTACATTCCTGAACCTGGACACAGAAGCCAAGAGCCAGCCGCTCCCGCAGCTGTTCCGGATTGGCCGCCGTATGGTCGCTGTCGATGCCGGCGGCGGCAAAGCGCTGCAGCCGCTCCCCGGTCAGTACCGACGCGTGGCCGTCGATCATCATGCCCCGCGTGCTGGCCTGGCGAATGACGGAGAGAATATGCTCCTCTCCATCGGCCACGCCGTTAAAGTCCATCACTTCGCCCAGGCCGAAAATGCCCGGGTGGTCCAGCATCTCTGCCGCTTCTTCCGGCCCCACGGCGCAGCCGCTACCCTCGAAGCCCGGGGCAGAGGGTACGGTGGAGGGGGCCAGCATCAGCACCTTCAGCGGCGTGCCGGAGGCAGCCTCCATCAGGGCGCAGACCCCTTTGGGACCCAGCACGTTGCAAATCTCATGGGGATCTGCCGCCACCATGGTGGTACCGCACTCCAGGGCGCGGCAGGCAAAGGCCTGGGGCGGCAGCATACTGCTCTCCAGATGCATGTGGGAATCAATAAAACCAGGCAGCGCATACAGACCTTTCCCGTCTATCGTATCAGCTGCCTTGCATGAAGCCTGGGCTTCCCCAATATATTGGATTCTTTCGCCGGAAATGCCGATGCAGGCCGGCGCAACGGAGTCATTAAACACGTTCACCAGCATCACGTTTTCGATCAGCAGATCAAAGCTCTGTTCCCGAACGGTCTCCATTTCGACGCCTCCTTCCACACCCCGGCAAAAGCAAATTCAGCACAAAAATTTCGTCCATGTGCACAACGATTTTATAATATAGAATCCCCTATGTTTTGTCAAGAAGCCTTTCTTTTCCTTATGAAAAATAGGTGTTTTGCTCTTAGTTTGAAATCCCCGGATAGCGAAACTTGTTCAAGTTTCCTATACGGCCGGCTATGGAATTGAAGCCGCTCTTTTCTCCTACGTTTTGGTGTGTAATTGATTGTATAAATGATACCGGCCAGCCCTGTGGCCAGCCGGTATTGCTCCGTGTTTACGACAGTCCCCTCACGGCTTCATAGGCTTCCTCCACGGCAAAGAGGATCTTCCTGGGGCTTTGGCTGTCCCCTATGATGCTCACGGGGGCAATGGCTTTGAAAGGCTCCGCCTGCTCCGCGGTGGGCAGGAAGCCCAGGGCCAGCAGCACCGTGTCGCAGTCCAGGCTGTGCTCCTGCCCCTTGCTCTCCACGGTGACGCGGCAGCCCAGCCCAGCCTCTTCTATCCGTTTCAGCCTGGTACCGGGCAGGAAGCAGACCCCGGATTTGTCCATGTATTGCTTCATCAGCATATCATTCATCTTAAAGCCCGGCTCCGAGGGGATGGTTCTGGCCATGTCGATGCAGCTGACCTGTTTGCCCCACATGTCCATCTGCAAGGCACATTCCACGCCCACCAGGCCGCCGCCTACCACAACGACCCGATCCCCCACATAGCACAGGTCGTCCAGGGCCTGGGTGGCAGGATACACATTGGGCAGCGCCAGTCCGGGGATGGAGCCAGGCAGCACCGGCCTTCCGCCGGCGGCCCAGATAATATGATCCGGGGCGAAAGCCGCCGCCTGCTCCGGCGTTGCCGACCTATAGTAACGCACAGGGATACCCCGCAGGCTCAGCTCCCGCTCGAAGTAGCGCAGCATACTGTGCATATCCCGCTTGAAGAAGGGCTTGCAGGCATAGCGGGCGTTGCCCCCCAGGCGGCCCGTCTTTTCCCAAAGCTCCACCTGATGCCCTGCGTCATGGGCATAGATGGCCGCCATGCAGCCCCCGGGCCCGCCGCCCACCACCAGAATCCGCTTTGGCCGGGACGTCTTGGGAATATCCCGGCTGCCGTCCTCATGGCCGCAGCGGGGATTCAAAGCGCAGCCGGCCTGCTGCCCGGCATAGACCCGGCCAATGCAGCCCTCGTTGCAGGAGATGCAGGGGCGGATAGTCTCCGGCCTGCCGGACAGCACCTTGTTGGGCAGCTGGGGGTCTGCCAGCAGGCCCCGGCCAATCACCGCCAGGTCGCACACACCGTTTCTGATCGCCGCCTCCGCCTTGGCCACGTTGCCAAAGCGGCCATGGGTCAGCACCGGCACATCCACCGCCGCCTTTACCAGCTTGGCGGAACGGGATTGCATAGTGGTCATCTGCATCCCCGCCGGCGGCATGGCATGGAACCAGTTCTCATGGCAGCCCGCGTCCACATGCAGGGCGTCGGCCCCATAACTGACGATCAGCCGGGCCAGCGCCAGGCCCTCCTCCATGCGCCGGTAGCCCTCCCCCTCCATGTAGTGGTCCGGGGTAAACTTCACAATCACAGGGAAATCGGCGCCGCCCTCCTCCTTGCAGATCTGGATCAGCTCCTTCAGGAACCGGGCTCTGTTCTCCAGGCTGCCGCCGTAGCCGTCGGTCCGGGTGTTCCAGCGCCGGGTCAAAAACTGGTCCATGAGATAGCCGCCGTAGGCATGGATTTCCACGCAGTCCGCCCCGCAGCGCAGGGCCGCCTTGACCGACCGGCGGTAGTCCGCCTCCAGAAGGGCAATCTCCTCCAGACTCAGCTGGTGGCATTTCAGCTTGGGCGCATGCATCCAGCTGCATTGGCTGGCACTGACCGGGACTTTATACCGGGTGCTGGCCCCGCCGATGCGCCCGTCCCCGGGCATGATCTGGGCGCCCACCATGCAGCCGTAACTGTGGCTGCGCTCCACAATTCGGCGAAACAGCGCCTCTGTCTCCGCCGTGAAGAAGATGGAATGATCCACGGACTCGAAGCTGTCCGAGCCCTTCACGTTGCAGAAAATCAGGGCAGCCCCGCCCTTGGCCCGCTCCACAAAATAGTCCACCGTGGAAGCGTCTATGTTCCCTACGGTCACACCCATGGGGGCCATGACCATTCTGTTTTTCAGCGCCATCCTTCCGATTCGGATGGGCTCTGCCAATATGGATGACATATCGAAACTCCTCCGTTCCCTAAGTCTGCCCCTCAGCTTTATCTCCGCAATTCCCCGTCCAGCAGCCTATAGCTCAGCCGCAGGGTCTTGATCCGCCAGCGGCCGTCCGGGCATTTCACCAGATCATCCACATACAGGCCGAAACCGGAGTAGGTCTGGCCGTTGTCCTTATAGGTGTGGTAGTCGTGCATCCTGGTCAGCAGCTGGCAGCTGTCCTCCCCGGTGAAGTGAACAATCTGGTTATAGCCAAAGTGCATGGGCACCATGTCCTCCCCGCAGGTGTGCCGGTTCTGCTCCACCTGGGCCATTCTGTCCTTAAAGCCGGGCCGTCCGCCCCAGAAAGCCTGGAAGCCCTCCTCCGTAAAAACATCCGGCATCAGGTCAAACTCCTGATTATCGATGCACCAGAAGTAGCGGCTCTTGGCCGCCAGAATCGCCGGGATTTCCTTCAGCTGGGCCTCCGTGTAGGGCAGGCCGGCGTCCTCTATGATGCGCCGGGCCAGCTTCTTTATGTTTTTATCCGCGTCAATGGTCAAGAGGCATACCTCCCTGTATATTCTGTATGTCACATGATATCATACCCCTGACCATATCTCAAGGCCCCCTTGGGCAACGTAAAAAACTTGCAAATTATCTGTATTTGTGTTAGCTTTATTATAGAAGAATACGCCGCAGGTATGCGGAATGGAGACGGCTATGAATATTCACGAATCGGCAGAAGATTATCTGGAAACCATACTGATTTTGAAAAACCGCCTGGGCCAGGTGCGCTCTATCGACATTGTCCGGGAGATGAACTTCTCCAAGCCCAGTATCAGCATCGCCATGAAACGGCTGCGGGAGAACGGGTATATCGAGATGGATGCCGAGGGTTACATTACCCTGTTGCCCCCGGGGCTGGAGATTGCCCAGAATATCTATGCCCGCCACCGGCTGCTGACGGAGTTTCTGGTGCAGTTGGGGGTCTCGCCGGAAACTGCCGCCGTGGATGCCTGCAAGATTGAGCACGACATCAGCCAGGAAACCTATCAGAAGATTCTGGAGGAATCCCAACGCAGGCGGGAAGAGGGCTGATTTTCCCTTATCTACAAAAAAACTGCCGCTCCGTAAAGGAGCGGCAATTTTTATTTTCAATTTGGCTTACATCAGCTTGCGGAACAGCTCCGTCAGGTCGGCCACATTGGTGTCCTTGGGGTTGCCGGGGCGGCAGGCATCGTCATAGGCGCTCTGGGCCAGGAAGGGCAGGTCCTCTTCCTTCAGGGCCTCCAGCTTTGCGGGGATGCCCACATCCAGGCTCAGCTGCTTCACCGCGTTGACGGCGGCGGCGCGGTACTCCTCCACGCTCATCTCGTCCACGCCCTTGACGCCCATGGCACGGGCGATCTCCCGGTATTTCTCGCCGGTGCACTCGGCGTTGTACTCCATCACGATGGGCAGCATCATGGCGCAGGCCACGCCGTGGGGGGTGTCATACACCGCGCCCAGGGTGTGGGCCATGGAGTGGGCAATGCCCAGGCCCACGTTGGAGAAGCCCATACCGGCGATGTACTGGCCCAGGGCCATGCCCTCCCGGCCTTCCTTGGTGCCTTCCACAGCGCCACGCAAGTTGGCGGAAATCAGGCGGATGGCCTCCAGATGGAACATATCGGTCATCTCCCAGGCGCCGGCGGTGGTGTAACCCTCGATGGCATGGGTCAGGGCGTCCATGCCGGTGGAAGCGGTGAGGCTCTGGGGCATGGAGTTCATCATGTCCGGGTCAACCACGGCCACAATGGGCATATCGTGGGGGTCTACGCAGACAAACTTCCGCTTGCGCTCCACATCGGTGATTACATAGTTGATGGTGACTTCGGCAGCGGTGCCGGCAGTGGTGGGTACGGCGATGATGGGCACGCAGGGCTTCTTGGTGGGGGCCACACCCTCCAGAGAGTGGACGTCCGCAAACTCCGGGTTGTTGATGATGATACCCACGGCCTTGGCAGTGTCCATGGCGGAGCCGCCGCCAATGGCCAGGATGTAGTCAGCCCCGGCGGCCTTGAAGGCATTCACGCCATCCACCACGTTCTCAATGGTGGGGTTGGGCTTAATATCGGAAAATATTTCATAGGTCAGGCCTTCAGCGTCCAGAATGTCGGTAACCTGGGCGATCACACCGTGCTTGAGCAGGGTGGGGCCGCAGCAGACCAGGGCCTTTTTGAAGCCGTTGGCCTTCACCTCATTGGGGATCTCTTTGATGGCGCCGGCGCCGTGGTAGGAAGTCTGATTGAGCATGATTCTGTTTGCCATGATTCAAAAACTCCTTTCAAAATCAGGTTTTCATCCTGTATGTTTGCATTGTAATCCCAGGTTTTTCATTTGTCAATATAATAACAATCCCCTTTTCTCCATTTCTCGCACTTGCACAAAAAGCCCTCTGCAGGCCCGGTTTTCCGGGCTTTGCAGAGGGCAAATTGACGGGGATTTTCTATTTTTCCGAAGGCAGCGGCAGGCAGGAATCGAAGGTAAAGAACACCATATTCTCCAGCGCCGCAGGAGCGACATAGGCCAGCCGGTAGCTGACAGTCTGCCCCGGTTCGATGTGCACAAAAGCGGTCTGCCCCGGGATAGGATTTTCGCCGGACCAGGCGTCCGCCCCTTTTGTGACCTGGCAAAATACGCCGTCGCTGATCGCCGCAAAATCCAGGAACAGCAGAGAATTGCTGAAATTGTTGACGCCGGTGTTGTTTAATGTCTGGTCAGCAGCGCTTTCCTCCAGGTTGGTGTTTTTCACCGTCAGTGCTACCGTGATCAGGCACAGCCCTTCTTTCATCTCTCCTGTCTCCGGGTCTGCCCAATCCGGGTAGGTGTAGTATACGCCGTCAATCCAACCCATGCTGTCCGGGATGAACTGCTCCATCTGCCAGCCTCCTTCCCGGAGGTTTGTGGAGCGCTCAATGCTATCCACCCGGAACGTCAGGCCGTTGTAGTTTTCCAGCCACTGGCCCAGTTCTGCCTGTTTCCGTCCTTCAATTACCTGTTGACGTTCCTGCATCTGTGCATCCGCCTGCACATGCTCTATTGAACGGTTCCTGCCCAGACTCAGGTCCACTTGGGATGCACTGCCCAAAGCCGCAAAATCAATGGCGTCGGCAATGGCGGTGACCACTTCCTCGCTGAAAGCTTCATCATTGACCCAGCGGGCAATACTCGCCACCACAAAGGCCTCCGGCCCGTCATAGACAATGTAAAAGCGGAGCGTCCCCCAGAAGATGGTCACTTCCGTCCCCTTGCCGGTGGTGTAATTCCACTGCCGGACCACTTCCTCTGCGTCAAAGTCCCCATAGCCCTGGGAAAAATAACCCTTAACATTTCTGGTGATCGTGCAGTCCAGATAATCCCCCGATGCACCGCTCCAGCCGATCTGCATCAGGAAGCTGCCGTCATCATAAGCCAGGAAGGCCGCGTCATCCTCAGCAAAACGGGGATCGTCAATAAAGTCCTCCAGGCCCAGGGCAGTATAGCACCACTGGGCGCCGCTGTCCTCATACACGTCGTTTCTCAGCATCAGGCCGTATTTGTCGCTGAGTTCCAGCAGTTTATCCTTCAGGCGCTGGGTGTAAACAAAATAAATTCTCTCATGCCGGCGCATCCATTCGTCCTGCTCCTGGGGCATCTGGTCGCCGTAGTAGTCATGGGCCACATAGTCGTCATAGAAAGCCATAAACTCCTGGTATGCCTGAAACTCTTTGCTGTCCTGCAGGCCCTGTCGGGAGAGGTAGATTTTCTCCCGGTCGCTGGATAAAAGAAGGTCTTTGATTCCGAACACATTCAGCGCGTAGGCCCCCATACTCAGCAGCGCTAGCAACACGGCAATCACCGCCGCCAGCAGCGCCGTCCGCAGCGTCTTTCTGATGCGTATGCTGCCGGCGCGCACCGGGTTTTTCTCCGCGTGTTCCAGCAGCTCCTCCACTAATGCATCCCCCACGCCGCCGATGGCTTTCAGCAAATCTTCCGCTTTCACAGCAGTCCCTCCTTTTCCAGATGGTCTCTCAGCTTCTGCCGGCTGCGGTACAGAGCGCTGTTGACCCGCCCCGGCTTGCAGCCCATCCGCGCTGCGATCTTCGCCACCGGCTGGGCCAGCCAATAGCGGTACAGGAACATCAGCCGCTCCTCCCGGGGCAGGCCTGCCAGAAATGCCTCCACCGCCCGAATCAGTTCTTTTTCCTCCAGGCATTTCTCAGGGCTGCTTTCCGCAGCGATACAGTTTTCCAGCTCCTCATAGATCAGGTCTAGCTCCCCGCCGCCCCGCTTGCGTGCGCTTCCGTTTCTCAGCCGGTTCAGACTGAGATTGCGTGTGATCCGCCCCAGATAGGCCCGCAGCAGCCGGGGCCGCTGGGGCGGCAGGCTGTTCCAAGTGGCCATATACGTATCGCTGAGGCACTCTTCCGTGTCCTCCGGGCTTGCCAGGATGCCGTAGGCGATGGAGGAGCAGAGGGCGGCGTATTTTCTATCCGTCTCCGTTATAGCCTGCTCATTCCGCTGCCAGTACAGGTCGATAATTCTTTCGTCATCCAAGGTTTTCCCTCCCCGTTTTGCTTTCACCTTATAAGACACGGTTTTCGGGTAAATGTTTTTCATTCCTGCTAAAAAAGAGCAAAAACCGCCGGACCAGTCCGGCGGTTTTTTGTACTATTCGGCAGCTAAAAGCAGCTGTTTTGTGTAGGGATGCTGGGGATTGCGGAACAATTCTTCCACATTGTTCTGCTCCACGATGACGCCGTGCTGCATGACCAGGACCCGGTCGCAGATCTGATAGATCACGTTCAGGTCATGGCTGATGAAGAGATAGGAAAGGTCATATTTTTGCTTCATATCCGCCAAAAGATGGAGGATTTGTGCCTGAATGGTAACATCCAGAGCACTTACCGGCTCATCGGCAATGACCAGTCTGGGCCGGGTGATGACGGCGGAAGCGATGGAAACCCGCTGGCGCTGGCCGCCGGAGAGCTCATTGGGCAGCCTTTCCGCGTATTCCGGGCCCAAGCCCACCTGGGTAAGGATGTCATTTACGGCGGCTTTGCGGTCGCTTTTCGATAGCTTTGTCTGGATTTTCAAGGGCTCTTCCAGAATCCAGCCCACGGTTTTCACCGGGTTTAAGCTGCTGAAAGGGTCCTGAAAGACCATTTGCGGTTTTTCCGAGTGGTGGATGATGCTGCCGTCATAATCCTTCAGCATCCCCAGCACAGCCCGGCAAAGGGTAGTCTTGCCGCTGCCGCTCTCCCCCACCAGGCCCAGGGTCTCTCCGGGCTGGATGGTGAAGGACACGTCATGGAGCACCTGGCGGCGTTTCTCCCGGCCGCCCAACAGGCTGCGGCCCTCGGTATAATAGGCGTTGAGGTTTTTCACCTCCAGGATCGGTTCCATGGTGGGTCCCCTTTCAGAAAAGATGGCGGTCACGGCCGGGGATGGCGGCAATGAGCTGCTTGGTGTAGGGATGCTGGGGGTTGCGGAAAATTTCCTCCACGGGCCGGTCCTCCACCAGCTTGCCCCGCTGCATGACGGCAACCCGGCTGCACAGCTTGCGCACCACATGCAGGTCATGGCTGATGAGCATGATGGCCATGCCGGACTCCCGGTTCAGCTTTTTCAGCAGGGTGAGGATCTCCGCCTGGACGGACACATCCAGGGCGGTGGTGGGTTCATCCGCCAGCAGCAGTTTGGGTCGGCTGACGATGGCGGCGGCAATCATCACCCGCTGGAGCATGCCGCCGGACAGCTCATGGGGATACTTGCGGTAGATCCGCTCCGGCTCCGGCAGCTCTACCTGGGCCATGGCCTCCAGGGCCAGCTGGCGGCGCTGGGCCTTGCTGAGCCGGCGGTGGTTCAGCAGACATTCCTCAATCTGGGGGCCGATGCGCATCACCGGGTCCATGCTGGTCATGGGTTCCTGGAACACCACGCCCAGCTCATCCCCCAGGATATCCAGAATCTCCTGGTCGGAGCAGGCGAAAATCTCATGCCCGTCCAGGGTGATGCTGCCGCTGACCTGGGCTTTCTCCCGGGGCAGCAGGCCGCTGATGCTCATGGCGGTGACGGTTTTGCCGCTGCCGCTCTCCCCCACCAGGCCGATGATCTCCCCCTGGGCCACGGTGAGGTTCAGGCCGTCCACGGCGAAGCGGTCGGGGGCGGCGTCATGAAAATGGACACGCAGGTCCTTAACAGTCAAAACATTGGCCATGGTTTCACCTCTGCCCTTTCAGCTGCAGCCCCTCACTGAGCAGACTGAAGCCCAGGATCAGCAGCACGATGGCCCCG
This sequence comes from uncultured bacterium, assembly GCA_945873205.1. Lineage (GTDB taxonomy): Bacteria > Bacillota > Clostridia > Oscillospirales > Oscillospiraceae > Limivicinus. The sequence goes on from CAMCCC010000007.1 coordinate 61,771, forward strand.
CCGGTGCCCAAAGCGTACCAGGGAGCGCTGTGGAGAAAGCTCTGGCTGTCAGACAGCATGGAGCCCAGACTGGCGTAGGGAGGCTGGATGCCGATGCCCAGGAAGCTCATGCTGGCCTCGCTGAGGACGGCGTTATTGAAACCGATGGTGACGGCGCTGAGAAGCACCGGGAAGGTGTTGGGCAGGATATGGCGGAACATAATCCGCATCCCGCCGGCGCCCATAAGTTTGGCGCTTTTGATATAATTCAGTTCCCGGCAGCGGGCAAACTCGCTGCGGACAATACGGGCGAAGCTGGGGATGAAGAGGATGCCCAGGGCAAGGATGATATTCTCCGTCCCCGGACCGGCCACGGTGACGATGACCAGGGCCAGAAGAAAAGCGGGAAAGGCGGTAATGGAATCGCAGACGCGGGTAAGGATCAAATCCGGCAGGCCGCCATAATAGCCGCAGAGGCTGCCGATCAGAATGCCGGCAAGGCAGCCGATGGCCACCACGCAGAGGGCAATGAAGAAGCTGGTGCCGGCCCCATCCACCACGCGGCTGAAAATATCCCGGCCGAAGTTATCGGTGCCCAGCAGGTGGTTCAGGCTGGGGGCGCAGAACTTGGCCTTGGGGTCCATGGCAGTGGGGTCATAGGGCGTCCAGAAATAACCCAAAATGATGATACAGAGCATCAGGCCGCTGAGAATGCCGCCGGCCCAGAGAAAGACATTGGCACGTTTTTTCATGGTCATACCCTCCTCAGCGCAGGCGGATGCGGGGGTCAACCAGCTGATAGAGCAGGTCGGCCACGAAGTTGACGATGACGATCCAGGCGGCCACCACCACCACGATGGCCTGCACCACGGGGAAATCCCGGTTGGAGATGCTGGCCAGCAGCAGGCGGCTGATGCCGGGGATGGTAAAGACCTGCTCGACAATGATGCTGCCGGTCATGATCTCGGCGGCGGAGACGGCCAGGAAGGTGATCACCGGGATGAGGGCGTTTTTCAGCACATGGCGGCGGAGAATTTTGCTTCTGCCGCTGCCCCGGCTGCGGGAGGTGCGGACATAGTCCTGCTGCAGCTGGGTCTGGATGGAGCTGCGGAGCATCTTGACCGTCATGGCGATGCGGGGGATGGCGATGGCCAGGGCGGGCAGCACCATATACCCCAGGCAGGCGCCCCAGCTGACGGTATAGGAGACAAAGTTGCCGGGGACAAAGAGCCGGAAGAGATTGCCAAAGACGTAGCAGGCCAGCATGCCCAGGAAGAACTGGGGCACGCTCATGATGATCTGGTCAAGGACGGTGACGCCCAGGTCCAGGGCACGGCTTTTGGTGCTGCCGGCCCAGATGCCCAGGGGGATGGACAGGACCACCGTAAAGGCGAAGGACATCAGCGTCAGAATGGCGGTGATGGGCAGCTTATCCGAGAGCATATCGGCAACGGGCATACGATAATTATAGCTGGTGCCCATGTCGCCATGAAGGAAGTTCAAAAGCCAGTCAAAGTACCGAAGCAGCACAGGCTGGTCAAGGCCCAGCTCCTGGCGCAGCGCTTCCCGGGCTTCGGCCGTGGCCTCGGTGCCGAGAAGCGCTGTTGTGGGGTCGCCGGGGATGACCTGAAAAGCCAGAAAGGCGAGGAGCGAAACGATGAACAATGTAATAATGAGAGTGCAGGACTTTTTGATAAAGTATTTCATACTCCCCGCCTCCTTTCTTTCTTTTTTTGAGCAAACTGCAAATAAATTGCTCTAAGGCGCGCGGGAATCGCTAATTTATGCAGCGATGGACAGCAGGGACATATCAATTGCGTCAGAAGAAGCCAACTTCATTCCGTTTCCGCGGTTTGCGTAAGAGCCGCGAAAACTCCAGTTCCGTTGGCTCCTTCTTCCTTTCCAAATCGAACCCGCTACGCTGGGCTTCGATTTGGTGGGACAGCAAAGCAACCGGCTCTTACTCCACAATAGACAGCAGAGACATATCAATTACGTACAAGGGGTAGAAGGTGAAGCCCTGGACTGCGGGATTGATGGCCACAAAGTCGGCCAGGTCCTGCAGGTACACATTGGCAGCGGTATCGCTGAGGATCTCCAGGCACTGCTTATACAGGGCGGTCTGCTCCGCCTCGTCGGCAGCGGCCTGGGCCTGGGCAAAGACCTCATCATACTGAGGATTGCTGTAATTGATCATGTTCTTGCCGTTGTCGCTGACCCAGCGGGCCAGCATGGCGCTGGCGTTCAGGGTACTGGCGTCAAAGCCGCAGACGGTGGACTCGAAGTTCCGGGCGCTGTAGACATCGCTGAGCCAGGTGTTCCACTCCACCTGCTGGATCTGAGCGGTGACGCCCACTTCCTTCAGCTGTTCCACCAGAACCACGGCAGTATCCACATGGGGCTGGTAGTTGCTGGGGACGGTGATGGTGAAGCTGAAGCCATTCTCGTACCCGGCCTCCTTCAGCAGCTCCTTGGCTTTCTCCACATCGTGGGGGTACTTCTCCGCCAGGGCAGGGTCAAAGTACTTGCCGAAGGCGGGGTACATGGAGGAGCCTACCTTGGTGCCATGGCCGTCGGCCGTCAGCTCCAGCATGGCGTCCACATCCACGGCATAGCACAGGGCCTGGCGCACCAGCTCATTGTCAAAGGGGGCCACGGCGTTGTTCAGGTACAGGGCCTGAACAAGATTCATAGTACCCTCCAGCACCTGGTAGCCGTTGGACAGGTTGTTCACCTGGTCCACGGTCAGGTGGGCCACAAGGTCCAGGGCACCGCTGTTGAGGGCGGTGAAGAGGGCGTTATTGTCTTCATAGATCTTGTAGGTCACCTTATCCAGGCTGGCACCCTGGCCGTAATAGGCCTCGTTGCGCTCCAGAATGAAATTCTCCTGGACACTGCGGGAGGCAAAACGGAAGGGGCCGGTGCCCACAGGGGCAGTGGCCTGCTGGTCATAGCCCTTGGGGACAATGTAGACGCTGGACACATAGCTGAGGAAGTCCGGGTTGGGGGCGTCCAGGGTGATGATGATGGTATTGCCCTCAGCGTGAATATCGGTAATCGCAGAAAGCGCCGTCACCACGGCTTTGGTCACCGAGGTAGCGGCGCAGGTTTCAAAGGAATAGAGCACGTCCTCCACCGTGCAGCCCTGGCCGTTGTGGAAAACCACACCGTCCCTGAGCGTGAAGGTGTAAGTCAGGCCATCCGCAGACTTTTCATAGTCGGAGGCGACCGCGCAGACGTAATCGCCGTCAGCGTTGGGCTTTACCAGCCCTTCGAAGACGTTGAACATGACCTCTCTAGTTCCTGCCGCAACCATCTGGTAAGGGTCAAGACTATCATCCGGGTCCTGGGCGATGCCGACCACGATCTCGTTGGCGTGCTTCGCCCCGGAAGAATTTGTAGTTTCGTCGCTGGCAGCAGGCGTCTGGGTCGTAGCTCCTCCGCAGCCGCAGAGTAAGCCCGCCATAAGCGCCATTGCCAGGAAAACTGCAAGAATCTGTTTTCTCATTGCCATTCTCCTTCCGCCATCCATTTGGACGGCGTTACAACAAAATAACTTCTTCTCCCATTATTAAATTGTCGGCCATATTGTAGCGCATATGCGCGAAAAACACAAGTAAAATTTTAACAAGTCGAAGCAAGTCGGTTAATAATTATGTAAACAATTTTATGTTAATAAAATTATGTTAATGATATTATGTTTATTATATGACGTAATCCTCATCGATGACGCGGAAGCCAACAACGCTCACGTTGTTCCAGTTGTCCTGGCAGGTATAGCAGACATAGTCGCTGAGGGCGGAAACGTAATTGCCCTCTGCGTCCACGATGCCCTTGCCGTAGTTGTGGCCATCCATTTTCAGGTCGCACGCCAGGGACAAAATGCTGTGGCCCCGAAGGATAAAGGCCTTGTCCCCCAGGCTGACGCTGTCCAGAACCTGAAAGGCCTGGTTATTATGGTCGGCAATGAGATAGCCCATACCATCACAGAAAAAGGCGGCAGAATCCTCCCGGTCACAGAGATTTTGCAGCATCTCCTCTACCGTGGCCCCCTCCCCGTCGGTATACAGGGCCACATTGATGCCCACGCTGGGGATCACCAGCCGCCCCACCATGCCGGGCTTGCCGCTGATCTCCTGCTCCACCTGACGGTTGCGGCCCAGAAACACCACCGCTTCCGGGGACATGGGCTTGTCCCGCAGCGGGGGCAGCGCCAGCGACGCCCCATCCTCCGCTTCCGAAACGGGAGTGGGCGTGCTTGCTTCAGCAGCGGGGGCGGGGTTCAGCTGCTCATAAAACTTACCGGCGCAGAAAGCCCCGGAGAACAGCACAAGCAGAAAAGCAAAACAGAGCAAAAGCTTCCTCATAGCAGTTCCTTTCATCGTAGTATGGTACTCATGGTATACTCCCATGGGGCGTCAGTCAAGAAAGTCCATGTAAACTTTTGACCGTTTGTGCATTATTTATGCCTACTATTTCGGTTGGTTTTTGTCATGTCTGTCATGGGATCCGCCACAATCAGCCATTTTTTCTGCATTTTGAACAAAGTTATTGCAAATTCTTCATTTCTTATTTTACATATACAGATTTTGGGTATATACTGTTTCCTATTAAAGCCAGAGCATGCCCCAGATGCTTTGGTCACGATCGAAAGGAGTCCTTCCCATGAATTTTAAAATGTCTACTTTGGTAACCAAGCCTGATTTCCAGGGCGAGTTCACTGCCAGTATTCTGGCTGCTGCCGCTTCCCCTGACATCATATCCTTTGCCGGCGGTCTGCCCAACCCCGTGTCCTTCCCCATCCCGGAGATGGAAGAAGCCACCAAGAAGATCCTGGCCGAAAAGGGCGCCATTGCCCTGCAGTACAGCTCTACCCCCGGTTACCCCGCGCTGCGGGAGTGGGTGGCCAAGCGCTACGAAACCATGGGCGTTTACGGTGTGACCGCCGACGACATCATCATCACCAACGGCTCCCAGCAGGCCCTGGCCATGGTTGGCGCTGCCATGATCGATGCAGGCGACGAGATCATCGTAGAGGACCCCACCTATCTGGTGGCGCTGCAGTCCTTCCATATGTTTGACCCCACTGTGCTGCCTGTCACCATCAACAGCGACGGTATCGACTGCGATCTGCTGGAAAAGACCGTGAAGGAGCACCCCAATGCCAAGCTGATCTACATCATCCCCAACTTCCAGAACCCCACCGGCCTGACCTACTCCAAGGCCGTGCATGACCGGGTGGCTGAAATCCTCAAGGGCAGCAAGCTGCTGGTGCTGGAGGACAACCCCTACAGCGAGCTGCGCTTCGAGGGCGAGGCCAGCCCCAGCTTCGGCGCAGAGCTGGGCGAGCAGTGCTGCATGCTGGGCACCTTCTCCAAGATCGTGGCCCCGGGTATGCGCATCGGCTGGATCTGCTGCCGCAACAAGGCGCTGCGGGAGAAGCTGCTGGGCTACAAGGCCACCGCTGACCTGCACACCAATATCTTCTGCCAGATGGTGCTGGCCCAGTACCTGGCCGACAACGACATCGACAAGCACATCGAAAAGACCAAGGAGCTTTACCACCAGAAGGCCCAGTTCATGATGGACTGCATGCGCAAGTACCTGCCCGCCGGCGTCACCTTTACCCCGACCCAGGGCGGTATGTTCCTGTGGGCCACCCTCCCCGAAGGCATCACCGCACTGGAGCTTTACCGGGCCGGTCTGGAAAAGGGCGTTGCCATCTGCCCCGGCGACCCCTTCTATGAGTATCAGCGCAATGTGCGCACCTTCCGCATCAATTACTCCAACAGCAGCGACGAGGTCATCGAAAAGGGTATGCGTATCCTGGGCCAGGTCTGCGAGAAACTGATCAACAAATAAGCTCTGAAAAAAATTTCCGCCGGCAGCTTAAGCTGCCGGCGGTTTTGTTATGGCTTCGCTTTTTCCGGGCGAAGGGCGCCCACCGATTCCCGTTGGCGGGCAAAGCAGAGCTTATAGGCGATGAGACAGATGGGCAGGGCCGCCAGAATGTCCAGCGCGGAGTGCTGCTTCATGAACAGGGTGGAGACACAGATCAGCAGCGCGGTCAGGGTGAAGGCCAGCTTCCAGCCCCAATGCTCCAGCCCCCGGCAATGCCAGGCGGTGAACATCACCGCCAGCGAGCCGATCACATGGATGGAAGGGCAGACGTTGGTATTGGTATCGAACTGATAGAAGCCGGCAATGAAGGCTGTCAGAGCATTGTCCCGGGGAAAGGCCGCCGGGCGCAGGTTCTGGCAGGTGGGCCAGACCAGATACGCAAGGATGGCGGCGCTGTATGTAAGGATGATGAAGTGCATCATCCGCCGGAAGGCTTCCGGGTCGTAGAGGAGCGTGTAGATGTGCATGCCCACCAGGAACACAAACCAGAACAGGTAGGGGATCAGGAACCACTCGTTGAAGGGAATCCAGTCGTCCAGGGCGCAGTGCATCACATGGTAGCTTGCCACCGGGTAGAAGCGCTCCACATACAGAAACAGCAGGCCGTACACCGGCCAATAGAGCAGCAGCTTCAGGTGACGGTACGCTTCGTCGTTTATCTTGCGCAGACGGAAAGCGCGGTAGTCAACAGCAGGAGGCAGGGTTTTCATTTTCTTTTTGTTCCACCAGCTTTTTCATTTGGGTATAGATGATTTCGGCGGCGTTCCGCTCCCCCATGGGTGCAAGGGACGCGCGCATTTTTTGTTGTTCTTCCGGGCTGTTCAAAAGCGCCAGGGCCATTTGGGTCAGGGCCTTCACGCCGGCGCCGGTCTTTGCGCCGCCCAGGGCGGTGAAGTAGGAGAGATTATACCGCTCGCAGCCGGAGACGGCGTTGATGAGCACCATGGGCAGGGCCTTTACCGCAGCCTCGGTGGTGCTGATGCCGCCGGGCTTGGTGAGGCAGACTTCGGCGCTGTCCATCAGGGCGGACATATCCTCCACATAGCCCAGGACCTGGACGCGGCGGTCGGCCCGGTAGCGGCGGGTCAGGCGCCGAAACAGGCGGTGGTTGGTGCCGCAGACGATGGAGAGGGTGACTTCCGGGCCCATCCGGCGGGTGATCTGCCGGGCCAGCCGCTTCATGGGGCCGCAGCCCATACTGCCGCACATCATTACCAGGTGCTTGCCCTCCTCCGGGACACCCATGAGGCGTTTGGCTTCCGGCACGGGCCGGGCGGTATAGAACATCTGGCGCACCGGCAGGCCGCTGGGGACGATCTGCTCCGGGCGGATGCCGGGGCTTTCAAAGCCGGGAGCCAGGGCAGCGTCCGGGATGAAGTACAGGTCCAGGGCGGTGTCGTGGACGCCGGGGTGGCAGACGTAGTCGGTGGCCAGGTTGGCGCTGGCCACGCAGCCGGGGTGCTGCTTGAAGAGCTCGGTCATCATCAGGGCGGCAAAGGGGTGGGCGCAGATGACGGCATCGATGCTGTTGGCGCAGAGGTAGGAATAGAGCTTCCCGGCCCCCTGGGTGAGGAGCTTATACACCGGGGAATGAGCCCGGAACACAGCGGGGTGCCGCTCCGTCCAGCGGTAGCCCAGGCGGAACAGCCAGGGCAGGTGGCGGTAGACCGTGGAATGGCCCCAGGAGATAAAGGCGGAAAAGCCGCCGGAAATGAAGGCCAGGGCGTCCTCCACGGCGCAGGGCTGGCCCAGGTGGTCATAATACTCCTTGATGGCGGCGGCGCAGGAATTGTGGCCCTGGCCGGTGTTGCAGCTGAGGATAAGGGTGTTCATGCGATGGCCTCTCTTTTGCCCCCGGTTCTTTGCTGCAGGGCACAGAGCCGCTGGAGCCGGGGCCGGTTATAGCGCTGGATCAGCACAAAGGGCAGGTTGCCCAGGAAATACAGAAGGGTCACAATAACGCCGCCGGCGCCGGGCCAGAGATGCAGGCAATACAGCCCCGCCAGGGGCAGCAGCAGATGGATGAATTCCGCCACACAGGTTTCCTTGATCATCAGGGGCAGCTCCCGGAGGGTGTCGGCGTTCATTTTTTTGGCGGGCATGAGGTGTTTGCACAGGCGGCTCATATCCGGCAGCTTGTTCTGCCAGGACTTGATCTTCAGCTTTTCATAGAGCTTTCCCTGCCGCTCAAAGGCGAAGGGGCGGAAGGGGAAGCAGTCCTCGTGAAGCCAGGACTTGGGCAGGAGCCTGCCGATGACAAAAGAGGCGACACCGATGGCCGCCAGGTACAGGATGCATTTGAGCACGCGTAATCGACTCCTTTTTCTCTTTGCACACAGTCTACCCTCTTATTGTCAACAAAGGCTCAAGCAATTATCAAGAATTGTTGAAAAAAAGCCAAAGCCCGGAATTGCTCCGGGCTTTGACTTTGATGCAGCGTTACGGCGCCATATTCAGTTTGACGGTAAAGCGGCAGCCGCCTTCCGGCAGGTTTTCGGCGCTGACGCTGCCGCCGCACAGCTCCAGAATCTGCTTGACCAGGGCCAGGCCCAGGCCGTTGCCCTCCTGCTTATGAGAGCTGTCGCTCTGATAAAACTTTTCGAAAATATGGCCCAGGGAGGCCGCATCGATACCGGGGCCGCAGTCCTCCACCCGGAAAACCGCCTGCTCCCCTTCCCTTTTCAGGCTGACGCCCACCAGACCGCCGGGCGGGCTGAACTTAATGGCATTGCCGATGAGATTATCCCACACATGGAGCATCAGGCTCTCGTTGCCGGTATAGCTCAGGTCCTCCAGCTCCACATCCAGGTCAATGTCCTTTTTCTCCCACTCCGGCTCCAGCTGGACGATGGACTGGCGGATCTGCTCATCCAGGCGGTAGAGGCTGCCCTGGGCGCTGATGGCCTGGTGATCCACCTTGCTCAGCAGCAGGATGTTGCTTACCAGCTTGGACAGGCGCTGGGTGTTATAGAGAATCTTTTCCACATAGCGGCGGCGATCCTGGGGGCTGCTGTCCTCCTCCGCCTGCAACAGGGTGGCGTAGCCCTCAATGGCGTTGATGGGGGTTTTGAACTCGTGGGAGACATTGACCACAAAGTCGGTCTGGATGGTCTCGGTATTGCCCAGCTCCTGGGTCATCAGGTTGAAATTATGGTAGATGTCCTCAATGTCACCGAAAAGATGCTCCTCATTCAGACGCACATCAAAGTCCCCCTTGGCCACCTGGCCCATGGCCTGGCTGAGCTGGAGAATGGGATTCAGAAGCCAGCGGCTGATAAAGGAGGTGAGGGCCGCCCCCAGAACAATGCTGATGACCAGAAACCAGGCCAGCGGCGGCAGCTTGATATAGGGAATATCAAAACGCACCACCAGCCAGCTCACCAGGCCGGAAACCGCCACAATAATGCCCAGCTCCACCAGCACCAGAAGGGTCATATACAGCCGCATGGAGAAGCGGCGGCGCCTATCCTTCTTCACAGGCGCACCACCTTATAGCCCACGCCCCGGAGGGTGACGATCTTGAAATCCTTGCTGTCCCGGAACTTCTCCCGCAGGCGGCCGATATGCACATCCACGGTATGGGTGTCGCTCTCGGAGTCATAGCCCCAGATATCGTCCATCAGCTGCTGGCGGGTAAAAATCTTGCCGGGGAAGGAGGCCATTTTATACAGCAGCATGAACTCCTTCTGGGGCAGAACCATGCTGCCGTTTTCGGTGGTGACGGTGAGGGAGTCGCACTCCATGGTGGTGCCGCCGATGACCTGGCGCCGCTCACTGATCATCTGGGCCCGGCGCAGCAGGGCGCTGACCCGTAGTACCATCTCGTTCACGTTCACGGGCTTGACCATATAGTCATCGGTGCCGGAGAGGAAGCCCATGCGCATATCGTCAAAGGCGTCCTTGGCGGTGATCATCAGCACAGGGGTGGTATCCCCCGCTTCCCGGAGGGAGCGCACCAGGGTATAGCCGTCCATCACAGGCATCATAATGTCCGAAATGATGAGATTGAAATACTCCTCATCCATGGCGTCCAGGGCCTCCTGCCCGTCGGACACGCCCCGGACAGAATAGCCGTTCTTTACCAGGACATGCTCAAACAGCTGCCGCAGCTCCCGGTCGTCCTCCGCAATCAGTATCTTTAACATTTCAGCCTCCTGTATCCATCATATCGCCGGGTATCATACAACGCCAATTTCAATTCAACATCAAGTGACGGTAAATTTTCGTTGAAAAAGTTCAGGGCTGGTTGTCCTTTTTTTCCTTTTCCGGGCCGGGAACCTTGGGGATGAAGCGGGAGGCGAACTTGCCCTTGCCCTCCTGCTTCACATAGAAATAGCCGATGACGGAAAAAACCACCGCACCCACAAAGTTGACGAACAGGTCCTTCATGGTGTCAAACAGGCCAATGTCCAGATAGCCGCCCAGGCCCAGGGCCTGCTGGCTGCCGTCAGCATGGACGATGATCACGTCGGCAATATCCTTCACCCGGATCACCTTGTTGCTCATGGTGGGGTCAAGGGCCACGGAGCCGATGGCGGAGAGGACGGTGTCCTTCTGCATATCCAGGCCCAGAAAACGATCGGCGGCAAACTCAAAGAACTCCCACAGTACGCCCACGGTCATGGAAAAGCAGAAGGCCACGATGGCCAGGTACACCGGGGAGAGTTTCAGGGAGAAGCGCTCGTTCCGATTGATCATATCCACCAGGGCAAAGCCCACGGCAGCGCAGAGGAAGCCGTTGACGGTGTGGAGCATGGTGTCCCAATTGGGCACCCGGACGTAAAAGCTGGCCAGCTCCCCCAGGATTTCAGCGGCGAAGATAAACAGAAGAATGACCACCTCCAGGGTGCTGGGCAGGGTGATATACAGCCGTTTCTGGAGGATGCTGGGCAGGATCAGCAGCACCAGGGACAGAGCGCAGAGGAACACGCTTTCATAATTGCCACGCAGCACGGCACGCACCATGATCAGGATAATCAGGCCGCGGAGCACCAGGTACACGGTGAGGGTGGTCTTATTGCTATAGGGCTGGGCCTTTTTCAGTTTCTCTTTGCGGTTCTTCATTGCGTGAATTGCCTCCCCAGGACTTTTTTGTTCATTATATCACAGGTGGGCAGGTCTTTGCAATCGGATGGGAAAAAGGCCGGGCCATGAAGGCCCGGCCTGGTTTGCTCCCTATTGTTTCTTTGTTCAGTCTTTCTTCCGGGTAAAGGCCACGCCCACCACCTTGGGGCCGGCGTTGGCGGCCACAGCGGCGCCGATCTGGTAGACCGCGTCGGCCTCATAGCCCAGGGCTTCCCTCATGGCGGCACGAATCTCCTCCAGGCAGCTTTCATCGCAGCCATAGATCAGCTGGTAAGGGGTGCCCGGCTCCATATCCGCCCGGCTCAGCTGGGCGGTCTTTTCCACCAGGTTCTTCTCCCCCCGGCATTTGGCGGCGGTGGTGATCTCCCGGTCAAAAATCTTCATCACCGGCTTCAGGTTCAGCTTGGTGCCCAGGAAGGCGGCGGCAGTGGGGATGCGGCCGGACTTGGCGGCGTACTTCAGGTCGTAGATGCCGAAGTAAATCTGCCGCCGGGGCAGAATGTCCTCCAGGTAGGCGCAGATCTCCTACACGCCGGCGCCGGCTTCCAACATTTTAGCCGCCTCCACCACGGGTGCGCCGTAGCAGGCGTTATAGCCCATGCCGTCAAAGCTGTGGACCCGGAAGTCCGGGTATTCGGGATAATCCTCGTGGAAAAGCCGGATGGCCTGAACGGAGTTGTCATAGGTGGAGGAGCCCTTGGAATTGATCAGCACCAGGATCAGGTCCGTAACCCCGGCGCGGGCCTGCTGGAGATAAATATCCACAAACTGGAAGGGGGTGACCTGGGAGGTGGTGGGAACATCGTCATGCTCCGCCAGCAGGGCATAGAAGCCCTCATTGTCAAAGTCCACGCGGCTGGTGTAGCTCTTGCCGCCCAGGGTGACGGGGAAAGGGATGACGGCGATGTTATGCTGCTTCTCATCGGCAGCGGAAATGTCGCTGGCGGAATCGGTCATGATCTGAATCTTGCGCATCGTTGTGCCTTCCTTCGGGTTATTTCAAAAATTAAAATCATTTTCCGGCTCAGAATAACACAAAAAGGGGGCAGTCTCAATGGTTTTAACAAATATTTAAAAATTTTCAATCATTTTTCCCGCAGCATTGGAAAAGCGGCCCGGTGCTGCCAGGCCGCTTTGTGGATTCTGCTGAACTGTTTTTATTCAATTTCCACAGGAACGCCGTTGATCTCCACGCCGGCGTCGGCGGAGATGATGATGTATTTCCTGCCGTTTTCCTTTTTGGTCTTGATGAGATAGCTGTACTGGGGGTCCAGGCTGATTTTGATCTGCTCGGTCTTTACGGTCATCTTCCGGGGGTTGCAGATATTGGCAGGGAGAATGGCGGCATCTTTGCCCAGGCGCTCCTCACAGGAATGGATAAAGGCCTCCGCCTGCTCCGGGGCGGTGCCGCTGTCCTCCAGCAGCTCGCCCATTTCTTCGGCAGTGAAGGAGAGCACCTCCGGGGAGCCGCTTTCCTTATGGGCAGCCATTTTATCGCAGAGCTGCTGGTTCAGGTTCTGCATCACTTCAAAGCTGCATCTGGCGTCCATGGCGTCGGAGAGCAGCTGGTCAAAGCAGTCCTTCTGCTCCGGTGCGGTCATGGGCGCGGGGCGGTTGAACACGGCGTTGACAAAGGCGGCGTGGTTCTCCTGGGCGTTGCGGCTGTAGAGCAGGGCGCCGTAGATATTGGTGCAGCGGTCATCAAAGGCGGGGTACAAAAAGCCCAGCACCGGGGGCTTCAGCATCTGGCTGATGACGGCGTTATGGAAGCGCTTGTCGTCATGGCGGTAGCCCAGCTCCGCCTTGCCGGTGACCACCGGGCAGACGCAGCAGAGAAAGTAACGGAACACGTCGGTGCTGTCCTCGTCCTCCTTGTTGGCCTTTACGTCGTAGGCGTCGTAGGCCATGAGGATCAGGAAATTTTTCTCCTCAAAGCTGAGATTTTCCGTCAAAAGGGCGCAGAGGCGCTGGCGAAGGGTCTCGTCCTCCAGCCGGGTCTGGCGCAGCTGGCTCAGCAGGCGGTGCTCCTCACTATCCCGCACCTGCTCGGTAGTAAAGGACACATCCATCAGGTTCTTGCCCATGCCGCCGGAGAGGCATTTGTTCAGCAGGGCAAAATACGCCTTCTGCTCCTGCTCGTCCAGCATACTCACCGGCTCGTCAAAGTGGGAGATCACCTCCCGGGTGGCGCTGTTGACGTAGCAGCCGTAGAGGTGGGTGATATTGTTCTTCCCGGGCTGAAGCCTGCGCTTCAGCTCCCGGACTTCCTTGTTGTTCATGATACGGTTCTCCTGTTCGCGTTTGCTTGCCGGTTTATTGTAATCGGTTTTTTGAATTTGTCAATTCCCTTACAGGATTTCGGTTGCACTTTCCGGCGGATTTGATTATACTGGAAACAGGAACCAATTCGGTGAAAAAAGTTTGAAAACGGAGGGAAGGACATGAGAGAATTTGACCGGGAGTATCTGGAGCTTCTGGCCGAGAAATACCCCAACGAGGCCGCCGCCTGCTCGGAGCTGATCAACCTCAGCTCCATTCTGGCGCTGCCCAAGGGGACGGAGCATTTCATCAGCGACCTGCACGGGGAGTACGCCGCCGTCAGCCACATCCTCAACAACTGCTCCGGCGTCATTCTGGAAAAGGTACTGCTGCTTTTCCGGGAGGAGCTGGGCGAGAGCAAGTGCCACGCCCTCTGTTCCGTGATCTATTACCCCCAGGAGGAGCTGGACATTCTCCGGGAGCGGGGAGAACTGGACGACGCTGCGCTGCGCGCCATCATTGAGCAGCTGCGGACCCTGACGGAGATGCTCTCCAGCAAATACACCCGCAGCTATGTGCGCCACCGCATGCCCCGGGAGTGGGAGTTTGTGCTGGACGAGCTGCTGCACATGCAGCGGGATGAGGACGCCAACCAGTTCCGTTATCACGACGCCATCATCTCCGCCATTGTAGATTCCGGCGCGGCGGAGAGCCTGATCGTCGCCATGGCCACACTGATCAAGCGCCTGGCGGTGGACCGGCTGCATGTGGTGGGGGATATTTTTGACCGTGGGCCTGACCCGGCCAGCATCATTGAGCTTCTGATGGAGCACCCCAACATGGACATTCAATGGGGCAATCACGACATTCTCTGGCTGGGCGCCGGCGCCGGCTGCCCCGCCTCGGTCCTGTCGGTACTGCGCATCAGCGTGGACTATCACAACGAGGCCACCCTGGAGCGGGATTACGGCATCTCCCTGCGGCAGCTGACGGATTTCTGCATCCGGGTCTATGGCGACGCGGAGCAGAAAACCCTGCACCAGGCCCTGACGGTGCTGGGCGCCAAGCTGGAGGGGCAGATTATCAAGCGGCACCCCGGCTATGGCATGGATGACCGGCTGATGCTGGAGCGGGTGGACTGGCAGAATTACACCGTCAGTCTGGACAGCGGGGTCTACCCCCTGAACACCCGGCACTTCCCCACCATCGACCCGGCGGAGCCTTACCGGCTCAGCCCGGAGGAGCAGGCGCTGGTGGAGGAATATGTCTCCATGTTCCGGGAGAGCAAGACTCTGCGCCGCCATCTGGACTTTATCTATCAAAAGGGCAGCACCTATCTGAGCTGGAACGGCAATCTGCTGTTCCACGGCTGCATCCCCATGACCGAGGAGGGGCAGTTCGCCCGGGTGCGCCACGGGGGCAAGTGGTATTCCGGCAAGGAGTTCCTGGACTACGCGGATGCGGTGGTCACCGCCGCCTGGGTGCGGCATGACGAGAGCGCCTTTGACATGATGTGGTACCTCTGGTGCGGCTGCGACAGCCCCTTCTCCGGGCGGAAGTTCCACACCTTTGAGCGCAGCTATGTGGACGACAAGAGCACCTGGGAGGAGCCCAAGAACCCCTACTTCAAGCACTGGGAGAATGAGGAGATGGTCTCCATGATCCTGCGGGAGTTTGGCCTGGACCCGGAGGTGGGCCGGGTGATCAACGGCCACACGCCGGTGAAGGCCCGGAAGGGGGAAAGCCCCATTAAGGCCGGAGGGAAGCTGTTCATCATCGATGGCGGCTTCTGCCGGGCCTACCAGCCCACCACCGGCATCGCCGGTTACACCCTGATCTACAACTCTCACGGGCTGCGACTGAAATCCCACCGGCCCTTTGAGGGGGTTGCCCGGGTGCTGGCGGACAACGCGGATATGGAGTCCAGCTCCATCCCGGTGGAGGCCTTCCCCGTTCGCCGCTACATTGCCGATACCGACAGCGGCAGAAATCTGGAGCAGCGCCGGGCCGCTCTCAAAGCCCTGATCCGGGCCTACCGGGAGGGCAGTATCGCACAGAACAAATAAAAAAACGTGAAAAAGGAAGTCCATGTCTGAGCATGGGCTTCCTTTTTGCTGATTGGGTTCAGCTTTCCAAAAACCAGTCCAGCACGGGCTGGAGGTTCTCCTCGCTGACGCAGCTGCCGCCCTGGGTCAGCAGGGTCAGCATCTGGTCCTCCTCCGCAGTTCTGTCCTGCTTAGCGGCAAGGGACTTGCCCACGGTTTTGGCCATGACCTGCATCATCAGCTTGTAGATGCCTTTGAGCCGGCTCATGTCAAAGCCGCCCTGAAGGGTAAACAGCGGCAGCTCGTCCCCCAGGCTGTTGGCTTTGCGCACATCCGCCAGCTGGGAGCCGGTGGCCCCCATGCCCACGCCGCAGACTGCGGCGATGCGATAGCGCTTGGCCGCCTTGGCATAGCCCTGCACCTTGCCGGCCATGAGCCAGCCCAGGTAGATAACACAGTTTCCCGCAGGCAGCTTCGCCCCGGCTTCAGTCAGGGAATACACCGGCAGGCCGGTCCTTTTCCCCAGCAGACCGGCGTACTGCGCGGTATAGCCGGTGTTGGAAGTGTATACTATGGCGTTGGCGTTCATATTGCTTTCTCCCCTTTTTCGCTTATGGCCTTATTTTACTGAAGCCGCAGCGGAGACGCAAGGAGAATTCTGCATATAAATGTGTGAATTTTTCAGGTTTGTATGGTTATATCTTCCTGGGCCGGGCCGGAGATCAGCTTGCCCCGGCAGTCGAAGCGGGAGCCGTGGCAGGGGCAGTCCCAGCTGCGCTCATCCGGGTTCCATTCCAGCTGGCAGCCCAGGTGGGGGCAGCGGATATCCACAGGCCACAGGGCGCCGCTTTCGTCCTTATAGACGCCCAACTTTTTTCCTTTCCAGAACACCACGCCGCCATGGCCGGGAGGCAGTTCCCTGGCCGCCTCCGCCGGGATCTGGAACAGCTGCCTTGCCAGGCCCTTGACGGCCTGGCCGCTCTCCTGGGCAAGGCCGGTGAGGGTTTTTTCGTCGAAGCGGCCGGGGTCGAAAACCTCCGCCCAGGGGTTTTCCTTCCCGCAGATTCGATCCCGCAGCAGCATGGCGGCCACCATGGAGGAAGTCATGCCCCATTTCTGGAAGCCGGTGGCAACATACCAGTTGGGCCGGCTGGCGGCGTAGGGCCCGATATAGGGGACGCTGTCCGCCGTGACGCAGTCCTGGGCCGACCAATGGGCCACTTCCCTGCTGCCCGGGAACCATTGGGCCGCTTTCTGCCGCAGCAGTTCATAGCGTCCACCGGCGCTGTTCTCCCCGCAGCGGTGACCCCCACCGCCCAGGAGAAGCAGCGGGCCGTAATTGCGGAAGGAATAGGCCCCCTGCTCCGCGCCGATCCACATGCCGTCCATTGGGGCGGCGTTTTCCAGGGCGATGACGTAGGAGCGCTCCTGGTGCATCCGGGAAAAGTACATTCCCGGGAAATTGACAAAGGGGAAATGACAGGCAAAGACGATTTGCTCCGCCTTCACCCGGCCCCGGCTGGTGATGATCTGATTTTCCTCCACGCTTTGGACGTGGGTATTCTCATAAATGATCAGAGGCTCGGAAATGGCCTGCAAAAATTTCAGTGGGTGGAACTGGGCCTGGTTCGCAAAGCGAACTGCTCCGGCGGTGGGAAAGGGCAGCTTCGTCTCCTCCACGAAAGTGGCCGGCAGGCCCAGAGCGGCGGCATCCTCTGCTTCCTTTCGGAGTTGGGCGGCGCTGCTGCCGTAGACATAGGCGTCCCGCTGCTCCAAATCGCAGTCGATATTCCGGGCGGCGATGATGCGCCGGTATTCCTCCAGAGCAGCGGCATTGGCCTGGGCGTACTGCCGGGCTTTCTCCTGGCCCAG
This sequence comes from uncultured bacterium, assembly GCA_945873205.1. Taxonomy (GTDB): domain Bacteria; phylum Bacillota; class Clostridia; order Oscillospirales; family Oscillospiraceae; genus Limivicinus. Next base: position 78,912 of record CAMCCC010000007.1, read on the forward strand.
GGTGCGGATCAGCTTTTCGTAGAGCAGGCCGTGCTGGCAGGTGAGCTTGGCGGTGGTGTTCCGGGTCTGGCCGCTGGCAATCCGCTCCGCCTCCAGGACGATGACCTGCCGGCCTGCCTCCTGCAGGGCGGCAGCAATCAAAATGCCGGCCATGCCGGCGCCGATGACTGCAATGTCCGTTTTCATGTCGCCGGGCAGGGCTTCCCGCTGCCGGAGCCGGCAGGTCTGTGACCATATGGATTCCATAAGTTCCTCCCATTTGATTTGATAAAAAAAGCCGCCCGAAAGGCGGCTGGGTCAGAGTTCGTTCAGGTCGGCGGCGGTGGCGTCATTTTGCAGGTTGTCCCGGGCAAGGTCGGTGTCGATGACAGGATAGGTATCCGAAGGGATAGGGCGCTCGGTATGGAACACCTTCTGGTTGGAGCCGCTGGTGCCGCTGACGATGGGCCGGGCCTTGGTCTTGCCCTGCCTGGCTTTGCCCTGAATCTGGGGCACCGGCTCCACCTGGTTATGGGGCTGGGTATGGGTCCAGTCCGGGCGTTTCATTCCTTTTTTGGGCATGATGGATTCACCTCGTGATTAGTTTGCCGCCGAATGATGAAATTATGCAAAAAAGGGCTGCAGCAGAACGGATCATTCTGCTGCAGCTCCCTGATGGTGTCCTGCCCCCAGGCGCTTGCTGTTGATTAGCTTCAGGCAGAAGCGGAAGGCGGTGGGGACGGAGAAGCCTTCGCTGATCTCCGCCGGGCTTTTCCATAGAAAGGCCCCGGCTTCTTCCGCGCAGTCCAGCAGCCAGGCGTCCATGTGCCACTCCACATGGGTAAAGACGTGCTTCCCCGGTGGGCAGGGGGCGCAGGAAGTGACGGTCAGGCCCTGGGCTTCAGCCCAGGCGGCGGCTTCCGCCGGGCTGAGAGCGCCCAGCACATTGGGGAATTCCCACAATCCCGCAAGCAGGCCCTTCCCCTCCCGCTTGCGGATGGCATAGCGGCCATCATGGCGCAGCAGCAGCACCGTCCGCTGCTCCAGCCGCCGCTCTTTAGGCGGGGACTTCACCGGGTAGCGGGCCACGGTATCTGTCTCATGGGCAAGGCAATGGGCCTGCAGGGGGCAGGCGGTGCATTTGGCTTCCCCGTTGGGGATGCAGATGGTCTCCCCCAGTTCCATGATGCCCTCGGCCAACAGGGCGGCCTCCTTCCCGCTGGGGTAGCTCTGGCGCAGGAGAGCCGTGAAGCGGGCCTTGGTGCCGGCAAGGGCAATGTCCTCCTCTGAGGCCAACAGCCGGGCCAGCACCCGCAGCACGTTGCCGTCCACCGCTGGTTCCGGCTGGCCGTAGGCAATGGAGGCGATGGCCCCGGCGGTATAGTCCCCGATGCCGGGCAGCTTTTTTAGCGCCGCCGCCTGTTGGGGCAGCTGGCCGCCGTATTGCTCCATGATCTGGACAGCGGCTTTTTTCAGGTTCCGGGCCCGGCTGTAATAGCCCAGGCCCTCCCACAGCTTCATCAGCCGCTCATCCTCCGCCTGGGCCAAGGCGGCCACGGTGGGATACTGGGCCAGGAAACGGTGGTAATAAGGGATGACCGCCTCGATGCGGGTCTGCTGGAGCATGATCTCCGAGAGCCAGACGTGGTAGGGCGTGGGTTCCTGCCGCCAGGGCAGGGGCCGCCTGACCCGGTCATACCAGGCAACCACCAGGGGCAGGCAGGTGTTCAAGCGTTCGGTTTCTGTTTTCATAGGCAGGCTTTGGGGAGGGGGGAAAGGCTGCTCCCTCCGTTCTTTCATTGGTTTTACAGGCAATATTATACAATGACTTTTGACGGGACGCAATGTTACAATTTTTGACTTCCCGCAGGCATAGGCAAAAAGTCTGTGTTACTTGCTGTACCATCGTATTCTGCCGGTCACAGGCTTCCCCTTGAGGGGAAGCTGGCAGCCGCAGGCTGACTGATGAGGTGGCAAATAAAACTGGGAAAAAGCAGGGACTTCCGTCAAAAACACAGGATTTCCACCTCATCCGCCCAGTGTGCGCACTGGGCACCTTCCCCTCAAGGGGAAGGCTTGCGATAGCGTTTTTCTCCCACGCAATAAGGATTTCTCTGACAAGCTGAAAACAGCCGCACCCCGGTGGGGATGCGGCTGTTTTGCTGGACATTTTTGCGCTGCCGGCCTATTTGTAGCTCTCCTTCACGGAATGCACCGCAGTGACCAGCTCCGGCTTATACTGGGCATAGTGCTTTTCCAGCTCGTCCAGAACCAGAACAATGTCTGCTTTCTTCTTATTCTCTTTGTCCCGGCGCAGAAGCTCCTCAAATTCCGCCGTGGCTTCCCCGCCCTGAAAATAACCGTAGCAGCAGCACTGACCATCCTCACAGCCGTCCTTCAGCTCCATAAAGCGCTGATTCAGATAGTACTCCACCTTGCAGGGGTCACCGTCTGCCCGCAGTTCCTCCAGGTCTTTTTCAAAACCAAATCGATCCAGCATTACTGACTCCTTTCCATGTCCTCAACGGATTCATAGTGATACATTTTTGCCATTTGATCCCGGACGAGATAGGTCAGATTTTTCCCTTCCTTCTCGCACCGAAAAACAAATTCACAATAAAGAAGCTGCGTCTGGGGGCCATAGGAATACAGTTCCCCCCGCTGGTAGGTCTCAATGGAGGTCAGGCCGCAGCACTCGTCCTCCTGGTGAATGACCCGGCCTTTCCCGGCATATTTGGGAAACCTCCGGGCAAAGTCCTCCGCCCATCTGACGTGGATCTGCACCGCCTGCTCAAGATAGTCCTTTCGATCCTGAGAGATCTCCGGCAGCACATGCTTTACCCGCTCATAACCGGCAGGGTCGGTGCGGGCCATCATGTAGGCGTATTTATTGAAGATCAGGTTGCGGCCCTCAAGGCTTGCACTTTGCAGGTCCTGGGCATAGGAGGAAAGCAGGGGCTCCGGCCACACAAGGAACTGACTGCTGCGCATGATAGCAAACTGCGCCCAGTCATCCTGACAGGATGCGCGGCCCCCCTGGCTGTTGATCAGCTGGAACTGGCGCCACTCCTCCCGGACAATTTCTTCAATGATTTCTTTCATCCTTACAATCATCCTTTCTGCCGGCTTTCGGAATTATCCCATCAGGATGGGGAGATTCCGAAGCTGGGGGGCGGCAATCCTTTCCGCGACGCAATAGGCCTGGCGCTCCAGGAACGCATCCGACCCGTCCGTATAGCCCCGCTCCAGCAGCATCGCCACGATCTGGCCGCAGACCGCCTCCACCAGCGGGAGCTGTTCTTCCCGGTCCAGCACCCTGCCGGCGGCCAGGGCGCGCAGCATCGTGGGGATGTCATACCGGGCGGGGAGCCGTTCCAGGCCCCGCCACATCCATTTGTAATAGGGGCAATACTGTCTGTTCAGCAGGTACAGGACGCGGATGGCCGCCTCAATGAACTGGTCCAGGGCCAGCCGGGCGGCAACCGGGTCCCCCCGTTTGGCCATGCGTTCATAGTTGACCTGGCCCGCGTGGGCCATTTTGACCAGGTTTGCCGCAAGCTTCTTTTTGCACACATCTTCGGGATAAAAGTCCAGAAGCCGCTTCCGTATGCGGACAAACTCCGTGTCCGGGCTGTGGAAAAGGACGCCATTGGTGGCAACCGCCAGATAGGACTCCGGGATGGCCAGCCACTCCAGCGCGCTCTCCGGCGGGACCTTGTTCCCCAGAAACTTCTGATAGAAGGGCAGGGTGGGAATGACGCCACGGCGGCCGGCCGCCTGCTCCCGCCGCAGACCGAAGGACACATTTTTATAGTCCCGGGGCAGCGAATCGTAGACCTGGGCCACGGCCGGCCCGATCTCCTCATACAGGTCGTGGGAGAGCCAGATGCAGAAGGAGGGCCCGTAATCATGGTCCATGGAGAGCCGGTCATCAAAGCCAAAGCATTCCGACCCTTCGCCCACAAGGCCAATGGTCATCCGGTCCATATAGGGTTCAAACCGGGAGAGCAATGCCGGACGGCCAAAGTCCTGGTAAAAACCGCTGGCAAGTTCCACGCCGGGGATTTCAAGGCAAAGTTCCGTTGCTTCCATCCTGTTCAACCGCCTGTTTCGCAGCGTAATAATTTTCCCGGACAAGTTCCCGCTTCTCCTCCGTCATGGGGACCTGTTCCGAAAGGAGAAAGGCTTTTTCCCCGTAAAGAAGGGCATCCTCATAGCGCGCCGCTTCCATGGAGGTGACGCAGATGTTGTTATACAGCCCCACAAGCCGGGCGTCCGCAATGCCCTGGGAGCGGAAGATCCCCTCGCACTGCAGGTACAGCGCCAGGGCCTTTTCCGGCAAATGGGCAGCTTTATAGACCGTGGCAATGTTCAAAAGCGCCGTTGCGGCATCCGCCGTTCCCCACAGGTCAAGGCGGTCCAGCAGTTTGATCACCTTTTCCGCGCAGGCCCAAGCCCCGTCCAGATCCCCGCTGTTGCGATAGTAGCCGGTCAGCTCATTATAGAGGGAGAGGGCGGTGCCGTAATGCTGCTGCTCATAGGCAAGGCCGGCCATTTCCTCCAGGTAGGCGCCGGCCTGCCGGGGCTTATCGGCCTGAAACAGAAGATCTGCCTGATGAAGTATATCGTTGGCATTCATTGAAATATCCCTTACTATGGAATGGTTCTTATCCCGGAATGTCGGCAAGGCTCTCTGCCGGCATACCAAAGTACTTGATATAGGCCGCTTTCTTCTCCTCATAGCTGGGCAGAGGAATTTCCGTCAGCCGCCCGTTGTCATGCAGGCGGAGCACATCGTCCTGAATGGAGACGCTGCCCTCTTCCCGCATTCGGTTGAGAACCCGCTCATTGCGGAAGCGGGCATGATCCCCCCGGCTCATATAGACGCTGAGGGAGACAAAGTCAATTTTGTTATATTCCTGGTCAGAGAATAGGTGCAGTGGCATTTCTGTACCATCCTCCTGAATATAAATAAAACGGTATAGGCCATCGGCTCTCCTTTCATAACGGAAGGACAGCTTCCCGGAGTGCTGGACCTCTGTGCAGTCCAGATAGAGGCAGCCGAGAGGGGTGGGGCCGCCAAAGCCCACGTCACAGACAACACGCTTCCCATCATCCAGGGTGACGATGGTGGAGCGGTGGCCGCAGGGAGGGCATTCCCCTTCAAACAAAACCCGCTGGGCAACCGGGCGGCAGGAAAAGCCAAGGCTTTCCAACAGGGCGCAGAACAGCCCGTTCAGCTCAAAGCAGAAGCCGCCCCGGCGGCGGACAACAATTTTCTCAAAGATATCCTCAACATCCAGAGAGACCTCTCTTTTGAGATCGTAGATATCCAGATTCTCAAAGGGGATGTTGAACAGATGGGCACGGATCAGAATGTCCAGCGCTTCCTTTTTATGGGGGGCGCTGTAGGCCGATGGGGAATCGGGAAGCTGGGGATGCAGGTCCTTCCTGTAATCATCCGGGTTCAGGCCAAGGCGGGCCAGATAGGCGCCGGGATCGGGGATGGGGCTGAATACACCTTCGTACATGGGTTTTATCCTCACCTTTCCTTTGAATTGATCGTGGTTTCCCGTTAGCCGTTTTTGGGGGGATAGCGCTTGTCCACCATCCGGCCGAGGTATTCCGCGGCCTTGGCAATGGCAATGTCCTGCCGCACCTTTGCCTCCTCCCGCTTGGCGAAAATCTGGCGCAGGCGCTGGACCGGCATCATGGACATATCGGCCAGCCGGGCCAGCTCCGCCTCATATTCCTCGTCCGTGGCCAGCAGCCCCTCCGCCTTGGCAAGCTCGTAGAGGGAGAGCCGGGAATGAAGCTGCTTCTTCGCTTCGTTCACAAAGTCCAGAAACAGTTCGTTCTCATTGGTATTACATTCCTTGTAATAATCCTCTATCTTCCTGCCGTTGTTGTTGAGCTGCTGCTCAAAGGCGTTCATCATCTGGGCGGCCCGCTCGCCGGCCATGGTATCGGGAACGTCCCCGGTGCAGATTTTTCCCAGCTGGGAAACCATGCAGGTCTGGAGCAGATACCGGCGGGAATCGGCCCGGTTCTCCACCGGCAGGGTGCTGACCTCCCGGTCGATCTGGGCCACCTCCGCTTCGCTGACAGAAAGGGCGTGATAATCCCCCAGGGTAAAGGCCGGCGCGATCTGCACCCGGGCGGAGCAGACAATGCCGTTCTCGTCATCCTGCTCCAGGGTGAGCGCCGGGGTATAGTAGATTTCCTGCGGATACTCCATGGCGGCCTTCGCATAAGCTTTCTTCACCAGCTCCGTGATCACCGGCTTGCGAAAGCTCCCCTGGCTGCGGATGGCGTCCAGATATTCCTTCTGGTTTTTCTCAGCGTACTCCTTTGCGGCCTGCTGAAACTCCTCTGTGGAAAGATGAAAAACAAAACGCAGATGATTGGAATCTATGTTTTCAAGCGTATAGGTCATGAAGCTCTCCCCTTTTTTGAATTTGCTGCCGGCTGGGATCAAATCAGATTATTCAGATACGTCGCCACCGGCTGGGCCTTCGCCTGCAGCTTGTCAAAATCGGCGATCAGGATATCGCCCTTCTCCGTCCTGGCCAGGCAGCCGTCCGCCACGAAGCTGTCGATCATGTTGTACAGGTTGCGGCGGCTTATGCAAAGATACTCACTGGTCTTGTACATACTCTTGATCTGACATTCATTCCCCTTTGTGTTTTGCAGCAGGTAGTAGGCCAGCTGCTCCTGCTGGGAAAACAGATGCTTGACCAGCTCTTTCTTGTACATGGTGTAAAGGCGGTTGTTCACCTTCAGATAAAAGAGCCGGCTGAAGGCAAGCTCCTGCATCAGCTCAAGGAACCTGGCAATGGGAATTTGGCCCAGGGTACAATCGGTCACCGCAAAGCTGTCACAATAAAAATTCTGGCCAAAGAGATTGGAGAGATGGCCCACAAAATTATTGGGGCCGATTTCGTCCACCACGATGCTTTTCCCATTATTGCTGACCGCAATCACCTTGACTTCTCCCTCCAGGAGATACCATATGTATTTGCTTTCTTCATTTGCGCGAACGATGCATGCGTTTTTCTTCACGGTAATCATTTCATAGGATGCGGGATGCTTTTCGATGAACGGGTAGATCGTCGATTCCTGTAAAACCATTTGCGCGCCTCCATATAACCGCAGTATCAATTCACTTTATGTAACATCACCTATAGAAAACAGTATTACCAAAATGTACGGGAAGGCAACGTGCAGAACCGGGGTTTCACCGGGCTCCGCGCCGGAGCAAACACACTCTTACGTTTAATTTATAACAAGAAACATCCCGCCGGCGCTAGTGCAAAGTGCACGATTTTGTGATTCTTGTCATAATTTCCGAAAACTTTTTTCTTGAATGTGTGAAAAGTGCACTACTCATTTTGTTAAAAATCAGATAATATCAAGGCAAGCTTCCCGAGGGAAGATTCTGCCAAATATGAACAAGGAGGAATACTATGAGTAACGAAGCAAAAATTCAGGAAATCCTGAAAAGACGCGGACTTGATGTCAGCGACGTTACAGACTTTGCTGATGAGGTCGTTCCCGAACCCTCTCCCCGCTTCACCAAGCTGATCAACATCTACTACATGATGAAGAACACCATCGATATGGAGTACCCCTACTGGTACAACCGTGTCTGGTGGGAAAACGACGGCGATATCACCGAGATTCGCCGGGCAAAGGCCGAGGCGGCCGCTCTCAGCCACATGACGCCCACCATTCTCCCCGGTGAGCTGCTCTTCGGCAACAAGACCCGCAACTTCCGCGGCGCCTTCTGCTTCCCCTGGGTTGACGCATCCTTCTTCAACGCTGCTGCCGAAGCCATGATGGCCGGCGTTGACGCACCCCCCATGGCCGCAGCAGACGCAGTTTCCGTTGTGGGCGCAGGCGGCGGCAACGTCACCAAGGATTTCGGCAACGTGGTCTCCATCGCACAGAAGTTCGGCCTTCGCCGCGAAGAAGTCCCCTGCCTGGTAAAGGTTGCCAAGTACTGGGACAACGGCTCTGTTGAGCGCGTCTCCGCCCGTCTGGCCGAGGCCCGCCCTGACTACCAGAAGTGGGCCGGCTATCGCAACTCCGTGCTGGTCATGTTTGACTCCTGGGCCATCCCCCAGGGCCGCGAGGTCATCAACTACTACGTTCCCCTGGAATACGGCTTTGACAAGATCATCGAGCTGTGCGACGAGAAGATCGCAGAGACGCTGGGTGAGGCCGGCGACGACGGGATACTCGGCATGAGCCGCGGCTACTACTACATGGCCTGCAAGACAATCGCCCAGGGCGTTTCCAAGTGGATCGAGAACTACGCAAGGCGGGCTGAATATCTGGCCGCCCATGAGACCGATGAGGTCCAGAAGAAGGAATACCTGGACATCGCCGCGGTTGCCCACCACATCGCCCACAAGCAGCCGGAGACCTTCCGTCAGGCCCTGAACCTGACCCTGATGTGCCACTACGGCGTGGTCAACGAGGACCCCCACTCCGGCCAGTCCATCGGCCGTCTGGGCCAGATCCTCTACCCCTGGTACGAGAAGGACATCGCCGACGGCACCACCACCGATGAGGAAGTCATTGAGCTGCTGGAGCTGTACCGCATCAAGATCACCGCCATCGAGTGCTTCGCCTCCTCCGGCGTTACCGGCGGCGTGCTCTCCGGCAACACCTTCAACAACCTCTCCCTCGGCGGCCTGGGCTACGACGGTCTGACGGCTGTCAACCCGCTGGAGTACCTGATCGTTGAGGCCGGTATGCGCGGCAAGTCCACCCAGCCCACCCTCTCCCTGCTCTACGATGAAAAGACGCCGGAGAGCTTCCTGCTGAAGGTGGCCCAGTGCATCAAGCTGGGTCTTGGCTACCCCGCCATCATGAACAACCAGGGCGGCATGAACTACATGCTGCGTCACTACCAGCCGGAAGGCATGACCATCTATGACGCCCGCGCCTGGGCACCCGGCGGATGCCTGGAGTCCTCCCCCGGCTGCTTCCAGCCGCTGCACTACAACGGCAAGACCTACATGATCCCCGGCGGCGCAGGCCCCACTGCCGGTACCGGCATCCACTTCACCGGCATGCCCAAGCTGCTGGAGCTGGTGCTCAGCAACGGCTTTGACCGCCGCACCGGCATCCAGGTGTTTGAGCCCCACAACCGGAAGCTGGATACATACGAAGGACTGCTGGACGTTTACTACAACGTGTACCTGCAGGAGCTGCTGGAAGTCTCCAACCGGATGAACAACCTGCAGATGGATACCCACAGGAAGATCTGTCCTACGGTCTGGGCTTCCCTGCTGAAGGCCGACTGCTTCGCCAACGGCCAGAACCAGAGCCATCTGGGCGCACGCTACAACGGTACCATCAACTTCGAGTCCTGCGGCACCATCAACCTCATCAACTCCCTGGCCTCCATCAAGAAGAATGTATACGACGACAAGAAGTATACCCTCGAGGAAATGAAGGACGCCATGTGGAACAACTTCGGCTTCAAGACCGCCTTTGAGACCGGCGTGTTCTCCCCCGACCGCCGCGAGGCCACAGAGCTGGCACCCAAGTACGAGAAGATCTTCAACGACTGCGTGAACGCCCCCAAGTACGGCAACGCGGACGACTATGTGGATTCTATTCTAGTGGATTACGAGGATCGGATGCTGCCGAAAATGCTGGCTCTCCGCTCCTACATGGGCAAACAGTACTACATGTGCCAGATTTCCGTCTCTACCCACGGTCCTCAGGGCGCCATCACCCTGGCATCCGCCGACGGACGTCTGTGCGGCACCACCTACGCGGACGCCTCCATGTCCCCCGCTCCCACTACGGATAAGAACGGCATCTACGCCCTGTTCACCTCCGCCACCTGCTATGACCATGCCATGTGCCAGAACAGCCAGATGAACGTGAAGATCCATCCCTCTGCCATCAAGGGCACCCAGGGTACCCACAAGCTGCTGGACGTCTACCGCGCATACATGCGCAAGGGCGGCTTCCATATCCAGTTCAACGTCACTTCCTCCAAGACCCTGCGCGAAGCCCAGGCAAAGCCGGATGATTACCGCGATCTGATGGTCCGTGTGGCCGGCTTCACCCAGTACTGGTGCGAAATCGGCAAGCCCATTCAGGACGAGGTCATCTTCCGTACCGAGTACGACTCCTGAGGCATTTGCCCAATCACGCGTTCCGCATCCCGGTGCGGAAACCCAGCAGATGTTTCTCCTGCCGGAGAAACTCCTGACAGGAGAAACATCTCATCCAGTCCGATGATGGGCAGAACGCCCAACGAATCACTCAATCTATTACGGAGGTTTTATAATATGAAACATTGCGAATGCGCAAATTTCCTGCACCTCGACTGCGAAAAAGGTATGTGCGCGCTGTCAAAGATGATCGTTCCCATTGACGGCGAAGGTTCTGACGCCTGCCCTCGTTTTGAGGAAGGCTTTATGTGCCAGTTCTGCAAGCACTTCAGCGACGCGGACAAGTACGGTATCGGCAGCTGCAAGGGTTATGACAAAGAGAACTGGGCCTATGCCCAGTGCGGCGCTTTCAGCTGCGAAAAGTTCGAGAGAAAGTAATTTTTCAGGAACCAGGATTGTTTGGGGAAGACATTGTCTTCCCCAAACGTGAAAAGATCGAATGTTCTTAACGGAAAGGTGTAATTCCATGCCACAAGATACAACAGGAATGATTTTTGATATTCAGAGCTACTCCGTTCATGACGGTCCCGGGTGCCGCACCAACGTGTTTTTTGTTGGCTGCCCCCTTCAGTGCAGATGGTGCGCCAACCCCGAAAGCTGGGCAGTGAAGAAGCACCTGCTTTTCGCGGAGCGCAGCTGCAAGTGGGATCAGGGCTGCACCGCCTGCCGGGATGCCTGTCCCAACGGCTCTCTGAAATTTAACGATCAGGGCAAACCGTGTGTTGATTGGGCAATCTGCAACAAGTGCGAGACCATCGAATGCAGCGAGGTCTGCGCGGCCCACGCGCTGAAGCAATGCGTTCGGTTTCTGACGGTTGACGATCTGATGAAGGTTCTGATGCGCGATTTTCCCAACTGGGGTTCCAATGGCGGCGTTACCTTTTCCGGGGGAGAGCCGCTGCTGCATCACGAGTTTCTGGACCAGGTGCTGCAGCGCTGCCGCAAGGAACAGATGCACACCGCCATCGAAACCAGCGGTTTTGCCTCACCCGAGGTTTTCAAGAAGATCTTCCGCAACCTGAATTTTGCCTTCATCGATGTGAAAAACATGGATGAGGAGATGCACAAATGGGGAACGGGCGTAAGCAATAAGCCGATTCTCAACAACATAGCAACCCTGGCTCATGCAGACTGGTGGCGCGGCCGGCTGGTTCTTCGCCAGCCAACCATCCACGGCTACAACGACAGCACCGAAAACGCAAAGCGCCTGATCGAGTTTATGAATGAGAACGGGCTGTTTGAAATCAATCTGCTCCGTTTCCACCGCATGGGCGGAACCAAATGGGAGCAGCTTGGAAAGGTGTATGAGTATAACGACCACGGCGATATGCCGGAGGAGCGTATGCTTGCGCTTCAGGAGCTTTATCTGGACAATGATATTGCCTGCTACATCGGAGAAGACACCCCCTTCTGACCGCTTGTAAAAGCAAGGTCCCTATCGACTTTACCTTCCGGCGCCGGCCGGATAAGCCTGAAAGCCTGTATTAATTGGAGGAATAATAATGAATTCCATCTCTGAAGAAAAAGCGAAAAGATACGGTATTTGCACCGTAATGTCCGCTTTCCTGGCAGTTTTCTGCCTGTTTGGCTATCGTTCCAGCTTTTCCATCATGCAGAGCCTGATCATCGCCGACACCGGGTGGACGACGATTCAGACTTCCCTCGGTTATTGCATCATGATGACCGTGTACGCAATCACCGCTTTCTTCTCCGGCGGTCTGGTTGACAAGAAGGGCACCCGCCCCACCTACTTTATTGGCGCCGTGTGCTGCTTCCTGGGCTTCTTCCTGACCTCCATCTTTGTTAAACCCGGCTCCCCCAGCGCATACATTGTGTACCTGTTCACCTACGGCCTGTTCGCCGGCATCGGCACTGGTATGCTGTGGGTCAGCTCCACCATCTCCTGCCGCCAGTGGTATGTGGGCGCGAAATACGGCACCATGTGGGGCATCGCCTTCGCAGGCGCACCGCTGGCGCAGCTGCTGCTCACCATCGTCCTGAAGCCCGTTCTCAGAAACATGGGCTGGCAGGCAGGCATGAAGCTGATGGCTGCCATCTGCGCGGTATTCCTGGTGGCCGCGGCACTCATCGCAAAGCGCACCCCCAATTACTACAACGTTACCCCCTTTGGCACCGAGACCCTCAAGAAGAAGGACGGCCCCGCCAAGCGGGCTGTCACCCTGAAGGAGGCCTTCTCCACCTATGCAATCTGGGCGGACATCCTTTGCTTCCTGACCGCTATGGCCGGTGAGTTCCTGATCTGGTCCCAGGCAGTCGGCTTCTTCCAGACCGACATGCAGATGGACGCCGACAAGGCCGCAAACATCTACATGCTCATCGGCGCCTTCGGCGTGTTCATGATGCCCATCACCGGCAAGATTTCCGACCTGATGGTCAAGAAGTTTGGTTCCGAGGTCAAGGGACGCAAGGTCATGCTGATCATCGGCCCCGCCTGCGGCGCCATCGGCGTTGCGCTGTGCCTGACCAAGAGCCTGCCGCTGTGCATTATCGCCATGTTCTTCCTGGCCTCCTACTGGGGCATTGAGCCCGGCGGATGCGCCGGCTATGCCGGTTCCGTTTTCGGCGGCGCCGGTCTTGGCCGCACCTGGGGTCTTGCAACGTTGATCGTTATGGGTATCGGCCCCTCCTTCGGCACCTTCATGGGCGCATGGTTCAAGGACAGCTTCGGTTCCTATGTCCCCGCCTTCATCTTCTGCCTCTGCGCTTACATCATCTCCATGCTGGTTGCATGCACCCTGCCCCTTAAGACCAAAATCGACGCCAAGATCGAAGCCGAGATGGCCGCTGAAGCCGCGAAGTAATTCTTTCCCGGAAATCATTTTTAACGAGGTGTATTATTATGAAAGAAGCCGTTTTTTACCAGGCCCTTATGTCAGGCAACACCATGGTTGACGATCAGCACAAGCAGCTGATCGACGCCATCAACAAGCTCTACCGCGCGATCGAATCCGGCACCGGCGTGGAAGAAGCAAAAAAGACGCTGGACTTCCTTGCCGAGTACACCACCTTCCACTTTGGCTGCGAGGAAGCGCTCATGAATTCCAAGAAGTACCCCCTCTACACCCAGCACAAGAAGGTCCACGATGCCTTTATCGAAACCGTGAACGGCCTCTATGAGGTTCTGGGCAAGAAGGGCGCCAACGAGGAGTTCGAGCAGATCGTCGAAAAAGAGGTCACCGATTGGCTCATCAATCACATCCAGGGCATGGATATGCAGATGACCGACTGGATCAAGGTCAGAACCAACGGCATGATGGATAACATGCTCTGATTCCCTCTCCTCCATACAACCAAAAAAAGCCACAGGCCGGTATAAATGGCCTGCGGCTTTTTCCGATTCTCAGATTCGTTTGAAATTTTCAGATGACCAGCAGCAGCGTGATCACGATGGCAACAATGCTGATGAGGATCGCGATGGAGTTTGCGGCGCTGGCAAGGCCGTAGTCGCCGCCCATATCGGCAGTGAAGGCGGGGGCTGCGCTGGGAATGGGGGCGAAGAAGAGGATGGCCAGGGCCTGCCGGTAGGCAAGGGGCATGGGGAGAAAACGGAAGCAGACAATGGACATGATCATGCCAAACAGGTACTTTGGCAGCAGCGTACGGACGATGGCGCCAAGCTGCGTCCTGTCGCCGGACAGTTCAAAGCCCACACCCACCATCAGCATGGACAGGAAGGCGTTTGCCCCGCTGATGATGCCGGCAAATTCAAGCACCGGCTTCGGAAGCGAAAGGTGCAGCAGCGAAATAAGCAGCATCGTCATCAGCGTGATGAAGGGCACAGAACGGAACAGGGCCCGGAAGATGGGCTTGAACGAAAATTTCTTCCCGCTTTCTTTGACCATGCAGGCCACACCGTAGGCGCCGCCCAGGCAGATAAAGCTGTTGCCCACATCGAAAACACTCACCGCCATGACGGCCACAGGGCCCAGAAAGCCCTGGGCAAAGGGCAGGACAAAGTTGCCTATATTGAAGCCCGCCATGTTGATAATGGCAAAGGCCTGGGCCTCCTTGCCCCATCTGCGGTTGAGCAGGCAGGCTGCCGCAATCATGAACAGCCCGAAGGCCAGACTGAGCAGCGCAAGCAGCAGCATGGAGTATTCCAGCTCACGGCCGGCAAAGCTGCACACCAGTGCCGCGGGAAGGGTGATGCGCATCACGATCTTGCTGAGGAGATGAAAATCCTCTTTCCTGAAAAAGCCGATTCTGCGCAGAAAATAGCCCAAAAAAATAATGGCGATGAAGCTGCCCGCCCGGATCAGAATATCAGTCATGTTGCGCCTCTTTCGTTTATCTGGTGGCAACCATTGTATTCACGGAACCTCACAATGTCAAGCAAAGTTTTTCCCGCGGTCTGCCGAAAGGCTGTGGAGCCTTCAGGCAAATCTATGATGCAGATTTTTGATTACTTTCCCTGATGGAGAACCACCTGGGTAAAGGGAATTTCCACACCGTTTTTATCGAACAGGAGCTTGATCTCCCGGTTCAGCCGGCGGCGGGCAATAAATACATTGGCTTCTTCTGTTTCAACGGTAATACGAAGGGTAACGGCTGAGGCGTTCAGCCCCTCCACGCCTTTATAGATCGGCGGAGCGGCGAATACATCCATGTTATTCCGATACATTTCCTCAAAGGAATCTTTCAGCAGCTGTTCGACTCTGGGAATATCGGAGCTATAGGATATACCCACATCACATATGGCCAGAGACAGAATCTGGGAGCGGTTCTGATAATTACGGATGTCGGAGTTGTTGACGATTTTCAGGTTGCCCGCATCATCCAGCAGGACAACGGTGCGGATGCCGATCTGCTTGACCCGCCCGCGGAAATTATCCAGGACGATATAATCCCCCACATGAAAATGATTTTCCAGAATCATAAAGATGCCGGTAATGGTGTCCTCGATCAGACTCTGTGCGCCAAAGCCCACAACCAGGGAAACGACCCCCACGGAAGCAATGATGGCAGAGACATTGGCGCCGAGGATGCTCAAGCCCCAGACAAGGCCGATCAAAACGGCGGCGAACTTCACGAAGCTCATGGAAAGGGTCAGGAAGGCGGAAGTGCTCTTGCGCCGTTCACTGATTTCTCCCAGCACAAAAAGGAGGACGGAAGATACCAGCCATATGCCTGCCAGCATAGCAAGCAATGCAATCAGCTTGGGCACATTGAAAACGCCGTCGACGCCGGAAAAGCTGCCAAAGGTCTCAGACAACTGCTGCGCCACAGCCATTTTTGCATCAGCGGAAAGCAGCGGGTTCACAGCAGGAACCGCCAGAAAGACGACGATCAGAGCCAAAAGAACCACTTTGATGATGAAGTTTCTGTATTTCATTTTCTCTTTCTCCTCTATCGGTGGGAATGTATATAATGTGGGTGCAGGGTTTGTAAGGGGGGCCGGACGCCGGGATGCGGTTACAGCTCGGCTTCAACATTCTCAGTGGGGGCAGCAGCGTCCTCACTGGGGCTGACAGTACTGTTCCCGGTATCGGAAGCGGCTTCAACCGGGGCGCTGTTCTCTTCGGCGCTGAGGTTGCTGTCCTCGGTACCGGCAGCGGCATCGGCCGGGGCGCTGTTCTCTTCGGCGCTGAGGTTGCTGTC
>CAMCCC010000008.1 GCA_945873205.1 uncultured bacterium
CACCTCATCCGCCCAGTGTGCGCACTGGGCACCTTCCCCTCCAGGGGAAGGCTTGGAAGAGGGGAAAGCAGCGTTTTCATAAGCATCAATTTTTCTGGAAGCCACGCAGGAACTGGCGGGTGCGCTCCTCCGTGGGCTGAGCCATCACCTGGGAAGGGGGACCCTGCTCCACAATGACGCCGCCGTCAATGAACAGTACCGTGTCGGACACGGCGGCGGCGAAGCTCATCTCGTGGGTGACGATGACCATGGTCATGTCCTCCTGGGCCAGCTGGCGGATCACGTTCAGCACCTCACCGGTCAGCTCCGGGTCCAGAGCGGAGGTGGGCTCATCAAAAAACAGCACGTCCGGGGTCAGGGCCAGGGCACGGGCGATGGCCACCCGCTGCTGCTGTCCGCCGGAGAGCTGGTGGGGGTAAAAGTCCAGCTTATCCCCCAGGCCTACCCGGCGCAGCAGCTCCACGCTCTTGTCCTGGATGGCCTGCTCCACCCCACGCCGGTCCCGCCGGTATGCGGGCGTGGCTTTGGCCTGGAGCCGGGGCGCCAGAGACACGTTCTGCAGGGCCGTATACTGGGGGAACAGGTTGAAGTTCTGAAACACCAGGCCGAAGTGGAGCCGGTTCCGGCGAATCTGGGCAGGGCTCAGCTCCTGTCCGGCATCACTGTCAAACAGTACCTGGGGGCCGTCCTGGCCGTTGATGACGATTTTGCCCTGGGTGGGCATTTCCAGAAAGTTCAGGCAGCGCAGCAAGGTGGTCTTGCCGCCGCCGGAGGGGCCGATGACGGAAAGGGTCTGGCCCTTTTCCAGGGAAAAGCTGATGCCCCGGAGCACCTGCAGCTGGTCAAAATTCTTATGGAGATTGGTAACCTCAAGCAAAGCCATAGCGCCGCCTCCTTAAACCTTGAAGTAGTCCAGCTTCTTTTCCAGCCAGCCGAAGAGAATGGTCAGCAGGCCGTTGAACGCCAGATAGTAAACGCCGGTGAAGAACAGGGGCCAGATGATGCCGGAGGATTTGATGAAGGCCTGGCCGTTCCACATCACTTCGTACACCGCAATGACACGAACCAGAGAGGTGTCCTTCACCAGGGTGATGATCTCATTGCCCATGGGGGGCACGATGCGCTTGATGACCTGCAGCAGCGTCACCTTGAAGAAGATCTGGCTGCCGGTCATGCCCAGCACCTGGCCCGCCTCCTTCTGGCCCTTGGGGATGCTCTCAATGCCGCCGCGGAAAATCTCGGAAAAGTAGCAGGCGTAGTTGAGAATAAAGGCCGCCATGGCCGCGGCGAAGCGGCCGGAGGAGCCGGTGCCCCAGATGTTGCAGCCCAGCATACCGGGGCCGTAATACACCAGAAGCAATTGCAGCATCAGCGGGGAGCCGCGGATGATCCACACCAGGGTCTTTACCACGCCCTTGAGAGGCTTGAAGCTGCTCATGGAGCCAAAGGATATGATCAGGCCCAGGGGAATGGCCCCCAGCAGAGTCAGGAGAAAAATCTCCAGGGATTTGAAAAAGCCCTCGTTCAGGCTCATGATTACGGTCTGGAACATGGCAAACCTCACAATTGTTTTTCTATAATAACAGTTCACAAGCAGAGGAGACGTCTGCCTCCTCTGCTTATCGATTTAGCACGCTATTTGATTATACATTATCTGCGCTTATTCTGCAACAATGGATTCCTGCACGCCGTAGACGGTGGCAATGTCTTTGACGGTGCCGGCGGCAAAGGCGTCAGCATAGAAGGCGTTGAAGGCATCCACCAGGTCGCTGCCGCTGCGGAAGCCGACGCCGTACTTCTCCTCGGTGAGGGAGACGGTGTAGGTCAGCTGCTCGTAGCTGGTGCCTTCGCCGATCATGGCGCCGGCCATCAGCAGGTCGATAACGCAGGCATCGGCGGTGCCGGCGGCCACGTTCATCAGGGCGTCAGCCTGGGTGGAGACGGCGGTGTAGTCCAGGCCCAGCTCCTGCACGGCGGCTTCACCGGCGGAGCCGGCTTCAACCGCAAAGGCCAGAGAGGAGAGGCTGTCCACAGTCTGGTACTGGTCGGCTACGTCGGCCTTGACCACCACTACCTGGGCGTTGTTGCAGTAGGGCTTGGAGCAGCCCATGCTGTTGAGAACCTCATCGGTGAGGGTCATGCCGTTCCAGACGGCGTCAATGCTCTTGGAGTTCAGCTCCAGGATCTTGTTGTCCCAGTCGATCTCGATGAATTCCACGGCTACACCCAGAGACTCGGCAAAGGCCCGGGCCATGTCAGCGTCAAAGCCGATCCACTCGCCGGCGTCATTCTTGAAGTCCATGGGGGCAAAATCGGTGATGCCGACGATCAGCGTGCCCTTGTCCTGCACATAGGCCAGGTCACTTTCGGCGGCAGGGGCTTCGGCGGGGGCCTGGGTGGCGGCAGGGGCCTGGGAACCGCCGCAGGCACACAGGGCCAGCACCATGGCAAGGGTGAGTATTACAGCAAGAAGCTTTTTCATTTTGTTGTCCTCCATACGGAATTTTTCAGTACGGTAGTATAATAACACATTAGTGAAATAAAGCAAGAACTTTTTTCAATGACGCTGTGCGATTTTTGCACAGCAAAGAAAGATTGAGAAAAATAAAATAATGCTTTAATTCCCAGCAAACTTATGGTATATTAAAGCAGTAGGAAATGAAAACTAAATTCCGGCGTCTGATTGCTGCGCCGCGGCGGGGGAAGAACCCCGGTCCGGCAGCACAAAACATAGAAGAAGGAGGCGAAGCGCATGAATATAACCAGCAAAGGGCGCTACGCACTGCGGGTCATGCTGGACCTGGCCCAGCACCGGGAGGAAGGGTTTATCTCCCTCAAGACCATCGCCGACCGGCAGGGCTACTCCATGAAGTACCTGGAGATGATTGTGGGCAGCCTGAAGCGGGAGGGCTTGGTGGCCAGTACCCGGGGCAAGGAGGGCGGATACCGGCTGGTCCGGGACCCGGAGGACTACACCATCGGGGAAATCCTCCGCTGCATTGAGGATAATCTGGCCCCGGTGGCCTGCATCAAGGCCGGCGACATTTGCTGCGAGCACGCCGGCGAGTGCATGACCGTGCCCATGTGGAAGGAGCTGGACGACATCACCAACGCCTATCTGGACGGGGTGAGCCTGCAGGATCTGCTCACGGGCGAAAAGTGGAAAAAGCCCATTGACAAATAAACGCACTGTGATATAATTCCCAGTAGAATAATAGGAAATGGAGACAGAACCATGTTTGTATATGCTGATAACGCAGCCACCACCAGCGTCAGCAAGACCGCGCTGGATGCCATGCTGCCCTACCTGACCGAGTATTACGGCAACCCCTCCAGCCTTTACGCCTTCGCACAGAAGGCCACCGAGGCGGTGACAGAGGCGCGGGCCACCGTGGCCGCCTGCCTGGGCGCCGCCAGCCCCCGGGAGATCTACTTTACCTCCGGCGGCAGCGAGGCCGACAACCAGGCCATTATGTCCGCCGCACGCCTGGGCGCGCGCAAGGGCAAAAAGCACCTGATTTCCACCAAGTTTGAGCATCACGCGGTGCTGCACACCCTCAAGCGCCTGGAGAAGGAGGGCTATGAGGTGACCCTGCTGGACGTGCATGAGGACGGCGTGGTGCGGCTGGAAGATGTGGCCGCGGCCATCCGGGAGGACACCTGCCTGGTGACCATCATGTTCGCCAACAACGAGATCGGCACCGTGCAGCCCATTGCAGAGATCGGCGCCCTGTGCCGGGAGAAGGGCATCCCCTTCCACACCGACGCGGTGCAGGCAGCGGGCCACATGCCCATCGATGTGGAGAAGATGAACATCGATATGCTGTCCATCTCCGGGCACAAGTTCCATGCCCCCAAGGGCGTGGGCGCCCTGTACTGCCGGAAGAACATCCCTCTGTTCAACCTGATCGAGGGCGGCGGCCAGGAGCGGGGCAAGCGGGCCGGTACCGAGAACGTGGCCGGGATCGTGGCCATGGCGGCGGCGCTGAAGGAATCGGTGGACAATATGGAAGAGGACAGCAAGAAGATGATCGCCATGCGGGATAAGCTGTTTGCCGAGCTTTCCAAGATCCCCCACAGCAAGATCAACGGCAGTCTGGAGCACCATGTGCCCGGCACGGTGAATATGTGCTTTGAGGGCATCGAAGGGGAGAGCCTGCTGCTGATGCTGGACGCCAATGGCATCTGCGCCTCCTCCGGCAGCGCCTGCACCTCCGGCTCCCTGGACCCCAGCCATGTGCTGCTGTCTTTGGGTCTGCCCCATGAGGTGGCCCACGGCTCCCTGCGCCTGTCCATCGGCGAGTACAACACCATGGAGGAGATCGACCATATCTGCCAGGTGGTGCCCCAGGTGGTGGACTATCTGCGGAACATGTCCCCGGTGTGGGATGAACTGGAGAAGGGCCAGCGGCCCCATCTGATCTGATAAAACAGTAGACTTATATATTGGAGGAAATCATTATGGCACTTTACAGCGACAAGGTCATGGACCATTTTCAGAACCCCCGGAACGTGGGCAAGATCGACGACGCCGACGGCATCGGCGAAGTGGGCAACGCCAAGTGCGGCGACATCATGCGGATGTATATCAAAGTGAAGGACGGCATCATCACCGACTGCAAGTTCAACACCTTCGGCTGCGGCAGCGCCATCGCCACCAGCTCCATGGCCACGGAGCTGATCAAGGGCAAGAGCGTGGAGGACGCGCTGAAGCTGTCCAACCAGGCGGTGGTGGAGGCCCTGGACGGGCTGCCCGCCCATAAAATCCACTGCTCCGTGCTGGCGGAGGAGGCTGTCCGCGCCGCCGTCAAGGACTATTACGACAAAAACGGCATCGCCTACAACGCGGAGGAGTTTCAGATTCACGACTGCGAGCATTGCAGCGAGTGAGGGCAAGGCCCTGTAAACAAACCCCCGGAACACGATTTCCC
This sequence comes from uncultured bacterium, assembly GCA_945873205.1. Lineage (GTDB taxonomy): Bacteria > Bacillota > Clostridia > Oscillospirales > Oscillospiraceae > Limivicinus. Next base: position 4,932 of record CAMCCC010000008.1, read on the forward strand.
GTGTTCCGGGGGTTTTGCTGTATGGGGAAGGGGAAACAATAGCGCTGCTGTAGGGGCGTGCATCGCACGTCCACGATGTTACGGCATGCAGAACAGGCGGACGGCCCTCTCAGCCCAGTGTGCGCACTGGGCAGCTCCCCCAGAGGGGGAGCCAAGCCACCTCATCCGCCCAGTGTGCGCACTGGGCACCTTCCCCTCAAGGGGAAGGCTTTGGGGTGGGGAGCCAAGGGGGGAAGGCTTTGGGGTGGGGCGCCCGTGATTTTTTGAAAAAATTTTGTCAGGGCTATTGACAAAGACAGAGAAGCGTGTTATTGTACTAATCACTTAATACAATAACACAGAGGAGGAATGACATGGACTGGAGCTTCAACAACGATATGCCCATTTACACCCAGCTTGTGGATAAGATCAAGCTGAGCATCGTATCCGGGCAGCTGCCGCCCGGGGAAAAGCTGAGCACGGTGCGGGATCTGGCGGCAGAGGCAAAGGTGAATCCCAACACCATGCAGCGGGCGTTCCAGGAGCTGGAGCGGGCGGGGCTGGTGTTTTCCCAGCGCAGCAGCGGGAGATATGTGACGGAGGATGTGGAGATTATTATGGAAGCGAAAAAAGCCATGGCCCGGCAATATGTGCAGAGCTTTATGAAGAGTATGGAGCAGCTGGGCTACACAGGGGAAGAGATTCTTCACCTGCTGGAAGAAGGAGAAGAGGAGGAGAAACAATGACGGCAACTTTTGAATGTAGGGGACTGAGCAAGCGCTTCGGCGCCACCCAGGCTCTGGAGGGCGTGAACATCAGCATTGCCCCGGGCCGTGTGGTGGGTCTGCTGGGCCCCAACGGCAGCGGCAAGACCACGCTGATCAAGCTGGCCAACGGGCTGCTGAGCCCCAGTGAGGGGGAAATCCTGATCTGCGGCAGCCGCCCCGGCCCGGAGACCAAGGCAGTGGTCAGCTATCTGCCGGATAAGCCCTGTATGCCCCAATGGATGAACGCGGTGCAGCTGATGGACTTTTTCCAGGACTTCTACGCCGATTTTGACCGGCAGCGGGCCGAGGAGATGCTGGCCCGGCTGGGTCTGGATCAGAAGCAGAAGCTGAGCCAGATGTCCAAGGGCACCAAGGAAAAGGTGCAGCTGATCATGGTGATGAGCCGGAAGGCAAAGCTCTACCTGTTGGATGAGCCCATCGGCGGGGTGGACCCGGCCACCCGGGACTACATCCTGGACACCATCATCCGCAACTATGACCCGGAGGCGGTGGTGCTCATCTCCACCCATCTGATCAGCGATGTGGAAAAGGTGCTGGACGAGGTGCTGTTTATCAATCAGGGCAAGGTAACGCTGCAGGCCTCGGTGGACGATATCCGGCAGCAGTATGGCATGAGTGTGGACGAATATTTCAGGGAGGTGTTCAAATGCTAGGGAAACTCATTAAGCATGAGCTGCGGGGCAGCGGAAGAACCATGCTGCCTTTTATTCTGGTGAGCCTGTTCCTGTCGGTGATGGCCGGGCTCTCCATGCGGGCCATGGAGCACCAGCAGGAGTACAGCTGGTTCAACATTCTGTTCGGCATTGTGATCTTCCTGTTTGTGGCGGGACTGATGGCGGTTTGCATCATGTCCGTGGTGGTGGTGATCAACCGCTTCCGGCAGAACCTGCTGGGGGACGAGGGCTATCTGATGTTCACCCTGCCAGTGAGCGTGGATCAGCACATCTGGGCAAAGCTGATTGTCTCTGCCATCTGGTTTCTGGCTACTGCCCTGACCTGCATGCTGGCGGTGGTGCTGGTGCTGCTGTGCAACGTGCGGACCTTTGACGTGAACTGGTCTGAGGTGGGCTATGTGATGGGCGAGCTGGGGCGCATGATAAGGGAATTCGGCGTCCTGCATATTGTGGGCTACTGCCTGGAGCTGCTGGTGATGTTCTTCGCGGGCGTCTGCGTCTCCTGTCTGCTCTTCTACTGCGCCATGGCCATCGGCTACAGCTTTGCCAACCGGAAGGTGCTGCTGTCCATCCTGGCCTGCTTCGGGCTGGACATCTTTTTCACTACGCTTCAGTCCGCACTGATTGCGGCGCTCAACGCCATGCCCGGTGTGGAGCGGTTCCTGGACAACCTGGACCTGAGCCGAGTAGGCACCGCCGGCAGCGTGCACATTGTGATGCTGTGCTGGATTCTGTATCTGGCGGTCTATGCCGCGGTGCTGTACATCCCCACCAGGCTGCTGCTGAAGAAAAAGCTGAATCTGCCCTGAGAAACATACTATATATATTGGAAAACAGGCGCCCTGCGGGGCGCCTGTTTTGAGGTAAGAGGGAAGGGCGAAGAGTGAAGAAGTATTTTGCCACCTCATCAGTCGGCTGCGCCGACAGCTTCCCCTCAAGGGGAAGCCTTTGCGCGGGTCAATCCAGGTAGCGCTCGGTGTAACAATCGTCGGGGAGGCTGCCGGCAAGGGCGGTGAGAATGCCCTGCATATCGTTTTCCCAGGCGTTCTGGCTGCCGGAACGCCGGTGGCCGGACAGGCGGCGGCTGAGGGAGACCCGGACGGTGGTGCCTTTGTCCTGCCGGCTCTCCAGCAGCAAGGTACCCTGATGGAGCCGGGCCACGGAGCGGGCCACGGTCAGGCCCAGGCCGGCGCCGGAGAGCAGGCTGCCCACATCAAATTCGTGGCAGTACCGGTCAAAGACCGTGCCCAGCTGCTCCGGCGGGATGCCGCAGCCGTCATCATCCACGGAGAGAACCAGATTTTCCCGGGTTTCCATCAGGTGCAGGTGCACCCGGGTGCAGCCCCTGGCGTGGACGGTGCAGTTGGAAATCAGGTTCAGCACCATCAGCTCCACCAGCTGCCTGTCGGCCACGATGGGGTGAATCTCCCCGTGGCTCAGGCGGAAATGGATGCCGGGGCATAGCATACCCACCGTGTCCAGCAGGCCGGAGAGAAAGGGGACCATATCCATCTCCTCCGGGGTGAAGGGGGCAGAGCCATCGGTGACGGACAGCACCAGGGAGGCGTTGGTCAGCAGCCGCAGCAGCCTGTAATAGCAGTGGGTGACGGAACGCAGCGTATTCAAAAGCAGGCCGTCACCCTGCTCCTCAGCCCGGGAACGGAGCAGCTCTGCCGAGGCACTGAGATTCATCAGGGCGCTGCGCAGGGAATAGAGCAGCGCGTCATTGAGCGGCAGGGGAGCGCTGCCGCAGCGGCGCAGGAAAATCAGCTGGCAGTCGCCGAGCCGGTTCACCCGGACGGTGCAGCGGCAGCCGCTGATGGTCTGGTCAAGGAGAAAGGAGGAGGCCTGGGTCTCGCACAGGGCAGGGCCCAGCAGCTCCTCCAGGAGCCGGCCCTCACAGTCGTCCCCCAGAAGCTGCCTGGCGGCGGCGTTGGCGAAAAATACGCGGAAGTGCCGGGCCAGCAGCGCAGGCTCGCCGGACAGGGCAAGGATTTCGGTGGAGATCTGGTTCATGTTGGCGCGCTCCCTTCTGCCGCAATCGCCGGTTCGCCTCATATTTCCCCGCGGCGGTGGGAAGAAGGCTGCCCTGAGAGGGCCTGTTTTCTCGAATCTTGACAAAATACACAATACCGCCGGAGAATAATGGCTGAAAACCTGCGAAAATTCGGCACTTTTTTGGGCAAAATACATAGGAAACGTATTGATTTTTGCAAATATTATGTGTTATTATTTAGACACTTAGTAAGGCATTTATTTCCTGCCATAAGCGGGAAGTCTATGTATATATTGTATTTCATTATAATGGAGGATATTAACTATGATCAAAGTTGGCATCAATGGCTTCGGCCGTATCGGTTCCCTGGCTTTCAGAGCCGCCATCAAGTCTGACGATATCGAAGTCGTTGCTATCAACGCTCCCGGCCATCCCGCTTCCCACATCGCTTACTGTGTGAAATATGACACCGTTCACGGCCGCTTCGACGGCGAAGTCATCGGCAACGATGAGGACAGCACCGTCACCGTTAACGGCAAGGTCGTCAAGGTCCTCTCCGACAAGTCCTACCGTGACGCCACCCTCATTCCCTGGGGCGAGCTGGGCGTAGAGTACGTTCTGGAGTGCACCGGCGTTTACCTCACCAAGGAGAAGGCTCAGGCTCACATCGATGCCGGCGCCAAGGTCGTTGTCATGTCCGGCCCCGCAAAGGACGACACCCCCATGTTCGTCTGCGGCGTCAACCTGGACAAGTACACCCCCGATATGCAGTTCGTTTCCAACGCTTCCTGCACCACCAACTGCCTGGCTCCCATGGCCAAGGTCGTCAATGACAACTTCGGCATCGTCGAGGGCCTCATGACCACCGTTCACGCCTCCACCGCCACCCAGTCCATCGTTGACGGCTTCCCCAAGAAGAAGGACCTCCGCGGCGCCCGTTCCATCTACAACAACATCATCCCCGCCTCCACCGGCGCTGCCAAGGCTGTGGGCAAGGTCATCCCCGAGCTCAACGGCAAGCTCACCGGCATGGCAATGCGCGTTCCCACCGGCGACATTTCCGTCGTTGACCTGACCGTCCGCCTGGAGAAGGCCGCAACCATGGAAGAAATCTGCGCTGCCATGAAGGCCGCCGCCGAAGGCCCCATGAAGGGTGTTCTGGAGTATGTTGACGACGAGGTCGTCTCCTCCGACTTCCGCACCGACGCTCACACCTCCATCTTTGACGCCCAGGCCGGTATCGCCCTCAACGGCAACTTCGTCAAGCTCATCGCTTGGTACGACAACGAGTGGGGCTTCTCCAACAAGATGCTGGACCTGACCCGTCACATGGACAAGGTTCGCAAGGCCTGAGAAAAACTCAATTACTGAAAAAACTCCCCGAGAGATCGGGGAGTTTTTGCATAAAAAGCTGAAAAGGCTTTCCCTTTGCCTGCGTCATATGATATAATTGAACAAGGCGATAAAGCAAAGGAGGCATGACACGGTGACAAGTCTGGTTCTTGTTATTCTGGCGGGTCTATGCCTGTGGGGATCGATTTGGTTATTCAGCCTGGTGTTTGGAGCCGGCCGCAAAAAGACTGCGCCAGGGGATGCGGCGGAGCAGAAAAAGCAAATTGTGATCGTGGTTGAGGACGAGGACGAATCGGAGGTGGACCGGCAGAACCGGGAATATGGAGACTTCTACGGCGACAGTTATTACTGACAGATTATCTGCCCAATGCTTGGCGCCGTTCAAGTTTACACTTCCTTAACTTGACATTGCGCAAGGGGCGTGGTACCCTATATAAGGATACATTTGGCTGCTTCGCCGGGTGGCTGTCCCAAAAGGATGGTCAAAGGCGGGGCGGCTATATTTTTTGTTTAAAAAGAAAAGGAAATATATGACCCCGGAATCAGGAAAGGATGTACAGAAAAATGGCAGATTATGACGTAATCATCGTGGGCGCAGGCCCCGGCGGGATCTTCACCGCTTATGAGCTGGCCAAGGCGGACAAGGGCCTGAAGGTGGCGGTGTTCGAGCTGGGCAAGCCCCTGGACAAGCGCAAGTGCCCCATTGACGGCAAGAAGGTGAAGGCCTGCGTCAAGTGCCCCACCTGCGCCATTATGAGCGGCTTCGGCGGCGCCGGCGCCTTCTCCGACGGCAAGTACAACATCACCAACCAGTTCGGCGGCACCCTGTATGAATACATCGGCAAGCAGGAGGCCATCGACCTGATGCGCTATGTGGATCAGATCAACCTGGACCACGGCGGAGAGGGCACCAAGCTCTACTCCACCGCCAACACCCAGATCAAGCGTACCTGCCTGGAAAACGGCCTGCATCTGCTGGACGCCCAGGTGCGCCATCTGGGCACCGACATCAACTATGTGGTGCTGGAGAACCTATACAATGAGCTGAAGGAGAAGGTGGATTTCCACTTCAACGCCGCTGTCACCGCCGTGAAAAAGACGGAGGAGGGCTACCAGGTGCAGGTGGGCGAAGAGAGCTACAGCTGCAGGCGCTGCGTCATTTCCGTGGGCCGCAGCGGCAGCAAGTGGATGGAGAGCGTCTGCGAGGCGCTGGACATCCCCACCAAGTCCAACCGGGTGGACATCGGCGTGCGGGTGGAGCTGCCGGCGGAGGTCTTTGCCCATCTGACCGACGAACTGTACGAGAGCAAGATCGTCTACCGCACGGAGAAGTTTGAGGACCTGGTGCGCACCTTCTGCATGAACCCCCACGGCGTGGTGGTGAACGAGAACACCAACGGCATCGTCACCGTCAACGGCCATAGCTATGAGGACAAGAGCAAGCACACCGAGAACACCAACTTCGCGCTGCTGGTTTCCAAGCACCTGTCCGAGCCCTTCAAGGACTCCAACGGCTACGGCGAGAGCATTGCACGCCTGTCCAACATGCTGGGCGGCGGCGTGATGGTGCAGCGCTTCGGCGATCTGGTCCGGGGCCGGCGCAGCACCGAGCGGCGCATTGAGGAGAGCTTCGTGACCCCCACCCTGGCCGCCACGCCCGGCGATCTGAGCCTGGTGATGCCCAAGCGGATCCTGGACGGCATCATCGAGATGATCTATGCCCTGGACAAGATCGCCCCCGGCACCGCCAACGACGACACCCTGCTTTACGGCGTGGAGGTGAAGTTCTACAACATGGAGGTGGAAATTGACCGGAACCTGGAGACCAAGAGCCCCGGCCTGTTCGTCATCGGCGACTGCTCCGGTGTGACCCACTCCCTGTCCCACGCCTCCGCCAGCGGCGTGCACGTTGCCCGGCACATTCTGGGCCAGGACTGAGCGCCCTTTCCCTTGATTTCTGCGGCGGCAGGGTGTAAGATAGCAGTTAACCTTTCCCGTCAGGAGGACTGTAATGGCAAAGACGAAGGGACAGAACTATATGCACGGCGCGGCCATTCTCACGGTGGGCGTCGTGATTATGAAAATCCTGGGCTTCATTTATAAAATTCCGCTGGGGAACATTCTGGGGGACGAGGGCTTCTCCATGTTCACCAGCGCCTACAACATCTACTATGTGTTCTTCACCCTGGCTACCGCCGGTCTGCCGGTGGCCCTGTCCCGCCTGGTGGCGGAGGCAGACGCCAACGGCCGGGTCAGGCAGGAGGAAAAGACCTTCCGGGTGGCGCTGGTGACCTTCTTCGTCATCGGCGTTGCCTTTGCCCTGATTCTCTGGTGCTTCCCCAACTGGCTGGCGGACAATTATCTGGAAAACCCGGACGCGGCCCCCAGCATCAAGGCCATGGCCCCCTCCATCCTGCTGGTGTGCCTGGTTTCCGCCTACCGGGGCTACTGCCAGGGCAACGGCAATATGCTGCCCACCACGGTGGACGAGGTGCTGGAGGTGCTGTTCAAGGTGATCTCCGGCCTGATCCTGGCCTCGGTGATCATAAACATGGGCCTGGGCAAGCCCGCCGCCTCCGCCGGCGCCATCTTCGGCGTTTCCATCGGGTCGGTGGTGTCGCTGCTGTACATGGTGGTATATAAGCGGAAAAATTACAATATTCTGGCCGCGCCCTATACCGGCGGCCGGGCCTACAACGATATTCCCGATGACGACGACGATGTGGACTCCGCCCTGACCATTGTCCGCCGCATCCTCACCATCGGTATTCCCATCGCCTTTGGCGCCTGCATCATGGCGCTGCTGAACTCCGTGGATTCCAAGCTGTGCATGAACCGGCTGCAAAGCGCGGCGGGCTTCAGCTACTATGAGGCAAAGGTGCTCTACGGCGTGTACGGCAAGGCCATGACCCTGTTCAACCTGCCGGCCGCCTTCATCACGCCCCTGACCATCTCCATTGTGCCGGCCATCTCCGGCGCTTACGCCCGGGGCAACCGGGGCGAGGCCATGAAAACCGCCGAGGACTCCCTGCGGATTTCCGCCGCCATCGCCCTGCCCATGGGGGTGGGCCTGGCGGTGATGAGCAAGCCCATCATGAACCTGCTCTACCCCAACAGCAACGCCGCAGGCCCCGGCCTGCTGAGCGTCATGGGCATTGCCTCCTTCTTCGTGTGCCTGGTGCTGATGGAGAACGCGGTGCTCCAGGCCTCCGGCAAGGAGAAGCTGACCATGATCACCCTCATCAGCGGCGGCGTGATCAAGATCGTTGTCAACTGGTTTTTGGTGGCCCAGCGGGGCATCAATATCTACGGCGCGCCCATCGGCACCCTGGTGAGCTATTTTGTTATGGCGGCCATGGACTTCGTCTTTATGTGCGTTACCCTGCGGGAGACGCCCCGGATGCTGCGGGTCTTTGCCGGCCCTGTGGGGGCAAGCCTGCTGATGGGGGCCTCCGCCTGGGCGGTCTACGGCCTGGCGGGCCGCTTCCTGGGCACGGGGAGCTATTTCGGTATGGCTGCCTGCGCGGCCCTGGCCATCCTGGCGGCGGTGATCGTGTATGTGGTGAGCGTGATCGCCATGCGGGTGATCACCAAGGAGGACATGAGTCTGATCCCCGGCGGCGAAAAAGTGGCAAAAATCCTGCATATGCGCTAAGAAATTTGAAATTTGCGCAAATAATACTTGATTAACAGCCGGAAATATGGTAGATTCACAGTGCTGCCTTTTCGGAGGCTGTGATTTAATGAGTATTCTTCCCGGTTTTCGGGCAGACTCATCATAACGCGGTACTTGCCGCATAAAACATTCAGGAGGTTTTACATTATGAATAAGGCAGATTTGGTCGCCGCTGTGGCGGAGAAGGCCGGCATTTCCAAGAAGGACAGCGAGAAGGCCGTCAACGCCGCTTTCGACGCCATCACCGCTGCTCTGGTAGCTGGCGATAAGGTTCAGCTGGTTGGCTTCGGCGCCTTTGAAACCAAGGAGCGCAGCGCCCGTGTTGGCCGCAACCCCAAGACCAAGGAAGAGATCCAGATCCCCGCAAGCCGCGTCCCCGCTTTCAAGGCCGGCAAGGCTCTCAAGGACGCAATTGCAAAGTAATTTGTACGATAATGCGAAACAAACGGCCGTCAGATGACGGCCGTTTTCTTATATTCTTAGAGGAGGTTATTATGAGGCTTGACAAGTATCTGAAAGTGTCCCGGCTGATCAAGCGGCGCAGCGTGGCCAACGACGCCTGCGACGGGGAGCGGGTCAGCGTCAACGGCCGGCAGGTGAAGGCCAGCTATCAGGTGAAGGTGGGGGATGTGATCGAGATCGCCTTCGGCCAGCGAACGCTGAAGGTGGAGGTCACCCAGGTCAGCGAGACCGTCTCCAAAGCCGACGCCCCGGCCATGTATAAGGAGCTGGAATAGAGGGGCTCGGGAAAAAGTGCCGTAGGGCGTGCATGGCACGCGATAAGGTACCATGTTAACAGGCGGGCGGCCAATGGATGCCCCTACGGGCGAGCCTGCTTCCCCTGGCTCCCTCTGATGAGGGAGCTGTCAGCGAAGCTGACTGAGGGAGATCCCCATGACAGTCAGATCAAAAAGGCTTACATATTCTCTCCCTCCGTCAAAAATCAGAGATTTTTGCCACCTCCCTCGTCAGAGGGAGGCTTTTTATAGGCTCCCCTTGGGAAGGGGAGCCTATGCCGCTTTATCCGCCCAGTGTGCACCTCAAAGGGGAAGGCTTGAGAAAGGGTTCTCCTTCACCGCAGTATAGCCCGGCACCTGTGACATCCGGGGGGAAAGGGGCATATAATGCAGCGTAAAGCAGGTGTATCATAATGGAAAAGGGAACCGGCCTCAACACGCTATGTCCCGGTGAAATCGCCGTTGTCAAGAGTCTGAACAGCAGCGGGGCCCTGCGCCGCCGGCTGCTGGACATGGGGATCGTGGAGGGCACAAGGGTGGAGTGCCTGGGGATGAGCCCCGGCGGCGACCCGAAGGCCTTCCTTGTCCGCGGCGCGGTGCTGGCCATCCGGGGCCAGGACTGCCGGGACATCATGATATATCCATAAATCGTAAGCCCACAGGGCGGCCAGCACATTGGCCGCCTTGTGACATAAGCCCTGACGCCATCAACCGTGTCAGGGCTTACCGGCCTGAAAGGAGGAGCCATGGGACTGACGCTGGAATCCACCGGGAGAGGCGCCCGGGGGGAGGCGCTGCATATTGAGCGGCCCCGGCCGGGGGATAAGATCATTGCCCTGGCGGGAAACCCCAACGTGGGCAAAAGCACCATATTCAATAATCTCACCGGCATGAAGCAGCACACCGGCAACTGGCCGGGCAAGACCGTCAGCAACGCCAGGGGCTACTGCCGCAGCGAAAAGCGGGGCTATGTGCTGGTGGATGTGCCCGGGGCCTATTCCCTGACGGCGGCCTCGCCGGAGGAGGAGCTGGCCCGGGATTTCATCTGTTACGGCGGTGCGGACGCGGTGCTGCTGGTCTGTGACGGAGGCTGTCTGGAACGGAACATGAAGCTGCTGCTGCAGGTGATGGAGACAGGAAAGCCGGTGCTGCTGTGCGTGAACCTGCTGGACGAAGCGGAGAGCAGGGGAATACATATTGACCTGAAGGCCCTGGAAGGGCAGCTGGGCGTGCCGGTGATCGGTACGGTAGGCAGAGACAAAGGAAGCCGGGGGTGGCTGCTGGCGGCCCTGGACGCACTGTTTGACCGGCTGGCGGAGCAGAAGCCCTACGCGGTGGAATACCCGGCGCCGGTGGAAGAGGCGGTGGCAGCCCTGGCACTCCTGATAAGCAAGGGGGAGGGACTGGCACGGCGCTTCACGGCCCTGCGGCTGCTGGAAGGGGAGCAGAGCATGGAGGAGCGGGCCGGGCCGGCGCTGCTGGCCGCGGCCCGGCAGCAGCGGCAGAAGCTGGAAGAACAGGGCCTGGATGAGGAGCGGCTCCATGACATCCTGGCCGCCGCCCTGGTGGGGGCAGGGGAGCACATCTGTGCCCGGGCGGTGGAAAATGCCGGAAGCGGTTACGGGAGCCGGGACCGGCGGATCGATGGGATCGTTACCAGCCGCCGCTGGGGCTATCCGCTGATGGTCGCCCTGCTGGCGCTGATCTTCTTCCTGACCATCAGCGGAGCCAACGTCCCTTCCCAATGGCTGTCCAAAGGGCTGTTTTGGGTGGAGGACGCGCTGGCAGCGCTGCTGCTGAAGCTGGGGATGCCGGCCTGGCTGCGGGGCTTGCTGGTGGATGGGGCCTTCCGCACCCTGGCCTGGGTGACGTCGGTGATGCTGCCGCCCATGGCTATCTTCTTTCCGCTGTTCACGCTGATGGAGGACTCCGGCTATCTGCCCCGGATCGCCTACAACCTTGACCGGCCCTTTTGCCGCTGCGGCTCCTGCGGGCGGCAGGCCCTGACCATGGCCATGGGTTTTGGCTGCAACGCCGCGGGGGTGGTGGGCTGCCGGATTATCCATTCGCCGCGGGAACGGCTGCTGGCCATCCTCACCAACAGCATGGTGCCCTGCAATGGGCGCTTTCCCACCCTGATTGCCCTGATCACCATGTTTTTCATGGCCGGCAGCTCGGCTCTGGGGGCGGCTTTGGGACTGACCGGGCTGATCCTGCTGGCGGTGGGGCTGACGCTTCTGACCACAAAGCTGCTGAGCGTCACGCTGCTGAAGGGGGAGGTCTCCGCCTTCGTGCTGGAGCTGCCCCCCTACCGGCGGCCGGAGCTGGGGAAGGTGATCGTGCGGTCGATTCTGGATCGGACGCTGTTTGTGCTGGGCCGGGCGGCGGCGGTGGCGGCGCCGGCGGGGGCCTTATTGTGGCTGCTGGCCAACGTAAAGGTAGGCGGAGCGCCGTTACTGATGGCGCTGGCCGGGGCCCTGGACCCACTGGGGCGGCTGCTGGGCATGGACGGGGTGATCCTGCTGGCCTTCCTCCTGGGCTTCCCGGCCAATGAGATCGTGCTGCCCATTGCGGTGATGATCTACAGCATGGGAGGCAGCCTGACGGAGCTGGGGGAGCTGTCGGCCCTGCGTCCGCTGCTGGCGGAAAACGGCTGGACGGCAGTGACGGCCCTGTGCGTGATGCTGTTTTCCCTGTGCCACTGGCCCTGCTCCACCACGCTGCTGACCATCAAAAAAGAGACCGGCAGCGCCAAGTGGACAGCGCTGTCGGCCCTGCTGCCCACGGCGCTGGGGGCGCTGCTGTGTATGGCGGTGAATGGGCTGGCGAGGCTGCTGGTATAGCGCCCCCATTTGAGGGAGAGCCGGGAATGGCATTTCCACCTCATCCGCCTCGCTTCGCTCAGCACCTTCCCCTCCAGGGGAAGGCTTTCCCGCAGCTTGGTTCTTTGACAGTCTCAGGCGCTGGCCACATAGCCCCGGCCGTCGGAATACAGCACGGGGGCCATGCCGGAGACCAGAAGCACCATGTCCTCCACCGGGGTCTGGCTGCCGGCGCGGCCATACTGGGGCCGGGTGACCAGCTCCTGGCTGAGATAGCCGGTTTCCGCCCAGGTGGGCAGCTGACCGGTGATGAACTGCCGCAGGCTGCTGAAAAGCGCCTCCCGGCTCTGGACGCTGCCCAGATACACGCCGCTGACGTACACGCCCTCACTGCGCTCCACCCCTGGCGTGGCGTCCAGCAGGGCGGCGGAAAGCTCCGGCACAGTGCCGGAGGGAGGGCGCAGCCGCAGATGATAACGCTGCCGCACCCGGGGCTGTTGGGCCGGGCCGGCCACGATCTCCTCCGCCGCGGCGCCGGCTGCGGTACGGGCCCGGCCGGCGTCCAGGGGGGAATACAGCCCCGCCAGCGCCTGCCCATCCACCCACAGGGAGCAGCACAGGTGCATATTTGCCGCCAGCCCGAAGCCCAGGGCCAGGGCCAATAATAGTAGCTTCTTCCACATGAAAAAACACCTCCGGGAGTTAACATAATACATATGCGTTCCCGGGTCAATGGCTTCGACAAAACTGGTGAAAAGGTCAGGAAAACTGATCTTCCTCCGGGGCGTCGGGGGCGGCGTCGGTGACGGAGACCTCAAAGGCGGTCTTTTCCACGGGGCCGTCCTCGGTGAGCTTTATGTAGCTGCGGCTCTGGATGCGGCCCTGGAGCTGCAGGTGGGTGCCCACGGTCCAGCCGGCGGCCTCCCTGGCTTTCAGACCCCAGCAGATGCAGGGCAGGTAGTCCGAGCGGCCGTAGTGCCGGTTTACCGCCAGCATCAGGTCGCAGATGTCCCGGCCCATGGGAGTGGTACGCAGGTTGGGGGCTTTGCATAGCGTGCCGGACAGCTGCACCAGGTTCTCGTCCTCGCCGTCGCAGAAGCCCAGCTCCTTGGCCAGCACCGTGATCACCAGCTTCGCCCCCTGGCCGTGGCGGTTGTTGAAGGTGCGCAGCTGCCCCTCCACCCACAGCTTGCCCTGGTTCTCCACAGTCAGCGCCGCCAGCTGCTCCTGCCGCACCACGATGTTGATCACGTCCCGGTTGCCGGAGAGCCGCTCCACCTCCAGGGGGAAGATGTAAAACTGCTGGGAGCGGCTGGAATGGGAATAGACCGGCTTGCCGCTCATGCTGCCGCACAGCCGGGTGAAATTATTGTCGCATATCATGTCCATGGGTCGTGCCGTCCTTTTCGTTGAGATACTCAAGCATATTCCCGCGGCGCACTTGAATATGACAGCGGAAATGGTATAATAGAGGCATCTTACTGAAGGAGAAAAAATATGGATATCAAAGAAATCCTTGAAAAATGCGACCATACCCTGCTGCGGGTGGACTGCACCAGCCAGGAAATCCGAAATCTTTGCGACCAGGCCATAAAGTATCACTGCGCCAGCGTGTGCATCCCGCCCTGCCATGTGGCCGGGGCCAAACGCTATGTAGGCGACAAGCTGACGCTGTGCACCGTCATCGGCTTTCCCAACGGGTATATGACCTCCGCCGCCAAGGCCTTTGAGGCCGCCGACGCCATCCGCAACGGCGCCGACGAGATCGACATGGTGATCAACCTCTCCATGGTGAAGGACGGCTGCTGGGTGGATGTGGCCAATGACATACGGGCCGTGCGGGAGGCCACCCGGGGCAAGATTTTGAAGGTGATCATCGAGTGCTGCCTGCTGACCGAAGACGAAAAGGTCCACCTGTGCAAGATCGTCTCCGACTGCGGGGCGGACTTCATCAAGACCTCCACCGGCTTCAGCAAGGGCGGGGCCACCCGGGAGGACGTGAAGCTGATGCGGGACAACTGCCCGGAGACGGTGAAGGTAAAGGCCGCCGGCGGCATCGCCAGCCTGCAGGACGCGGAGGACTTCATCGCCCTGGGGGCGGAGCGCCTGGGCACCAGCCGGATCGTAAAGCTGGCCATGGAACTGGAGAACCAGGCCGGCGCACCCAACGAGAATTATTAAAGCACATAAGCGGGGCCGAATACCGGCCCCGCTTATGCATTATAAATGGGCGGCCAGGAAGCGGCGCAGCAGGGTGCACAGCCCCAGCCCCGGCAGGGACAGGGCCAGCCACAGCAGCAGGAACTGGGGGCAGATCTGCCCCAGCAGGTTGAAGGGCATGGCGGAATAGTCCCAGACCTGCCAGCCCAGCCGCAGATTCACCAGGCAGCCGGTGAAAAACTCCACCGTGGTGATGGCCGCGGCGCTGAGCAGGCACTTGCGCCACAGGGGCATGGCGCTCATGGAAATGAAGTACATCAGGGTGAAGCAGAAGCCGCCGCAAAGCAGCATGGTCCAGTGGGTCCAGCCCCGCCAGCACAGCTCCATCAGGCCGTAAAGGGCCGCCCCGCTCAGGTAAACCAACAGATATTCCATGCGTTCAACTCTCTTCCTCTCTGCCGCTAGCTTTTGCCGGCGGCGGCATTTTCATGCGGGGAAGGGCATAGAATAAAATTGGAAAAAAGCCTTGACACGGGGGAGAAAAACTGGTATAGTATCAGCGCTAAAACAAAGAAGGCTCGGCGTCCGCCGTCCTCACCCAGCGGTAATTGGGCTGCTGCGGTTAATAAAGCACCGCCCCTGTCTGTGGGGGATTCCTGTGTTTTACTGTGCGGATGCCATCATCCGCACTTTTTATTTTTCCGGAGGTGTTAACAATAGCAAACGCTGTTCATCAAATCAACGAGGAAATTCTTGACAAGGAAGTCCGCCTGATCGGCGACCAGGGCGAGCAGCTGGGTATCATGTCTGCCCAGGAGGCGCTGAAGATCGCTGTGGAAAAGGAACTGGACCTGGTCAAGATAGCTCCGGGCTCCAATCCCCCGGTCTGCAAGGTGATGGACTATGGCAAGTTCCGCTTTGAGCAGGCCAAGAAGGAGAAGGAAGCCAAGAAGAATCAGCGAGTGATCGAGATCAAGGAAATCCGGATGAGCCCGGGTATCGGCGAGAACGACTTTAACACCAAGCTGAAAAACGGCCAGAAGTTCCTGAACGACGGCGACCGGGTGAAGGTTTCCGTCCGCTTCCGCGGCAGAGAAATGGCCCACACCGAGATCGGCGAGCAGCTGCTGAAGGACTTCGCGGCCAAGTGTGCGGATATTGCCACTTTGGATAAGAACCCCAAGCTGGAGGGGCGGAATATGTCCATGTTCCTCTCTCCCAAACCCCAGGCTCCGGCCAAGAAGCCGGCCAAGCCCAAGGCCCCCAAAGCAACGGAGGCGCAGGGCGAATAAACGTCAGCAGCAGGCAAGGCTGCCTGTCAACCCAGATACGGAAGGAGAAAACATCATGCCCAAACTGAAAACCCATAGCGGTGCAAAGAAGAGATTCAATCTCACCAAGTCCGGCAAGGTAAAGCGCGCACACGCTTTTAAGAGCCATATCCTCACCAAGAAGGACACCAAGCGCTGCCGCCGTCTGCGTTCCGAGGCTTATGCCGACGCCACCAACGAGGCAACCATCAAGAAAATGATCCCTTACAAATAAGGGCCGACGCTATATAGGAGGATAATCAAATGGCAAGAGTTAAAGGCGCAATGATGACCCGCAAGCACAGAAATAAGGTTCTGGGTCTTGCTAAGGGTTACTGGGGCAACAAGTCCCGTCACTATAAGATGGCAAACGAGCAGCTGATGAAGTCCGGCCGCTACGCTTACGTTGGCCGTAAGCAGAAGAAGCGCGACTTCCGCAAGCTGTGGATCACCCGCATCAGCGCGGGCTGCAAGATGAACGGCATGAACTACTCCAGCTTCATGCACGGTCTGAAGCTGGCCGGTATCGACATGAACCGCAAGATGCTCTCCGAGATGGCCATCCACGACCCCGCTGCCTTCGCCACCCTGTGCGATATGGCAAAGAACGCCAAGTAATTTCAAATTACAGCATAAAGCCCCCTGACGCAAAGCGTCAGGGGGATTTTCAACTTGTCAAAAAAGTCCTATTTACCTGCTGCACCAGTGGATTCTGCCGGTCAAAGGCTTCCCCTTGAGGGGAAGCTGGCGGCACAGCCGACTGATGAGGTGGCAAATGAAAACTTGGAAAAAGCGGGGACTACCGTCAAAAAAGCAGAATTTCCACCTCATCCGCCCAGTGTGCGCACTGGGCACCTTCCCCTCCAGGGGAAGGCTTGAGAAAGCTTACTCCTTCCTCACAGTGTGTTTTTGTGTGTTCGGGGTGATAAAACCGGCTTCACCGGGCAAACTAAGCCGGGTGATCATATGAAATACAAAGACCCGAAAATGGAACAATACTGGAACACGCTGCCCCCGGGGGTGCAGACCCTGATCGAGGGCACCGGCGCCCAAATCAGCTCCCTGGGCATGCTCACCAAGCTGGGGGAATACTACAAAAACGACACTACCCTGGAAGGAAAGCAGAAGGGCAGCATTACCTGAGGCAGTAGTCCAGGATCAGCTCCGCGATCTTCTCCTTGTGCACGATGTAGCTGGTGTGGCTCTCCCCGGGCAGAATCCGGAGGGTGGCGTTGGGGATGCTTTCGGCGATGAAGCGGGTGTCCTCCTCCAGGACCAGGTCCTTACTGCCGGCCAGCACCAGGGTGGGGGTTTCAATGGCCTGCAGCTGCTCTTTCGTGATGTGGGGCTCCGTCAGCATCAGCTCAAACAGGGGATTCTTGTGGAGGAAGTTGATTACCTTAAAAAGGCGCACAATCCGCTTGACCACCGCGTCCGGCCGGGTATTGGCGCCGCTGATGACCATTTTATCCAGCAGCTTTGGGTGCTTGCCGGCCAGCAGCAGGCCGATGATCCCTCCGTCGCTGAAGCCGTAATAGGTGACATGCTCCAGATGCAGGGCCTGAATGAACTGAAAGACGTCCTCCGCCATGTCTTCATAGTGGTACTCCGTCACCGGCTGGCTCTGGCCGTGGCCCCGGCTGTCCAGCAGGTAGCAGGTGAAATGTTCCGCCAGCAGGGGAAGGGCCTTGTCAAAAATTGCGTGGGTCTCGCCGTTGCCGTGGACCATCACCAGAGGCGCGCCGCTGCCGGCCACCTCGTAATAGAGATTCACATTGTTGACTGTGATATTCATAGGGGACCTCCTCCAAAGTTTTTTCCCATCATAGCACGTCGCGATTGGAAGTGCAAGAGGCTGGAAAGGCCCATTTCTCCACTCCTTTCCCGGGAAATTTGGATTTTGCTCTTGATTTTTTCTGTATTTCCTATAGAATGGTAAAGTAAATTATCTGGAACATCCAGAACATTCTCAGGAGGAATGAATCAAATGACTTACGAGATGGACATTGCCGGCTTAAAGCGGGACCTGCCCCTGTGCAAGGTAGCGGATGACCTGTACATAGGCGCTTTCGTCATGTTCGGCGATGTGGAGCTGACCGTGCACTGCGCGGCGGAGCTGCTCAAGCGTGCCCCCGAATATGACTATATCATCGCCCCCGAAGCCAAGGCCATCCCTCTGCTCTACGAAATGGCCCGCCAGAGCGGCGCGGACAAGTACTTCCTGGCCCGCAAAGGCCCCAAGGCCTATATGTCCGGCGTATTTGAGGTAGAGGTGAAGTCCATTACCACCGCCGCTGTGCAGAAGCTGGTGATCGACACCGCCGATGCGGAGCTGATCCGCGGCAAGCGGATGCTGATCATTGACGACGTGATCTCCACCGGGGAGTCTCTCCGGGCCATGGAGGAGCTGGTGAACCGGGCCGGCGGCATCATTGCCGGTCGGATGGCCGTCCTGGCCGAGGGCGACGCCCAGCAGCGGGACGACATCATCACCCTGGCCCCCCTGCCCCTCTTTAATCCCGACGGCAGCATCAAGGCATAAACCGAATAACAAAAAAGCTGACCCAGAGATGGGTCAGCTTTTTTGTTTATCGGAAGGTTTAGGCCTTTTTGCACTTGGGGCTGGGCAGGCAGCTGAGGCTGCTGTCCTCCTCCTGGGCCTGGGCGGCGAAGCGCTCATCCAGGCGGCGCAGCTTCACCGCGTACAGGGGCAGCAGGATCAAATCGGCAAAGAGCCAGGCCAGGGGATTGGCGAAGCACACTGCTCCGAAGGCGAAGCGGCCCACAAAGCCGAAGGCCACGATGGACCGGGCAATCAACTCGGCCAGGCCCGCGAACATGGCGGAGCTGGAATAGCCCATGCCCTGCAGGCTGTTGCGGAAGATAAAGATCAGCACCAGCAGGGGGTAAGCCGCGCCGTTGATGGTCAGATAGCGGTGCACCTGGGCCAGAATGGCGGTCTCGGAGGCATCCATGAACAGGCAGGCGATGGAAGTGCCGGCGAAATAGTTCACGCCGAAGGCCAGCAGGGAGTAGCCGATGGTGACCCAGGTGATGGCCATGACGCCCTTGCGGATCCGGTCCGGCTTCCCGGCACCCAGGTTCTGGCCGCAGTAGGTGGCCATGGTGATGCCGGCAGTCTCCATGGGGGCGGCCATGATGTTGTGCACCCGGGACCCGGCGGACACGGCGGCCACCGCCCCGGCGCCCAGACTGTTGACGGCGCCCTGGAGGATGATGGAGCCAACGGCGGTGATGGAGAACTGCAGGCCCATGGGCACGCCGATGGAGGCGATATAGCCCATGCGCCGCAGGCTGGGCCGCAGGTGGCTGCCGCTGAGATGCAGGGCCGGTACCCTGGCGTGGATGTACAGCAGGCAGGCCAGCCCGGAAGCGGCCTGGGAGATGACGGTGGCCAGGGCGGCCCCTTCCACGCCCATGCCGCAGGTGGCCATAAACAGAATATCCAGCACCACGTTAACGACCACCGCAGCGATCAGGAACAGCAGGGGGGTGCGGCTGTCGCCCAGGGCCCGCAGAATACTGGAGCTGAGATTGTACAGGATGGTGGCCCCGGCGCCCATGAAGACGATGAAGATGTAGGTGTAAGCGTCGTCATAGATTTCGGCGGGGGTGTTGATCAGGCGGAGAATATCGTCGGTGGTGAAAAAGGTCAGCACCGTCAGGCCCAGGGAAAAAATCAGGCCCAGCCAGACCAGCTGGCCGGTGCGGCTACGGACGGCCTCCTCATCCCCGGCGCCGAAGCTCTGGGCGATGGGGATGGCAAAGCCGGAGCAGATGCCCAGGGCAAAGCCCAGCACCAGGAAGTTCAGCGCCCCGGTGGAACCCACGGCGGCAAAGGCGTTGACGCCCAGCAGCCGGCCCACAATGATGCTGTCGGCCAGGTTATAAAACTGTTGGAACAGGTTGCCCACCAGCAGCGGCGCGCAGAAGGCGAGGATCCGCGCAAGGGGGGAACCTGTGGTCATGTCTCTTGTCATAAAACTTTCCTCCTCTCAGAACATAAATGGCAGGGCAGGGAGTACTGCCTGCCAACGAAGTCCATATTTTAGCCTTTTTGGCGGGAAAGTCAAGAGATAAAATGGAAATAAATTGTTAATACGCACAAATAAAAACAAAATAAATTGTACAATATTAACAAAACCCTCTCTGGGAGGAGAGGGTTTGACGAGGGCAGATTATCGCCGGCCCTGGAAGAAGTCCTTCAGCAGCCGGGCGCAGTCCTCCCCCAGCACCCCAGCATAGACTGCCGGGCGGTGGCCGTAATTTTCGCTGAACAGGTCAATGACGCTGCCGCAAGAGCCAGTGAGAGCCTCCCGGGCACCAAAGACCAGGGTGGGGATGCGGGCGTTGATGATGGCCCCGGCGCACATGGGGCAGGGCTCCAGCGTCACATACAGGGTGCAGCCGTTTAAACGCCAATCCCCCAGGGCGGCGCAGGCCTGGCGGATGGCCTCCACCTCGGCGTGGGCGGTGGCGTCCGGCCGCTCCTGGCGCCGGTTGCGGCCCTGGCCGATGACCTTGCCATCAGCATCCGCAATCACGCAGCCCACCGGCACCTCGCCGTTTTCGGCGGCCTCCCGGGCCAGGGAAAGGGCCAGGGCCATATACTCTTCTCGCTGCATGGGTCACCTCCGAATTTTTTTGAAAGGAACAAAATCCAAAGGCTTCCCCTTGAGGGGAAGCTGTCACGCCACCGGCGTGACTGATGAGGTGGGCGGCAGATAGGGATAAACAAGAATAACTTCCGGCAAAAACGCAGGATTTCCACCTCATCCGCCTCGCTTCGCTCGGCACCTTCCCCTCAAGGGGAAGGCTTTGGAGCGGCGCGATGTAGGTATCGCACCCTACGGGACAAATATCACCTTTTCATAGGTTCCCCTACAGGGGGAGCCTGTGAAAAAGGACAGGCAAGAAGCCTGTCCTTTTTCTATGTTCTGCTTATACCAGATTATACCAGAGCGGCGGTGATGATGGACATCTGGTAAACTTCCTCGGCGTCGCAGCCGCGGGACAGGTCGTTGATGGGGGCGTTCAGACCCTGGAGAATGGGGCCGTAGGCCGCGAAGCCGCCCAGGCGCTGGGCGATCTTATAGCCGATGTTGCCGGACTGGATCTCCGGGAAGATGAAGGTGTTGGCGTAGCCGGCCACCTTGCTGCCGGGGAACTTCAGCTGACCCACAACAGGGGAGACAGCGGCGTCAAACTGCATCTCGCCGTCGATGGCCACATCGGGAGCCATCTCCTTGGCGATGACGGTGGCGTTGCGCACCAGGTCCACAGCGGGGCCCTTGCCGGAGCCCTTGGTGGAGTAGGACAGCATGGCAACCTTGGGGCCGATGCCAAAGACTTTGGCGGTCTTGGCGGTCTCCACGGCCACCTCGGCCAGCTGGGCAGCGGCGGAGAGGGTCACGTTGCCTTCCTTGTCCAGCTTGTCCTCATAGGAGATGTTGATGGCGCAATCGCCCATGGCCAGCATTTCCTCGCCGCGGACCATGATGAAGCAGGAGCTGACCAGGTTGGCGCCCTTCTTGGTCTTTACCAGCTGCAGAGCGGGACGGACGGTATCGGCGGTGGAGTAGGTGGCGCCGCCCAGCAGGGCGTCGGCCTTGCCCATCTTCACCAGCATGGTGCCGAAGTAGTTGCCCTTGGACAGGGCGGCACGGCAGTCCTCAGCGCTCATCTTGCCCTTGCGCAGCTCCACCATGGTGTCCACCATTTCATCCATGCCGGGGTAGGTCAGGGGGTCCAGAATCTCCAGGCCCTCGATATCAAAACCGCCCTTGGCGGCAGCGGCCTTCACTTCCTCCACATTGCCCACCAGAACGGGGGTCAGGAACCCGTCCTTCTTCAGGCGGGCGGCAGACTCCAGAATACGGGCGTCAGAGCCCTCGGTGTAGACGATCTTGCGGGGATTGGCCTTGAGTATTTCTACGAGATTTTCAAACATGTTCAAATACCTCCGAACTGTTATTTTATCGCCAAAAAATACTGTACCACGCTTTGCCATCTTTTTCAAGATTTTTGCTTCGATTTCTATTTACAAAGCTCATTTTCCCCAGTATAATATACAGACTGTAATATTTAATAGGAAAACAGGACGGAAAACCATGGACAGAACCTTTCCTGAAACCCTGTCGGCCCTCCGGCGGGAACGGAATATCAGCCAGCGTCAGGCGGCCCGGGACCTGGGCATCAGCCAGGCCCTGCTGAGCCACTATGAAAACGGCGCCAGGGAGCCGGGGCTGGCCTTCGTGTGCAGGGCCTGCGACTATTACGGCGTCAGCGCGGATTATCTGCTCTGCCGCAGCCAACAGCCCAACGCCCCCCAAAGCACCGCCGAGGCGGCCCGGGCCTTCCTGGGGGAGATGAACAGCCTGATGGACAAGGCCCGGATGGCCCTGGATGAATTTAGCGGTAAAGGAGCAGCAGAATGATCGACCAGAAGAAGATACGGAACTTTTCCATCATTGCCCATATTGACCACGGCAAATCCACCCTTTCCGACCGCCTGATCGAAAAGTGCGGCGCGGTGGAGCAGCGCATCATGGAGGACCAGATTCTGGACAACATGGACCTGGAGAAGGAGCGGGGCATCACCATCAAGGCCCGGGCCGTGGGACTGAGCTACAAGGCCGCCGACGGGGAGACCTATACCCTGAATCTGATCGACACCCCGGGCCATGTGGACTTCAACTACGAGGTCAGCCGCTCCCTGGCCGCCTGCGAGGGCGCGGTGCTGGTGGTGGATGCCAGCCAGGGCGTGGAGGCCCAGACCCTGTCCAACACCTATCTGGCCCTGGACAACAATCTGGAGATCCTGCCGGTGGTGAACAAGATCGACCTGCCTGCCGCCGACCCTCAGCGGGTCAAGGAGGAGATCGAGGAGATCATCGGCATCCCCGCCATGGAGGCGCCGGAGATCAGCGCCAAGGCCGGCATCAACATTGACGCGGTGCTGGAGGACGTGGTGGCCAACGTGCCCGCTCCCACCGGCGACCCCGAGGCGCCTTTGAAGGCCCTGATCTTTGACAGCCAGTATGACAACTACCGGGGCGTCATCGTCTTTATGCGTATTATGGACGGCACCATCCGCCGGGACAGCGAGATCATGCTCATGGGCACCGGCGCCAAATACAAGGTGGTGGAGGTGGGCCATCTGCGGCCCATGGGGCTGGAGCCCTGCGACGAGCTTTCCGCCGGCGACGTGGGCTACTTCACCGCCAGCATCAAGAACGTGGCAGACACTCAGGTGGGCGACACCGTCACCGGGGCGGAGCGGCCCGCGGCCCAGGCCCTGCCCGGCTACCGGCCGGCCCGGCCCATGGTCTACTGCGGCATCTATACCGAGGACGGCTCCAAGTACCCGGACCTGCGGGACGCCCTGGAGAAGCTGAAGCTGAATGACGCCTCCCTGTCCTTCGAGCCGGAAAGCTCCGTGGCCCTGGGCTTCGGCTTCCGCTGCGGCTTTTTGGGCATGCTGCACATGGAGATCATCCAGGAGCGGCTGGAGCGGGAGTTTGACCTGGAGCTGGTGACCACCCTGCCCTCCGTTATTTATAAGGTAGTCAAGACTGACGGCACCGTGGTCATGGTGGATAACCCCCACAATTACCCGGAGGTGCCCTCCATCGCCGAGGCCTATGAGCCCTATGTGAAGGTCAGCATCATCACCCCCAACGAGTTTGTGGGCAACATTATGCCTCTGTGCCAGGACCGCCGGGGCGAATACAAGAACATGCAGTATCTGGACACCCGGCTGGTGGAGATGCATTATGAGATGCCCCTCAACGAGATCATCTATGATTTCTTTGACACCCTGAAAGCCCGCACCAAGGGCTACGCCTCCCTGGACTATGAGCTGAGCGAGTATAAGGTCAGCGATCTGGTGAAGGTGGATATGCTGCTCAACGGCGACCAGGTGGACGCCCTCAGCTTCATCGCCCACCGGGAGAAGGCCTACGGCCGGGCCCGGAAGCTGTGCGAGAAGCTGAAGGAGAATATCCCCCGCCAGCTGTTTGAGGTGCCCATCCAGGCGGCCATCGGCGGCAAGATCATTGCCCGGGAAACCGTCAAAGCCATGCGCAAGGACGTGCTGGCCAAGTGCTACGGCGGCGACATCACCCGCAAGAAGAAGCTGCTGGAAAAGCAGAAAGAGGGCAAGAAGAAGATGCGCCAGCTGGGCACCGTCCAGATCCCCACCGAGGCCTTCCTGGCCGTGCTGAAGCTGGACGAATAAAAGTGCAAACGCCTCCCTCAAACCGAGGGAGGCGTTTCTTAAAAAAATCTTAATCCTTTCCCCCATTGGTTTTTAAGGGGATTTATACTACAATACAGGCGAGGTGAGGACATGTACAACATTCTTGTGTGCGACGATGAGCGGGACATTGTCTCCGCCCTGCGGATCTATCTGGAGCCGGAGGGCTACCGGGTGCTGGAGGCCTACAATGGCCAGGAAGCCCTGGAGGTGCTGAGCCGGGAGCAGGTGCACCTGGTGCTGCTGGACATTATGATGCCCAAGCTGGACGGCATCAGCACCATTGCCCGCCTGCGGGAGACCAGCAATGTGCCCGTCATCATGCTGACCGCCAAGAGCGAGGACAGCGACAAGGTGCTGGGCCTGAACATCGGGGCGGACGACTATATCACCAAGCCCTTCAATCCTCTGGAGGTGCTGGCCCGTGTCCGCAGCCAGCTGCGGCGCTATATGCAGCTGGGGGGCAGCGCTGTGCCCGCCGGGGCGTTGACCATCGGCGGCATCAGCCTGGACGACGGCAGCAAGGATGTGACCGTGGACGGGGAGCCGGTGAGCCTGACCCCAACGGAGTACGAGATTCTGAAGCTGCTGATGAACAATCCCGGCCGGGTGTTTTCGCCCAGAGAAATGTATAAGCTGATCTGGAAGGATGAGCCCTACGGAGCGGAGAGCACCGTGGCGGTACATATCCGGCACCTGCGGGAAAAGGTGGAGATCAACCCGGCGGAGCCCCGGTACATCAAGGCGGTCTGGGGCCAGGGCTATAAGATCGAGAGGGGGAAGCAGGCATGAAGAAATTGAAAAGCAGCCTGGCAGCCAAGGTCGCTGCCTCCCTGCTGCTGGTGGTGATGGCGGTGGGGATGCTCTACAGCGCCATAGGCATCGGCGTCATGTATGAAAAAGGCGCCTATTCCGGCAACGGCATGGTGCAGGTGCAGGAAAGCTATCTGAAGCCCTGGTGCGTCAGCAATATGTACAACCTGATGGAGCGCTACCGCTATGGGGAGCTGCCGGAGAATCTGGATACCATATCGGGCATGGGCTTTGAAATTTACGACGAGAAGGACAGGCTGGTCTACGCCTCCCAGGGGATCGACGATTCCATTCTGAAAACCAGCCCCTACGGTTTCAACTACCCGGCGGAGAGCGTCATCGTCAACCGCATCCGGGGCGATATCAACAGCGCGGTCATCACCGATGGAAGCGACGGGGATGATCATTACTTCGCGGAAGAACCTTTTGAGAAGGAAGCCCTTGAGGAGGACCTGCCCGAGGAAACCGCCCCTGCAGAAGCTTCTGCAAGCACAGAATCCCCGGCGCCCACGGAAACCCCGGCGCCCACGGACTCTCCGGCGCCTGCGGAAACCCGGGCCCCCACGCTGGAGCCCACAGCCGCCCCGGAGGAGGACACCGTGCCGGACATCAGCACCTTTGTCAAGCGCTATAAGATGGTGGGCTATGTGCGCAACGATGTGGACAGCAACAGCCATGTGGGCTCCATGCTGCGGCTGCTCAGCATTTGTTATGCCCATCGGACGGACTTCATCTGGGTGCTCTGCGGCAGTGCGCTGCTTGCGCTGCTGTGCTTTGTGTTCCTGATGGCCGCCGCCGGGCACAAAACGGGCCTGGAGGGCGTGCAGTCCGGCTTCACCGAGCGGGCGCCTTTTGATCTGTTTACCCTGCTGATCGCCGTAGCCGGGGCAATTTGCTGCTCCATTGCGGTAGAATTTTCCTATGTGGATTCCATCCCGCTCCAGCTGGTGGGCTACGGCCTGACCTGCGCTGCCGGCGTGGTTCTGTGCCTCTGGTGGTGCATGAGCTTTGCGGTGCGGCTGAAGCTGCACACGGTGCTGAAAAGCTGCATCTGCTTCCGGGTTCTGGTCTGGTGCTGGCAGATGCTAAAGCGGCTGTGGGCCTTTGCGCGGGAAGTGTTCCTGGGCATGAAGCTGCTGCCCCGGGCCGCGCTGGTCATTGGCGGAATTTTGCTGGTGGAGTTTTTCTGGATTTGCGTCTGTGAGGGCAACGGCGGAATGCTCTTCGGCTGGTTCGTGGAGCGGCTGGTGCTGGTGGCGCTGACGGTGTATGTGCTGCTGTGCATGAAGCGGCTTTTACAGGCGGGGAGGGAAATTTCCGAGGGCAACCTGGATTACCATGTGGACACCGACCGGATGCGCGGCCCCCTGAAGGAGCATGGGGAACAGCTGAACCGGATCACCGAGGGCATGACCAAAGCCGTCAACGAGCGGATGAAGTCCGAGCATTTCCGCACCGAGCTGATCACCAACGTGTCCCATGACATCAAGACGCCCCTGACCTCCATCATCAACTATGTGGATCTGCTGGAGAAGGAGGAGATCGACAACGACAAGGCCAGGGAATATCTGGCGGTGCTCTCCCGGCAGTCCGCCCGGCTGAAAAAGCTGATTGACGATCTGATGGAGGCCTCCAAGGCCAGCACCGGCAACGTGGCCGTGAACTGGGAGCGCTGTCAGCTGAACGTGCTGCTGGACCAGTGCGCCGGGGAATACGCCGAGAAGCTGAAAGCGGCTCAGCTGGAGCTGGTGGTCACCAAGCCGGAAGAGCCGGTGGTGATCCTGGCCGACGGGCGGCACATGTGGCGGGTCTTTGACAACCTGCTGAGTAACATCTGCAAGTACGCCCTGGCGGGTACCCGGGTCTACCTGAACCTGGAGAAGGCAGAAGGCAAGGCGGTGGTCACCTTCCGCAACATCTCCGCCAGCCAGCTGAACATCAGCGGTGACGAGCTGATGGAGCGCTTCGTCCGGGGGGACAGCTCCCGCAGCACCGAGGGCAGCGGCCTGGGCCTCAGCATTGCCCGGAGCCTGGTGCAGCTGCAGAAGGGACAGCTGGACCTGACCGTGGACGGCGACCTGTTCAAGGTGACGCTGCAATTCAATATTGCGGAATAAACGGCAATAACAAGGCCGCCCGGAGCAATCCGGGCGGCTTCTTTATTGCCAAAAGAGTCCATTTTAGATGCTGCACCATTGGATTTTGCCGGCCAAAGGCTTCCCCTTGAGGGGAAGCTGGCGGCGCAGCCGACTGATGAGGTGGCAAGTAAAAACTGGGAAAAGCAGAAACTTCCGTCAAAAAAGAAGGATTTCCACCTCATCCGCCCAGTGTGCGCACTGGACACCTTCCCCTCCAGGGGAAGGCTTGAGAAAGCGCTCTCCTTCCTTGCGGTGTGGTTTCTTGTGCTATATTGACTTCAATTACCATGATATGGTATATTTTGGATCATCAAGGGGCGAGGCGGTCAGCTACACCACCCGAAAGGGGGTGAGCCAATGCGAATTACTTTAACGATAACATTACATAAGCTAATGTTCCAGTTGATTGTAAAAAGCAGAAACCGCCACTCTGCCAAGTGACGGTTTCCATGGAAATTTTCACTTAACGAGCTGACCGTTGGTCATCGCTCCTTGTGTTTTTACTATACCACGGTCTGTCAAGGCCGTCAATGAATAAAAAATAAATTTTGGCTCCCCGGTTCCGGGGAGCTTTTCTGCATCTGTAAACGAAAGGTAAAAAAGGATTACAGTCCTTGACCTGACTGGGCTTACATGGTAAAATATCCTGTCTATTTATAGATAAGAATAAAATCGGAGAAATACATTCATGTGGATTTCAGATAAATGGCAGGATTTTGAACTGATTGACTGCTCCAAGGGCGAAAAGCTGGAGCGCTGGGGGAAGTTTTACCTGGTGCGGCCGGACCCCCAGGCCATATGGGATACGCCCCGGCGGAACGTGCACTGGAACGACCGGGACGCCCGCTATCGCCGCAGCGAAACCGGCGGCGGCAGCTGGGATAAGGGCCGCCTGCCTGCCAACTGGCAGGTGCGCTATGGGGAACTGACCTTCAACGTCAAGCCCATGAACTTCAAGCATACCGGCCTTTTCCCGGAGCAGGCCTGCAACTGGGATTTTGCCATGCAGAAAATTCGCTCCGCCGGCCGGCCCATCAGCGTGCTGAATCTCTTCGGCTACACCGGGGCCGCCACCGTGGCCTGCGCCAAGGCCGGTGCCCAGGTCTGCCATGTGGACGCGGCCAAGGGCATGGTGGCCTGGGGCAAGGAGAACGCCGTTTCCTCCGGCCTGGCCGATGCCCCCATCCGCTGGATCGTGGATGACTGCGCCAAGTTCGTGGAGCGGGAGATCCGCCGCGGCCGCCGCTATGACGCCATCATTATGGACCCGCCCTCCTACGGCCGTGGCCCCGGGGGCGAGGTGTGGAAGCTGGAGCAGAATCTGTGGCCCTTCGTATCCCTCTGCGCCGGGGTGCTCAGCGACGAGCCGCTGTTTGTGCTCATCAATTCCTACACCACCGGCCTCTCCGCCTCGGTGCTCAGCTATGTGACCGAGAGCATCTTCACCAAAAAATTCGGCGGCCGGTCCGACAGTCAGGAGCTGGCCCTGCCCGTCACCGACAGCGGGCTGTATCTGCCCTGCGGGGCGACCTGCCGGTGGGAAAGATGACCGGCGCTGCCGGGGGCAAATATTGATATAGAAGCGCGTCTGCGCGAAAGGATAATATTACCTTGAGCATCATCAAGTTTGAAAATGTACATTATACCTATCCCGGCGACCAGATGGAGAGCCTCTGCGGCGTCAGTCTGGCAATCGAGGAGGGCAGCTTCGTGGCGGTGCTGGGGCACAACGGCTCCGGCAAATCCACCCTGGCCAAGCACATGAACGCCATCCTGGTGCCCACCGAGGGCAAGGTGACGGTGTGCGGCATCGACTCTGCCGACGAGGAGCGGCTGATCGAGCTGCGCCGGAACGTGGGCATGGTGTTCCAGAACCCGGACAACCAGATCGTCGCCAACGTGGTGGAGGACGATGTGGCCTTCGCCCCGGAGAACCTGGGGGTGGAACCCAGGGAGATTCGCCGCCGGGTGGACGAGGCTTTGAAGCAGGTGGGCATGTATGACAAGCGCCAGCATGCACCCCATCTGCTCTCCGGCGGGCAGAAGCAGCGGGTGGCCATCGCCGGCGTCATCGCCATGGAGCCCAAGATCATCGTCCTGGATGAGCCCACCGCCATGCTGGACCCCATCGGCCGGGAGGAGGTTATCTCCACCGTCACCCGCCTGTGCCGGGAGAAGGGGATGACCGTGGTGCTGATCACCCACCACATGGATGAATGTGTGGGGGCCGACCGGCTGATCGTCATGTCCAATGGCAGCATCGTTGCCGACGGGGTGCCGGCGGAGGTATTCGCCAATATTGAACTGATGGAACGGGAGGGCCTCACCGTGCCGGAGACTACCCGGCTTTTGTATGACCTGAAGCAGCGGGGCATGGACCTGCCCCTGACGGCGCTGGACGTGGATGCCTGCGCCAAAGAGATCGTAAAACAGCTCAGAGGATAGAACATGTCAGAGATTATCGTGGAGAAGCTGCGCCATGTTTACAGCGCGGGCACTCCTTTTGAAGTGGCGGCCATTGAGGACATCGATCTGGTGATTCCCCAGGGCCAGCTGGTGGGCATCATCGGCCATACAGGCTCCGGCAAGTCCACCTTTATCCAGCATATGAACGCCCTGCTTGCCCCCAGCGCCGGCAAGGTCTGCTGCGGCGGGCAGGACATCAACGAGAGCAAGATCAGCCGCCGGGATGTGAAGCACCAGGTGGGCCTGGTGTTCCAGTACCCGGAGTATCAGCTCTTTGAGGAGACGGTGTATAAGGACATCGCCTTCGGGCCGAAGAACATGAAGCTCTCCGAGGAGGAGATCGACCAGCGGGTGCGGGAGGCAGCCGGCTTTGTGGGCGTGGAGGAGGAACTGTTTGAAAAGTCCCCCCTGGAACTGTCCGGCGGGCAGAAGCGCCGCATCGCCATCGCCGGCGTCATTGCCATGCGCCCCGGGGTGCTGATTCTGGACGAGCCCACCGCCGGCCTGGACCCTGCCGGATGCCGCCAGATATTGGACAACATCTGCGCCTACCGGGAAAAGACCGGGGCCACCGTCATCATCGTCAGCCACAATATGGACGATGTGGCCCGCATCGCGGAGCGGATCATCGTTTTCAGCCATGGCCGGGTGGTGATGGACGGCAGCGCCGGAGAGGTGTTCTCCCGGGCGCAGGAGCTGATCGACATCGGTCTGGACGTGCCCCACGCAACGGCCCTGGCCCTGGCCCTTCGCAAGCAGGGGCTTCAACTGCCGGAGGGCATCTACACCCATGAGCAGCTTCTTAGCGCCATTCTGGAGATAAGGGGGGCCGCGGTATGCTGAAGGACATTACCCTGGGCCAGTTCTTCCCCGGCGACACCATCGCCCACCGGCTGGACCCCCGCACCAAGCTGCTGCTGGTGGTGCTGTTCATCGTGGCCCTGTTCCAGGCCAGGGGCTGGGTTGCTTACGGCGTCCTCACCCTGACGGTGGCAGCGTGTATGACCGTGTCCCACATCAGCGCCAGAAACATTTTCAAGGGCCTCAAGCCCATGATCTTTATCCTCGCCCTCACCGGCGTGCTGAACATCTTCTACACCGGCGGCACCCCCATCCTCCCCGGCTGGATCATCACCTGGGAGGGCATCGCCCGGGCCATCCAGATGGTGCTGCGCATCGTGCTGCTGATCACCGGCACCTTCCTGCTGACCTATACCACCAGCCCCATCGCCCTGACCGACGGGCTGGAGCTGCTGCTGAACCCTCTGAAAAAGCTGCGCTTCCCGGTGCATGAAATGACTATCATGATGAGCATGGCCCTGCGCTTTATCCCCACCCTCATTGAGGAGACGGATAAGATCATGTCCGCCCAGAAGGCCAGAGGTGCGGATTTTGAGACCGGCAGCCTGATGGACCGGGCCAAGGCGCTGCTGCCGGTGCTGGTGCCGCTGTTCGTCTCTGCCTTCCGCCGGGCGGACGAGCTGGCCGTGGCCATGGAGAGCCGCTGCTACCACGGCGGCGAGGGCCGCACGAGAATGAAGCAGCTGATCCTGAAGGGCAGGGACTACATCGCCCTGGCGCTGGGCATCCTGCTGCTGGCGGGAATCATTTATTTGAAGAAGTGGGGTCTATGAAGAATATCGCCCTGATCCTGCGCTATGACGGCAGCCGCTATCATGGCTGGCAGGTGCAGAAAAATGAGATCAGCGTGGCCCAGACCCTGGAGGAGGCCCTGAGTAAAACCTGCGGCCACCCGGTGAAAACCGTGGGCTGCGGCCGCACCGACGCGGGGGTCCACGCCCTGCGCTACTGCGCCAACTTCCGCTCCGACACCCGGATTCCTCTGGAGCGGCTGCCCCTGGCGGTGAACTCCCGCCTGCCGGGGGATATCGCCGTGCTGGAGGCGGTGGAGGCCCCGGAGGACTTTAACGCCATCGGCTCATGTATAAAAAAGGAATATGTATATAAAATATTAAACAGCAACATCCGCGACCCCTTTTTGCAGCAGCGGGTCTGCTTCTACCCCCAGCACCTGGACATGGAGCTGATGCAGCGGGCGGGCCGGGCCTTCGAGGGTACCCATGATTTCAAAGCCGTCCGCAGCGAGGGCACCCAGACCAAGACCACCGTGCGCACGGTGCACTGGTGCCGGGCGGAGAAGGAGGGGGACCTGATCACCATCTCCATCTGCGCCAACGGTTTTCTGTACAATATGTGCCGGGCCATGGTGGGCACCATGGTCTACGCCTCCTACGGCAAGCTGCTGCCGGAGGATATCCCCCACCTGCTGGAGATCGGGGACCGGCGGCTCACCGGCCCCACCATGCCGCCCCAGGGCCTGTATCTCAACCGGGTCTGGTACGACGGAGCGGTGGGCGAGATGTTTTCCAGATATTGATGGCTATGTTATGATATATTTGTTCATAAACTAATGATAAAATGGCGGGAGAGCGGCAAACGGCTGATGGGAGCGGTGTGGGCATCGCTCCTTATGAGAGAGTAAAACGTGGAAATACATAAAGGATGAAATACGAATGAAGATAATAATCGATATCCTGCTTCTGGTAATCATCGCCCTGTGTACCTGGAACGGGTATAAGCGGGGCCTGGTGGGCAGCGTGGCTGGGATTCTGGCCATCATCATCGCCCTCTTCGGCGCAAGCCTTTTGTCCTCGGCCTATGCCCATGAGGTGGTCCCGGCGCTGGAGCCTTTTGTGGACGGGTATATCGACTCCCAGAAGACCCGGGACGACGTGCTGGAGCGGCTGGGCTACGGCAACAGCGACCTGTCCCTGGAGGATATCCTGGCCCAGGACAGTTCCCTGCGCTATGACTATGCCTATGAGTGCATGATCAACGTGGGCTTCTACGAGAAACGGGCGGACACCCTGGCCGGCCGTGCCGTGTCCGTGGCGGAGGAAAATAACTGCACCATGACCCAGGCGGTGGTCTCCGTCCTGTGTGACACCATCACCTATGTGGGGGCCATGGTCATTGCCTTTTTACTGATTCTGATCTTCCTGGTGGCCATCGGCAACGTAGGCAACCTGTCCTTCCGATTGCCCAACATGGAGGCCCTGGACGAGGTGGGCGGCGCCATGCTGGGCTTTGCCAAAGCTTTTCTCTACTGCGTGCTGCTGTGCTGGCTGCTCAGCTTCCTGGGCGCCGTCATCGGGCGGGACACCATGGAGCGCACCACCCTTGGCCGCTTTTTCCTGATATTCGACTTTTTAACCAACAGCCTGATGTAATCAACACAGGCAGCTATACTTATAACGGAGGCAATCCATGCAGCCTACAATGTGTTCCCGCTGCGGTAAAAACGTGGCGATCGTATTCATTACCAAAATAGAAGCAGGCCAGACCAAGAACGAGGGTCTGTGCCTAAAGTGCGCCCGGGAACTGCACATAAAGCCCATTGACGACGTGATCAACAAAATGGGCATCAGTGACGACGACCTGGACAGTCTCACCGGCGACCTCAGCTCCGCCATGTCCGGCCTGGAGAGCCTGATGCCCGTGGAAGAAGGGGACGACAGCATCGAGGACGACGGCAAGACCGCCACCTTCCCCTTCCTCAGCCGCCTGTTCGGCGGCAATAATGCCGGGGATAACGGCGGCAGCAACGCCGAAGCGCCCCGCCGGCCGGAGCCCAAGGAAACCCCCAAGGCCCCCAAGCGGAAGTTCCTGGACAGCTATTGCATCGACCTGACCCAGCGGGCCAGGGAGGGCAAGCTGGACAATATGATCGGCCGGGAGGAGGAGCTGGAGCGGGTGATCCAGATCCTGAACCGGCGGCAGAAGAATAACCCCTGCCTGATCGGCGAGCCCGGCGTGGGCAAGACCGCCATCGCCGAGGGCCTGGCCCAGCGCATCGCCATGGGCAACGTGCCCTATAAGCTGCAGGATAAGCAGGTCTTTCTG
This sequence comes from uncultured bacterium, assembly GCA_945873205.1. Lineage (GTDB taxonomy): Bacteria > Bacillota > Clostridia > Oscillospirales > Oscillospiraceae > Limivicinus. The sequence continues at coordinate 38,046 of CAMCCC010000008.1, forward strand.
CTGGACCTTACCGCTCTGGTGGCGGGCACCCAGTTCCGGGGCCAGTTTGAAAGCCGCATGAAGGGCCTCATTGAGGAGATCCGCAAGCTGGGCAACATCATCCTGGTCATTGACGAGGTGCATAACATCGTGGGCGCCGGGGATGCCGAGGGCAGCATGAACGCCGCCAACATCCTCAAGCCCGCCCTGTCCCGTGGGGAAATTCAGGTCATCGGCGCCACCACCTTTACCGAGTACCGCAAGCATATCGAGAAGGACTCCGCCCTGGAGCGGCGTTTCCAGCCGGTGACGGTGAATGAGCCCTCCATTGAGGACAGCGTGAAGATCATCAAGGGCATCGCCCATTATTATGAGGAGCACCACGGCGTGCGCATCCCGGAGGAGATGTGCCGCCAGGCCGTGCTGCTCAGCGAGCGGTATATTACCGACCGCTTCCTGCCGGATAAGGCCATCGACCTGATCGACGAGGCCTGCTCTGACGTGAATCTGAAGGATGAGAATATCAACAAGCGGATGATGGCCCAGCGGGACCTGGAGAACATCCGCTTTGAGCGGGAGGGCCTCATGTCCGCCGAAGCCCCCAAGGGCATGGAGATGACCGAGGAACTGCTGGATCAGCGCTACGCCCGCATTGCCCAGCTGCGCAGCAAGGAGCTGCAGCTGGAGCAGCAGCTGAAAGAGCTGGACGCGAAGCCCACGCCGGAGCTGGGGCTGGATAACCTGGCCCGGGTCATCGAGCTGTGGACCAAAATCCCCGCTTCCAGCATCCGTGAGGATGAGCTGGAGCATCTGGCCGGGCTGGAAGGCCGGCTGAAGGAGCATATTGTGGGCCAGGATGAGGCGGTCTCCGCCGTCTGCGCCGCCATCAAGCGCAGCCGGGTGGGCCTGAAAACCCACCGCAAGCCGGTGAGCTTCATCTTCGTGGGCGGTACCGGCGTAGGCAAGACCGAGCTGGTCAAGCGCCTGGCGGCGGATATGTTCGATTCCCCGGAGGCTTTGATTCGTCTGGATATGTCGGAGTTTATGGAGAAGTTCTCCGTCTCCCGCATCATCGGTTCCCCTCCTGGCTATGTGGGCTATGATGAGGCGGGGCAGCTGACGGAGAAGATCCGCCGCAAGCCCTACAGTGTGGTGCTCTTTGACGAGATCGAGAAGGCCCACCCGGATGTAATGAACATCCTGCTGCAGATTCTGGACGACGGCCGCATTACCGACGCCCAGGGCCGCACCGTGAACTTTGAGAATACCATCATCATCATGACCACCAATGCCGGCAGCAACAACAAGACCGGCAGCGTGGGCTTCGGCGGCAGTCTCAGTGACATGAGCCGGGAGCGGGCCATGAAGGCCCTGAACGAGTTCCTGCGGCCGGAGTTTATCAACCGTGTGGATGAGGTGGTCTGCTTCAACCAGCTCAGCGAAGAAAACTTCCGTGCCATCGCCGCCTTGATGCTCTCCGAGCTGCGGGACGTGATGGCGGAGAAGAACATTACCCTGACCTGGGACGAGAGCCTGATCGACCATCTGGTGAAGGAGGGCTACTCCGTCACCTACGGCGCCCGGAATCTGCGCCGCCTGATCCAGAAGCAGATCGAGGACGCCATTGCCGAGAAGCTGATCGCCGGGCGCAATACCAAGGTCAGCGCCATCTGCCTGTCCGCTGCGGAGGGTAAGGTGGAGATCGAAACAAAGGAGTAAGAGAGCGATGGGGAAAATTCAGATCATCCAGGGCGATATCACGAAGCAGGCAGTGGACGCCATCGTCAACGCCGCCAACTGCTCCCTGCTGGGGGGCGGCGGGGTGGACGGCGCCATCCACCGGGCGGCAGGGCCGGAGCTGCTGGCCGAGTGCCGCACCTTAAACGGCTGTGCCACCGGCCAGGCCAAGATCACCAAGGGCTACCGGCTGCCGGCAAAGTATGTGATCCATACCCCCGGCCCGGTGTGGCACGGCGGCAGCCGTGGGGAGGCGGAGCTGCTGGCCTCCTGCTACCGTTCCTGCCTGACGCTGGCCCGGGAGCATGGCTGCAAAACCGTGGATTTCCCCTCCATCAGCACAGGGGTCTACCACTTCCCCCTGGAACAGGCGGCAGAGATCGCCATTTCCACCATTGCGGAGTTTCTGGAGACGGCCCCGGAGCTGCAGCAGGTGCGGATGGTCTGCTTTGATGAGCGCACCAAGGCCCACTATGACCGGACTCTGGCCCGGCTGGAGGGGGCAAAATGAAGCGCAGGTACATCAAGCTCCACTATAATTCCCCGGTGGTGCTGACCTTTGCCCTGGTTTCTCTGGGCGCGCTGCTGCTGGGCTACCTCACCGACGGGGCCAGTACATACAAGTGCTTCAGCGTCTACCGGGCGCCCCTGACCGATTTCTGGACCTATCCCCGCTTTGTGCTCCATGTGCTGGGCCATGGCGATTACAGCCACTATATCGGCAACATGATGATGATTTTGGTGGTGGGGCCGCCGCTGGAGGAAAAGTACGGCAGCCGTCCGTTGTTCTGGGCCATCTTTCTCACGGCCCTGATCTCCGGCATGGTGCACTTTCTCTTCTTCCCCAACACTGCCCTGCTGGGGGCTTCCGGCATCGTGTTCATGATGATCGTCATGTCCTCCCTGTCCGGCATGAAAAACGGCAGCATCCCCATCACCCTGATCCTGGTGCTGCTGCTGTACATCGGCGGGGAGATCGTCAACGGCTTCGTGCTGCAGGATAATATCTCCCAGCTGACCCATATCGTGGGCGGCGTCTGCGGTGCCCTGCTGGGCATCAGCATGAGGAAATAGCCCATGGAAAACGTATTGATCAGTGCCTGCCTGCTGGGCTTTGAATGCAAATACTGCGGCGGCAGCAACAAGCTCCCGGAGCAGCAGCTGGCCGCTCTGCGGGAACGCTTCCGTCTCATCCCTGTCTGCCCGGAAACCGCCGGCGGCCTGCCCACCCCCCGGGACCCCAGCGAGCGCCTGGGGGACAAGGTGGTCAGCAACCAGGGCCGGGATGTGACGGCCCAGTACCAGAAGGGGGCGGAAACCGCTTTGACTTTGGCCCGCCGCTACGGCTGCAAGGCGGCGCTGCTGAAAGAAAAAAGCCCCTCCTGCGGCAGCGGGCTGATCTATGACGGCAGCTTCACCGGCACCCTTGTGACCGGCGACGGCGTGGCAGCCCAAATGCTGAAAGAAGAGGGGCTCATCGTCTTTGGCGAGAGCGATACGGAACTGCTTATTACGGTGTTTCAGGAATGAAACACCGTTCAGCTTGTCAAAGGACCAGCCAAAGCCTCCCCTGTGTAAGGGGAGGTGGCAAAAATCTCTGATTTTTGACGGAGGGGTTGTAAAGGAAACGTTCAATATTTGCAAGCTATAACTAAAAAGCTGGAACATTTCATAAAACAATCCCTCAGTCAGCTTCGCTGACAGCTCCCTTTACACAAGGGAGCCAGACAGGTTACCGGATTTTTGACAGTATCCACGGTGTTTCAGGAATGAAACACCGTTTTTTTATCCTTTCTTGACTTGCCCTGTCTGGGACGATATAATAAACTGTCATAAACCAAGCGTTGAGGTCAGATATGAAGAAGTTTTTTATCTGGATCGGGAAGGCGGCTGTGGCCGGCGCGGCGGCATTGCTGCTGCTGTGCCTGTGGTGCAGCTTCTATTATAACGTCCCCATCCACTATACCAACGAAACCGGCGCCACGGAGTACAAGTGGGAGAGCAACAAGTTCTTCCGCAAAGGCACCGAGGGCTTCGCCTTTGGCCGCACCAATAACGAGGGCTTTGTGAACCTGCGGGACTATACCCCCGGGGAGCAGATCGACATTCTGCTGATGGGCTCCTCCCATATGGAGGGGATGAACGTGCAGCCGGAGGAGAACACCGCCGCCGTGCTGAACCGGCTCTTTGCCGGGGAGAAGTATACCTATAACATCGGCACCTCCGGCCACACCCTGATGTATTGTCTCAAGCGCCTGGACGCGGCCCTGGATACCTACGCCCCCGGCGGCTTCGTGGTCATGGAGACCCGCACCCTGGACTTCTCCCAGGCGGAGCTGACAGCGGTGGCGGAGGGGACCCTGCCGGACATTCCCTCCCACACCGGCGGCCTGGTGGAGCTGATGCAGCGCCTGCCCTATCTGAGGCTGTTGTACACCAAGTATGTGAAGGACGGCGGCGACGGGGATGGGGAGCCGCAGACGCAGACCGCCCCGCTCCAAACGGACACCGCCGAAAAAGCATCCCTGCTGAACACCGTCCTCTCCCGAGCGGCGGAGCGCTGCCAGGCCAAGGGGGTGCAGCTCATCATCGTCTATGACCCGGTGGTCTATACGGATGAGACCGGCGCCGGCTATACCGAGACGGACCCGGCGGATCGGGCCGCCATGGAAGCGGCCTGCCGGGAAAACGGGATTCAGTTTGTGGACCTGACGGACAGCTATCTGGCGGGCTTTGGCCAGCAGCACAGGCTGCCCTACGGCTTTGCCAACACCTCCCCCGGCAGCGGCCATATGAACGCCTGGGGCCACCGGCTCTTTGCCCAGGCCGTATATGACACCGTAAAAGAAATGGAGGGCTGACATGGTATTCAATAGCCTGCCCTTTGTGATCTTTTTTGCCATCGTCTGCGGACTGATGGCCCTGACCAATTGGAACAGAGTCAAGGCCCTGCTGCCCTGGCCTGTCAATTCCCTGCGGCATGTGCTGCTGCTTCTGGCCAGCTATGTGTTCTACGGCTGGTGGAACTGGAAATGCTGCTTTCTGATGCTGGGGCTGACGGTGGTGGCCTATGTCTGTGCCGCCGCCTATGAAAAGGACGGCAGGAAGCTGTGGGTCACGCTGGGCGTCATCGCGCCCCTGGTGATCCTGGGGATTTTCAAGTATTTCAACTTCTTTGTGGACTCTTTCTGCGCCCTGTTGGGCCTGAGCCGGGCGGGGAGCCTGAACATCCTGCTGCCGGTGGGCATCAGCTTCTACACCTTCCAGTCCCTGAGCTATACCATCGATGTGTACCGGGGCAAGCTCCCGGCGGAAAAAAGCTTTGTGAACGTGGCGCTGTACATTGCCTTCTTCCCCCAGCTGGTGGCCGGCCCCATCGTCAAGGCCGGGGAATACCTGCCCCAGCTCCGGGAGGACAGGAACATCAGCCTGAGCAATTTGCAGCAGGGTGTCCAGTGCTTCGTCCTGGGCCTGTTCAAGAAGGTGGTCCTTGCCGATAACATCTCCGTCTTTGTGGACGCGGTGTATGACTGCCCGGCGGCCTTCCACGCGGTGACGGTGCTGCTGGCGGTGGCGGCCTATTCCATCCAGATCTATTGCGACTTCTCCGGCTATTCGGACATGGCGGTGGGCTGCGCCAAGTGCCTGGGCTATGACCTGCCCCGGAACTTCAACCTGCCCTACATCTCCAAAAACGTCACCGAGTTCTGGAAGCGCTGGCACATCAGCCTGTCCACCTGGCTGATGGAATATCTCTACTTCCCCCTGGGCGGCAACCGGAAGGGCACCGTCCGGCGGTACATCAACCTGATGCTCACCATGCTCATCGGCGGCCTGTGGCACGGCGCATCCTGGACCTTCGTGGCCTGGGGCGGCCTTCACGGTCTGGCCCTCTGCGTCCATAAGCTGTTCCTGAAAGCCGCCCAGGGCCGGGAAAAGAAGGACAATGCTCTCCTCTCCGCTCTCTCCGTGCTGGCCACCTTCTGCTTCGTCAGCCTGTGCTGGGTCTTTTTCCGGGCGGGGGATTTTGCCACCGCCATGCGGGTCTTTCAGGCCATCTTCACCTGGCAGCAGGGGGTCATCCACCTCAGCAGCTGGGCCATCCTGGGCCTTGCCTGCGTGGCCCTGGCCACCCTGGCCGCCGTCCTCCGCAGCAAAAAGCGGGGCGGCCCCATCGATGGCTTCTATCCCCGGGTGAAGCTCAGCACCATTCCCGGCCTGCTGGTTTTCTTCCTTTTTGTTGGCCTGACCCTGGGCCTGGCCTACACCGGGGAGAACCCCTTCATCTATTTCCAGTTCTGATGCGAGAGACAGAATATGAACAAGAATGTTTTCAAAAAAGCACTGACAGCCTGTCTTCCCGTGATCTCCAGCTTCATCGTCATTGGGATCAGCTTCGGCGTGGTGGTGCAGAGCCGGGGCTACGGCCCCCTCTGGGCCGGGGCCATGAGCGTGTTTATCTATGCCGGCTCCATGCAGTTTGTGGCGCTGGAGCTGATGGCCAGCGGGGCCGGCCTATTGACTGTCGCCCTCACCACGGTGATGGTGAACCTGCGCCATGTGTTTTATGGCCTGTCCATGATCGATCAATACAAGGACGTGGGAAAAGCCAAGCCCTATCTGATTTTTGCCCTCTGCGATGAGACCTATTCCCTGGTCTGCAACCCGCCGCAGTTGGCTCCGGGGGAGAAAAAGGCCTTTTATCTTCTGGTTTCCGTCATGAACCAGGCCAGTTGGGTGCTGGGCAGCATCCTGGGTGGCCTGCTGGGCGCAGCCCTGCCCTTCAGCACCGAGGGGATTGACTTCGCCCTGACGGCTCTGTTCGTCTCCGTGGTGGCGGAGCAGTGGCTCAGCACAAAGGAGCACACCCCGGCCCTGCTGGGTCTGGGGCTGAGCCTTTTATGTCTGCTGCTGTTCGGGGCGGAGAACTTCCTTCTGCCCGCCATGCTGCTGATCCTGCTGGGGCTGAGCCTGTACCGACTGGGAAAGGGGGCAAAAGCATGAGCCGCGCTGCCCTGATCATTGCCGTGGCTGCCCTGGTGACGGTGGCCCTGCGCTTTCTGCCCTTCCTGCTCTTTGGCGGCAAGCGGGAAACCCCTCCCTTTATTGCCTATCTGGGCCGGGTACTGCCCAGCGCCATCATGGCCATGCTGGTGGTCTACTGCCTGCGGAACGTGCAGCTGAGCGCATCGCCCTTTGGTATCCCGGAGCTGCTCTCCTGCGCAGTGGTGGTGCTTCTCCATGTGTGGAAGCGCAACACCATTCTCAGCATCCTGGGCGGCACCGCCTGCTATATGCTGCTGGTGCAGCTTATTTTCTGAATAGAAAACCAGGCCGCCCAAAAGGGCGGCCTGGTCAGCTTGTGAAAGAACCAGCCAAAGCCTCCCCTGTGTAAGGGGAGGTGGCAAAAATCTTTGATTTTTGACGGAGGGGTTGTAAATGAAACGTTGAATATTTCCAAGATATAACTGAAAATCTGGAACATTTCATAAAACAATCCCTCAGTCAGCTTCGCTGACAGCTCCCTTTACACAAGGGAGCCTTTTTTCGTAACCAGCTTTTTTGACAGCCTCACTGGCCGCCCTTTTGAACGGCTGGTTTCGCTTTGCTTATTCTCTTTTTCTCCCCGGCAGCTCCAGCAGGATGGCCGCGCCGATGATCAGCAAAGCCCCCAGCCACATCCCGCCGCTCATGGGCTCTTTCAGCACCAGGGCCGACAGCAGCACCGCCACCACCGGGTCCACATAGGCCAGGATGGCCACCGTCTGGGAGGGCAGATCCTCCATGCAGCCGAAGTACAGGTAGTAGCAGATGCCGGTATGTACCACGCCTACCACCAGCAGCAGGAGCAGGGCCGTGCCGCTGAGGGCGGCAAAATCCGCCTGCACCGTCAGCAGATTGTAGGGCAGCAGCACCAGGGCGGAAATGCCCAGCTGGATGGCCGTCCGCTCCGTGCCGCCGATGCCGCTGAGCTTCTTGTTGCAGATCACGATGGCGGCATACAGGCCCGCCGCAGCCAGACCCAGCAGCACGCCCTTGACCTGACCGATATCGGGCAAACCGCCCTCCAAAACGCCGGACACCAGCACCATGCCGCCCAGAGCCGCCAGCACGCAGAGCAGCTTCCGCCCGTTCAGGCTTTCCCCGAACACAAAGGGGGAAAGGGCCACCACAATCATGGGGGCCAAATAGTAGCACAGGGTGGCCGCCGCAATGGTGGTATAGCGGTAGGCTTCAAAGAGCAAAATCCAGTTAAAACCCAGCATCAGCCCGGAAAGCCCCAGATACAGGGCGTTGCGCCGGATGGCCTCCCCCTGGAAGCGGAGGTGCTTCAGCCCCATTACCAGAAGCAAAAACAGCAGACCGATGATGCCCCGGAAATTGGCAATCACCGAGGAGGGCAGGGGAATATTCCGCACGAACAGCCCAATGCTGCCCCAGATGCACATGGAGGTCAACAGTTTGATTCTTGCTGCCGAATGCTTATCCATACTCTCACCTGTAATCGACAAAATATGCAGAGAGTATACCACAGAAAAAAGAGAAAGGGAAGGGCCTGTTTCTCCCGGTTGAATCCTGCGGACTTCTGTGATAGAATGTGGCCCAAAGAAAAACTGCGGAGGAGAATATGAGTCAATTGGAATTTCGTTGGGCGGAGGAAAAGGACGCCGCTCTGATCCTGCATTTTATCCGGGCGCTGGCGGCCTATGAGAAGCTGTCGGACCAGGTGGTGGCCACGGAACCGCTGCTGCGGGAATGGATTTTTGAAAAGAAAAAGGCAGAGGTGCTTTTTCCCCTGGAGGATGGAAAAGAAGTGGGCTTTGCCCTGTTCTTCCATAATTTCTCCACCTTTCTGGGCCGGACCGGGCTGTACCTGGAGGATTTGTATATCAGCCCCGAATACCGGGGAAAGGGTTACGGAAAGGCCACCCTGCAGAAGCTGGCCAAAATCGCGGTAGAGCGCCGCTGCGGCCGGCTGGAATGGTCCTGCCTGGATTGGAATAAGCCCAGCATTGACTTTTATCTCTCCCTGGGGGCTGTCCCCATGGAGGAGTGGACGGTGTACCGCCTGACCGGGGAAACCCTGACGCAGATGGCTGCACAGCAGAAGGGGGAAACAGTATGAAAACAGAACGGGTCTATCCCCGCTTCACCATTACCCGGAAGGGGACCCAATGGGTGGAGCAGGGCCACCCCTGGATTTATGAAGGGGAGATTCTCGCCAGCCAGGGAGAGCTTCAAAACGGCTGCCTGGCGGACGCGGTCAGCGAGAAGGGCAAATACCTGGGCACCGGCTTTTACAGCCAGAGCAGCAAAATCCGCCTGCGGCTCATCTCCCGCAACGCCAACGACAGCTTTGACGAGGCCTTCTGGCGCCGCCGCATCCAGTACGCCTGGGACTACCGGAAGACCGTCATGGGGGATGACCTCTCCTGCTGCCGGGTGATTTTCGGCGAGGCCGACGGCTTCCCCGGCCTGACGGTGGACCGCTTCAATGACATTCTGGTGGCCCAGACTCTGTCCGTGGGCATGGAACAGATCAAGCCCCTGCTCTTTCGCCTGCTGCCGGAGGTGCTGCGGGCCGACGGGCAGCAGATCGCCGGCATCTTTGAACGCAACGACGTGGCCATCCGCAGTCTGGAAGGTCTGGAGCAGTACAAGGGCTGGTACGGCGATGAGCACCCCGCAAGCCCGGTGACGGAGATCGTGGAAAACGGCATCCGCTACGCCGTGGATGTGGAGAACGGCCAGAAGACCGGCTTCTTCCTGGACCAGAAATATAACCGCCTGGCGGTGGCGAAGCTGGCCAAAGGCCGCCGGGTGCTGGACTGCTTCACCCACACCGGCTCCTTCGCCCTCAACGCTGCCCTGGGCGGGGCAGAGCATGTGACAGCGGTGGACGTGTCCGAAAGCGCCATCGCCATGGCCCGGGAGAACGCCCGCCGCAACGGCCTGGAGGATCGGATGGACTTCCTGGCTGCCGACGTGTTCGATCTGCTGCCCAGCCTGAAGCGGGGGGACTATGACTTCATCATTCTGGACCCGCCCGCCTTCACCAAATCCCGCAAGACCGTGGGCCGGGCGGAGCGGGGCTATAAGGAGATCAATCTCCGGGCATTGAAGCTGCTGCCCCGGGGCGGCTATTTCGCCACCGCCTCCTGCAGCCACTTCATGCCCCCGGAGCTGTTCGTGAAGATGCTGCGCTCCGCCGCCCTGGACGCGGGGGTGGAACTGCGGCAGATTGAGGCCCGCCAGCAGGCCCCGGATCATCCCATCCTCTGGAACGTGCCGGAGACGGACTACCTGAAATTCTACCTTTTCCAGGTGGTATAAAAGAGAAAAAACGACCCGCCGGGATTTTTTCCCCGGCGGGTCTGTGCTATTCTGTTATTGCCTGGCGGCAGATTCCAGATCGCTGATGTGCATATACTCGTCGTAGGTGCACATCCGGTCGATGATGCCGTCCTCGGTGATCTCAATGATGCGGTTGGCCACCGTCTGGGTCAGCTGGTGGTCATGGCAGGAGAAGATGATGTTGTGCTTGAAAGCCTCCAGGCCGTTGTTCAGGGCGGCGATGCTCTCCAGGTCCAGGTGGTTGGTGGGCTGATCCAGCACCAGGAAGTTGGCCCCGGACAGCATCATTTTGCTGAGCATACAGCGGACCTTCTCCCCGCCGGAGAGCACCTTCACCTGCTTATACACATCGTCCCCGGAGAAGAGCATCCGGCCCAGGAAGGTGCGCAGATAGCTCTCCCGCTTATCCTCGGAGAACTGGCGCATCCATTCGATCAGGTCAAAGTCGCAGCCCTCAAAGTAGCTGTTGTGGTCCTTGGGGAAGTAGGAGGGCGTAATGGAGGCGCCCCACTTGACGCTGCCGCTGTCCGGCTCCTCCTCGCCCATGAGAATTTTGTAGAGCATGGTGACTGCCAGCTCGTTTTTCCCTACCAGGGCGATCTTATCCTCCTTGCCCACAATGAAGCTGACGTTATTGAGCAGCTTCACCCCGTCCACGGTCTTGCTGACCTCCGTGACGAAAAGCCGGTCCTTCCCCGGCTCCCGCTCCGCCTTGAAGCCCACCCAGGGGTAGCGGCGGTTGGAGGCGGGCATCTCCTCCACGGTGATCTTGTCCAGCAGCTTCCGGCGGGAGGTGGCCTGCCGGGACTTGGACTTGTTGGCGGAGAAGCGGGCGATAAAGGTCTGCAATTCCTGAATCTTCTGCTCCGCCTTCTTGTTCTGGTCCTTCAGCAGCTTCTGCACCAGCTGGCTGGACTCATACCAGAAGTCGTAGTTGCCCACGTACATCTTGATCTTGCCGTAGTCGATGTCCACAATGTGGGTGCAGACGTTGTTGAGGAAGTAACGGTCGTGGCTCACCACCAGTACCGTCCCCTCATAGTCCATCAGAAAATCCTCCAGCCACACCACGGAGGCCAGATCCAGGTTGTTGGTGGGCTCGTCCAGCAGAATTACGTCCGGGTGGCCGAACAGGGCCTGGGCCAGCAATACCTTTACCTTCAGCCGGGGGTCGATCTCCTTCATCAGGTTCTGGTGGAGGCTCACGTCCACCCCCAGGCCCTGAAGGATGCGGCCCGCGTCGCTCTCGGCCTCCCAGCCGCCCAGCTCCGCAAATTCCTCCTCCAGCTCTGCGGCCCGGATGCCGTCCTCGTCGGTGAAGTCCTCCTTGTCATAGATGGCGTCCTTCTCCTTGCCACAGTCGTAGAGCCGCTGGTTGCCCATGATCACCGTGTCCAGCACCGGGTAATCGTCGTACAGGCTCTGGTTTTGCTTCAATACCGACATCCGCTTTTTGGGTGCCAGGGTCACGCTGCCGGAGGTGGGCTCCAGCTCGCCGGAGAGAATTTTGATAAAGGTGGACTTGCCTGCCCCGTTGGCGCCGATGATGCCGTAGCAGTTGCCGGGGGTGAACTGCAAATCCACCCGGGAAAACAGCACTGAGGAGCCGAACTGCATGGAAAGGTCGTTGACAGAAAGCATAGTATTCTCCGTTTCTTTTCATAGTCACAGTGATTATTCATTATATGGGAAAGGTTAGCCCCTGTCAAGCAAGGGCGGCGGCTTATTGACTTTTTCTGGGTTTTAGAGTACCATGAATCAGTTATATCAATTCAGGAGACTGCCTATGAAGCTTCCCAGCGAACGTGTAAAAACCGGGAAAGGACTTTCCCTCCTGGCTATCCTGGTGATGGCCTGCTACTTTGCGGTTTTTGCGGTGATCAATTTCAAATGCTTCGCCCGCTTCTGCGAGCAGGATATGTATGCCGACACCCTGGTGGCCATGATGATGTGGGAGCAAAAGAGCCTGTTCCCCCTGGGCTATGTGTTCGGCAACCAGCTTTATGTGGTGGCCACCCCGGTGCTTGCCGCCCTGTTCTACGGCCTTACCGGCAGCCCCAACATCGCCATGGCTCTGGCCACCACGGTGATGAGCGCCCTGATTCTGCTCAGCTTTTTCTGGCTGCTGCGCCCCGTGGTGAAGCGGGGACTGAGCCTTGCCTGTGCCGCGCTGATGCTGGTGGCCTGCGCCTTTGGGGATAAGCTGGTGAACCAGGAGATGGGCCAGCTGCTGTTCGTCTTTTGCAGCTATTACGCCTGCTATCTCATCACCCTCTTTGTGGTGCTGGGCGATTATACGCGCAGCGTGACGGAGCCGGGCCTGCGGCCGCTGCCCCTGGTCCTGTCCCTGCTGCTGTGCTTTGCCACCGGCATGCAGAGCCTGCGGCAGACCTGCATCATGGTGCTGCCCATCCTGGCCTTTGAGGGCCTGCAGCTGCTGCTGGGCTTCCGGGCGCAGGGGCGGGACGTCCTCCGCCGGCGGAAGCTGCCCCTGCTCCGCGCCCTGGCCTATGCCGCTGCCAATGTGGCAGGCCTGCTTTTCGTGAAACTCTTCCCCGTGCACCAATACACCATCTTTGACGCTGCCCCGGCCGGCTTTTCCCAGCGCCTTTCGGATATTTATGTGGCCTTCCGGGACGTGGCCGGCTTCGGCTGGGCCGGGCCGGAGCACCCCTTTTTCATCCTGCTGCTGGCCTTTCAGCTGGCGCTGCTGTTTGGCGCTCTGGCTTTGCAGCTGCGGCAAATCCGCAGCCCCAGCGCCCTTTCCGATCTGTGGTGGCTGCTGCTGATCAGCATCGCCGCCGTCACCGCCGCCGCCCTGTTTACCTCCCTTCGGATTCGGGCTGTCTATCTCTTTATGTACTATCCGCTGCTGGCTCTGTCTGTGGCCCTGGTGCTGGAGCAGACCGGGCCCCGGCTGCGGTGTACGGTATCCCTGGCCCTGTGCCTGCTGTCCCTGGTCAATCTGTATTGCAGCTATATTCCCTCCGTCCGCAGCGCCCTTGCGCCCCGGGAGGAGCCCCTGGAACAGATCAGCGCCTGGGCGGTGGAAAACGGCTATGAGCTGGTCTACGGCAACCATACCTCTGTGGCCCCCGGCATCGCCGCCTATTCTGACGGCGCCCTGATGGCGGGCTGCTGGGATGAGGAGATCATGTTCAAAGCGAAACCCTATCTGAACATCCAGAACATTTACAGCCTTGAGGATGCGGAGCGGGCCATTTTCGTCTTTATGCCCTGGGAGCTGGACTACGCCCGTGAGGCCGCCATGAACGCCGGGGCGGAGCTGACCTTCCACGGTCAGTATGGAGCGCTTTCGGTCTATACCTCCACGGTGCAGCTGATGTACCCCCGGACCTATCCCTGGTTTGATATGCAGTGGGAGGCGGGCCAGTTCGGCGGCCCGGAGCAGACAGAAACAGAATAAAGGGTCAAACAGAAAGAAGCCGCGGCAATTGTTTGCCGCGGCTTCTGATATTATATGCTGTTATTGGTTGAAATATCGGTTTGAATCTTCCGGGGCCTGCACCCGGTCACTGGCACCATACTCCCGCAAGGGGGTACAGACGGTGATCTGATAGCTCTCGAACAGCTTTTCACGCCCCTCCAACTGACACATCCGGTGTTCCACCGTGTTGCGCCAGCGTTCCACAGCTTCTTCGCTTTCCCACACGTTCAGGCTCAGCAATTTTCCCTGCTCATTGAGGCTGCTGAAACGCTCTGCCCGCACAAAGCCTTCAAAACCGGCCAGCAGCGGCTTGAGCATAGCAGCCAGCTCCAGATAACGCTTCATGCCTTCCTGGGTGGGTTTGACTTCAAACAATACCAGAACTTTACTCATAAACGTCTCTCCTCTGTAAACAATAAGATTTCACACAAAGCTGCGGTCGATATCCACCACCGCGTAGCAGCTGGGCCAGGTCTCGTGCACCAGGGCGGCAATCTGCTTTTGCAGCTCCTGGTCGCCGGTCCTGCAGTTGGCGGGCACCAGCGCGTCAAAAATCAGGTTGGTGTGGGTGGGGCCGGGCACCATGCGGAAATCGTGGATTCTGATCTCCGGGTCGACCTCCAACAGCTTCTCCGCCACCGCCTGCCGCAGGGTGGCCAGCTGCTCATTGTCGCAGTCAATGGGGTCCATATGTATGGTGGCCAGGATGCCGAACTTCTCCCGGATCTCCCGCTCCGCCTGATCCACCGCGTCGTGGAGGGCGAAGATGTCCCCGCAGCCCTTGACCTCCGCATGGAGGGAGACGAAGCCCCGGCCGGGGCCGTAGTCATGCATGATCAGGTCGTGGATGCCCACGATCTCCGGGTGGGACAAAGCGGTCTGTTCGATCTCCTTCACCAGCTCCGGGTCGGGGGCCTGGCCCAGCAGGGGAGAGAGGGTGTCCCGCAGGGCATTGTACCCGGCGAAGATGATGAAGGCTGCCACCAGCAGGCCCGCCCAGCCGTCCACGTTCACCTGGAACAGCCAGGCGATTCCCATGCTCAGCAGTACCACCGTGGTGGCGATGGTGTCGGAAAGAGAGTCGGTGGCGGTGGCCTGCATGGCGGCGGAGTTGATCTTCTTGCCCACTGCCTTGTTGTACAGGCACATATAGAACTTCACGCCGATGGAGGCCAGCAGGATCACCGCCGGCAGCAAGCCCACATTCACCGGCTCCGGGTGCAGGATCTTCAGCAGGGAGTTTTTGCCCAGCTCAAAGCCCATGGCGATGATCATGGCCGACAGCAGCAGCCCCGCCAGATACTCCACCCGGCCATGGCCGAAGGGGTGGTCCAGGTCCGGCTTCTTCCCTGCGATGGCGAAGCCCAGCAGGGTGATCACCGAGGACCCGGCGTCGGACAGGTTGTTGAAGGCGTCCGCCACAATGGCCACCGAGCCGGAGAGCAGCCCCGCGAAATATTTCCCCGCGAACAGCAGGATGTTGAGGAAAATGCCGTACACGGAGCAGAGGGTGCCGTAAGCCCGGCGTACCCCGGCGTCGGTCACATTTTCGCTGTCTTTAATGAACAATCTGGTCAGAAGTTTCAGCATGGTTTCTTGCCTCTCAATCAAAATTCAGGTCGGTAACATCAAAATATTTTTCTGCGAAGTCCACCTGCTCCACCCGGAACTGCCGGCCCCGGAGATAGTTCAGAATCCCCGCGTCGGTGGGGAAGGTGAACTCCAGCCGGTAGGAGTACAGGGCCTGGCCCTTTTCCCCAAAGTCCCTGTTGAAGCGCTCGCTGCCGTATTTCCCGTCCCCCAGCAGGGGCCAGCCGGCGTGAGCCATCTGGGCCCGGATCTGGTGGGTGCGGCCGGTGAGCAGCCGGCATTCCACCAGGGACAGCTTCCCCTTGCTGGTAATCAGCCGGTATTCGGTGACGGCGGTTTTGGCACCCGGCTCCGGCCGGTTTTTCACAAAGACCTGGTTCTTCCTGGCGTCCTTGAACAGATAGTTTTCCAGCCGGCCGGCAGGGGGCTTGGGCCGGCCCTGGACGGCGCAGAGATAGTATTTTTCGATCTCCCGGTCCCGGATCTTGTCGTTGAGAATCCGCAGCGCCTCCGCGTTCTTGGCGGCGATGACGATGCCGCCGGTGTTGCGGTCGATCCGGTTGCACAGGGCAGGGGCGAAGGCATTTTCTTCCTTGGGCCGCCATTCCCCCTTCTGAGCCATGTAGGCTTGCACGTTGGCGATCAGGGTGTTATAATCCCATACACCGGCACTGTGACACAGCACGCCGGGCTTTTTGTCCAGCAGCAGGATGTTCTCATCCTCATACACGATGTTCAGCTTGGGGGTGCCCACCTTCAGGTAGGAGTTTTCCTCCCGGGGCTTTTCAAAGAATTCGTCGTTGATGTAAAGCTGCAAAACATCCCCGGCGGCCAGCCGGGTGTCCCGCTTGGCGCCCTTGCCGTTAAGCTTGATGCGCTTGAGGCGGATGTATTTCTGCAAAAGGGAATCCGGCAGCAGGGGCACCGCCTTGCCCACAAAGCGGTCCAGCCGCTGCCCGGCGTCATTTTGACCAACACTTAGTTCTTTCATAAAAAATTACCCTTATTCTTTTGCTTTTTTTGCAGTATACTATAGAAAATTACAGTTGACAAGTCTTGACAAGTAAACTATAATACTAGGGCGACTGTGCGAGGTGCTGTTATGCGACTGAACTTGAGAGAGATCATTGAGATACCCGGCGGCTCTGTTCCCTTCCGCTGTGAACTGGAGACGGAGAGGCTGGATTTTCCTTCAATTCAGGCCTATAAGGGCAAGCCTCAGGCGGAAGGCCGCGTGTATAACGAGGCCGGCGTGCTGCATATGGAGGGCCAGCTGCGGGCGGAAATGACCTGCATCTGCGACCGCTGCGGCACGGAGTTTGACAGCGTGAAGCTGACACAGTTGGATGCCACCATCGTGGAGAAAGAGACGGAGGAAAACCCGGAACTTTTTGTGCTGGATGGGGATGAGATCGATCTGGATGAGATCCTTTCCACTCTCTTCATTCTGGACATGGAGACCAAGTTCCTCTGCCGGGAGGACTGCAAGGGCCTCTGCTCCACCTGCGGCAAGAACCTTAACCTTGGCCCCTGCGGATGCAGGAAACAAATTGATCCAAGATTTGCTGTGCTTGAGCAGCTTTTGGATAAAGAATGAAAATTAGAGCTGCTCAGAACAGCCGTTATCAGGAGGTGTCAACATGGCAGTCCCAAAAGGAAAAGTATCCAGACAGAGACGTGATAAGAGACGTTCTTCCGTGTGGAAGCTCACCGCTCCCGGCGTCGTAAAGTGCCCCAACTGCGGTGCTTTCTGCATGCCCCATCGTGCTTGCAAGGCTTGCGGTCAGTACAAGGGCCGTGTCGTCGTCAATGTTGAGGAGAACTAAAAGAAGCTTGAGGAGGAAAGGTGTTTGACCCTTCCTCCTTTTGCTTTGGTCGGAACAAGCGCGCACCGTTCCGTTTTCACGGTTTCCGTAAGAGCCGTGAAAACTGCACTCTGTTTCCTTGTTCCTCCCTTCCAAATTGAAACCGCTTCGCTGGGTTTCAATTTGGGGATGCGGGGGAGCGAGAGCAAACTCCATTCCGTTTCCGCGGTTAGCGTAAGAGCCGCGAAAACTGCATATCCGTTAGCTCATTCTTCCTTTCCAAATCGGACCCGCCGCGCAGCCGTCGGTGGCTTTGCCGCCCTACGGATGCGGCGTGCCCCTTGCGGGTACTTCGCTGGGCTCCGATTTGGGGATGCGGGGGAACAAGTGTGCCTTGCTCACTTGTTCCGACCAAAGCAAACCAAAACAGAACCCATCACACAAACAGGCAGGAATGTATGGAAAACACCATCAAGTCCATTGACCCCACCAGTCCCCTCCATGGCAAGGCCCAACCGGGGGACACGGTGCTGGCCATCAATAACAACCGAATACTGGACGTGCTGGACTATAAGTTCTTCGCCTATGACCGCAAGCTGGATGTGCTGCTGCGCCGCCCGGATGGGGAGGAGTACCACGTCCACCTGCTGAAGAACGAGGGCGGCGACCTGGGCCTGGATTTTGAAAGCTACCTGATGGACGCGCCCCGGCCCTGCGCCAACCGCTGCGTCTTTTGCTTCATTGACCAGCTGCCCAAGGGGATGCGCCCCACCATGTACTTCAAGGATGATGACGCCCGGCTCAGTTTCCTGCTGGGCAATTACATCACCCTGACCAATCTCTCCAGGCGGGAGATCGAGCGCATCATCGCCCTGCACATCAGCCCCATCAACGTCTCCGTCCACGCCACCGACCCGGAACTGCGCCGTCAATTGCTGCGCAACCCAAGAGCAGGGGAGTGCATGGAGATCATGGGCCGCTTTGCTGGGGCCGGCATCGTCATGAACTGCCAGATTGTCTGCTGCCCCGGCCTGAACGACGGGGAGGCCCTGCTGCAGTCTATGCGGGAGCTGGAGGCATTGTACCCCCAGGTGCACAGCGTCTCCATCGTGCCCGTGGGCCTGACCAAATTCCGTGAGGGCCTCACCCCGCTGACCCCCTTTACCAAAGAGCACGCCGCCGAGACCCTGGATATGGTGGAAGCCTATGCCCGGGGCTGTCTGGAGCGGCACGGCAGCCGCATCTTCTGGTGCGGGGACGAGCTGTATATCAAGGCCGGGCGGGAGATTCCGCCGGACGAGTTTTATGAGGAATATACCCAGCTGGAAAACGGCGTGGGGATGCTGCGCCTGATGGAGACGGAGTTTTCCTCCGCCCTGAAGCTGGGGGACGCGCCGGACGGCGTGCCCTTCTCCATCGCCACCGGCGTCTCCGCCGCCCCCTATTTCCAAAAGCTGCTGGACATGGCCAAAGAGCGCTATCCCCAGCTGGACGGCCGGGTCTACCCCATCGTCAACGATTTCTTCGGCCACAGCATCAACGTCACCGGCCTCATCACCGGCGGCGATCTGATCCGCCAATTGCAGGGCCGGGACCTGGGAGAGCGGCTGTTCATCTCCCAGAATATGCTCCGCCGGGCGGAGATGGATTTCCTGGACGATGTGACCCTGGAGCAGGCCAGCGCCGCCCTGGGCCTTCCCATCTACCCCACGGAGCAGGACGGCTTCGCCCTGTGGGATGCCATGTGCGGCATCCTGCCGGAAGTCCGCCTGCCGGTGCGGGAAGCGAATAAAGAACAGTTTTACCGGTATAATCAGAATTGAGAAAGAAGATAAGGAGGGTTTGAATATGTCAAGACCTCTTGTTGCTATCGTAGGCCGCCCCAATGTGGGAAAATCCCTGCTCTTCAACCGCCTGGTAGGCCAGCGGCTGAGCATTGTGGAAGATACGCCCGGCGTCACCCGGGACCGGCTGTACGCCGAGTGCGAGTGGTGCGGCAGAAAGTTTGACATGGTGGATACCGGCGGCATCGAGCCCAGCACCGACAGCGAGATTTTGCTCTTCATGCGGGAGCAGGCCCAGATCGCCATCGATTCCGCCACCGTCATCGTCCTGGTCACCGATATCCGCACTGGGGTCACCGCCGCGGATAAGGACGTGGCCAACATGCTGCTGCGCTCCCGGAAGCCTGTGGTGCTGGCCGTCAACAAGGCGGACTCCACCGGGGCCGAGGACCCGGCCATTTACGAATTCTATTCCCTGGGCCTGGGAGATCCCATCGCGGTATCCGCCGTTCATGGCCACGGCACCGGGGACCTGCTGGACGCCTGCCTGGCCCACTTCCCGGAGGCGTCGGAGGACGAGGAGGAGGCCGACTGCATCAAGGTGGCCGTCATCGGCAAGCCCAACGTGGGCAAGTCCTCCCTCATCAACCACATCCTGGGGGAGAAGCGGCTGATCGTCAGCAATATGGCCGGCACCACCCGTGACGCGGTGGACACCCTGTTTGAAAATCAGTACGGCCGCTATATGTTTATCGACACCGCCGGCATCCGCCGCAAGTCCAAGGTGGAGGAGCGGGTGGAGAAGTTCTCCGTCATGCGGGCCCAGATGGCCATTGAGCGGGCGGACGTCTGCCTGATTATGATTGACGCCCGGGATGGCGTCACCGAGCAGGACACCAAGATCGCGGGTCTGGCCCATGAGGCCGGAAAGGCCAGCATCGTGGTGGTCAATAAATGGGACCTGGTGGAGAAAGAGACCGGCACCATGGAGAAAATGCGCAAGGACATCATGCGGGACCTGAGCTTCATGAGCTATGCCCCCATCCTGTTTGTCTCCGCCCTCACCGGCCAGCGCACGGATCGGATCTTTGAGCTGATCAACTTCGTCAACGACCAGAGCAATATGCGCATCACCACCGGTATGCTGAACAACGTTCTGGCGGACGCCCAGGCCCGGGTGCAGCCCCCCACGGACAAGGGCCGCCGCCTGAAGATCTATTACATGACCCAGACCGGCATCAAGCCCCCCAACTTCGTCATTTTCTGCAACAACCGGGAGCTGTTCCATTTCTCCTACCAGCGCTATCTGGAGAACCAGATCCGGGCCGTCTTTGGCCTGGAGGGTACCCCTGTGCGCATCGTCATCCGCCAGAAAGGGGAAAAGGAATGATCGTCTACTGGCTGTTGCTGCTGCCCACGGCCCTGGTGGCCTATGTTTTCGGCAGCATGGATACCATGGTGCTGGCTTCCAACTTCGTCTTTCGCCAGAATCTCTGCCGCCTGGGTCAGGGCAACCGCTGGCTGTCCAACTTCCGGCGGCTCTACGGCATCCCCGGTTTTATCAAGCTGGCGCTGGTGGAGGTCATCAAGGACCTGCTGCCCATCCTGATCGGCGGCTGGCTGCTGGGCATCAAGGGCCACGCCGATGTGGGCCGGGCCTTCGCCTGCTTTTGCCTGGTGCTGGGCCGGCTCTACCCGGTGTTTTATAACTTCAAAGGCAGCCACGCCGGCATCGCCCTGGTGGTGGGCGCCTTTACCCTGAACAGCTCTGTGGGCGGCGCCGCCCTGGTGGTGCTGGCTCTGGTCACCTGGTTCGGCCGCTACCTCTCTCTGGGCGCTGTGGCCGCCGCTGCCGTCGCCATGATGGTGTCCGTTCTGGTGGTGGATGGGGATTTGGTGCTGCGCCTGCTGGTTTTTTCTGCCGGCCTGATTCTTTTCAGGCATATCCCTTCCCTGATCCGCATTGTCCAGGGGCGGGAATTCCGCTTCAGCCTGGAGGAGGATATCACCTACAAGCTGGACGAACGCTTCTGATCGGAGGGAATGACCATGCGTCTGGAGCTGCTCCCCGGCTATGACCACCCGGAGGAAATCCTCTCCCTTTTTACCGAGTATACCCATATGCTGGTCTCCCATGACCCCAGCTTCCAGATCTATCTGGACATCCAGCATTATGAGGACGAAATCCGGGACCTGGAAGCCAAGTACGGCCGGCCGGAGGGCCGCCTGTACCTGGCCCTGTGGGAAGGGGAGGCCGCCGGCTGCATCGCCCTGCGGAAGCTGGATGAACAGCGCTGTGAGATGAAGCGGCTGTACGTCCGCCCTGCCTTCCGGGGTCACAGAATCGGGGACGCCCTGGTTGACCGGATCCTTCAGGACGCCAGAGCCATCGGCTACCGGTACATGCTGCTGGACACCCTGCCCTTCCTGGAAAGCGCCATCCATATGTACCAAAAGCGGGGCTTCTATGAAATCCCCTGTTATAACGACAGCCCGGTGGAGACCACCATCTTCATGCAGTACGACCTGTAAAAAACATCCGCAGTCGCAGACTGCGGATGTTTTTTACAATTCACAGAATGTTCATGGCCGTTCCTGAAACTTTCTTCGCATAGAGAGCGTTCTATAAGTATACGCCACGAAAAAACTTTTTTCAGGAGGGAATCCATGAAACGAAGTATATCCTTACTCCTGGCCCTGACCCTGCTGCTCACCATGGCGGGCTGCGCAGGGAAAGACCCGGAAGCCACCCCAGTGCAACCGGGGACGGAAGCTGCCCCCATAGCCGCCCAGACCCAAATGCAGCCGGGCTATGTGCTGCAAGAGCTTCCCGGCCCGGACTGGCTCTGGGACTGTACTTACCTGATAGACGGCTGGGACACCTGGGGCGACACCATTTGGATCGGGCGCTCCGCACTCGGCGCCGTTCCTACCGTTGCCAGCTATGACACGCTGAACGATAGCTGGCAGCGCTATGAGCTGGACATCGGGGAAGCCCGCTACCCCTATCTGGAGTGCATCTCTGCCGCGGAAGACTGCCTCTGGGTGCTGCTGAAGGAGTGGTACTCCGCGGAGGAGATGGCTGCCAGAGATTTCTCTGATGCCCGGGATGACTATTATGTGCTGCGGCTGGATCTGACCACCGGAGACTCCGTGTGCAGCCGGGTGCCCTTCCAGGGGGACCCCAGCACCGAAAGCAGCAGCCCCATGTTCAACCGCCTGATTGCCGTGGATGGTGAGCGGGCGCTGCTGACCAGCGAAGCCTCTGCCTATGTGATTGACACCCAGGCCAATATTCTTGCCCAGCCGGCAATCAGCCTGACCGCTGCCGGCGACTATTACCGGGTGAACAATGTGCCCTATTTCTGGACGGAGCGGGGCTCTGCACCGCTGGATCTAACTACCTTCCAGTTCGGACCGGACATCGGCACCCAGATTAACAGCCAGTTCAGCAGCAATGCCGGTCGTTTCCTGCATACGGAGGAAAAGCAGCTCTTCGTCTATGACCCAGCCACCGGGGAGGACAGTGCGCTTTTCAACTGGCTGGATGTGGCCCTCAGCTACCGAACCATGGGCGGTTGGTTCGGGCTGGAAAACGCCCGGGGAGAAATTTTCTATCCCATGGGCAAGGGTATGGTCAAGGTGACGGAGGGCATGGTGCCGGTGAAAAAGCCTCTGGTCCTGGCCTGCTTTGGTGACAGCAGCGGTGAGATGTACCAGTACCAGAACAGCAGCTTCTCCTGCTCTGAGGAGATGATGGACGCCATCGTCCGCTTCAACAATACCGACCCGGAGTACCGCATCCAGATCCGCCCCATTGTCTACAGCGGCGAGGCGGAGCTGAACCGCCTGCTGATTGGATTGGCCACTGCCGATGATATTGACCTGCTGGATACCAGCTTCCTGCCGGAGTCGGCCCAGTCCACCGGCCTGCTGGAGGATATGCTGCCCTATCTGGACGGGGATGACAGCATCAGCCGGGAGGATTTTGTTGAGCCGCTGCTGAATGCCATGCTGAAAAAGGGGCACTTGTATGCGTACACCACCAAGTTCACCATGCTGACCATCCTCACCGCAGCGGAGAACTTTCCCGGCCGTGAGAACTGGACGGTGGAGAACATCCAAAACCTGATGGCGGAGCACCCGGAGGCGCTGCCCATCGTCCACTGGATGGACAAGGACATGCAGAAGAAGATTTTCACCTGGGCGGCCTCTGCGGAGTTTATTGACTGGGACAATGCAGCCTGCTCCTTTGACAGCCCCACCTTCTTACACTGGCTGGAGCTGCTCCAAACCCTGCCCGCCGGCGGGGAGTATGTGGATGCACCCAAGCTGATGATGCTCAGCTATGACCTGGCGAACGAGGCAGGCATTCAGGCACGGGATGCCATGGGTGAGGGCTATGTGGCTGCCGGCTTCCCGGAGACGGCGGGCACCGGCAGCTACTTCCTGCCCCTGGGCACCAGCCTAGATGAATGGCGCTACCCTCTGGGCGTGAACACCCAGCTGGGTATGATGGCTGCCGGCGGGCATAAGGAGGGAGCCTGGCGCTTTGTCCGCACTCTGATGCAGGGTGAGGAGGAGACCAATGTGATGTATGGCATTCCAGCTTTCAAAACCGCCTTTGAGCGGGCGCTGGAGGGCAGCATCCAGAAGGTATCTTTTGTGGGAAACGAGAATACGGATCTCTTCAATGCTCAGGACGCGGAACTTCTGCGTCAGCAGGTGTATCACAGCCAGAAAGCCGCCCACCTGGACCAGGCGGTTATCACTCTCATAGGAAATGAGCTGGACGCCTTCCTGGCCGGCCAGAAAACCGCCGAAGACGCAGCCCGGCAAATTCAAAGCCGGGTGGGCATCTATTTGGCCGAGCAGAGCTGAAAAGGGAGACCCCCAATAAAACCTGTCCCTGCCGCGGCTGCGGCAGGGACAGGTTTTTATATCATGATTATTCCGGTTTTTTCAGATCCAGCTTGATGGTCTCAAACTCCTGATTCAGCAAATCGAAGTAGTACAGCACCCCGGTCTCCACCGGGCGGCCGATCAGCATCTTCACGCACAGCGCCGCCTGCACCGAGGCGCAGAGGGAGGGCGCGAAGCTGAGCACGCTCCGGTCCCGGAAGCTGACGCCCTCGGGGTAGAGCACGTCGATCAGCCCGTCGCCGGGCATGGAGATGGCCACCTGGGTCACCCAGCCGGAGATGGCCCCGTGAATGTAGGGCACCCCTACCTCCGCGCAGGCGTCGGCCAACACCCGCCTTGCGGGGATATTGTCCAGCCCGTCCAGCACCAGGTCACAGCCGGAGACGATCTCCTTTGCGTTGTTCCTGTCCAGATAGGCAGTGACCGGCTCCACCTCGATCCGGGGATTGATGCGCTGCACCCGGGCCTCCGCGGCCTTGGCCTTGGAGCGGCCCATCAGCGGCTGCTCGCTGAGCAGCTGCCGGTTGAAGTTGCTCTCATCAAACACGTCCCCGTCCACCGCACGGATGTAGCCCACGCCGATGCGGGATAAAAGCTCGATCAGATACCCGCCGATACCGCCGCAGCCGACAACGGCCACCCGTTTGCTCCGCAGCAGCCTGCACTCCTGATCCGACAGGGCAGGGATATTTCTCTCATAGCGTCTTTCCATTTTCAGCCACCTCCCACCGGCGGGAACAGGGCAACAATGTCCCCATCCTTCACTTCTGTGTCAGGGGTCTTGTGGAATCCGTTGATCAGCAAAATGGAGACTTCCCCCGCCGGGATATCCAGATGCTCAATGATATCTCTGGCGGTAGAAAAGCCCTGGCTCTCCAGCATGACCACCTTCTCCCGCCCTTGACGCAGTGTGGCAAACAGACGAACCTCGATCATGACTTCTCTCCTTTCCCGCGCCCGCCCGGGCACGGAATGATTCTATTCCGAAAGGGCCTGGCCCTTACAGACAAAGTATAGCCGAAAAGAGAAACAGCAAAAACAAAAGCAAATGGAAAAAGGGTGGGGCCCTTGTCCCCACCCTCTCTTATTATACTTACTTACCTATGCACTCGTCAAGCCCCAGCTTCTTCAAAGTTTCGTCCGTGGGGAAGGCGTTGACCCAGCCGCGAGCCTCGTAGTACTGGGGCAGGGTCAGCGGAAGCTGAGACACCATGCCCTTGGAGGGGCCGTTGACAATGGGGTCGTTCAGCAGGCGCTTGGGCAGCCGGTCATCCTCCGGCTTCATGCCTGCGGCCTTGTTGAACATACGCTCGATGTTGTAGATGCGGTCGCCGATCTCCAGCACCTGCTCCACGGTCCAGTTGGTGCCGGTGGCGGCGTTGAGCAGGTCGGTGTACTCCGGCGCGCCCATGGCGAAGGAGGTGAACAGGCAGTGACCCATGGAGTCAATGACGGCGGTCAGATCCTGGAAGGTCTTGGCCCAGACGGCCTTGTCGTCGGTGACGGTGCGGTCCAGCTGCTGGGGCAGACCCAGCACCTCAGGGCTGATCATGTAGCCGCGGACGTGGCAGCCACCCCGGTTGGAGGTGGCGTAGGTGATGCCGATGCCCTGGATGCCGCGGGCGTCGTAAGCGGGCATCTCCTGCTTCTTTACGCTCATGGACAGCTCCGGCATGCCGTAATGCTCGCACAGGCGGGCGGAGCCGCTGCTCATCAGCCAATCCAGCTCCGTCTCCGGGTTGCCCATCCGCTTGGTCCACTCCACCAGGGCCTTGGTGCTGCCCCACTCCAGGGGCACGCCGGCGCAGTCCTCTTCCTTGATGGCGCCCCGCTGGTAAAGCTCCATGGCGGCGGCAATGGTGCAGGGGGTGGAGATGGCGTCCAGGCCGTACTCGTTGCACAGCATGTTGCACTCGTCGATCACGTTCAGGTCATTGTTGCCGCAGTTGGCGCCGTAGGCCCACAGCGGCTCATACTCCGGACCGCCGGTGACATGGCCGTTGACGTTGATGATGCGGCCGCAGGCGATGGGGCAGCGGTAGCAGGCGCCGGGCCGGACCAGATACTTCTCTGCCAGGGCCTCGCCGGAGATGTCCTCCGCCTGCTCGTAATAGCTCTCCTGCCAGTTCTTGGTGGGCAGGGAACCCACATTGTTGATGATGTTCACCAGGATGGCGGTGCCCAGCTGCTTCAGGCCGCTGCTGGTGACGGGGTTTGCCATCAGCACATCCATGGCCCGCTTGGTGGCGGCCTTCAGGGCCTCCTCGTCGGCAATGTTGTCCAGCTTGATGCGGCTGGACTTCACCACGATGGCTTTCAGTCTCTTGCTGCCCATTACCGCGCCTACGCCGGAACGGCCGGCGGCACGGTCCTTGTCGTTCATGATGGCGGCCAGCAGCACCTGCTTCTCACCGGCGGGGCCGATGTTCAGCACGCTGGCGGTGGGGCCGTGCTTCTCCTTGAGCTTGGTGTCCATTTCCTCGCTCATCATGCCCAGATACTCCCGGGCGTCCAGCAGCTGAATTTTGTCGTCCTCAATGCTGATGTAGGTCCATTCGGGGGCCTGGCCTTCCACGATGATGGCGTCCCAGCCGGCGTGCTTCAGCTTGGCGCCCCAGATGCCGCCGGAGTTGGAGCAGGCGATCATCCCCGTCAGCGGGGACTTGGTCACCACCATGTAGCGGCCGGTGGAAGGGGCTGCCGCGCCGGTCATGGGGCCGGTGATGTAGATCAGCTTGTTCTCCGGGGACAGGGGGTCAACGGTGGCCACACCCTCATCGTAAAGAATCTTGGTGCCAAGACCACGGCCGCCGATGAACTTGTGGGCCAGCTCCAGGTCCAGGGGTTCCACCTTGATCTCGCCGGTGCTCAGGTTGATGCGGGCAATTTTTTCATAATATGCGCCTGCCATATGTATACCTCCATATTCAATATATCGTTTTCACTTACGGGGGACAGACTCCCCTTATCCTGATGCTTCCATTATATCGTTCTTTTCCCCCTTCGCAAGTTCCACAAAGGATTTCCGCGCGAAACAGAATGAAACCGTCCCAACTGAACTGTAGCAAATCGGATAACCTGTGCGAAATCGTGCGAAATAATACGAAACGGACTTCAATGTTACAAATTAGCCCTTGTACAGCCCCTGTGAAAAAGCGTATAATATAGCTAAAAGATACAAAAAACTGGCAATTATGCCCAGCCGGAGGAATTATGGCACAAAACAAGTCCTTATCCACCCAGGAAGTTGCGGATATTCTCCATGTCAGCAAGTCCACCATCTATGACCTGATCCGCCGGGGTGAGATCAATTCCTATAAAATCGGCCGCAAGGTCCGCTTCACCCAGGACGATGTGGATGCCTATATCGCCCGCTCCCGCCATGAACATTCCACCCAGCCGGTAAAGACCGTGGACACCGGCTCCACCCTCCTGACGCCGACGAATCTGGGCGCGCCGGAGCTGATCATCTCCGGCCAGGACGTGGTGCTGGATATTCTGGCCAATTACCTCCAGCAGGAGGGGCTTTCCGCCGGGCGTACCTACCTGTCCAGCTTTGAGGGGCTGCTGGCCCTGTATCAGGACAAGGTGGATGTGGCTGCCTGCCATTTGTATGACGGCAGCGGCTATAACGCCGGCTTCGTCCGCAGCCTGGTCCCCGGCATCCCCGCTGTGCTGGTGAATGTGTCCTACCGCAGCGTGGGCTTTTATGTCCGCCGGGGCAACCCCAAGGGCATCCACGGCTGGGAGGATCTGGCCCGCCGGGATGTGAGCATCCTCAACCGCCGCCCCGGCTCCAGCTCCCGCATCCTGCTGGATGTGCAGCTCAAGCGCCTGGGGCTGGCTGCAAGCAATATCCGGGGCTATGACAAGATCATGCGCTCCCACCTGACCATGGCCGCCGCCATCGCCGAAGGGGAGGCGGACCTGGCCATCGGGACGGAGCGGATCTCCCGCCAGATGGATGGCATCGACTTTATCCCCCTCATGGAGGAGCGCTACGACCTGGCCCTGAAGAAGGAAAGGCTGGACAGCCCGCCGGTGCAGAAGCTGCTCTTGGTCATGCACCAGCCTGCCTTCCGCCGGGAGCTGTCCCGCTTCTCCGGCAACGACTACCGGGATTCCGGAAAAATCATCCAAGAGGTGTAAAATGCTCAGTGTAAAAACGCCGGAAGAAGTTCTGGCATTGATTGAAGAAGAATTTGCCCCCCTGCCCGGCCGTATGGAGACCGTTCCGCTGACTGCCGCCATTGGCCGCGTGCTGGCAGAGGATGTGACCGCCGGGGAATATGTGCCCGCCTTTGACCGCTCAACCGTGGATGGCTACGCCGTCCGGGCCAGGGACACCTTTGGCTGCTCCGATGCCATTCCCGCCATCCTGAGCCTAACCGGCCAGGTGCTGATGGGCCAGGGGGCGGATAAGCCCCTGGCGCCGGATTGCTGCATCGCCGTGCCCACCGGCGGCGCGGTGCCGGAAGGGGCGGACAGCGTGGTCATGATCGAATATACCGAGGACTATGGCGACGGCAGCATCGGCATCGCCAAAGCCGCCGCCCCCGGCCAGAACATGATCTTTAAGGGGGACGATGTGTACCCCGGCAAGCCGGTGCTGGAAAAGGGCCGCCTGCTGACCGACCGGGACATCGGCGCCCTGGCCGCCATCGGCTGCGTTCAGGTGCCGGTGGTGAAGAAGCTCCGGGTGGGCATCCTCTCCACCGGGGATGAGCTGGTGCCGCCGGAGCGGCAGCCCGGCCCCGGCCAGATCCGGGATGTAAACGGCCCCATGCTCCAGGCTTTGTTTGCCGCCGCCGGGGCGGAGGCGGAGTATTACGGCATCCTGAAGGATGAAGAAAAGCAACTCTATGCCGCTGTAAAAGCGGCTGAAAACAGCTGCGATCTGGTGGTCATTTCCGGCGGCAGCAGCGTGGGCGTGAAGGACGCCACCTGCCGGATTATTGAATCTTTGGGCACCCTTTTGCTCCATGGCATCGCCATGAAGCCCGGAAAACCAACCATTCTGGGCAAATGCGGCGGCAAACCCGTTGTGGGCCTGCCCGGCCATCCCGTGGCCGCCTATTTCGTGACCAAACTATTCGTTTTGCCCCTTTTACACCGCTTAATGGGCCAAAAAGTGCAGACTTTCACGGTGACTGCCCGGCTTTCCGAAAGCCTCAGCGCCAACCACGGCCGGGCCCAGTACCAATGCGTCAGGCTCCGCCGGACCGGCGATTATTTGACCGCCTACCCTATCCGCAGCAAGTCCGGCCTGATCACCACCCTGGCCGGGGCCGACGGCTTTTTCTGCATCGGCCGGGACTGTGAGGGCCTGCCGGAAGGGGCAGAAATCCAGGTAATAACCCAGTGAAAAACAGAAAAATCCAGCGATAGGAGAACGTATTATGGCTTTTGAATATCTCACCAACGTGCCTCTGGAGCAGGCGAAAAAGGACTATCTTGCCCTGCTGGTGGAGCAGGGCTATGCCCCCAGGACCCAGGTGATCCCGGTGCAGCAGGCCTGCGGCCGGGTCACGGCCCAGCCGGTCTACGCCCATATCTGCGCGCCCCACTATGCCGCCAGCGCCATGGACGGCGTGGCCGTCATGGCCAGGGACACCTTCGGCGCCACGGAGACCACGCCCATCACCCTCCGGCCGGAGCAGTTCACCGTTCTGGACACCGGCGACCCCATCCCCGAGGACAAGGACGCCGTGATCATGGTGGAGGACATTGTGAAAAATTCCGACGGCTCCATCACCATCCATGCCGCTGCCGCCCCCTGGCAGCACATCCGCCAAATCGGCGAGGACGTTTGCGCCGGGGAAATGATTCTCCCCGCCCACATGGAGGTGAGCCCTTCGGCCATCGGGGCCATGATCGCCGGGGGCGTGCTGGAGATCCCGGTGATTTGTAAGCCCCTGGTGGGCATCATCCCCACCGGGGACGAGATCATTCCGCCCTGTGCCGACCCCAGGCCAGGGGACATCATGGAGTTCAATTCCTCCATCTTTTCCGCCATGCTGGGCCAGTGGGGCGCGGAAACCAGGACCTACCCCATCGTGCCGGACAAGTTTGACCAGATCAAGGCGGCTGTCGCCCAGGCGGCGGCGGAGTGCGACCTGGTGATCCTCAACGCCGGCTCCTCCGCCGGGCGGGAGGATTTTTCCGCCAGAGTCATCGGCGAACTGGGGCAGGTGCTGTACCACGGCATCGCCATGAAGCCCGGCAAGCCCGCCATCCTGGGCTGCATGGGAGCAAAGCCCATCCTGGGCGTGCCCGGCTACCCGGTGTCCGGCATCATTGTGATTGAGGAGCTTTTAAAGCCCCTGATCGAATACTGGCTGAAAGCCGGCGCTGCCCCTGCCCCCACGGCCCTGGCCACCCTGACCCGGCCGGTGGTTTCTGGCCTGAAATACCAGGAGTTCGTCCGAGTGCGGATGGGCTATGTGGGTGACAAGCTGATGGCTTCCCCCCTCAGCCGGGGCAGCGGGGTGGTCTCCAGCTTCATGAAGGCAGACGGTATCCTCACTGTCCCCCAGGGAGTGGAGGGCTATGAGGCCGGGGAGCAGGTGCCGGTGCGGCTTTTGAGCCGGGAGGACAAGCTGAAAAACACCCTGGTGGTCATCGGCAGCCACGACCCGCTGCTGGACGAGCTGGCAAACCTGATGCATCTGGAGGACGGCAGCGTATACATGAGCTCCGCCCATGTGGGCTCCATGGGGGGCATCATGGCCATCCGCCGGGGTGAGGCCCATGCCGCCGGCTGCCACCTGCTGGATACGGAGACGGGAGAATACAACACCGCCTTTATCAAAAAATACTTCCCCAAGGGGGGCGTGAAGCTGCTGCGCTGCGTTGGCCGCCAGCAGGGCCTGATGCTGCAGAAGGGCAACCCCCTGGGCATTGAAAAATTTGCCGATATCGCCCGGCCCGGTCTGCGCTTTGTGAACCGGCAGAAGGGCTCCGGCACCCGGATTCTCACCGACTACCTCTGCAAGAAGGAGGGCCTGGCCCCGGAGGTTATCTACGGCTATGACCGGGAGGAGCTGACCCACACCAGTGTGGCCGCCCAATTGGCCAGCGGCTCCGCCGACGCGGGCATGGGCATTTACTCCGCCGCCCAGCTGTACGATCTGGACTTCTTGCCGGTGTGCATCGAAGAATATGACCTGATCATCCCCGACCACGCCTGGGACAGCCCCATGGTGCGCCAGCTGGTGGCCACGCTGAAGAGCCAGGCCTTCCGGGAGAAAATCCTTGCCATGGGCGGCTATACCCTGGACCGCCCCGGCGAGATCATTGAAATCCAGGGATGAAGCACTATGACGCGGTGGTGATTGGCGCGGGGGTGCTGGGCTGCTTTGCCGCCCGGAGCCTCTGCCGCTGGAAGCTGTCCACCTTGCTGCTGGAAGGGGCGGGGGATGTGTGCACCGGCATTACCAGAGCCAACACCGCCATCATTTATCCGGGCTATGACAACAGGCCCGGCAGCCGCAAGGCCCGGATGACCGTCCGGGCCAACGCTGCTTTTCCCCGGCTCTGCGAGGAGCTGGAAGTGCCCTATAAGCGCTGCGGCTCCCTGATGCTCAGTTATGGGCCGGCGGGAGACCGGGTCCTGGGGCAGAAGCTGGCCCAGGGGCGAGAAAACGGCGTGTCCGACTTGCAGCTTATAAGCGGGCAGCAGGCGGAGGAGCTGGAACCGGGGCTGAAAAAGGGCATAAGCTCTGCCCTGTACGCCCCCGGGACCGGCACCGTGAATCCCTGGCAGCTGGGCATCGCCGCCTGCGAGAATGCGGTGAAAAACGGCTGTGAATTGCGGCTGAACAGCCCGGTGACCGCCATTGGGCGGCAGGGCAAAGATTATATCGTGGAGACGGCAGGAGAGTGCTTCTCCTGCGCCGTGGTCATCAACTGCGCGGGGCTTTCTGCCGACAAGGTGCAGGAGCTGCTGTTCCCGCCCCGGATCCGCATTTTCCCCGACGGAGCGGACTATCTGGTTTTGGACAAAAACGTCCCGGCGCCCCGGCATATCCTCTTTCATGAGACGGAGGAGAAGGGCAAGGGCCTCACCGCCGTGCCCACGGTGGAGGGGAGCCTGCTGCTGGGGCCAAGCAGACGGCCCCTGACTGAGCCCTATGCCGTGGAGCAGAAGGGGATAGAGGAACTGAAGGCCCAGGCGGCGAAGCTGCTGCCGGGGCTGAACATGGACATGATGATCCGCAGCTTTGGCGCGGTGCGGCCCAAGCCACAGATGATGGAGCTGCGGGCGGGGGAATACGTGCCCACCGGACGGGATTTGGGGGACTTCCCCATGGACCGGCCGGAGCCCGGCTTTTTCAGCCTGATTGGCGTCAAGACCCCAGGGCTGACCTGTGCAGAAGAATTGGGGCAGTACCTGGCAGCCCAGGCGGCAGAGTATCTGGACGCGGAGCCAAACCCGGATTTTGACCCCCGGCGTGCCGCCATCCCAAGACCGGCGGCGCTTCCCTTTGCAGAGCGGAAGGCCCTGGTGGAGGCAGAACCAAATTACGGCGAAGTGCTCTGCCTGTGTGAGGATGTGAGCCGGGGAGAAATCATGGAGGCCATCCGTCGGGGCGCCGTGGACGTGGAGGGAGTAAAGCGCCGCACCGGTGCAGGCCTTGGCCGCTGCCAGGGAGGCCGCTGCCGCCTGCTGATTGAGGCGCTTTTGGAGGAGTACCGCCATGGAAAGCTGTGACGTGCTGATCGTGGGCGGCGGCGCCGCCGGTATCGCCGCGGCAAGGGCTGCGGCGGAGCATTGCTGGGGCCGGATTCTGCTGGCAGAGCGGGGCGAAGCCCCCGGCGGCGTGCTGCTGCAATGCGCCCACCGGGGCTTCGGCCCGGGGCTTACAGGGCCGGAAATGGTGGACGAATTGATGAAGGACTTCCCACGGCGGGTGGAGCTGTGGTATAATACCACGGTACTCAGAATCACAGAGGAAAAAACCGCTCTCCTCTCCGGGAGGGGCATCGGACTGCGGCAGCTGGCCTTTCAGCGGCTGATCCTGGCCACCGGCTGCCGGGAGCGGGCCTTTGGAAGCTTGGGCATCGGCGGAACCAGACCCCGGGGAATATATACCGCCGGGCAGGCCCAGGCCCTGCTGAATCAAAAAGGCCGTCTGCCGGAGGGCCCGGTGGCAATTCTGGGCAGCGGCGATCTGGGGCTGATCCTGGCGGGGCAATTGTCCGAAGCAGGATGCAGCATTGCCGCCCTGGTGGAGCAGAAAGCCCAGTGCGGCGGCATGGCCCGGAACCGGCGCTGCCTGGAGCAGTACCGCATCCCGCTGCTCTGCTCCGCCACCGTCAGCCGCGTCTGCGGCGGGGCGGCGCTGGAGGGCGTCATGATAAAGGACCTGGACACCGGGGCGGAGCGTTATCTCCCCTGCAAGAGCCTGCTGATCGCCGTGGGCTATGAGCCGGAGCGGGAGCTGGTCCGGGGCCTGGAAGGGGCGGAATGGCTCCAACTCTGCGGCAACTGCCGGGAGATCCACCCTATGATCGAGAGCGTTATCACAGAAGGAAAAACCGCAGGATACGACTGCGTGACTTGAGGGATACAATGACAGACAGATTTGGCAGAAACATAAGCTATCTTCGCATCTCGGTGACGGAGCTTTGCAACCTCCGCTGCCGCTACTGCATGCCGGAAGAAGGCGTGTGCAAAAAGCGGCACGAGGAGATGCTGCGGGAGGATGAGATGATCCAGGCAGTGGAGGTTGCTGCCTCCCTGGGCATCACCAAGCTGCGCATCACCGGGGGCGAGCCCCTGGTGAAGAAGAACATTGTCTCCATCTGCCGCCGGGCGGCAGCGGTGGAGGGAATTCAGGAGGTCTGCCTCACCACCAACGGCATTTTGCTGCCGGAGCTGGCGGCGCCCTTGAAGGAAGCAGGCGTCAAGCGGCTGAACATCAGCCTGGACACCCTGGATGCGGAGAAATACGCCTATATCACCCGCATGGGCAGCCTGAGCCAGGCAGCGGAGGGCATCCGGGCCGCCATGGATGCAGGCTTTGAGAAGGTGAAGCTGAACACGGTGCTGATCGGCGGCTTCAATGAGGATGAAATCGTCCCCCTGGCGGAGCTGACCCTGCGCTACCCCATCGACCTGCGCTTCATTGAGATGATGCCCATGGTGGAGGGCGGCTTTGGGCCGGAAGCCTTCATTCCCAACACCCGGGTGCTGGAGGTCTTGCCGGAGCTGGAGGAGCAGCCGGCAGACGGCGGCGTGGCAAAGCTCTACCGGCTGCCGGGAGCCTTGGGCCGGGTGGGGCTCATCAGCCCCGTGAACGCCCACTTCTGCGCCGCGTGCAACCGCATCCGTCTGACCGCCGACGGCAAGCTGAAGCCCTGCCTCCATTCGGCGGCGGAATACAGCATCAAGGGCCTGAACCGGGAGGAAATGCGCTCTGTCATGGAACAGGCCATTTACAACAAGCCCGCCTGGCACGGGGAACTGAACGCCCAGAACCCCAGCCATGCAGGCCGCAACATGAACCAGATCGGAGGCTGAACCATATGGATTTCACCCATTTCAATGACCAGGGCCGGGCCAAAATGGTGGACGTGGGGGAGAAGCCCCCCACCCGGCGGACGGCCACCGCCGCCGCCCGGGTGCTGGTGAACGAGAACACCTTTGCTCTGATCCGCTCCGGCGGCATGAAGAAGGGGGACGTGCTCACCGTGGCCCAGGTGGCCGGGGTCATGGGGGCTAAGCGCACCCCGGATCTGATTCCCATGTGCCACCCCATATTGATGGACGGCATCGACCTGAGCCTGCACCTGGACGAGGCGCGCTGCGCGGTGGAGATTCAGGCTACCGTCTCCTGCGACGGCCGCACCGGGGTGGAGATGGAGGCCCTCACCGCCGTCAGCACCGCGGCCTTGACGGTATACGATATGTGCAAGGCGGTGCAGAAGGACATGGTCATTACGGATATCCGCCTGATCAAAAAGACCGGCGGCGTCCACGGCGATTTTGAACGAAAGGAATGACAGACATGGCATACACAGCAGCAGTGATCACCGTCAGCGACAAGGGCTATCGGGGCGAGCGGGAGGATACCAGCGGCCCCAATCTCTGCGCCATCCTCCGCGAGCAGGGCTATGAGGTTCAGTACACCGCCCTGGTGCCGGATGAGCCGGAGATGATTCAGGCGGAGCTGATCAAGTGTGCGGACGAGCTTCACATCGCCCTGGTGCTGACCACCGGCGGCACCGGATTCTCCCCCCGGGACATCACTCCCGAGGCCACCATGGCGGTGGTGGAGCGGCCCACCCCCGGCATCCCGGAGGCCATGCGGGCCGAGAGCATGAAGATCACGCCACGGGGCTGCCTGTCCCGCTCTGCCGCCGGCATCCGTAAACGCAGCCTGATCGTGAACCTGCCCGGCAGCAAAAAGGCAGCGGCGGAGAATCTGCTGGCGGTCATTGATCCCATCGGCCACGGGCTGGAAATGCTCCAGGGCCAGGGCAGCGCGGACTGTGGGGAAAGAACCCCATCAAAACCGTAAGCGCGGCCATGGACTGTCCGCCTGCTTTCCATGATAATACTGCGGACGTGCAATGCACGCCCCTACGGGTGCACCCAAAGGGGGAAAGCCAGGGAAGAAGCCCTGCGACGCAAGTCGCAAGGCTTCTTCCACTTTTTGAAAATCTTTTTCTCCAATGAACAAAAACCGCCCCCTGAAACGTCTTATTTATGCCGGCGCAGAGAGACAGCCGGCGGGAAGGAGACCGAGACATGGACACAGCGCCATTGCGCACAGCCAGAAGCACCTATGACATTTACAGAGAACATCTGAACACGGTGTACCGTGTGGCATTTACCTACATGAAAAATCCCTTTGACGCTGAGGACGCAGCCCAGGAAACCTTTGCCCGGCTCATCCGCTCCGGCCAGCGCTTCCGCACGCCGGAGAAGGAAAAGGCCTGGCTGATCGTCACGGTGTCCAATATATGCAAGGACATGCTCCGCCGCCACTACCGCAGCGACCGAAGCCTGGAGGACTATGAACATCTGGCGGCCCCGGCCCATGAGATTGACCAGACCATGGAGGCCATCCTGGCCCTGCCGGAAAAATACAAAACGGTGGTATACCTGTTCTACTACGAGGGCTACACCGCCCGGGAGATCGCCAAACTGCTGGGGGAAAAGCCCAACACGGTAAGCACCCGGATAAACCGGGCAAGACACTTGCTCAAAACCATGCTGGGAGGGGATTTTGATGACTAACAGACAGATCAGAGACGCCTACGATAAAATCAACATTAGCCCCCAGGCCGCCGATGAAATCTGGCTGCGGGCCATGGAGAGCGCGGAAGTGGAACCGCAGGAAAAAGGAGCGGGACTGGGCAAACACCGGGGTAAAACCATCCGCCGCACCATTTTGATCGCGGCAGTGATCTCCGCTTTCTTCGCTGTCACCGCTTTCGGCATCGGCTACAGCATCCATCAGCAGCGTCAGCAGGAGCTGCGGCAGAAAATGCAGATCGATGCGCATCGGGTGGAGAGCTATGTGGAATACCCGCTGCCTTCGGAAGGGGAGCGTCTCGGTGCCGCGGAGACGGAAGAAATCACCGTAACACCCCTTTCAAGTTCTCTCAGCGGTGAGCTTATTTACCTGTATTTCAATGTTTCTCCTGTGGAGCTCAGCCTGGCCGACTGCAATGAGGACGGCATCTGCTGCTCTGTCGACGGCGAAAAATGGCATTTTGCCTCCGGCGTTTTCCCTGACCCGGATTTCAGCTATACGCCGGGGGTGGACACCCTGCGCCCGGAGGACGTCATGTACGATACAGAGACCAAAACCCTGACCATGCGGAGCTTTTTGCGGATCGATGAGGTGGAGACAGGCGGAACCGCCGAAGTGCGGGTGCTGCTCTATCCGGAAGAAAAGGAGATCGGCCGCTTTACCATCCAAATTCCGGAACTGGAGAGCCGCACCTGCCTGTTCTCCCAACCCTTGCGCTTTTCCAGCGATGAGATGGATATGACCGGTTCGGTTCTTGGCGTGGAGCTGAGCCCCACCTGCATGTATTTCATCGTAGAAAACGAGGGTGCGGAGCTCTTGCATTATGCGGCACGGGGCCTGACCTGGGACGAGCTGACGCCGGAAGAACAGGAGCTGTGCAGAAAGAGTAACGCCGCCTGGGCCAGAGCGGTGGACCGCGTCACCCGGGGCACCCTTCACATGGCCGACGGCACGGATTTTGAAGTATCCGGCTGTAACAGCGGCAACGATGAAAACGGCCTTACCAAATGGTTTGCCGACTGGCCCCTGCAGACCATCGACATCAACGCCGTCACTGCCATCACCATCGACGGCACCAGGATTGAACTGAACTGAGACAGCACCGGCACCATCAAAACTGAAAAGGACTGGACGACACTGTCCAGTCCTTTTTGTGTTTTATTGGTTTTCCTTCCTGTCCAGCAGCAGCTTCGTCATGGTTACCACCACGGCGTAGACCACGCCGCTGACGGCCCAGATGATCCAGGTCCTGTCCCAGGCCTCGGTCACAAAGCTGACCGCCAGGAACACCGCCGTCACCGTCAGCCAGTAGATGCTGGAGATGGCGCTCATGGTTCTGCTGCGGCTTTTTTCCTTGGGGGAGTACTCCCCGGTTTTCAG
This sequence comes from uncultured bacterium, assembly GCA_945873205.1. Taxonomy (GTDB): domain Bacteria; phylum Bacillota; class Clostridia; order Oscillospirales; family Oscillospiraceae; genus Limivicinus. The sequence continues at coordinate 75,313 of CAMCCC010000008.1, forward strand.
CAGCTTTTTCATGCTGGCTCCCTGCACCGCCGCAGGAATCAGAAACAGCATCCCCACGCCTACCGTCAGCAGCAGGCAGCACACGGCCACCAGGGCCATAAAGTCGCTGCCGCCCATGGCGGCCAGAAACAGCCAGCAGGGGGACACTACGCACAGGGTCACGCCGATGATGAGGCCGCGGGTATAGGCGCCGCTGAACTCCTTCTGCCGCTCCCGTACCATGCCCAGAACGCCGTATTCGCAATCGAAGTCCTCCTCGTCCAGATAGGCATAGGGCCGGTTTTGCAGGCCGGTGTGGATGAAAAGAGACACAGCCGCCGCCACCGTCAGCAGCAGGACCAGCATCCCGATCCCTGCCGCCTGATTCTCCGTCAGGGGCAGCAGGCCCATTTCACTGACCCCGGCCAGCAGGATCAACGGCGCTGCCGCGATGATGCACAGGAAGGTGGCAATGGCGATGCGCCAGCCGGCTGTCACCCGCCAGGCCAGAAAGGCGTTGGCCTCCGCCATGCTCACCCGGTGCAGGGGCTGCTCCGCCTCGCCGGCGCTGTACTCCTCCTGCTCCAGCTCATCCTTCAATAAGTAGTCGGTGGTCACGCCGAACAGCTGGCTCATTTGCAGAACCCGCTCCAGATCCGGCACCGTTTGGGCGCCCTCCCATTTGGACACCGCCTGCCGGGACACCTTCAATTTCTCTGCCAGTTCCTCCTGGGACCAGCCGTTCTTTTTCCGCAGCGTAATAATTTTATCTGCCAGAATCATTTTTCCAACTCCTTTTCCCTTTCGCTTGTGCCCTCAGTATAGCCCATCCCCGGCTTGCATGCAAGCAAAGCGGGCTGTCAATTTGTCAACCGCCGGTTGGCAAGGCGGATTTGGCTTAAGGATTCTTAAGAAGCCCAGCCCTTGACATCCAAATCCTCCTCCTGTATACTCCAACTGTACCAAACAACATAGTACAGTTAACACAGAACGGAGGTGCGGTTTTGATCCACATTAACTTCCGGGACGCCCGGCCCATCTATGAGCAGGTGAAGGACGGCTTCTGCCAGCTGATCCTCTCCGGGGCCCTGCCGCCGGACTATAAGCTGCCCTCGGTGCGGGAGCTGGCCTCCAGCCTGACCATCAACCCCAACACCATCCAGCGGGCCTACCGGGCCCTGGAACAGGAGGGCTATATCGTCTCCGTCCCCGGCAAGGGCAGCTTCGTCTGCGACGGGGACCAGGCGGCCCGGGCCCGGCGGCAGGAGCTGCTGGACCGCTTTGACAAGCTGGTGGGGGAGATGGAGCAGCTGGGGATTCCGCGCCGGCAGCTGATCGAAATCCTGAAGGAGGGAGAGAACCAATGATCCAGGTAAATGATCTGATCAAGCGCTTTGACGGCTTCCGGGCCCTGGACGGCCTGAACATCACCGTGCCCACCGGCGCGGTCTATGGGCTGGTGGGCCCCAACGGGGCAGGCAAGTCCACCCTGATCCGCCATGTGGCGGGCATCTACCGGCAGGATGCCGGCCAGGTGCTGATCGAGGGGGAGCCAGTGTATGAAAACCCGGCCATGAAGGGGCGCATCGCTTACATCCCCGACGATGTGTTTTACTATACCCAGTCCACCATCCGGGACCTGATGCTGTTTTACCGCAGCATCTACCCCCGCTTCAGCCAGGAACGCTTTGAGAAGCTGGGCGGGGCCTTTGACCTGAGCCTGAGCCAGCCCATCCGCAAAATGTCCAAGGGGATGCAGAAACAGGCGGCCTTTTGGCTGGCTCTCAGCCGCTGCCCGGACTACATCGTGCTGGACGAGCCGGTGGACGGCCTGGACCCGGTGATGCGCCGCCAGGTCTGGAACCTGCTGCTGTCCGACGTGGCGGAAAACGGCAGCACGGTGCTGGTGTCCTCCCACAACCTGCGGGAACTGGAGGATGTGTGCGACCATGTGGGCATCATGAACCACGGCAAGATGCTGCTGGAGCGCTCCCTCAGCGAGCTGCAGGACAACATTGTCAAAATCCAGCTGGCCCTGCCGGAGGACCGGGCCCTGCCGGAGGGCCTGGACATCCTCCATCACAGCCTCACCGGCCGCCTGCACCAGCTGATTCTCCGGGGTCGGGCGGAGGAACTGACCAACCGGCTGGCCGCGGTGCAGCCCCTGTTTCTGGATGTGCTGCCCCTGAGCCTGGAGGAGATCTTTATTTACGAGTTGGGAGGTGCGGATCATGAAATCAGGAACATCCTTCTTTAATCCGGGCCTGGCCAAAAGCCTGGTCAAGCGCTTCTGGCCCCTGATGCTTACCTACCAGGCGGTGCTGCTGCTGAGCCTGCCCCTGCAGATTTCCTCCCTCACCGGGCAGAGCTGGTATGCGGAGCGGCTGAACTATGAGATTCTGCGCCTGGCCTCGGAAGGCGTGGTCTACAGCGCCCTGGCGGCACTGCTCATAGCTATGGCTATGTTCAGCCACCTGTATAACAAGCGGGACTGCGGCCTCATCAACTCCCTGCCCCTGCGGCGGGAGACCACCTGGCTCACTGCCTGCCTCACCGGGCTGCTGCCCCTTCTGCTGTGCCCGGTGCTGACCTGGCTTCTGTCCCTTCTGCTCTTTGCCGGCAACGCCCATATCAGCGCCGTCGCCCTGGGCACCTGGCTGCAGTGCATCCTGCTGGCCAACCTGGCCTTTTACGGCATGGCGGTGTTCTGCGCCATGCTTACCGGCAATATCCTGGCCGTGCCCGCCCTGTTTCTGGTCCTGAACCTGGTTGCCTATGGCCTGGAGGAGATTGTCCGTGGGATTCTGGATCGGGTGGTCTATGGCTATTCCGCGGGGACGATGCTGTTTTCCTGGCTGTCGCCCCTGATGTACATGTTGAGCAATGTGAAAGCCTCGGACGGTCTGGACGGGCTCGATGGCCCCGTCTTCAGCAGCCAGGTGGCGTTTGCGGAGCTGAAAGGCCTGCCCGCCCTGACGGGCTATGCCATCGCCGGGGCTGTGCTGCTGCTTCTCTCCCTGCTGCTTTACCGCCGCCGCCCGATGGAAACGGCGGGGGACGTACTGGCGGTGAAGCCGCTGCGCCCCATTTTCCGCTATGGCGCCAGCCTCTGCGCCGCCCTGCTGCTGCCTTGCGTTTTCGTGGACGCCATGGACAACCGCCTGGCGGGCCTGCCCATGACCTTGGTTCTGATCGCCCTGATGCTGCTGGGGGCCGCTGTCGGCTATTATCTGGCGGAAATGCTGCTGCAAAAATCCTTCCGGGTGTTCCGCTGCCGGGCCTGGGGCATCCTGGCCCTCTGGGGGGCGCTGGCCTGCCTGACCCTGGCCTGGGAGTTTGACCTGTTTGGCTATGAGCGGCGCATCCCTGCCCCGGAGGAGATTGCCCAGGTACTGATTCCCTCCGACTGGCACAGCAGTGGTAATGACGACCCGGAGGCCATTGCCCTGTACCGCCAGCTGCACCAGCGCATCCTGGACAACAAGGCCCATAACGAGCAGCGGGCGGACAAGAGTAACGGCAGATACATTTATCTGTCCTACAAGTTGAAGGACGGCAGCCAGCTTCAGCGGATTTACTATGTGGACAGCAGCAAAGCCTGGGTGGATGCCGGCCAATCCGAGCTGCCTCTGGCCCAGCAGATCAGTCAGCTGGACAGCAGCCGCCGCCTGGCCAACACGCCTGAGGTCCCCATTACGGCCCAGTCCATCCTCCGCTGCAACGCAGATGTGGCCTGTCTGGATCCGAACCTGCCGGAGGACGTGGGCGTGTCCTATGAGCAGACCTGGATCAGCGCCGATCAGGCCTGGGAGCTGTATGAGACCTGCATCCTGCCCGACATGGCGGACAGCAGCCTGGGCACCGTCTGGGTCTACCAGGACGACAGTTATTACAGCCTGAGCAGCAACATCACCCTGTCCTATCTTCTGACCGACCCGCAGCGGCAGGACGATGCCGGTGTGTACAGAGAGTACTTCTCCATCACCGTCACCATGGACGCTAAACGCACCCTGGCCTGGCTGGAGGAAAACAAGGGCATCACCGCCGTACCCTGCGGCCAGATCTACTCCCCCACAGACGTGGAATATTATTAAACACAAAACAGGAGCCTGTCAAAAAGCGATACCGAAAAGAAGTGTGCTTTTTCAAGCCTTCCCCTGGAGGGGAAGGTGCCCAGTGCGCACACTGGGCGGATGAGGTGGAAATCCTGCGTTTTTGCCGGAAACTCCTGCTTTTTTCAAGCTTTTACTTACCACCTCATCAGTCGGCTACGCCGCCAGCTTCCCCTCAAGGGGAAGCCTTTGATTGGAAATATACACTGTGCAACAAAAAACAGACTTTTTTTGAAAAGCTGGCAGGAGCCTGTACAATTGTACAGGCTCCTGTTTTGCGTTATTCGGCTTTGTTGACCGGCCCATAGTGAAGCTCCAGATACTTTTCCAGCGTGAGGCCGGAATTGTAGATTTCTTCGGCGTATTCCGCTCCCACATAGCGGTAATGCCAGGGCTCATAGATGATGCCGGTGATGTGGCTGCTGCCGTTGGGGTAGCGGAGGATGAAGCCGTAGCGCCAGGCATTTTCCATCAGCCAGCGCTGGGTAGAGGTCTCCTCCTGGCCCTTGTCCAGGTTGGTGTAATAGCAGTCGATAATATCCACCGCCAGACCCAGCTGGTGCTCGCTGGTGTTGGGGATGGCCACGCTCATAGCCGCGATGGCCGGGGCTTCCGCCGGGTCCGTCCCGGCTTCCACCAGGCGGCGGATTTTGTTGTTATACAAAAACTGCTGCTTTTCCAGCGAACGATAAGTGGAACATATGTAGGGGGCGTTGCCGGCGGCCTTGCAGTCGGCAATCATTTGCAGCAGGGCTTCCGCGCAGCGGACGTCCACATATTCGTCCTCGCCCACATATTCCGTTGGCTCCAGCATCACCAGCTCCGGCTGGTAGTCTGCCGGCAGCTCATTCCAGGGGTTCACCAGCATCAGCAGCTCCGGCACCGGCTCCGGCGTCGGCGCCGGGGTGGGGGTAGGGGTAGGCACCGGCGTCGGTTCCGGGGTGGGCAGAGGCGTAGGCTCCGGCGTGGGCGCCGGCGTTTCCACGGGCAAAAGGGGCTCACCGCTGTCCAGCCGGTAGATGGCCAGGGTGCAAAGCACGGCGAACAGTACCACCGTCAGCAGCAGGCTGATGACCACTCTGTCTTTGTTTTTCAGTTTCACGGTATGCTCTCCATCAGAAGTTGATCAGGCCCAAGTGCTCCAGCAAAATTTTCAGGCCGATAAAAATGAGGATAATGCCGCCGGCAAGCTCAGCCCCGGCTTTATACCTGGTGCCGAAGGCCCGGCCGATGTAGCAGCCCGCTGCCGACAGCAGGAAGGTGGTGCAGCCGATCAGCAGCGCGGCGGGAAGAATCTCCACCGACAGGAAGGCGAAGCTGATGCCCACGGCCAGTGCGTCAATACTGGTGGCCACAGCCAGAAGCAGCATGGTCTTAAAGCCGAAATCATCGCTGAGCTGCTCCGCCTGGCCCCGGGATTCCTTGATCATGTTGCCGCCGATGACCAGCAGCAGGAGGAAGGCGATCCAATGGTCCACGCTGCGGATCAGCACCTCAAAGCGGCAGCCCAGCAGCCAGCCGATCAGGGGCATCATGGCCTGGAAGCCGCCGAAATACAGGCCCACCAACAGGGCCTGCCGCGCCGACAGCCGCTTTGCCCCAAGCCCCTTGCAGATGGAGACGGCAAAGGCGTCCATGCTCAGGCCCACGGCGATCAGGAATAGTTCAATCAAGCTCAAGTTCAGCGCTCCCAACAGTGCAAGGATTTAAATATCGTACAATATGTTTACAAAAAAGTCAAGGAATGGGGCGGCGAATGGGTTAAAATTCATACATCCGCAAAACATATACATAAGGGAAACCAAAAAAGGAGAATCGCTATGCAGGAAGTATATGAGATGCTGAAGAAGGCGGGTACTTACTATCTGGCCACCTGTGAGGACGGCCAGCCCCGGGTGCGCCCCTTCGGCACGGTGAATCTGTACAAGGGGAAGCTGTACATCCAGACCGGCAAAAGCAAGGCCGTATCCCGGCAGCTGCACGCCAACCCCAAGCTGGAGATCTGCGCCATGGTGGACGGCAATTGGCTGCGGGTGGAGGCCAGCGCCGTGGAGGACGACGACCGGGCCGCCCGGGTCAGCATGCTGGAGGCCTACCCGGAGCTGCAAAGCATGTACAGCCCGGACGACGGCAACACCGAGGTCTGGTATCTGCGCAACGGCACCGCCACCCTCTACTCCTTCACGGAGCCGCCCAAGGTGGCCCGGTTCTGATCCGATCTTTATAACTCTACGGAGCGTTGATTGCTTTTCCGCCGAAAAGTCCCATAATTGGGACAGAAGGAGGGAAAAGCAATGGATAACGGAAAGATCGGCGAACTGATACACAGGCTGCGGCGGGAGCGGGGGCTGACTCAGCTTCAGCTGGCGGAGCGCCTGGGCGTCAGCGACAAGGCCGTCAGCAAATGGGAGCGGGGGGTATCACTTAGATAAAGATACCACACCATTCCCACGCTGACTTTTGCTCAACCGATACAGCCGGAGGGCTGGATAACAAGAAAA
>CAMCCC010000009.1 GCA_945873205.1 uncultured bacterium
AGACCGGCAAGATCACCCTCAGCGGCACCGGCGCGGAGCTGGCCGCCAGCGACGAGGTGAAGAAAGCCTACTTGGGCGGATAACAAAAAAGAGATTTGGCAGTGCCAAATCTCTTTTTTTGTTTCAGTTTTTCAGGCTGTGCAGGGGCGCCGGGATCCGGCCGCCGCGGGCCACAAATTCCGCCGGGGAGCCGCTGCGCAGGGGCATCACCGGGGCGGAGCCCAAAAGCCCGCCGAAGTCAATCCGATCCCCCACGGTCTTGCCCTTGGCGGGGATCAGGCGGACAGCGGTGGTCTTGGTGTTCACCATGCCGATGGCCGCCTCGTCGGCAATAATGGCGGAGATCACGTCCGCCCCGGTGTCCCCGGGGACGGCAATCATGTCCAGGCCCACGGAGCAGACGCAGGTCATGGCCTCCAATTTATCAATACTGAGGGCGCCGGCCTCCACGGCGGAAATCATCCCCGCATCCTCCGACACCGGGATGAACGCGCCGGACAGGCCGCCCACATGGCTGGAAGCCATGACGCCGCCCTTCTTCACCGCGTCGTTCAGCAGGGCCAGCGCCGCCGTGGTGCCGTGGCCGCCGCACTTTTCCAGACCCATAATCTCCAGAATTTCCGCCACGCTGTCCCCGATGGCGGGGGTGGGGGCCAGGGACAGGTCCACCACGCCGAAGGGTACATCCAGCCGGCGGGAGGCCTCCTGGGCCACCAGCTGGCCCATGCGGGTGATCTTGAAGGCGGTTTTCTTCACCGTCTCCGCCACCACGTCAAAGGGCTGGCCCTTGCAGGCCTTCAAAGCGTGGGCCACCACGCCGGGGCCGGAAACGCCCACGTTGATGACGCACTCCGGCTCCCCCACACCGTGGAAAGCCCCGGCCATGAAGGGGTTATCCTCCACGGCGTTGGCAAAGACCACCAGCTTGGCGCAGCCCATGGGGTCGATATCCGCCGTCTGGCGGATGATCCTGCCCATGAGGGCCACCGCGTCCATGTTGATGCCCGCCTTGGTGGAGGCCACGTTCACGCTGGAACAGACCAGGTCCGTCTCCGTCAGGGCCCGGGGGATGGAATGGATCAGCTTCAAATCGCTTTTGGTAAAGCCCTTGTGGCACAGGGCGGAGAAGCCGCCGATGAAGTTGACGCCCACTGCCTTGGCGGCACTGTCCAGGGTCATGGCCAGGGGGACATAGTCCTCCGCCTCACAGGCGGCGGCCACCAGGGAGATGGGGCTGACGGAGATGCGCTTGTTGACGATGGGGATGCCGAACTCCCGCTCAATGGCGCAGCCGGTGTCCACCAGCTTGTCCGCCAGGGTGCAGATTTTATCATAGACCCGCTGGCAGCAGACGTTGATGTCCCGGTCGGCGCAGTCCAGCAGGCTGATGCCCATGGTGACAGTGCGCACATCCAGGTGCTGCTGGTCGATCATTTCAATGGTTTGCAGAATCTCGCTGCTGTTGATTAAATAGCTCATGGCGCCGCCTCAAATCCTGTGCATGGCTTCAAAGATATCCTGCCGCTGCACATGGATATCCAGACCCCGCTCCACGCCCTTGTCCTTCAGCAGCTGGGAAAGCTGATCGAAGGGCAGGGTGCAGTCAGTCAGGTCCACCAGCATGATCATGGCAAAATACTCCTGCATCAGGGTCTGGCTGATGTCCAATATGTTGATCTCGTTCTCCGCCAGCAGGGCGGTCACATAGGCGGTGATGCCCTTGGAGTCCTTGGCGAAAACGCTGACGATGGCTTTCATATGCTTCACCTCATACATTTTTTAACATTGTTATTATACCGATACCCGGCGAAATTGCAAGAGGCAGGCAACAATAAGCCCGGAAATCGAAGTGATTTCCGGGCTTATTGCGTATTTTATCCGAAAAGACTGAACTTGGGTTTCGCGCTGGGCTCCGGGCTGGCCGTGGGTTCCGGCGTGGGTGCCGGGCTGGAAGCGGAAGCCGTCTCCGCCCCCGGCAGGTCCAGGGCCAGGTAATTCTCCACAATGTCCAGCACCGTGTCGTCCTTCAATATCATGGAAATTTCGATGCGGCGGTTGGCGGCCTTGCCCTCCTCGGTGTCGTTGCTGGCCACCGGGCGGGTGGCGCCGTAGCCCGCGGCGCAGAAGTAGGCGGAATAGCCGTTCAGCTTGCCGTTTTTCCCCAGCAGCAGATAATTCAGCACGGAGTTGGCCCGGTCGGTGGACAGCACCCGGTTGCTCTCGGCGGTGCCGGTGATGTCCGTATGGCCGGAAATGACGATGCTGTCCACATACTTGGCGTTCTCCTCATCGCTGAGAAACTGGTAAAATACATCGATCAGCTCCCCCAGCACCCCGGCGCTGTCCTCCTTGATCTCGGAGGAGCCCAGGTCGAACAGCACGCTGTCGGAGAGGATGATGTTGCCGTTGTCCCCGATGCTGACCTTGCTGGCGTCCCCCATGACCTCCACAATGCTTTCCCGGATCTGCTCCAGGATGGACAGGCGCAGCACGGCGATGGTCTGCATCTGGTTTCGCATCTGGGTCAGCTCGTCGTTGGCGGCAGAGAGGTAGGCCTCCTGCTGGCCGATCAGCTTGTCCTGGGCCTCCATCTCCTCCTTCTGCTGCACGATCTGGACGGCGTATTCCTCCAGCTGATCCTGCTTTTTCTTCAGCTCATCGGTGAGCCCCGCCAGCTGATCCTCCGCCAGCAGCACCTGTTCCTTGGTCTGAGCCAGCACCTCCTGGGTGTTCTGCAGGTCGTTGCCGGTGACCAGGTTCTGTATGTAGGACAGCAGCATCAGGAAGAACAGGATCAGGGCCACGGCGCTCATCATATCGGCATAGGAGGGCCAGAAGCCCTGCTCCCCGCCGGATTCATTGCGCTTATAGCTGCCTGCGCCTCTTCTCATTGCCGCTCGCTCCTTTCAAGGCCCCGGGCGGAGGAGCGCAGCACGCTGACCAGGTCCCGGATGCACACATCCATCCGCTCCACCGTGCCCCGCAGGTTGTAGTTGAACTCGGAGAAGTCCCGCACGCCCTCGTTAAAGCTGTCCACCGTGCGGTTGAAGTCCTCCAGAGGCTTCTGGCTGGCGGCCAGGGTCAGCTTCAGCTCGTCGGTGCTGCGCTTGAGGGTCTTGTCCATGCTCTCGGCAGCGGCGTCCAGGGCGTGGATCATCTGGCGGATCAGGTCCGCGTTGTCCTTGGCCTTTTCCGTGGGCAGGGTGGGGGCCACGCTGTGATCCAGCCACAGCTCCACCTGGGTCTCCAGCTTCTCCCGCTGGGCCTGGGGGCTGAAAACGGAGCGCAGCAGCGTCAGCAGGATGGAGCAGGCCACACCCACCAGAGAGGTGTAGAAAGCCACGCCCATGCCCGACAGGGCGGACATCAGTCCCTCGCCCACGCTGTCCAGCACGCTGAGCCACTGGTCGGTATTGCTGTAGCCGATCAGCTCCGTCAGGGAGCTGACGGAGAGGCTCAGGCCCAGGAAGGTGCCGAACAGGCCCAGGGTCACAAACAGGGACACCGCGTTGTTGAGAAAGCGTTCGATCAGCAGCAGGCCCGACAGCTTCACGCTGACGGCGTTTTGCACCAGAGCCGGGGTGTTCACCTCCAGGCCGTACTTTTTATAGGCGCTGGCAAAGTCATTGACCACAAAACGCAGAAAACTGTTGTCCTTGTCCAGATTGCCCGTGACCATGGAGCTGAGATGCTTGTACCGGGCGCTAACATAGAACAGCAGCAGCACCGCCAGCGCAAACAGCGCCACAATGGCCACAATGACGATCAAGCCCACCGGGGGCATACTTTGCAAACCGCTCATACCCAAGTCCTCCTTATATATCTTTGATTCAGACTACCGGTTTCATGACGTTAAATAAGTGCCTCAAGTTCCCCAACCAATTGGTCAAACAGCTTCAGCGCCGCATTCACCGGCTGGGGGCTGGCCATGTCCACCCCGGCGATTTTCAGCAGGCTGATGGGGTCGGCGCTGCCGCCGGAGGAAAGGAAACGCTTGTAATCCGCCACCGCCGGCTCACCCTCTGTCAGAATCCGCTCCGCAATGGCTGCGGCGGCGGAGAAGCCGGTGGCATACTGGAACACATAATAATTATAGAAGAAATGGGGAATCCGCGCCCACTCCAGGGCGATCTCCTCATCGCTGACCATGTCCGGCCCGAAGTACAGCTTGTTCAGCGCCCAATACTTCTCCCGCAGCAGCTCCGCCGTCAGGGTCTCCCCCTGCCAGGACAGGCGGCCCATATCCAGCTCGAACTCGGCAAACATGGCCTGGCGATAGATGGTGCCCTTGAACTGATCCAGGAAGTGGTTGATCAGATAGGCCCGCTGCCGCCGATCCGTGGTCTTCTGCAGCAGGGCGCGCATCAGCAGAATCTCGTTGCAGGTGGAGGCCACCTCCGCCACGAAGATCACATAGTCGCTGGTGTTCACCGGCTGGTTCTGGCAGCTGTAGTAGCTGTGGAGGGCATGGCCCATCTCATGGGCGATGGTGAACATGGAGTCCAGGGTGTCCTTATGGTTCAGCAGCACATAGGGATGGGGCCGGGAGATGCCGGAGGAATAGGCCCCGCCCCGCTTGCCCTGGTTCTCGTAGACGTCGATCCACCGCTCTGTGAAGCCCTTTTGCAGCAGCGCCACATAGTCCTCCCCCAGTACGCCCAGGGCGGCGATCACCTTCTCCTTGACCTCTTCATAGGGGATTTCCACCGCCAGGTCCGAAACGATGGGGGTGTACACATCGTACATGTGCAGCTCCTCCACCCCCAGGGCCTTTTTCCGCAGCCGCACATAGCGGTACATGGCCTCCAGATTCTCATGGACGGAGGCGATCAGGTTGGTGTACACCGCCTCCGGCACCTCCGTCCGATCCAGGGCCGCCGCCAGGGTGGAGGGGTAGTTCCTGGCCCGGGCGAAGAAATTCAGCTGCTTGAACTGGGCGTCCAGCGTGGCGGCCACCGTGTTCTGGAATTCACCGTAACGGGCATAGCAATTTTCAAAGGCACTCTTGCGCAGGGCCCGGTCCCCGCTCTCCATCAGCGGCACCAGGGTGCCGCCGCTGAGGGGGTGATGATTGCCCTGGCTGTCCACCGCGTCGTCAAAGCGCAGGTCGGCGTTACGCAGGGCGCTGCCGATGTTGTCCGGGCTGTCCGCCATCTCGCCGGCGGCGGCCAGCAGCTTTTCCTCCGCCGGGGACAGGATGTGTTCCGCCCGGCGGCGAATTTTATAGATGCTGCGGCGGTAGGTCTCCAGCGCCGGGCAGGCCCGGTAAAAGCCCGCCAGCGTCTCCTCCGGGATGGCCATGATCTCCGGGGTGGCAAAGGCGGCGGCGCTGGAAATCTCCACGCAGCGGCTCATGGCCTTGCCCCGCAGGTCCTGATAATAGCCGTTGGCCAGGTCCTGATCCCCCTTGCAGCTGGCATAGCCCATCAGGGCTTCCAGCCGCAGGGAGATTGCGTCCTCCAGCCGCAGAAAGTCCAGCAGGGCCTCCCCGCTGCTGCCCAGAGTCCCCCGGCGCTTTTCCAGCTCCGCCGGGACCTGTGCCAGCGCTTCATATTCCGCCAGCCACTGCTGGTCGCTTGCAAAGATTGCCGTCAGATCCCAGGTGTATTCCTCCGGGATTTCATTTCTCTTGGGAATTTTTTCGCTTGCCATATTCTACCTCCGTTTATACCAAGTCGTTTGATATTGGGATTATACCATATCCCTGCCCCGCCGTGAATATACTTTCTTGAAACATCATCGGTATATTATCTGTAAGGAGCTGCTTATGGAATTCTATATTGTCCGCCCCGGGGACAGTCTCTCCGCCATCGCCAAAAGCCACCATACCAGCCCGGAGGCCCTGGTCCGGCGCAACCAGCTGGGGGACCCCCGGCGGCTTTGTCCCGGCCTGAGCTTGGTGCTGGAAGGGAAAACGGAGGCCGCCCCCGCCGTCACGGAACTGTGTGCCGCCCTCAGCCCCCAGGCTGAGCCGGAGCTGGCGGATACGCTGCTGCCGCATCTCAGCTGGCTGTGCGTCCAGGGCAGCCGACTGACAGCCCAGGGCGGGCTAAACCTGCCGGAGCAGGAGCAGCTGCTGCGCCGGGCCCAATGGCACCGGGCCGTGCCGCTGCTGACGGTGAGCAACCTGGGCCAGGGTGGCTTCTCCCCTGCCCTGGCCCATGCCCTCATCAGCCATGAGGAAGTAGGGCGGACACTTACGGACAATATCCTGAAAGCCCTGGAAGCTAAGGGCTTTCAGGGGCTTGACCTGAACTTCCAATATCTTTACCCCTTTGACCGGGAGGCCTACAGCGCCTTTGCCCGGCGCCTGGGGGAAGCACTCCATGCCGCCGGGTATTACTTCTTCTGTTCCCTGGCGCCCAAGACCCAGGCGACGGCGGAAGCCCCCCTCTGCGCCGGGCAGGACTATGCCGCCCTGGGCGCCGCTGCCGACCGGCTGATTCTCCTGGCCCACGGCTGGGGCGGCGCCTTTACCGCGCCCCAGGCCATTGCGCCTCTTGACCGGGTGACGGCAACGCTGGATTACGCTGCCGCCCTGATACCCCGGGGCAAGCTGCTGCTGAGCCTGTCCTGGGGCGGCTGCGCTTGGGTTCTGCCCTGGCGGCAGGGGGATGCGGCCCGGCCCATGTCCGCCGCCCTGGCGGTGGACACCGCCGTCTCCGCGGGGGCGGAGATCCGCTATGACACGGCAGCCCAGGCCCCCTTCTTCCTCTGCCCCGGGGCCGGCGGCAAGCGGCGCATCATCTGGTATGAGGACAGCCGCTCCCTCCTGGCCCGTCTGGAGCTGGCCCAGCATCAGGGCCTGGCCGGGGTCAGCCTCTGGCCCCAGGACCGGCTGTACCGCCCCGGCCTGCACTTGCTGCAAAGCCGCTGCACCGGGGAAAAGTTAAGCTAAACGGAATAAACAGAATATCGATTGAAAAGCGGCTGCCCCTAGGCAGCCGCTTTCGATCCTGTCAAAGAACCACACCGTGAGGAAGGAGAACGCTTTCTCAAGCCTTCCCCTTGAGGGGAAGGTGCCCAGTGCGCACACTGGGCGGATGAGGTGGAAATCCTGCGTTTTGTCGGAAGTTCCTGCTCTTTCCCGGTTTTACTTGCCACCTCATCAGTCGGCTTCGCCGCCAGCTTCCCCTCGAGGGGAAGCCTATGGCCGGCGAAATCCACTGGTGCAGCGCGTATAACGTACTTTTTGTCAGTCTCAAGCGGCTGCCCCTAGGCAGCCGCTTTCAATTTTTTCACTCCCGCTTCTCCCCATACTGCAGCAGGATTTTCTGGAAATTCAGCATGTAGCCCAACAGACAGCAGGCCATCAGCAGCGTGCAAATCATTACGCCCAGGTCGATGATCCGATCCGGGATTTGGGGAAAGGCCAGGGCCGCGATCATCACCACATAGACGCAGGCAGTACAGACCTTGCCATACCATTTGGCCGAATACACATGGCCGGTGATCCGCAGCACATGCAAGCTCATGATCCCCAGACTCAGCTCCCGAAGGACGTGCAGCCCCAGCAGCAGCCACACACTGGGGGTCCGCCACAGGGCGCAGAGCATCATGGTCGCCTGGATCAGCTTGTCGGCCACCGGGTCCAGGGCCCGGCCCAGCTCCGTCTCCATATGGAAGCGCCGGGCAATGGCTCCGTCCAGCACGTCCGAGGCTGCCGCCAGCAGCAGCACCCCCATGGCCGCCATGACCTTGTCCTGGGTATACAGCAGGGCAAAAACCGGCACCAGGAAAATCCGGCCGATGCTGATCATGTTGGGGATGCTCATGGCGCTGCCTCCTTCTTGTTTCAACTATAATAATATATGCTTAGGTTTTCCTTTTTGTGCCGCTCTTATGCAGCTTGCTCTTGAATTTAAGGATATTGATGGTATAATAGCAAGGCTATAGAAATTAAAATGGAGGATTGTGCAGTTGGACGGTTTGAAAACCTCTGTCAATATAAATCCCCTGCTGCTGGGCGGTATCCTGGTGCTGGCCCTGATTGCCGCCATTGCCCTGGTGGCATATCGTAAGCATTACAGGATCAATGTCTTTTTTGCCCTGCTGGCCATCCTGTTTGGCAGCGGCGCCATGCTGCTGACCGCCGTGGGCTGCAGCGTGGGAACCGTGTACGCCAAGCCCGCCGGGGAGCCCCGGGCCGTGGTCACCGGCTTCTTTGACGCGCTGGTCACAGGGGATTATGACACGGCCTATGCCCTGATGAAGGATCACGCCGGCCTGGGTCTGGAGAAAGAGCCGGAGAGCGAGACGGCTCAACTGGTCTATGCCGCGTTGAAGGACAGCTACCACTATGAACTGATCGGCGACTGCCAGGTGACCATGCTGAAGGCCACCCAGCGGGTATCCATGCGTTATCTGGATGTGGCAGGGCTCACCGGTGACCTGGGGGATCTGACCCAGGAAAAGCTGAAAACCATCGTCCAGACCCGGGACCGGGAGCAGGTTTATGATGACAATGACCAGTACCTGCCCGCCGTCACCCAGGAGGCCTATACCAACGCCCTGAAGCAGGTGCTGAAAACCGCCAAGAACAGCTACACCAACATTGAGTTTGACCTGGAACTGGAATATCGCGGCGGCAAATGGCAGGTTCTCACCGCCCCTGAGCTGCTGGTGGCCCTCACCGGCGGCACCGGGACCTGAAGGGAGGCGGTCATTGATGGACAGAGAATACGATCTGGAAGAACTTCTGCGGGAATTTTCCTCCCTGAATGAGGAATCGGAAAGGCCCGCAGCTCCCGCTCCCAAAGCGCCGGACCCTGTGCCCCAGGCCGCATCCGTCCCGGAGGCAGAGGAAGCCCCGGCAGCGCCGCAGGAGGAGGAACCCCTCTGGCAGCCGCCCCAGGCCGATGAAGCGTATCCCCCGGCGCCTCCCCCTGAGGAGGATGAGGAGGACTGGGAGGACGAAGAGGCTGCGCCTGCGCCGAAGAAGAACATCTTCTTTGAGGTGCTGATGGCCTTTGCCGGGCTGATTTTCCTTGGGGTTACGGCCATCGCCCTGCTCTGGGTGGTGCTGAACGTCCACCCGGACGCGGGAACAGCCACCACCGTGGCCGGCGATACCCGGCTCAGTCTGACGGAAAACCTGGATATCTACATGAACAACGCCGCCAGCGACGCCCTGGGTGACCTGGCCTATATCCGCAAGATCTACACCATCGAGGAAAGCGCCACTGTCGCCCCGGTGCCCAATCCCAACGGCTTCGGCACCACCGATGACCCGGCGGTAATCCAGGCCCTGATCGACCAGGCCTGGGAGCTGCTGGAGGGGCAGGAGATGGTCTGGCGCCCTGATGCGGACTTTGTCCCCGGGGAGCCCATGCGCTATTATTACGACGACACCATCCTGGTCATCCAGTGGAAGGAATACATTGAGGAGCGCTGCTGCACCTGCGCGGAGGTGAAGCTGGCCCACGGCTCCCAGCTCCGCCGCAAGCTGGCCGAGGATACCTATGGTTCCTCTGTGCAGCTCTACGCCTCGGAGATGGCCGCTGCCTCCAACGCCGTCATCGCCATCAACGGCGACTTCTATAATTTCCGCAACCTGGGCATCACTGCCTACCAGCGCAAGCTCTACCGCAACAACCCCGCCACGGTGGACAGCTGCTTCTTCACCGCCGAGGGGGATATGCTCTTCAGCCGGGCCGGCGAACTGATGAAAACCGGCGAGACCGAGAAGTTCATCAAGGACAACAATGTGGTCTTTGCCATCGCCTTCGGCCCCGTCCTGGTGGACAAGGGAGAGCTGCAATACTGCGCCAGCTATCCCATCGGCGAGATCGACATGGAGTATTCCCGCTCCTGCATTGCCCAGAAGGACACCCTGCACTATTTCCTCATGACCATCAACCACACCGATGACGCCCGGCCCCGGGCCAATATCAATGAGCTGGCCCGCTTTGTCCACAGCAAGGACGTGATCAAGGCCTACACCCTGGACGGCGGCCAGACCGCTGAAATCGTCATGATGGGCGGCCCGGTGAACAAGGTGGACTTCGGCAACGAACGTGCGGTCAGCGACATTCTCTATTTTGCCACCGCCATTCCCTCTCAGGAGGTGAGTCCATGAACGCTTCCATCGCCATATACAGCGGCTCCATGGTTATTTACTGGAGCAGCATCGTCATCGGCCTGGGCCTTGCCGCCTGCCTGTGCCTGAGTCTGGCCCTGTTCACCGCCAATGGCGGCCGGGCAGCGGGGATGCTTCTGCTGCTGCCCCTGACACTGCTGTTCTCCATCCCCCTGTGCAGGGCTTTGCATTGGTACTGCCATATGGAGCAGTACACCGGCTTTTTCTCCGCCCTGACGGACTATTCCAGCGGCAGCTACTGCCTGCCCGGCGCCCTGCTGGGGGTGTGGCTGGCAGCACTGCTGGTGCATAAGCTGGGCTTCGCATCCAGCACCGGCGCTTTGCTGGACGCTTTCGCCCCCGGTGCCGCTCTGGCCATCGCCTTTATCCGGCTCAGTGCCATTTTCGGCAGCACCTGCCGCAGCAAGATCACCTTCACTTCTCCCCTGCTCCGGCATCTTCCCCTGGCCTCCGCCGTGACCAATTCCTCCGGCGGCGTGGACTACCGCTTCGCTACCTTCTTTGTGCAGTTCATTATTATGCTGCTGCTTACCCTGTGGCTGGTAAAGTTTTACGGCCGGCGCTCCGCTTGGCCTGTGCGCTCCGGCAGCCGGGACGGCAACGTGGCGCGGATGTTCCTGCTCAGCTACAGCGCGGTGGAAATCGTGCTGGACAGTACCCGCTATGATTCCAGCTTCTTCCCCTTCAACAGCTTCATCAGCATTGCCCAGGTGGTGGGGGCGCTGTGCGTGCTGGGTATATTGATTTACTACAGCGTTCACGCCGTCAAGGCCCGGGGGCTGCGGTTCTATCACTTTGCTCTGTGGTTTGGCTTTTTGCTGACCCTGGGCGCCGCAGGCGCTTCCGAGTATATGGTGCAGCGCCACGGCAGCTGGTACCTGGGCTGTTACACCGTTATGGGCCTGAGCTGCTACCTGATGGTGTTGCTGGTTTACCAGATGTATCTGCGCTGCTGCGCAAAGAGAAATAAAGGAGTGTAAGTACAAAATGGCAAGCAAGAAAACAAAAATTATTTCCGGCGTCATCCTGGCGCTGCTGGTGGTGGCCGCAGTTCTGGCCCTGATTTTCCTTCGTCCTGACGCCAATCCCGGCAGTAAGGCCATTGAATTTCAGGTGACCCACAGCGATGGGCGCGTGGTGGTTTTTCCCATCCGCACCGATTCTGAGAACCTGCGGGGCGCTTTGGAGCAGCGGGAGCTAATTGCCGGCGAGGAAGGCCCCTATGGCCTATATGTCACGGAGATCGACGGTGAGGCCGCCGACGACGGCCAGCGCCAGTGGTGGTGCTTCACCAAGGACGGCGAGATGCTGAACACCGGCGTGGACGACACCATGATCGCCGACGGGGAGCACTATGAGGCCTTCATCGACGTCTACTAATCCCAATCTGCGGGAACTGGCTCTGCTGGCTTTGATGGGGGCGCTGATGTTCGCCCTGCAGGTGGCCATGGCTTCCATCCCCAATGTGCACCTGACGGCGCTGCTGATCATCCTCACGGCCATCTTTTTCGGCTGGAAGTGCCTGTTCAGTGTGGCGGTTTTCGTCACTTTGGAGGCCTTTGTGTGGGGTTTTGGGCTGTGGTGGCTTTGTTACTGGTATCTTTGGCCCCTTTTGGCCATCCCGGCGGTGCTGCTGCGGAAAAACCGCTCCGCCTTTCTGTGGGCGGTGCTGGCGGCCATCCATGGGCTGACCTTCGGCGCCTTCTGCTCCATCCCCTACCTGTTTATCGGGGGCTGGGAGCTGGCCCTCAGCTACTGGGTCAGCGGGCTGAGCTTCGATTTGATCCACTGCGGGGGAAACTTTGTGCTGACCCTGGTGCTGTTTAATCCCCTGTACCGGGTGATGGACAAGCTGATGGGGATGTATATGCCCCGCTGAATATGCAGAAATAGCGAATAAAAATAAGCTGCCGCATTGCTTTTGCGGCAGCTTTTTGTTGCTTTTAGCAGGGATCAGGATTGCTCCTTTTCCCGGAGGCGGGTGAGTTCTATCCCTTCCTTGCCGGTAAGGTGGTCAATGGTCATTTCCAGCACGCAGACCCGGGGAAGGCTTTTGGCGATCTCGGCGGAGGGATCAAGGCCGGGGGCATATTTCCGCCCCAGCACATCCAGGGCCGTTATGATTGCCTGCTCCTCCTCCAGCCGGCGGATGGCGCCGAAGGCGATGACGCTGCGGTAACGGGTGGTATAAAGCGCCGGCGCCACATCATCCTGGGCGATGACACAAAAGGAGGCTTTGGGGCAGCGGGCGATGGCATCCAGCTTATGCCCCGTGGGGGCACAGTGAAAATAGAGCCGGCCCCCATGATAGACATAGCTGATGGGCAGGGCATAGGGATAGCCCTCCTCCCCGGCCAGAGCCAGCACGCCGGAAGAACCGGCGCAGAGAATTGCCTCCGCTTCCGCCGGGGGCAGCTGCTGCGCTTTTCGGCGCATTTCAGGAAACATGGGACAACCTCACTTTTCCTGTTCCCAGGTGCGCTCACTGATGATGTACCTGGGACGCTGCTTGGTCTCCATATAGATCTTGCCGATATACTCGCCGATGATGCCCAGGCAGATCAGCTGCACGCCGCTGACGAAGCAGACGATGCAGGTCATGCTGGCCCAGCCGGCCACAGACTTGCCCACCAGAGCGGTAATCAGGGCCCAGAGGACGCCGATGAAACTGACCAGGGCCACGAACACACCAAAGCCGGTGATCAGCCGCAGAGGCTTGACGGAGAGGCTGGTGATGCCGTCCACCGCCAGGGCGATCATTTTTTTCAGGGGATAGTGGCTCTCGCCGGCGATGCGCTCCGCCCGTGAGTAGGACACGCTGGTGCTCTTGAAGCCCACCAGGGGGATCATGCCCCGGAGGAACAGGTTCACTTCCTTGAAGTTGGCAAACTCCTGCAGCACCCGGGAGCTGATGAGCCGGTAGTCGGCATGGTTATACACCACCTCGGCCCCCATCATGGCCAGGAACTTATAAAAGCCCTGGGCAGTGGCCCGCTTGAAGAAGGTGTCCGTCTCCCGGCTGGAACGGACGCCGTAGACCACCTCACAGCCGTCATGGTAGGCATCCACCATGGCGTCCATGGCGTTGATGTCATCCTGCCCGTCACAGTCGATGGAGATGGTGATGTCGCACTGGTCCTTGGCCTCCATGAGCCCGGCCAGGACAGCGTTCTGGTGGCCCCGGTTGCGGCTCTGGCTGATGCCCAGGTAATGCTCGTCCTGGCGGGCCAGGTCAGAGATAATGTCCCAGGTTTTGTCCTTGCTGCCGTCGTTGACAAAGAGGACACGGCTGTCCTCGCTGATTTTGCCGGCAGCGGAGAGGGATTTGATCTTATCCAGGAACATGGGGGCGGTAATGGGCAGCACCTCCTGCTCGTTATAGCAGGGGATGACAATAAACAGTCTGGGTGTCATAGGCGTTCTCCTTTATTTTTCGGTTTGCTTTGGCCGTTGAGAGCGGCCAGGATAATGAACATGGGGATGAGGGAATAATGGTAGCGGCTGGAGACCTCGATGAGCATATGGGCCAGGGTAAGGCCCAGAGTATACAGGGGCAAGAGCAGGAAGGCCGAGGGCTGGTCCCCCTTCCAAAGGCGCGTCAGGCCCACCAGGGCCAGGGCCATGATCAGGTAATAATAACAGTTGCAGACGATCATGCAAATCTTCACAAAGCCGGGGCTGCGGGTAAAGCGGTAGGTATAGCCCCCCAACTCGTCATTGCCCAGGAAAACGAACAGCTTATCGGCAAAGAGCCGGGGCAAGTCCAGGTCATCGGACTGCAGCCGTTCCAGCACATGGGGCAGCATGCTTTTCTGGGCCATGGGGGCGCTGCCGCCCTCCTGGCGGCGGTAGGCAAAGAGCAGGTCCATATCCTCACTGCTCCACTGGCCCAGGGTGTCCATATTGAAGCCCACATAGAGATTATAGACAGGCAGGCCGGCAGGCTCCTCCCCCAGCACCTGCTCCAAATGCCGGTCCCACAGCTTGCCGGAGAGCTGGAAGCACAGCAGCAGGGCGGCAAGGCACACCAGCCAGAAACGCCACAGCTTGCCTTCCTTCATCTCCCGGCCCCGCAGCAGCAGGAGCCAGAGCAGCAGGGCAATGATCAAAATGGCAGAGATGGGGCGGACGGCATTGATGACCGCCAGCAGCAGGCCCAGGCCCAGGCCCCAGGCCACGGCCGAAAGCAGGCCGGCCCTTCCCTGCCGCTTTTGCAGCAGGAGCATCAGCCACAAAAACAGCAGCACCAGGCAGGTATACAGCGGCTCGGAAAAGATCAGAGAGCCCAGCATGATGCGGCCGGGATAGAAGCCCCAGAGCAGCCCCGCCAGAACCGCAGGGGCAAGGCCCGCCACCGCCAGGCAAATGGCAAAGATCAGCAAGGCAGACAGGCAGCTGAGCAGCAGGCCCAGCAGGGCGCCCATCAGCACGGACTCCCCAAAAAGGCGGACAAAGGGGGCCAGGAAGCTGGAATAGCCCAGAATATGGGGGTACATGGCCACATACTCGGTACTGAAAATCTCCTGCCCCCAGGCCAGGCTTATGGCACAGTCCCAATAGGTCTTATAGTCACTGAAAGGCTCAATGCGGATCAGCAAGATCCATGCAAGGCCGGTGACAAAGCAGAGCAGAACCACCGCCGCGCCGCACTTGGTCTTCCCCAGGCGGGTGCAGAAGGCTTCAAAGCGGGGGTAAAATTCCCCGCGTCTTTTCAGCAGCAGGAAGGCCAAGGCCGCCAGGACGCCAAGGGCCAGGGCCGCCAGGTAGGAGGGGCTTTCCAGGCCGCGGAGGCAGGTCAGTGCCAGGGCCAGGGCCAGGATGCCTATCAATATGCTCAGCATGATCTGCCGGAGGATTCCGGACATTCTTTCCATGGGCAAAGTATATCCCTTCCATTTTCCGTTTACTTATTTCATTATATTCTTTCCGGGGGTGTGCGTCAAGGTGTCACTTTCAAACGTCTGTTTTAACGCTGCCGGGCCGAGTATCTTCCGTAAAAAAATACCGGAAAATCCTGAAATATCAGGCTTTTCCGGCAATTTTCACCTAATGCAAAGATAAGCAGAACTTCGCTATACCTTTTCTATGAAAAGCAATCCCATATATGCTCTATTTTCTTTCCGCCAGCAGCAATGATACTTTGTTGTTTAAAATACTCGCTACCTGCTCCTCTGTTTTTGACGCATAAACCAACTCTCCGAAATATCTGTCAATGAGATGGCTAATTACCAGATGGTTTGAATCCATAGCAACAGGCGAATCCATCAATCTGTCCAATATTTTTTTCTCTTCATTATCCAGTTCAGATGTAAGCTTATCGAAAGCCTCAGCAATTACGGGAAAACCGTTGCGAAAAAACTCTTCATTGCTGATTTGACATTCATAGGAAAGTACGGTTTTGATAAACTCCCATGCCCCAGCTTGTCTTTCACTGCGGCTGGGGATCATCATCCGTCCACCTGTGCGGCACCAAATTTCTGTGTAATTTTTTGCCCCATCGGCAGAAGCAAAAAACCTGATATTTGTTCCGTATTCTTCCGTTATTCCTTTAAGTGCCTCCGGCGCCATGATGTTCCATGTCTTAATTATCCCTTCTTCAAATGTTATCCGTTCCGCATCGATTTCTTTCGGCAAAGCAGCGCAAATCTCATATATATAATTAAATTCCTCAGTTGCAAAATTGGCACTGCCCTGTTCAAAATCCACACACCGGCTTATCATTCCCCCAAGGACACTGCTCATAAAAATCTCCTTAGTAGTCCAAGAGGAAAATAAATACCCGTCGCTGTTTAACTGCCGGTATTGTTCTGCAATATCCGGCAAGGTAATGCAGTCGATATTATCAAAATGCTCTTTCGGTACAAACATTGTATTGATACAGAATTGATCCCAAATTTGATGCAGTTCTCCCCTGTCTTCCAGTTTGGGCAGCAGGCCGGGTATAAAATCTTCACGGCTGATTTCTGTATCTTCATCCATAAACGCATACAAATCCACAAAACCATTGGCAGTGTCTATTATGCCTGAGGAAATCACTACATCCGGTGCGTTTCCATAGGAAATATCACGCATAAGTGTACTGAGCCCGTCCTCCTCCACGCCATAGTCAATAAACACAGCATAATAGTCAGCGTTTGTCTCATTAAATTTATCAATGTATAATTCCGCTGCTGTTGGATTCGATCCCTGAAAAGCAACTTTCAGCTCTACTCTTGACTCAGTTTCCTGTTCTGTGCCTACCTCAATGCTGCTGCGTGCAAACAGAAAAAAGCTTTGCGCCACAAGGAGTAAACTGGCTATCTTTTTTTTCATTAGCATGCTCCTCTAACACAAATTAAATAAAGCAACAAAGGCTTTTGATTCCTTTCTTAATTCAAAAAACTGAACTAAAAATAGTATAGTTTATAGGTTCCGAACTTGTCAAGGCTTATTTCAAAAAGGTTTATACTGACTGCTGGAGTTACAATGATGTGTGTCAATGGCTAAATAAATATACTTTTGATAGAAATAGGCATTACAAAACAAGAGCTTGCAAGGCGGCTGGGAACAACACCCTCTAATCTTTCGGGAAAATTGAAAAGAGACAACTTTTCCGAAAAGGAACTACAGGAAATCGCCAGCGCCTGCGGCGCTACTTTTGAGGGCAATTTTACCATCGTAGGTTCTGAAAAAAAAGATATAAGCAGTATAAGGCGCCAACACTGGCATGGCTTTACCCCCTCTTTCCTGACATTCGCGGCTAAAATAGGGGGTGGCGGAATGGGCATAGATTTGCTATAATGAGCAAAAACCTTTGGAATCGAGGCAATCCACTTGATTAGATATGACGCAGGAAAATGCGATATTGCAGTGATCGGTGCGGGACACGCGGGGATCGAGGCCGCCCTGGCGGCGGCACGGCTGGGGCTGGACACGGTTTGCTTCACGGTGAATCTGGACAGCGTGGGCAACATGCCCTGCAACCCGGCCATCGGCGGCACCGGCAAGGGCCATCTGGTACGGGAGCTGGACGCTCTGGGCGGCGAGATGGCCAAGGCGGCGGACAAGGCCTGCATCCAATACCGGATGCTGAATCTGGGCAAAGGGCCGGCGGTACACTCCCTGCGGGCCCAGGCCGACCGGCGGCGCTACCAGGAGGTGATGAAGCAGACCCTGGAGCGGCAGGAGCATCTGCGGCTGAAGCAGGCAGAGGTGGTGGAGATCGGCGTTGCCGAAGGAGCGGTCTGCTCCGTCACCACCCACACGGGGGCGGTCTACGGCTGCAGAGCGGTGGTGATCGCCAGCGGCACCTATCTGGACGGGCGCACCATTGTGGGTGAGGTGCTGCGTTCTTCCGGCCCGGACGGGCTGGCGCCGGCGGTGCCCCTGGCAGAGCAGCTGCGGAGCCTGGGGCTGAACATGCGCCGCTTCAAGACCGGCACGCCCCCCCGGGTCAACGCCCGCAGCGTGGACTTTTCCAAGATGGAATTGCAGGAGGGAGACGTAGAGCCGGAGTGCTTCTCCTTCGCCAACGACTATGTCCCGGAAAACCGGGCGGTATGCTACCTGACCTACACCAATGAGCGCACCCATGAAATCATCCGGGCCAATCTGGACCGCAGCCCCATTTATTCCGGGGTGATCGAAGGGGTGGGGCCCCGGTACTGCCCCAGCATTGAGACCAAGGTGATGACCTTTCAGGACAAGCCCCGGCACCAGCTGTTTGTGGAGCCCATGGGTCTGAACACGGAGGAGCTGTACATCCAGGGCTTCTCCTCCTCCCTGCCGGAGGAGGTGCAGGTGCAGATGCTGCACACCATCCCCGGGCTGGAGCAGGCGGAGATGACCCGCTGCGCCTACGCCATTGAATATGACTGCATCGACCCCACAGAGCTTTATGCCACATTGGAGAGCAAGAAGATCGCCGGGCTGTACGGCGCGGGGCAGTTCAACGGCTCCTCCGGCTATGAGGAGGCGGCGGTGCAGGGCTTTGTGGCGGGGGTCAACGCGGCGCTGAAAATCAAGGGGGAAGCCCCCTTTATCTTGCGGCGCAGCGACGGCTACGTCGGCACCCTGATCGACGATCTGGTGACCAAGGGCACCAATGAGCCTTACCGCATGATGACCAGCCGCAGCGAGTACCGGCTGCTGCACCGGCAGGACAATGCCGACCAGCGGCTCAGCGCCAAGGGGCTGGCCCTGGGGCTGGTATCCCCGGAGCGGCACCAGAAGGTAATAGAAAAATACGAAGCGGTTGAGCGGGAGCGAAAGCGGCTGGAGAGCTGCCACATCCCGCCCACCGAAGCGCTGAACGCCCTGCTGGAGCGCAAGGGCACGGCGCCGGTGAGCACCGGGGCCTCCCTGGCGGAGCTGATCCGCCGGCCCCAAATCGGCTATGCCGATCTGGCGGACTTTGACCCGGCACGGCCCCAGCTGCCCCGGGCGGTGGCGGCCCAGGTGGAGATCGGTCTGAAATACGAGGGCTACATCAAGCGGCAGCTGAAGCAGGTTGAGGAATTCGCCCGGCTGGAGGGACGCAAGCTGCCCAGGGATCTGGACTACAGCCGGATCACCGGGCTGCGGCTGGAGGCCCGGGAGAAGCTGGCCCAGATCCGGCCGGAGAACTTCGGCCAGGCCAGCCGCATCTCCGGGGTGTCCCCGGCGGATATCTCGGTATTGATGATCTATATGGAGAGCAAGAAATGAGCAAGGTGGTACTGGGCTTTTCCGGCGGGGTGGATTCCGCCGTGTCGGCGGAGCTGTTGAAAAAGCAGGGCTTCCAGGTCTGCGGTCTGTACCTGGACAACACGGACGAGGCCGCCCGGCTTGCGGCAGTGACGGCGGCAGAGCAGCGGGGCATCGACCTGAAGGTGCTGGATGTGAAGGCACAGCTGGAGGAGCGGGTTTGCCGCCCCTTTACGGAGTCCTACCTCCGGGGGGAGACCCCCAACCCCTGCATTCTCTGCAACCCGACGCTGAAGTTCAAAAGTCTGATCGAATACGCCGACGCGGTGGGGGCGGAACTGGTGGCCACGGGCCACTATGCCCGGGCCGTCGGCGGCAGAATCTATAAGGGCCGGCCCGCCAACGACCAGAGCTATATGCTCTGCCGTCTGACCCGGCAGCAGGCGCAGCGGGTGCTGTTCCCCCTGGGGGACTATGAGAAGGTGCAGGTACGGGCTCTGGCAGAGGAGCTGGGGCTGCCGGCGGCCCATAAGCCGGACAGCATGGAGATCTGCTTCATCCCCGACAAGGACTACATCGGCTGGCTGTCCCGCCGGGCGGCCATGCCGCCGGAGGGGGACTTTGTGTTCCACGGCCAGGTGGTGGGCCGCCATGAGGGCATCCACCGCTACACCGTAGGCCAGCGGCGGCCGGGGCTTATGGACGGACGGAAGGTCTACATCTCCCGCATCGACCCGGTGAGCAATCGGATTGAACTGGCTTTATGGGAGGAGCTGTTCCAGACGGAGGTGTCGGCCCGGGACTTCAACTGGCTGATCGAGCCGCCCCGCTCCCCCATCCGCGCCAGCGTCCGGGTGCGGCACACCAAGTGGGAGAATCCGGCCTGCACTGCCACGGTTGACGGTGAGCGGGTGCACATCCATTGCGACGAGCCGGTACGGGCCCCGGCGGCAGGGCAGTCCGCGGTGCTCTACGACGGGGAGCAGCTGCTGGGCGGCGGGTTCATTGTTTCGGAATAAAATCATTTTTGCCTGATTGACATTGTTTTTGCACTGGTGTATACTCAAATAGAAAACATTTTTGGTGGTGTCAGCAGTGGAACAATACACACTCAGGCAATATATGGACAAGAACCCCGACGGTAAGCTGCGGGATATCGTTACGGATATGCTCTATGACGATATCGTCAGCCTGCGCATCGCGCCGGGGACCAAGCTGAATGTGAATCAGCTGGCCTCCTCCCTGGGCATTTCCCGCACGCCGGTGGCCGAGGCCATCACCCGGCTGACGGAGATCGGCTTTGTGGTGAACCATCCGGGGCAGAACGGCAGCTTTGTGCTGGATCTGAACCTGCTGGACATGATCAATCTCTATCAGGTGCGCTCCGCCATTGAAGGGCAGGCCGCCGCCCTCTGCGCCCACGCGGCGGACGAGGCAGTGGTGCGGCAGCTGACTATGCTGGCAGACGCCTTTAAGGACAGTGTGCTGCGGCGGGACATCCGGGGCATGAAGGACACGGATATGCCCTTCCACCAGCTGATTATCCAGTCCTGCGGCAACCCCTACATCATGCAGAGCTATGAGC
Source organism: uncultured bacterium (assembly GCA_945873205.1). Classification (GTDB taxonomy): domain Bacteria; phylum Bacillota; class Clostridia; order Oscillospirales; family Oscillospiraceae; genus Limivicinus. The sequence continues at coordinate 20,349 of CAMCCC010000009.1, forward strand.
TGATCCTGCCGAAGCTGACCATGTATCAGGCTTCCATGCTGGAGTTTATCGGCCACGACGGCAACGAGGAGAACCCCTGGATGCCCAGCGTTACCTTTAACCATACCTCGGTGGCCTCGGCCATTCGGATGCGGATGCCGGATCTGGCGCGGCAGTCCATGGAGGACCACGTGACCACCAGTCTGAACTTCACCACCATGGCGGGCAGGACCCCGGATCCCTTTGTGAAGCTGAACCATTTTGAGAAGTAACAACCATAAAAAAATCCCTGATGCAAAGCATCAGGGATTTTTTTATGTCTTATGGGGTGAGAATTACTTGGCCTGAGCAGCGGCGGCAGCCTTCTCGTTGAAGAACTGAACCAGGTAGATGTGAGCAACATAGACAGCCCACCAGGTGCCAACACCGTTGATGATGCCAGCCAGAATGGCGTGGCCCAGACGGCCAATCTGAATGTTATCAAGAGCAGCAACCCAGCTCACCAGGAAGCAGGGGATACCAGTGCCGAAGAGAGCGCCGGCAAACAGACCCACAAAGATCACATAGACCCACCACTTGGAGGGGACCCACAGGGGGAAGAGAACCTGCTCGGAACGGGCGCCCATGGCAGGCAGCTTCTCAGCGCCTTCAGCAAACTGAGCCTTGAAAGCCTTGCCCACGATCAGGTACTGCAGGAAGCAGCAGATCAGAGAGGTAACAGTGACAGTGCCGCCGATGGCAACACCCAACTGAGACAGGGTCAGAGGATTGGTTGCATAGGGTTTGCTCATGGTGAAGTACATGATGATTGCGGTGAGGAAGATGGTGGGCACGCCGCAGGTGATGGATTCCTTAAATGCCCATTTTCTTGCTTCTTTTGTCATTACTTTTCTCCCCTTATTGTTATTTTTTTGTTTGGGATGGCTTTATGATAAACGAAGGAAAGCGGCTTGTCAAGGCGGAAAAACGGCTTATTTCAAATTGTGGAAGGGATTTATCGCGCATAAAACATTCATGTTTTTGCCAATAAAAGACAGATTTTTGCCACAAATCTTGTGTTTATTCATGATTTGTTAAAGAAAAATCAGAACCGCGGCCACCGGGGCCGCAGTTCTGACTGTAGTTTAATGTTAAATCTTGACAGGCAGGTTGTTAGTCGTTTCTTACATCGCCCCAGAAGAAGAGGGCCACGGTGCCGGGGCCGGTGTGGGAGCCGATGGTGGTGCCGATGTTATTGATCTCCACCTTGCCGTTGAGCCTGGGGAAACGCGCCTCCACCAGGTCCGCCACCTGGCGGGCATCCTCGTAGCAGGCGGACATGGAAATGTAGCACTTGCCGCTGTAATCCAGCCCATCCTGGGCATGTTTTTCCATCATTTTTACGATCTCGGTAATGACCCGCTTTTTGGTGCGGATCTTGTAGCGGGGGATCAGGCGGCCCAGATTATCCATATTCAGCAGGGGGCAAATCTCCAGCAGGCCGCCGAAGATGGCGGCGGTTTTGGAGATGCGGCCGCCCCGGACATAGGTGCTCAGGTCGGTGGAGAAGAACCAGTGGTGCAGACGCAGCTTGTTCTCCTCCAGCCAGGCGGCCAGCTCCCCGGCGCTGAGGCCCTCGTCCCGCTTGGTGGCAGCGGTATCCATCAGCAGGCCGTAGCCGGAAGAGGCGCCCAGGGAGTCCACCACATAGATTTCCCGCTGGGGGTAGCGCTCCTTGACGATGAGGGCGGCATTGCGGGCAGAGTTATAGCTGCCGGAAATGCCGGAGGACAGGCAGACATGGACCACGTCCAGCCCCTGCTCCAGAAAGCTGCTGAAATAATCCACGTATTCGGCAATGTTCACCTGAGAGGTGCGGGTGTCAGCCCCATTTTTGATGCGGTCATAGAACACGTCAAAGGGCATACTCTGGCCCAGATCGTCCAGGTGTTCCTCGCCGTCTATAAAATAATGGAAGCAGATGTACTTGATATTCCGTTGCTCAAAATGCTCCTTGCTCAGGTCGGCGGTGGAGCAGCAGCTAAGAACATAATTGGCCATAATCATTTTCCTTTCCAACAGCACATGTTTCGGGCGGAGTATCCAATCGCCCGAATACAGTGTATTCGCGCGTCCGGGCAAAAGCAAGCTATTGCCCTTTCTACCCGGTCTACGATATGAAAAGCCGCCAGTAGAACATGAGAAAATTCTCTACTGGCGGTTTCAGGCCGCTCTACCAATTGTGGAGAGGCGGGCAAAGTTTCATTTTTCCGGCTTTTTCCTGGGACGGCGACGGATATTGCAGCTTAAAAAGACAATGATCTCCGCCGGGATGGCAATGAGGAAAAGCTGCCAGGGCTTCTGCATGGGCAGGGTGAAATACAGCAGGATGAACAGGCTCAGCACAAAGGCGGCGATGACAAACTGCAAATGCCGCCGGCGGCGGAACACGCAGATCAGCACCATATAGGTCAGGATGGAGACCGGCAGGGCCACAATAAAGGTCTCCCACAGGATGATATCAAACAGCCAGAGCAGCACAAAAATGGTGAGGGCCATGGTCCACACGCCCAGGACAGAGATGGCAATGATCATGTTCACGGAGTAGCCGGCCTCCTCCTGCCGGGATTCCTGCTGCTCCGGGGATTCCCAGGCGTCATGGGAGGAGAGAAGATAGTCCACGGTGACGCCGAAAATCTCCGCCATCTGGGTGAGCACATAGGCATCGGGGATGGCCTCGCCCCGTTCCCACTTGGAGATGGTCTTATCCGAATAATTCAGTTTTTCGCCCAGCTCCGCCTGGGTCAGGCCGGCCTCGGTGCGCAGTTTGATGATGTTGCTGGCCGAAATGAGTTTCAATTCCGATAACTGCAAGGTGTATCTCCTTTGCTGTTCGTTTCCATGTTGTGTTTTCTATTTTAATAAGAAATCGGGGTAAAGTCAAGCGGTCGCGGCAGAAGAAAGCGGACTGGGGAAAGCCGGGAAAGGTCGCCTGTGGAGGAAGATCGTCGGGAAAGCCGCCGGAAGGGGGATATAAAATCAGCCGGAACGGAAGGGTTCCGGCTGACAGTCGGGTTATTTTTTCTTTCGGCCGAAGATGCTCTTGCCGGCTTCGCCGTCCAGATCGCCCATGGAGGCGGCAAACTGGCGCAGCAGCTCCTTCTGGTTGCCGGTGAGGTTTGTGGGGACCTTCACCCGGACAGAGACGAACTGATCGCCGCGGCCGCTGCCCCGGAGGAAGGGGATGCCCTTGCCCCGCAGGCGGAAAACAGCGCCGGGCTGGGTGCCCTCGGGGATGGTGAGCTTCACTTTGCCGTCCAGAGTGGGTACCTCGATCTCGGCACCCAGGACCGCCTGGGCATAGCTGATCTCCTGATCCAGCAGAACGGAGGTACCGTCTCGCTCAAAACGGGCGTGGGGACGGACGGTGACGCTGACCAGCAAATCGCCGGCAGGGCCGCCGTTGGCGCCGGCGTTGCCGTAGCCGGGGCGGGAGATGGTCTGGCCGTCGTCAATGCCGGCAGGGACGTTCACCTCCACCTTGTGCTGTCGGCGGATATTGCCCATGCCCCGGCAGGTCTTGCAGGGCTGGTGGATGATCTTGCCGGTGCCCCGGCACTTCTGGCAGGGGGAGGAGGTCTGCATCATGCCCAGAGGCGTGCGCTGGGCAGTGGTGACGGAGCCGGTGCCCTTACAGTCGGGGCAGATCTCCGGGGTGGTGCCGGGGGCGCAGCCGTTGCCCTTACAGTCAGGGCACTGCTCCACCCGGGCCACGGTGACCTCCTTCTTGCAGCCGAAGGCCGCCTCCTCAAAGCTTATGTTCAGGCTGGCGCGCAGATTCTCGCCCTTGCGGGGGGCGTTGGGGTTGCGGGTGGAACCGCCGAAGCCGCCGCCAAACAGGTCGCTGAAAATGTCGCCAAAGCCGCCGAAGCCGCCAAAATCACCGAAGCCGCCGAAACCGCCGCCGCCAAAGCCGGCGTTGGGATCGAAGGCGGCATGGCCATACTGGTCATACTTCTTCCGCTTCTCCTCGTCGGAGAGCACCTCATAGGCCTCATTGGCCTCCTTGAACCGCTCCTCGCAGGCCTTGTCGCCGGGGTGCAGGTCCGGGTGATTCTCCTTGGTGATCTTCCGATATGCTTTCTTTATTTCATCGGCTGTGGCGTCCTTCTTGACGCCCAGCACTTCATAGTAGTCTCTCTTATCCGCCATACAACTCTCCTAGATAACGCACCATTGAGGCGGAGTTTTTACCCCGCCTCAACAATGCAGTTTTGCGTTGATTACTTGTTGTCGTCGTCCACCACGGTGTAGTCGGCATCGTAGTAGTTCTGGCCGTCCTGGGGGTTCTGGCCGGGCTGGGCGCCGCCGTTGAAGCCGCCGGCCTGGCTGGGGTCAAAGCCTGCGCCCTGGGGGCCGCCGGCCTGCTGGTACAGCTTCTCGGAAATCTTGTAGAAGGCCTGGGTCAGTTCCTCGGTGGCTGCCTTGATGGCGGCGGTGTCGGTGCCGGTGAGGGCGGACTTCAGCGCGTTCAGCTTGGTCTCTACCTCGCTCTTGTCAGCGCCATCCAGCTTGTCGCCCATCTCATTGAGGGTCTTTTCGGTCTGGTAGACCATCTGGTCGCCCTGGTTGCGGGTGTCCACTTCCTCCTTGCGCTTGGCGTCCTCGGCGGCGTACATCTCGGCTTCCTTGACGGCCTTTTCGATGTCCTCCTTGGACATATTGGTGGAGGAGGTGATGGTGATGTGCTGCTCCTTGCCGGTGCCCAGGTCCTTGGCGGAGACGTTGACGATGCCGTTGGCGTCGATGTCGAAGGCAACCTCGATCTGAGGAACGCCGCGGCGGGCCGGGGCAATGCCGTCCAGGTGGAAGCGGCCCAGGCTCTTGTTGTAAGCGGCCATCTCGCGCTCGCCCTGGAGGACGTTGACCTCAACGGAGGTCTGGTTGTCGGCGGCGGTGGAGAACACCTGGCTCTTCTTGCAGGGGATGGTGGTATTGCGCTCAATCAGCTTGGTGCAGACGCCGCCCAGGGTCTCGATGCCCAGAGACAGGGGCGTTACATCCAGCAGGACGATGCCTTCCACATCGCCGGAGAGCACGCCGCCCTGGATGGCTGCGCCGACAGCGACGCACTCATCGGGGTTGATGCCCTTGAAGCCTTCCTTGCCGATGAGGGTCTTGACCATATCCTGCACGGCGGGGATGCGGCTGGAGCCGCCCACCAGCAGGACCTTGGAGATATCGGAGGGGTGGAGGCCGGCGTCGGACAGGGCCTGCTTCACGGGGCCGGTGGTCTTTTCCACCAGGTGGTGGGTCAGCTCGTTGAACTTGGCCCGGGTCAGGGTCACGTCCAGGTGCTTGGGGCCGGTAGCGTCGGCAGTGATATAGGGCAGGTTGATGTTGGAGGTGGTGACACCGGACAGCTCTACCTTGGCCTTCTCGGCAGCCTCACGCAGACGCTGCATGGCAACCTTGTCACCGCTGAGGTCGATGCCCTCAGTCTTCTTGAACTCCTGCACCAGGTACTCGGTGATGCACTGGTCAAAGTCGTCGCCGCCCAGGCGGTTGTTGCCGGCGGTGGCAAGGACCTCAATCACGCCGTCGCCGATCTCAAGCACGGACACATCGAAGGTGCCGCCGCCCAGGTCGTAGACCATGATCTTCTGGTCGGATTCCTTATCCAGACCGTAGGCCAGAGCCGCTGCGGTGGGCTCGTTGATGATACGCTTTACATCCAGACCGGCGATACGGCCGGCGTCCTTGGTGGCCTGACGCTGGGCGTCGGTGAAGTAGGCGGGGACGGTGATGACCGCCTCGGTGACGGTGGTGCCCAGGTAAGCCTCGGCGTCAGCCTTCAGCTTCTGCAGGACCATGGCAGAGATTTCCTGGGGGGTGTAGGCCTTGCCGTCCACGGTGACCTTGTAGTTGGAGCCCATCTCACGCTTGATGGAGGAGATGGTACGGTCCGGGTTGGTGATGGCCTGGCGCTTTGCCACCTGGCCCACCATACGCTCGCCGGTCTTTGCAAAAGCAACCACAGAGGGAGTGGTGCGGGCGCCTTCGGCGTTGGCGATAACGACGGCTTCGCCGCCTTCCATAACGGCAACACAGCTGTTGGTGGTGCCAAGATCTATACCTATAATTTTACCCATTGTAATTTCCTCCTATATGAATGATTTAGTTTATACAAATTTATATAACAAAGAGCAATCTGCTCTCAGTTAGCAACTTTTACCATGGCGAAGCGGATCACCTTATCGCCCATGATGAAGCCCTTCTGGAACACTTCCACGATCTCGTTCTCGCCTTTTTCCGCATCCTCCACATGCATGACCGCGTTGTGGAAGGCGGGGTCAAACTTCTGACCCAGGCTCTCGATCTCGGTGACGCCCAGCTTCTCCATGGTGGTGTTGAACTGGGTCATGATCATCTCCACGCCACGGCGGTAGGCCTCGTCCGCGGTGGACTGGTCCAGGGCCCGGACCAGATTGTCGTACACCGGCAGGAACTTCTTCAGGGTCTCGGCCTTGATGTCGGCATAGAGGCTGTCCTTCTCCTTCTGGCTGCGTTTGCGGAAATTGTCATACTCGGCACAGAGGCGCAGGTACTTGTCATTGAGGGCGGCATAGTCGGCCGCAGGGTCCGGCTTGGAGGCCTCGGTCTTGGTTTCTTCGGTTTTGGTTTCCTCAGCTTTGGTTTCTTCGGTTTCTATTTCCTCAGCAGGGGTCTGGGCAGCGGAGGTCTCTATGACTTCCTCCTGCTCCTGATCCGCCGTCTGCTTCTTATCTTTGCTCATTTGGTGTATCTCCCTTGATGATCAGTTTATTGTGCATCCCCTCCGGGGGGCCTTCGCCGCCGCCCAGGCGCTGGGACAATCCGGCGGCCAGCATGCTCAGCTTGGCGGCCACGGCGGAATAGTCCATCCGGGTGGGGCCTACCACGCCGATGATGCCCCGGGTGTTATCCCCGGCGTCATAGCTGGCGATGATGACGCTGGAATCCTTCAATTCCTCGGCCACATTCTCCGGCCCGATCAGCACCCTGACCTCGTTGGGGCCGGCCAGGGTCTCGCCGGGAGGCAGGATATAGCCGCCGCCGGACAGGTAGCCCATCAGCTTATGGGCCTTGTCCGGGTCCCGGAACTCCGGCTGGTTCAGCAGCCGGTTCTCGCCGCTGACGAAGCTGGTGGGGGTCTGGGCCTCGCTCAGCACCTCAATGGCGAAGGCGGCAATGACGGAAGTGAGGCCCATGGTATCATCCGCCGCCCGCTCGGTGGAGTTGATCAGCAGTGGGGTGATCTGGTCCTCGGTAATGCCGGTGAAGCCGGAATTGAAAAGAGAACTGAGCCGCTGCATCATGCTCTGGTCCACAGAGACGGGCAGGTGCACCAGCTTGTTCTTCACCGCATTGTTGGAAAGCATCACCACGATGATGAAGGTGTTGGCGTCCACATAGATGATATCAAAGCGCTTGATGGTGACGGCGCTGAAGGTGGTGATGGCCAGGGCGGGATAATCCGTCAGCTGGGAGGCCAGGCGGCTCACATCGCTGATGGTGTCGTCCAGCTGCTGCAGCTTCTGGTTCAGACGGCGGTTGATCTCCTCCGTCTCCTCCAGGCTCAGCTTCTGCCGCTCCATCAGTTCGTTGACGTACATCCGGTAGCCCATGGGGGTGGGCACCCGGCCGGCCGAGGTGTGGGGCTGCTCCAGGTAGCCCATGTTCACCAGCTCCGCCAGCTCGTTGCGGATGGTGGCGGAGGAGCAGCCCAGCCCCGCCTTCTGGGCAATCACCTTGCTGCCCACCGGCTCGGCCGTCTGGATGTATTCATCCACCACCGCGGCAAGTATTTTCTTTTTCCGCTCACTGATCGCCACGTTAGCACTCTCCGCTTCTGACTGTTGGCACTCTTTGCTTTCGAGTGCTAATATACCATCCGTTTCCGGCTTTGTCAATAGTTTCGCCCGGCGGGCTTTTAAAATTCACAGTTTCGTCAAGAACGATTTTATTTACAAATCTTCCCTTTTGCGTTAGAATATTAAAAAACGGGAACGAACTATTATCGGGGGCTGTGAGCATGCTGGAGAAGAACTTTTTAGAGGTATACGACAAGTTCAAGCTGAAATTCTACCGGGGTGTGTTTGAGATGGTGCGGGAACGGGACGGCTCCCTTTCCGCCATGGAGGCCATCTCCCTGGAAGTGATCAACATGCTGTCCGAGCCTACGGTGGGCCAGTTTGCGGATTTTCTGAACATTTCCCAGTCCAACGCCACCTATAAGGTGAACAACCTGATCAAGAAGGGGTATCTGGAGCGGCAGAACTCCCAGTCCGACCGGCGGGAGTACCATCTGGTGCTGTCGGAAAAATACTACAGCTATGAGAGCCTGATGAGCAGCTATGAGCAGAAGGTTGTCGGGCGCATCCGGGAGCGGTTCAGCCCGGAGGAGCTGGATATCTTTGACCGGATGCTGGAGACCATCTCCAAAGAACTGATGACAGAATGTGAATGAATATATCAGCGCAAAAATACGCCGGGAGCGTTGCTCCCGGCGTATTTTGCTGTTCTGTTGTTTTCTATTAGTCGTCCATATCCTCGAAGGCTTCCAGGCCCTTCTTGGCTTCTGCCTTTGCGTCGCCGTGGCGGACGGAGAGCATGGTGACAAAGCTGAGGGAGACGAAGATGGCGGCATAGGGGAAGAGAATCTGGTAGCTGATATGGCGCATGAGGGTGCCGGCCAGGATGGGGGTGATGATCTGGGCGGACATGGAGGCAGTGTAGTAATAGCCGGTGAACTTGCCGATGTCGGAGCCTTTGCACATCTCCACCACCATGGGCAGGGAGTTGACGTTGATGGCGGCCCAGGCCAGGCCCACCAGGGCGAAAACCACGAACATGACGGCGTTGATGCTGCTGTAGACCGTGGTGAGCACGAAGCCCAGCAGGAAGCAGGAGGCCAGCAGGATGATGCCGCCCATGATGGTCTTTTTCCGGCCGATCTTTGACGCCAGAGCGCCGATAGGGATATAGGAGACGATGGCGCCGGCGGTGGCCACCAACAGGCAGGTGGAGGCGCCGCCCAGGCCCTGGCCCATTACCACGCTGATATAGGTGGTGAACCAGGTGGTGACGCCGTTATAGCCGGCGAACCACAGGGCGATGGAGGCCAGCAGGAAGCCCAGGGAGCGCTTCACCGGGGCGGGCAGCACCTGGTTGCCGCTGCCGTCGTCCTGGGCCAGGTTCCACTCCGGGTGCTGCTTCTCCAGTTCCCGGTTCTCGGCGGTCAGCTTGGGCTCTTTAATGGTGAGAAACAGGACGCCCACGGCGATGAACATGATGGCGGACACCACCATGAACAGAGGCTGATAGTTCACATGGGCCAGGCCCTGGACCTTGGAATTGGGGTACATGACAGCAGCCACGGCCAGATAGAGGACGCCGCCCACGGCACCCATCAGGTTGATGATGGCATTGGCCTTGCTGCGCAGGGGCTTGGGGGTCACATCCGGCATAAGGGCCACGGCGGGAGAACGGTAGGTGCCCATGGCGATCAGCAGCAGGCCCAGCACGATGACAAAGGACACCAGCTTGAAGGTGGAGGGAGCGGCGGCGTAGCCGTTATCCAGCAGGGGCAGGATGTTCAGCAGGATGATGGCGCAGCCGGTGCCGAAGAGGATGAAGGGCATCCGCTTGCCCAGGCGGGTATCCGTGCGGTCAGAGATGCCGCCGAAGATGGGCAGCAGGAACAGGGCCAGCACGTTATCCGCCGCCATGATAGCGCCGGAAAAGGTCTCGTTCAGGTGGAAGGTGTTGGTCAGGATCAGGGGGACGATGCTGTCATACATCTGCCAGAAGGCGCAGATGGACAGGAAGGCAAGGCCCACCAGAATGGTGCGTTTGTTGTTCAGCTTCATTTATGAAACCTCCGCAAAATTTGTGTATTTATTTTATAGTATCCAGATAAATTTTACAATAACAAAATTGACTGCGACATTCCTGCGGTGGTAAAATGTTGGTAAAATTTAAATGAAATCAAGAGAGGTGCCGAATTTGAAAAATCATACCAAGCTTTTCTGCATCGCCGGCGCTGCGGCGCTGCCGCTGTTCCTGCTGGCGCCGGGCCATGCCAGCAGGCGGCAAAAAGCCCCCTTTCTGGGGATGAACTTCGCCCACCGGGGGCTCCATTCCCGGGATAAATCCGTGCCGGAAAATTCCATCACCGCCTTCCGCCTGGCGGCCAGGGCGGGCTACGGCGTGGAGCTGGACGTGCATCTGAGCCGGGACGGCCAGGTGGTGGTATTCCATGACGACACGCTGGAGCGGGTCTGCGGCGTGTCCGGCCGGGTGGAGGACTACACCTTCCAGGAGCTGCAGCAGTTCCGGCTCTGCGGAACGGAGGAGCGGATTCCCCTGTTCTCGGAGGTGCTGGGGGTGATCCGGGGCCGGGGACCCATCATTCTGGAATTGAAGGACGGCCCCAACAACCGGGAGCTTTGCCGCAAGACTTTGGGACTGCTGAACGGCTACCGGGGCAGCGTGTGCATTGAGAGCTTCAACCCGCTGATTGTGGCCTGGTTCCGCTTCCACGCCAGAGACATCGTCCGGGGCCAGCTGGCCATGCCCGCCAAGGGCTACGGCCAGATGAAAAAGCCCCTGCCCTTTATTCTCTCCCACTGCCTGATGAACTTTATCGCCAGGCCCCAGTTCATCGCCTACAAGATCGGGCCCCAGCCCTTCCCGGTAAAGCTGGCGCAGTGGATGGGGGCCATGAAGGTGGGCTGGACCTCCCATGAGCCAAGGAACGAGAAAGGTCGGGACGCGGTGATCTTTGAGTTTTACAAACCGGAGGTCAGCTTTAAATAAGTGGCACGTCTCCCTCACACACATTGAGGGAATACTATACGGAAAGACATTTTTACTTTAATATCTGGAGGCACAATATGAACAAAAAAGCACTTTACAGTCTGTCCTACGGCGTCTTTGTCCTGGCGGGCAAGGTGGGAGACAAGGTCAATGCCTGCATCACCAACACCTGCATGCAGGTGGCCAACAGCCCCACCCGGGTGGCCATCGCCGTGCTCAACGGCAACTACACCCGGGAGCTGGTGCAGGAGGGCGGCGTGTTCTGCCTGACCCTGCTGGACCAGAGCTGCACCATGGACACCATCCGCCATTTCGGGATGCAGTCCGGCCGGGACGTGGACAAGTTCGCCGGCATCGACTATGCCCTGGACAAAAACGGCGTACCCTATCTGCCCTGGCAGAGCTGCGCCTATCTCAGCTGCCGGGTGCTGTCCAGCCAGGACCTGGGCAGCCACACGCTATTCATCGCCGAGGTGGAAGATGGCGACGTGCTCAGCAGCGGCGAGCCCCTGACCTACGCCTACTACCAGAACGTGGTCAAGCCCAAGCCCGCCCCCAAGGTGGTGGAGAAGAAGATCATAGGCTGGCGCTGCAAAATCTGCAACTATGTGTATGAGGGGGCAGAGCTGCCCGCCGACTACACCTGCCCCCTGTGCGGCCATCCCGCAGAGGATTTTGAGCCGGTCTACGCCGAGTGATGCATCTGGCATAGAGCCGTTCATCGCAGGTTTGCAACGCAACACCATGCAATGCAGGCGGACGAGCAATGCTCGCCCCTACGGTTCTAGAGGGGGGAGCCAAGTGGGGTGCGGCAGAAGGCCGGCCACCTCATCCGCCCAGTGTGCGCACTGGGCACCTTCCCCTCCAGGGGAAGGCTTCTTCCTCGCACCATGTTTTCTTAACAGTCTCAAAGCACAAGCAGCGTCGGAGGAAACTCCGGCGCTGCTTTTGTTTTATGTTATTTCACTTCTTCTGCTTCTTTTTCCGCTTCCGTCTGCTCCTCCAGATCCTCCGGCAGGACGGTCATCAGGTCCTCCCTGGTGGGAGCCTCCATGGCCGCCACCCGGTTGGACTGGCGGACGATCATATCCTCAAAGCAGTTGCGCACATCCCGGCCATTGCCGAAGTTGTCGTCCCGCTGCTGATAGAGCCGGTCGAACAGGGCTTTGGCGGCTTCCTCCGCCTCGGGGCTGAGGGTATAGCTGTTCTTCTTGCACTGATTCTTAAAGATGGTCAGTAGCTGCTCCCCGGTGTAATCGGGGAAGTAGAAATACTTATTGAAGCGGGACTCCAGCCCCGGGTTGGAGCTGAGGAACTTCTGCATGGGTCCGTCATAGCCGGCCACGATGACGATCAGGTCATCCCGGTGATCCTCCATGGCCTTGAGAATGGTCTCAATGGCTTCCCGGCCAAAGTCGTTCTCGCCGCCGGAGGAGAGGGAGTAGGCCTCGTCAATGAACAGCACGCCGCCCAGGGCGGACTTGATGGCCTCCTGGGTTTTCAGGGCGGTCTGGCCCACGTAGCCCGCCACTAGACCGGAGCGGTCCACCTCCACCAGCTGGCCCTTGCTGAGCACACCGATGGCGGCATAGAGGCCGCTGATGAGCCGGGCCACGGTGGTCTTGCCGGTGCCCGGGTTGCCCATAAAGACCATGTGCAGGCTCATGGGAGGCACAGGCAGGTCATTTTCCTGGCGGAGCTTGCGCACCTTCATCAGGTTCACCAGGTTTTTGACGTCCTTTTTCACCTCATCCAGGCCCACCAGAGATTCCAGCTGGGCCATCAGCTCGTCAAAGCTGGGCTTCTCCTCCGCCGGTTTCTCCTGCTCCGTCTGGGGCTTTTCGCCACCGGCAGTCTGGGGCCGGGCCTGGTCCATAAAGCTGGGCTGGCCGGAGGTAACAAAGTCCAGGGGGTTCAGGGCCGCCTGGCTTTTCCGCACGCCGGAGGTGTCACAGATGGCGCTGAGCTTATCGGTGCACTCGGTGATGAAGCTGGCCTCGGCATAGGTGACATCATCATCCACGGCGGCCAGGTACAGCAGGATATTGGTGGTCATGCGGATGAAGATACGGGAGGTCTCCCCGCCCCGGCGGGCATCGCTCTCCGCCAGGTTCCAGTAAAAGGCGGGGGGCAGGAACACATCCGAATCGCAGACGGAGCTGGTCAGGGACCAGAGCAGCCACTGGGGCTGGGGCTGGTTCCGGGAGAAAATCTGGTTGGCCATGTCCACATGGCGCTGGGTGATGCCGCCGGCCCGGCTCCACAGATTCAGGGCGCAGCGGGTCATAAAATCGTCCAGCTCCCGGGCCAGCTCCCGGTGGCCCAGACGATAAAAGGCATCGGTATTGGCGATGTAAATTTTATGAAATTCCTCCGGGGAGCGGTTCCAGGTGGTGGGCATGGCGGTGCCTCCTCATTTTGATTTTTCTTTTCTTCATTATAGTACATTCGTAAAAATCTTCAAGAAAAATATGAACAGGCAGGGGGACGAACCTCTCAGACTTTTGCTGCGCAAAAGCCAGCTCCCCTTGGCAAGGGGAGCCTATTTCATGCCTCCCTCTGACGAGGGAGGTGGCAAAAATCTTTGATTTTTGACGGAGGGAGAGAATTTATAAGTCCAACTGATCTGACTGTCAAGAATCTCTCCCTCAGTCAGCTTCGCTGACAGCTCCCTCGTCAGAGGGAGCCAAGGGGCAACTCTCGCTGGCCCACCTCTATGGTTCTATTCCAGAACCTAAAAAACGCAGGGGGCAAAATGCCCCCTGCGTGTTGCGGTTTGTGTTTATTTCAGTTTGGCCTGGGTCTTTTCCATGAAGCGGTCGTTCATGATGAGGCAGCGCTGGTGGCTGCCCTCGCCGATCAGCTCCTCCCCGGCGTAGGCACGGACCTGGAAGGTCAGCATCCGGCGATCCACCGCCGTAAGCTCGCTCTCGGCGCGAACCTTCATGCCGATGGGGGAAGCGGCCAGGTGGGAGACATCAATATGGGTGCCCACGCTGCCCTGCCCTTTCTCCAGGCAGGGGGCAATGGCGTCCATGGAGGCCTTCTCCATCAGGGCGATCATATGGGGCGTGGAGAACACCGGCAGGGCGCCGCTGCCCACGTCCGCCGCGGTATTCCCCGGGGCAACCACGGTTTCCGCATGGCCCTTGAGGCCGGGCTTCAGTTCCGTCATTTCAGCGCCGCCTTAATGACCTCCGCCAGCCGGTGGACGCCTTCCACAATGCGCTCATCCGGCATGCAGGAATAGTTCAGGCGCATGCAGCAGTTGTTGCCGCCGTTGGGGAAGAAGCCGGAGCCGGGCACAAAGGCCACATTGTTCTCCAAAGCGATGGCCGCCAGGTCACGGGTGTTCACATAGTCGGGCAGCTCCACCCAGGTGAAGAGGCCGCCGTCCGGGTCGGTGAATTTGGCCTCGGGGGGGAAGGTCTCCCGCATGGTGTTGATCATCAGCTCGCAGCGGTGCTTATAGGTCTCCCGAATCTTATCCACATGCTTGTCCAGGTCAAACATATCCATGTACTTGGCGATGATCATGGGGGCGATGGTGGAGGTCTGGAGCGCGGCAGCCTGGGCGATCAGGTTCAGTTTCTCGATGATCTCCTCGTTGGCGCAGGTCCAGCCGATGCGGTAGCCGGGGGCCATGATCTTGGAGAAGGTGCCCATGTAGATGATGAGGCCCTCGGTATCCATGCTCTTGAGGGCAGGCTGATACTCACCCTTGAAGCGCAGCTCACCATAGGGGTTATCCTCAATGGTGGGGATGCCGTACTTGTTGATGATCTCCATGAATTTCTTCCGCCGCTCCAGAGGCCAGGTGCGGCCGCTGGGGTTCTGGAAATCGGGAATGACGTAGATGAACTTCACGTTCTCGGTGGTAGCCAGAACCTTATCCAGCTCCTCCATGATCATGCCGTTCTCGTCAGTGGGGATCTCCACGAACTTGGGCTGGTAGGCATTGAAGGCGTTGATGGCCCCCAGGTAGGAGGGGCTTTCCATGATGATAACGTCACCGGGGTTGATGAAGAGCTTGGCCACATAGTCCAGGCCCTGCTGGCTGCCGGCGGTGAGGATGATGTTGTCGGGGGTGGTGTGGATGGCGTTCTTGGCTTCCATGCGCTCCACGATCTTTTTCCGCAGGGGCAGGTAGCCCTCGGTGGGGCCATACTGCAGGGCGGCGCGGCCCTGCTCATCCATGACCGCGTCGGTAGCGGCCTTGATGTCCTCCACGGGGAACAGCTCCGGCGCGGGCAGGCCGCCGGCAAAGGAGATGATCTCCGGCCGGGTGGTGAGCTTCAGAAGCTCACGGATGTCAGAGACTTTCATGCCGTCCATTCTGTCAGCAAAATTTACCATATTTTACCTCCTTAAAAATTTTTATATGTTATCTTTACCAAACAAGGTGCATTGACGGCCCTTTCAGGCAGTTTAATTTTACCATAAACAGGCGGGCGCGTAAAGAAAAAAGTTGGCGAAACTTTGTTATCATTTTAATAATTGCAACAAACCGGCAGGAAAAATTCCCGCCGGTTGAAGGAAATCATTTGCCCATGTATTTCAGCACCGCCACCTGGGGCTCGGTATCGGGGGTGATCTCGATGGTATCGGTATTGTACCAATGGATCATCTCCGGGGCTTCAAAGTAATTGATCAGGTTATCGATATGCTCCAGCCGCCGGGGGCCCCGGTTCCCGTCCCGGTAGTGCATGGGGATGATGGCCTTGGGGAACAGCTCCTCCGTCATGCGCCAGACCTCCTGGGCAGGCAGGCCGGTGCAGGAGCCGGCGGTGACCATCAGGGCGTCGGCGCCGAAAAGGCGGCTGATCTCCCCGCCGTTGAGTTGGGTGCCGATGTCCCCCATGTGGGCCACCTTCAGGCCGTCGGCCTCCAGGATATGGATGAGGCTGGTGCCCCGCATGATGCCGCAGACGCTGTCATGCCAGGTCTCCATGGCGGTGATGGTGAAGGGGCAGGCGCTCTCCGGCTTGCCGGACAGAGTCACGCCCTGGCGGTAGTTATGGCCGTAATGCTCATGGCTGATGAGCAGCTTGTCCGCCGTCACCTTCAGCTTGGGGTAGCCGGCGGTATAGTCGCTGTTATAGGGGTCGATGACCACGCTGTAGCCCTTGTGGGTGATTTTGAAGCAGGCGTGACCCAGCCATTGAATTGTCATGTTTCATTCCTCCATTACATGTAGCGCGCGAATCTGCGGGTTTTCGATGTGTTCCATGAGATCATGGGCGTGGGGTTCCAGATAATCCCAGCTGCCGCAGGTGAGCCTTTGGCGGCGCAGCTCCCCCACCACCTGGGCGCAGATATCCTCCACCACCTGGGCTTTCAGGGTCTGGCCTTCCGGGTCGTTCTCTCCGGTCAGGAGAAACTCCAGGGCCTCCTTCATATTGCCCAGAATGGTCAATTCCTCCATGGCACGGAACTGCCATTTGTAATAGGGCATGTGGCGTCGGTTCAGCAGAAAAACGGCGGCGCAGGCGGCGTTGACGAATTCCGTCATGGCCAGCATGGCGCTGCCCGGCTGGCCGTGCCTGAGGCAGCGGGAATAATTATACTGCCCCGCCTGGGCCATGGTGATCAGCTTGGCGGCCAGCCGCTTTTTCCGCACATCCTCCGGCATGCCGGTGAGAATCTGCTGCCGGATGGCGGAGAAGCTGCCCTGGTCGTCCCGCCAGACCTGGCCGTTGCTGGCCTCCGCCAGGGCGTGGCTGGGCAGGTAGAGCCAGGCCTGCCAGGTCTCCGGCGCACCGGGGCCGCCGGTATAGCGGCGGTAAAAATCACTGATGCGGCGCACCCCCCGGTTCTGCTCCGCCAGGGCGCTGCGCTCTCCAGCGCCGGATTTCAGTTCCCGGTAGGCCCGGCTCAGTTCCAGGCCGATGGCCCGGTCCGTCTCGTCATCCACCCAGAGGCAGAAGCCGGGCTCAAAGTCGTGGTCGGTGGAGACAGCGTCGTCAAATCCGAAACATTCGGAGCCGTGGCCTGCCAAGCCAACGGCGATGCGGCCCTCGTACTCGGGAAAGCGGCTGTGGATCAGGTCCCGGCCCCGGGTCTCATACAGGGCGCGGGCAGCTTCAAGCCCCTGCATAAATCTTCGCCGCCCTTTCTTTCAGTTCTTTGGCGTAGAGGAAGTAGCCCAGATAATCAAAGCTGGGGGCGCATTTGGAGATGGTGAAGGCATGGTAGCCGTCCCGGGGCAGCTGGGGGTCGTTCAGCAAGTCCCAGGCCCGCTCCACACATTCTTCGATGCGGGGGTCCTCCGGGTTCTGCTTGTCGTACATCTCCGCCAGGTTGCAGTAAGTGACGGCCATGTCGTTGCCGGGGGCTTCGCAATGCCGGATGACGCCCAGAGCCAGCCGGAAATACTGCTCCGCCTGGGCATAATCCGCCACATCGGCATAGGACAGGGCCATGTTGTTATAGAGCCCGGCGAAGCGGTAGTCCATGGGGTCCAGCTTCTGGGCGTAGACACGGCACACATGGCAGAACAGGGGGATGGACTCCGCCGCCCGGCCGAAGCACTTCATGGTGGTGGCGGCGTTGAGCATGACGGTGGCGCCGGAGAGGGTCTCCCCCATATGGTGCCGGCGGATGAGGGCCAGGGCATGGTCCACCGCCGCCAGGCCCTTTTCCCGGTTGGCACTGCGCCGGTACTGGCCCAGCAGCTCGCTGGTGAAGGACAGCTCCGCCCGCCAGTCGCCGCAGTCCCTGGCCTTCTGCTGCCAGGCTTCCAGAAAGCCCTCGGCCTCCGCCTCCCGGCCCTGGGCATAAAAGCCGTCCAGCTCCCGGATCACATCCTGCACCGGCAGAGACACCGGGCAGGGGCTGTTGTCCGGCGTGCCGGTGTAGGCAGAGGCGTCAAAGGGGCAGCAGGGCTCCTGATAATCGGTAAGTTCCATTTTGTTTCCTCTCTTGAAAGGCTGATAGCGCTTGGTGTATAATACTGCTATTATTTCAAATGCTAACACAAACAATCATTGGAGGCTGTGGCATGAGCAACAGTTTAAGTAAGGAGCGTTCCCCCTATCTGCGCCAGCACAGTGAAAACCCGGTGGACTGGCTGCCCTGGGGGCCGGAAGCATTTTACAAAGCGGAGCAGGAGGACAAGCCCATCTTCCTGTCCATCGGTTATTCCACCTGTCACTGGTGCCATGTGATGGCCCATGAGAGCTTTGAGAACGAGCAGGTGGCGGCGCTGCTGAACCGTTACTATGTGCCGGTGAAGGTGGACCGGGAGGAGCGGCCCGATGTGGACAGCGTGTATATGAAGGTGTGCATGGCCCTCACCGGCAACGGCGGCTGGCCCCTGACCATCATCATGACGCCGGACCGGCTGCCCTTTTTTGCCGGCACCTATATTCCCCGGGAAAGCCGGCATGGCCAGCCGGGGCTGATCCCCCTGCTGGGGGCCATCGCGGCCAAGTGGGACCGGGACCGGGAGGACCTGCTCTCCACCGCCGATGAGGTGCGGGATTTTGTCCGCCGGGAAGCGGCCCTCTCCCCTGCCCAGCCGGGGGCGGACAAGCTGGAGGCAGCGGCGGCGCAGCTGAGCCGGGCCTATGATGAGGAATACGGCGGCTTCGGCACCGCGCCCAAGTTCCCTTCCCCCCATGACCTGCTGTTCCTGCTGCGGATGGCTTACTACACCAAGGACAAAAAATACCGCCAGATGGCGGACAACAGCCTGCGGCAGATGTACCGGGGCGGCATCTATGACCATTTCGGCGGCGGCTTCTCCCGCTATTCTACCGACCGGGAGTGGCTGGCCCCTCACTTTGAAAAGACGCTTTATGATAACGCCCTGCTGGCCCTGGTGTACACCGAGGCCTGGCAGGATGGGCACATCGCCCTGTACCGCAGCGTGGCGGAGAGCACCCTGGACTACTGTCTGCGGGAGTTGAAGGGAGAACAGGGCGGCTTCTGCTGCGGCCAGGACGCGGACAGCGGCGGCGTGGAAGGGGCCTATTACCTGTTCACCCCGGAGGAGGTGAAGTCCGTGCTGGGGGAGGACGCGGGGCGGCACTTCTGCAACTGCTACGACATCACAGAAGAAGGCAACTTCCATGGCAAGAGCATCCCCAACCTGCTGCTGAACAACCGCTGGAACTTTGTGCCGGAGGGCTATGAGGAATACCGGGAGCGGCTGCGCCTGTACCGGGAGCAGCGGATGCCTCTTGGCACCGACAACAAGATCCTCACCGCCTGGAACGGCCTGATGCTGATGGCCCTGAGCCGGGCGGCCTGGGCCTTCAAGGACAAGCGCTACCTGATGGAGGCCAGGGAGCTGGCGGACTTCATGGCGGAAAAGCTCTATGAGGAGGAGCGGCTGAAGGCCCGCTACTGCGAGGGCGAGCTGCGCTTTGACGCCCAGCTGGACGACTACGCCTTTTACGGTCTGGGGCTTTTGGAGCTGTACCGGGCGGACTTTGAGGCCTGGCGCATTGCTGCAGCGGAAAAGCTGGCCCTGGAGATTCAGAGCCGCTTTGCCGACGAGAAGGGCGGCTTCTTTAAGACCGCTTCCGACGCGGAGCAGCTGTTTGTCCGGCCCAAGGAAATCTACGACGGGGCCATGCCCTCCGGCAACAGCGGCGCCTGCCTGCTGTTCGCCCAGCTGGCCCGGCTGACCGGCAAGGCGGAATGGCAGGAGGCGGCGGACAAGCAGCTAAGCTTCCTCTGCGGCGCCTGCGAGGCGGCCCCTGCCGGCTGCGCCTTTGGCTATCTGCCCATGATGGAGGCAGTGTACGGCAGCCGGGAACTGGTTTTTGCCCTGGCGGACGAGAAGCACCCGGACGAGCTGGAGGCCGTGCTGGCCCATTACGCCCCGGAGCTGACGGTGCTGAAAAAATCCCCGGCCAACGCCGCGCTGCTGGCGGAGCTGGCCCCCTTTACCGAGGGGATGGAGCCGCAAAACGGCAAGGCCGCCTATTATATCTGCAAAGACGGCGCCTGCTCCCTACCGGTGACGGAGCTGTAAGGGAAGCCAATCCTTCTGCGGCAAAGTGTGGAGTATTTCCACCTCATCAGTCAGCCTGCGGCTGACAGCTTCCCCTCAAGGGGAAGCCGATAAAAAAAGGAACTGCGTCAGGCAGTTCCTTTTTTGCGTCCGATTTGGATGTGGCCGGAGTTGATGAAGGCCAGGAGAATGATGACGCCATAGCCCAGGAAGCTGAGGGCATCGGGAATCTGGCCGAAGATGAAAAAGCCCAGCAGAGCGGAGAAGATGATCTGGGAATAGTCATAGACCGAGATTTCCCGGGCGGGGGCAAAGGTATAGGCGGCGGTGATGCTGAACTGGCCGCAGGCCCCGAACACACCGCAGAGCAGCAGCCACAGCAGCTGCACCGGGCTGGGCATGGTGAAATTCAGCAGGGCCAGGGGCAGCATGGCCAGGGTGGAAAAAACAGAGAAGCAAAATACCACCAGTGTGCGGGGCGCACCGTGGGTAGTGGCACCCCGGAGGCAGGTATAGGCCCCACCGGCGGCAATGCCGCCCAGGGCGCCCACCAGAGAGGGCACCAGCTGCAGGTTGGCGGGAGAGGGCTTGATGATCAGCAGGCTGGCGGCAAAAGCCCCCAGGACGATCAGCAGCTGCCTGAGACTCATTTTCTCTTTCAGCAGCAGGGCGGAAAAGACCACCGCGAAGAAGGGGGACATCTTGTTGAGCATATTGGCGTCGGCCAGGTTGATGCGGCTGACGGCATAGAAATTGCAGACCAGGCCCAGGGTACCCAGAACGACCCGCCAGAGCACCAGGCGGCGGCTCTCCCGATTGAGTTTGGTGGGCACATGCTGGCGGACCATCATGGCACCGGCAATCAGCACCGCCACGAAGTTGCGGAAAAACGCCTTTTCAAAGGTGTTGATATCCCCCGCCAGACGTACGCAGGTGTTCATCAGCGCAAAGCTCAGCGCCGCCAGAACAATAAACAGAATCCCTTTTGATTTGCTGCTCATAGTCTCTCCACAGAATACCCGGTGCTTGCGCACCGGGTATTGTTTTTTTATATTCTCAGTCGCCCATGCAGATGCCCAGGTCCCTGGCCACCTGAATCATGGGATGGTCCACCGGCAGGAACTTGGTGCGGCTGGCAGCCTCCTCCAGGGGAATGGAACAGATTTCCCCGTTCTGGATGGCCACCATGCGGTTATACTGGCGGTTGATGATCAGATCCGCCGCGGCGGTGCCGAACTGGGAAGCCAACACCCGGTCATAGGGGCAGGGAGGGCCGCCCCGCTGATAGTGGCCGGGCACGGTGACCCGGGTCTCCTGGCCGGTGAGGGCCTCCAGCTGGGCAGCAATCTTGTAGGACACGGTGGGATAGCTGGCGTCCTCCTTCAGGCGGCGGCGTGCCTCCTCATCCAGCACCGCGTCGTCCTTGCTGACGGCGCCCTCGGCGCAGGCCACGATGGAGAAGCTGCGGCCTTTTTTCTTCCGCCCCTCAATCAGCTGGGCCACCTTGTTCAGGTCATAGGGGATCTCCGGGATGAGAATCACGTCGGCCCCGCTGGCAATGCCGGCATTCAGGGTGAGCCAGCCGGCGTCCCGGCCCATCAGCTCCACCACAAAAATGCGGCTGTGGGAGCTGGCGGTGGAGTGTATGTAGTCAATCACATTGGTGGCAATATCCACGGCGGACTGGAAGCCAAAGGTGGTGTCAGTGCCGTAAATGTCGTTATCGATGGTTTTGGGCAGAGTGACCACATTCATACCGGCGTCGGAGATGAGCTTGGCGCTCTTCTGGGTGCCGTTGCCGCCCATGATGACCAGGCAGTCCAGGTTCAGGCGGTTATAGGTGTCCTTCATGGCGGGGATGAGGCTGTTGCCCTCATCGTCCACAATGTCCTTGCCGGGGATATAGCGCTGGCGGGAGGTACCCAGGATGGTGCCGCCCTCGGTAAGGATGCCGGAAAAGTCCTTGGGGGTCATGAATTTATAGTCGCTTTCGATCAGGCCCCGGTAGCCGTCATACATGCCGAAGATTTCCACATTATCCAGCTTCTCATACAGGGCCTTGCCCACGCCCCGGATGGCAGCGTTGAGACCCTGGCAATCGCCGCCGCTGGTGATCAGGGCGACACGGATCATTCTCTTCATTGCGTTACCTCCATATTCTGTCTTTATCCGATATTATGCTTCTGTGCCGGATTTTGCAATGGGCATTTCATACAATTTATTGCGCTGCTGTACTTTTTCCGGTTTTCAGGCGCCGTAAAAACTGAGATCGTTCATGGCCCTGGCCAGCACCTCATGGGTCTGCCGCTCCAGCTCCGGGTAGTCCCGGTTCAGCAGGGCGGAGTACAGCGCCAGCTTGATGCGGTACAGGGCCTCGATCCCGGAACGCTTGCAGTACAGGCCCCAGAGATACTCGCTCTGAGGCTTGAAGGAGTGGTACAGCAGGGGCAGCAGCACATTGCCCGACAGCACCGCCAGCTCATGATGGAAGCAGAAAACCCGCTCCGCCGCTTCTTCATTATCCCGGGCTTCCCGGATGGACTCCAGCACGGGGGAAAGGCTTTCCAGCTCCTCATCGCCGCATTTGGCCAGCACCAGCTTCAGGCACAGCAGCTCCAGCGCTTCCCGCACCTCCAGCAGGGACTTCACCTCGCTGCGGCGCAGGGCGCCGCCGTTATAGCGCATGATGGCCACCAGCGTTTCCACCGTACCCCGGCGGCGGTAGTCGCTGACATAGACGCCCTGACGGACTTTGATCTCCACGAAGCCCAGCTTCTCCAGCTCCACCAGCCCGGCGGAGATCACCGGCCGGGAAACCCCCATCCGCAGGCTCAGCTCCCGGGCGGGAGGCAGCTGCTCCCCCACCGTCAGCTCGCCGGAGAGGATCATATTCTCGATCTGCTGCACGAACAGGTCCGTCAGGGAAAGGGTCTCAATTCTGGTAAAGCCCATGGGTCATTCCTCCTGAATGTAGCTGGTATTACCAGCAGTTTTCATTTTCAATCTATCAGCAATTTGCCCTGTTGTCAAGGTCAGTATTGCCAAAAACGCTGATTTTTCGTTCTTAGTATGTGAAGTAATTGACAATTTCATGGAGAGAAGCATATACTTATTTTATCAGCAATACTGGTAATACCACAACACTGTAAGGAGGAATTGATATGCCAAAATTTGACGCCGTTGTCATCGGCGCCGGAAACGGCGGTCTGGCCGCAGCCTGCCGGCTGGCCCTGGCCGGGAAAAAGACCCTGTTGGTGGAGCAGCACAATCTGCCGGGCGGCGTGGCCTCCAGCTTCCGCAGAGGCCGCTTTGAGTTTGAGACGGCACTCCACGAGCTGTGTGAGTTTGGCAGCGAGGACAATCCCGGCGGCTGCCGGCTCACCATTGTCAATGACTACGGGCTGGACATTCCCTGGCACATGGTGCCGGACAACTTCCGGGTCATTACCACCGCCAGCGACGGCAAGACCCACATTGACGCCACCCTCCCCTGCGGCCGCCAGGCCTTTACCGACGAGATGGAACGGCTGGTTCCCGGCTGCCGGGCCTCGGTGGAAGCCTTCTTCGACCTGGGGGCCGAGACCCTGGCCGCCGGCAAGTACATGACCGCTGCTGCCGGCAAGGTGGACAGCAAGTACATGCAGGAGCACTTCCCCAACTTCCTGCGCACCGCCGCCTACCCGGTGAACACGGTGCTGAAAAAGGCGCTGAAAATGCCCGAACTTGCCCGGGACATCATGAACACCTACTGGGGCTATCTGGGGGTGGACGCAGATCACCTCAGCTTCATGCAGTATGTGAATATGGTGTGCCTCTATGTAAACCACGGCGCCTGGATCCCGGAAAAGACCAGCAACCAGCTGACCACCGGCCTGCTGGAGCGGTTCCGGGCCATGGGCGGCACCGCCTGGTTCAACTGCCGGGCAGAGGAGATTCTGTTCGATGAAGAGGAGCATGTCTGCGGCCTGCGCACCACGGCAGGCGTGGTGGAGACCCGGCACATCGTCTGCAACGCCAACCCCACCATGGTCTACGCCAACATGGTTCCGGAGCACATCGTGCCTGACCGGGAGCGGAAGCTGGCCGGCGCGCGGCGGTACTCCGCCCGGATGTTCGTGGTCTACATGGGGCTCAACAAATCCGCCGAAGAGCTGGGTCTAAAGGACTACAGCTACTTCCTGCCCCAGTCTGCCGACTCGGTGAAGGAGTACGAGAGTCTCAAGCGGATTGAAACCAACAAGTACAACATCGCTTTGTGCTACAACGTGGTCAACCCCAAGGCCTCCCCGGAGGGCACCTGCATCGTGTCCCTCACCACCACCTATATGGAGGACTGCTGGGGCGAGATCGACCCCAAGGACTATGTGAAGAAAAAGAACGAAGTGGCCTCCGACATGATCGACTGGTTCGAGGAAAAGACCGGCATCATCATCCGGCCCTACATTGAGGAGTTCGAGGTGGCCACACCCTGGACCTTCTGCCACTACGCCTCCGTTCCCGAAGGGGCGGCCTACGGCTATGAGCTGCGGGATTGGGACAACATGATGCCCCGCATGGCCATGATGCGGGAGGAATACCCGGTGAAGGGCCTGAAGTTCTGCGGCGCATCCAGCATCCGGGGCGACGGCTTCAACTCCGCCATCTTCAGCGGCGACACCATCGCCAAGCTGACCATTTCCGAGATCAATGCAGAGGAGGCTAAGTAAAGATGGACAGAAAGCTTAAAGTCAGTCTGATCGGGGCATTGGATATGCTGAAGTTCAAAAACCTTGCCCCCAACCGCCGCAAGGCCATTGAGGCCGCGCCGGTAAAGCCCCTGCCCAAGACCATCGGCACCAACGAAAAAGCCATGTTCATGCATCCCCGGCGGCAGCTGGTGCGCATCAAGGATAAGATTCCCAACGGCCCCGACGCCGTCACCGTGGTACTGGAGAAGGCGGAGGGCGGCGCTCTTGCCCCCTTCCGGGCCGGGCAGTACATCAGCGTGTCCGTCTCCGCCGGAGACACCCGCACCACCCGCTCCTACTCCCTCTGCGGCAGCCCGGACTGGGCCTGGCAGGGCATTTACCACATCACCGTCAAGCGGGTGGAGGATGACGGCTTCGTCAGCCAGTTTATCCAGGACGAGTGGAAGATCGGCCAGGAGATCGCCGTCTCCGCTCCCCAGGGCCACCTGTACTATGAGCCCATCCGGGACGAGAAGAAGGTTCTGGCCCTGGCCGGCGGCAGCGGCATCACCCCCTTCATGGGCATGGCCTACGCCATCCGGGACGGCTATGAGGATTTTGACCTGACCATCCTCTACGGCTCCCGGAAGGAGGAGGACATTCTCTACCGCAAGGAGCTGGACGCGGTGGCCGCCGCCTGCGACAAGGTGCACGTTGTGCATGTGCTGTCCGACGAGCCAAAGCCCGGCTTTGAAAAGGGCTTTATCACGGCGGAGCTGATAAAAAAATACGCTGCCGGAGAGCCCTACAGCGTGTTCATGTGCGGCCCCCAGGCCATGTACACCTTCCTGGATCAGGAGACCGCCAAGCTGGGCCTGGATCACAAGCATGTGCGCCGGGAGCTGTTCGGTATGATCAAGGACCCCTGGAATCAGCCGGACTATCCGGCCCAGATCCGGGGTAAAGCGTTCAAGGTGAAGGTGATCCTTTTCGATCAGGAATTCAACATCACCGCCTCCGCCGACGAGCCGCTGCTGACCGCCTTTGACCGGGCGGGCATCAAGGCGCCCTCCCGCTGCCGCAGCGGCGAGTGCGGCTGGTGCCGCTCCCGGCTGCTCTCCGGCCAGGTGTATGTGCCCGCCGTTACCGACGGCCGCCGGGGCGCCGATAAGGACTTCGGCTATATCCACCCCTGCTCCAGCTTCGCCATGAGCGATCTGGTGGTGGAGGTACCCGGCCAGTACCAGAGCTGAAACCCTATCCTATAACAAAAACAGAGGAGCCTTCCCGGCTCCTCTGTTTTTCAGCTTGTCAAAAGAGGTCTGTTTTACCTACTGCACTGGCAAATTTTGCCGGTCAAAGGCTTCCCCTTGAGGGGAAGCTGGCGGCGCAGCCGGCTGATGAGGTGGTGCGTGAAAACCAGGAAAAAGCAGAGACTTCCGTCAAAAACGCAGAATTTCCACCTCATCCGCCCAGTGTGCGCACTGGGCACCTTCCCCTCAAGGGGAAGGCTTGAGAAAGCGTTCTCCTTCTTCGCAGCATATTTTATCAGACCGCCAGTGCGGGGAGAACCACCTTTTCCAGCATCAGCTGCTGGCCCAGGCGGTTGGGGTGGATGCCGTCCTGGCAGAGATACTGCTCCAGCTCCGGCCCGGAGGCGGGGAAGGCAGAGCGCAGGTCCAGCACACGGCAGCCCAGCTTTTCAGCCACCCGGGCCACAATGGCGCTGTAGCTCTCCTGCCAGCGGGAAATGGCCTCCAGATCCCCCAGCCAGTGGAGGATGGCAGCACTGTCCAGCCCATCCCGGCAGATATGGGCCAGATAGCGGCGGGAGGAAATGGGCGGCAGGGTGGCGGCCACAGGCTTGCTGCCCGCCGCCTCTACCGCCAGCAGCATCTGTTCATATTGCTTTTCAAATACCTCCGGCGGCACCACGCTCAAATGCCCTTCGTCCGGGGCCGCGGCCACCTCTGCCCAGTCATAGGCACAGTCGTTGCCGCCAAACTCCACCAGGGTATAGTCCCCCAAAGCGCCCTGGCGGAGGAATTTATTCAGCCGTTCAAAGCCCTTGACCACGGTGGAGCCAAAGCTGCTGTGATTATCCAGATGGGCGCCGGTTTCCGCTTCCAGGCGCTGAAACGGATCCCGGCAGCGGCTGTACCGCCCATCCTCCTGCACCACGCCGGCCATGATGGAATCACCAAAAATACTCAGCAGCATAATCGTTTCCTTCTTTCCTTAATCTAGTTTTAAATACTATATATCACAATATCGTAATTATGTCAAGGCATGTTTGGGGAAAGATATTGCAAATGGGAAGGCTTTGTGCTATGCTGTGCGCAAGAAAAAAGGAGAAGGAGGATGCTCCGTGACCGAGAAGGAGAAAAACGCTCTGGGGGAGCTGGGCCAGCGCCGCTTGCCGGCCTGGGAGGAGCTGCCGGATCTGGCGCTGTATATGGATCAGGTACTGAGTCTGACGGCCCGCTATCTGCCCGGTGGGGCGGACAAGGCCCTGACCGCCGCCATGGTGAACAACTATGTGAAGCAGAAGGTGCTGCCGCCGCCGGTGAGCAAGCGCTACGACCGCAGCCATATTGCCGCGCTGCTGATGCTGTGTATTCTGAAGTCCATCATGCCCATTGCGGATATTCAGCGGCTGTTTCAAAGCGCCGGCGATGGCGGAATACAGGGGCTTTACGAGGAGTTTCGCAGCGTCTACAGCCAGGCCAACCAATTGGTGGCCCGGCAGTTGACGGCACTGAGCCAGGAGGGACGCAGCCGCTTCCTCTTTGCGGCCCTGGGTTCCCAGGCCGCCCAGGAATTGGCGGCGGCGCTGCTGCCCGCGCCGGCGGAAGATTCAAAGTGCAGCAAGGGAAAGGAGCAGGAAAGATGATCAAACTGTATGACGGCGGTGTATATCTTCTGAGAGGGGCGGAGCTGTGCCTGAACGAAGAAGAAGTCAGGGCCAAAAGCGGCCTTGTCACCAATAAGGAAGAGGCCTCCAGGGGCACCATTGCCTACGGGATTCTCAAAGCCCACAACAAGGCTGAGGATATGGAGCAGCTGCGGCTGCGCTTTGACTCCCTCACCAGCCACGACATCACCTATGTGGGCATTATCCAGACGGCCCGGGCCTCCGGCATGACGGAATTTCCCATGCCCTATGTGCTGACCAACTGCCATAACAGTCTATGCGCCGTAGGCGGCACCATTAACGAGGACGACCATAAATTTGCCCTCTCCGCCGCCCATAAATACGGCGGCATCTACGTTCCCCCCAACCTGGGCAATATCCATTCCTACAACCGGGAGACCATGGCCGGCTGCGGCCGGATGATTCTGGGCAGCGACTCCCACACCCGCTACGGCGCCCTGGGCACCATGGCTGTGGGTGAAGGCGGCGGGGAGCTGGCCAAGCAGCTGGTGAACCGCACCTATGACTTTGCCCGGCCCCAGGTGGTGGCCGTCTATCTGTCCGGCAAGCCCCGGCCCGGTGTAGGCCCTCATGACGTGGCCCTCTCCATTGTGGGCAGCGTGTATAAAAACGGCTATGTGAAAAACAAGGTGATGGAGTTTGTGGGGCCGGGCGTGGCCAACCTGCCCATTGAGTACCGCAACGCCATCGATGTGATGACCACGGAGACCACCTGCTGGAGCTCCATCTGGGTCACCGACGCCGAGACCAAAGCCTACTTTGAGACCCACGGCCGGCCGGAGGCCTACCGCCCGCTGTGCCCTGCTGATGTGGCCTATTATGACGGCTGTGTCTATGTGGACCTGTCCACCGTGGAATGTACTATCGCCATGCCCATGCATCCCTCCAACATCTTCACCATTGATGAGCTGCTGGCCAACGGGCCGGACATCCTCCATCAGGTGGAGGAGGAAGCCAACAGGCAGCTGAAGGGCGTTCGGATGGATTTGCTCAGCAAGTACCATGACGGCGGCATCTGGGTGGATCAGGGCGAGATCGCCGGCTGCTCCGGCGGCACCTTTGACAGCATCTGCGGCGCGGCGGATATTCTCCGGGGCAAGAGCTGCGGCAACGGGGTGTTCAGTCTCAGTATCTATCCCGGCAGTCTGCCCGCCTACAGCGCCCTGGTGAAAAACGGCAGCATCTCCGACCTGGTGGCCGCCGGGGCCATCATCCGGGAGTGCTTCTGCGGCCCCTGCTTCGGCGCCGGGGACTGCCCCGCCAACGGGGAATTCTCCATCCGGCACACCACCCGGAACTTCCCCAACCGGGAGGGTTCCAAGCCCGGGGAGGGCCAGCTCAGCGCCGTGGCATTGATGGACAGCCTTTCCATCGCCGCCACCGCCGCCAATGGGGGCAGGCTCACCGCCGCCACCAGCCTGGATGTGGATTACCGCAAGCCGGAATATGTTTTTGACGGCGGCATTTATCAGAAGCGGGTCTACAACGGCTGGGGCCATCCGGAGCCGGAGGCAGAGCTGAAATTTGGCCCCAACATCAAGGACTGGCCGGAAATGCCGGCCCTGACGGAGGATTTGCTGGTGAAGCTCTGCGCCTATATCACCGACCCGGTAACCACCACCGACGAGCTGATCCCCTCCGGGGAGACCTCTGCCTACCGCTCCAACCCGGAGCGGCTCAGTGAGTTCGCTCTGTCCCGCCGTGCGCCGGACTATGTGCCCCGCAGCAAGGTGCTGCGCCAGGCCGACCGGGATCGCCGCTCCGGCAAGGGGCTCAGTGAGGAGATTCGGGGAGTCTATGCCGCTTTGGAACAGGCCGGTCTCTCCGTTGACCCGGAGAACACCGACATCGGTTCCGCCCTCTTTGCCAACATGCCCGGCGACGGCTCCGCCCGGGAGCAGGCTGCCTCCTGCCAGCGGGTCATGGGCGGCGCCGCCAACTTCGCCCGCCAGTACGCCACCAAGCGCTACCGCTCCAACTGCATCAACTGGGGCATCACCCCCTTCCTGGTGGAGGACCCCACGGTCTTTGCGCTGGGGGACTATGTGTTCATCCCCGGACTACGGCAGGCAGTGCTGGAAGGGACGGACGATATGACCGCCTATGCTGTGAAGGAGGACGGCAGCGTTCTCCCCTTCCCTGTTTCCATCGGCGCGCTCACCGATGCCGAGCGCCGCATCATCACCGACGGCTGTCTCATCAATTACTACCGCGGGAAATAAAATCAACAACTAAAAAATCCCTGTCCGAACGGACAGGGATTTTTTATTGCAGGAATTGGATTACTTGTTGCCCAGCCAGTTAATGATGTGGCGGGGGCAGATATCGGCGCAGTGGCCGCATCCCACGCACTTCTCAGGATCCACCACGGCCAGATTATCTTTGACAACAATGGCGTCAGCAGGGCACTCACGCTGGCACTTCATGCAGCCGATGCAGCCGAAGTCGCACATCTTCATGACCTTTGCGCCCTTGTCCTTATTGCCGCAGGCGGGGATCACCTTCAGGGACTCAGGGATCATCTTGATGATGCTCTTGGGGCAGGTGTCGGCACAGGCGCCGCATCCCACGCACTTGGAGCGGTCCACCTTGGCAACGCCGTCCACAATGTGCATGGCGTCAAACTGGCAGGCCTTGACGCAGTTGCCCAGGCCGATGCAGGCGAAGGTGCAGGTCTTGTTGCTCTTGCCGCCAAAGAGCATGGCGGCGCGGCAGTCCACAGGGCCGGAGTAGTTGAAGCGCATCTCCGCATGGCCCTCGGTGCCGGAGCAGGGAACGAAGGCCACCATCTTCTCGGCAGCGCCGGCATCCACGCCCATGATGCGGGCAATGTGCTCGGCAGCCTCGGCACCGCCGGCAACGCAGCGGTTGGTGGGAGCTTCGCCGGCTGCCACAGCAGCGGCGTAACCGTCACAGCCGGGGTAGCCGCAGCCGCCGCAGTTGGCGCCGGCCAGGCAGCTGCGAATGGCTTCCTGCTTGGGGTCCACTTCCACATGGAATATCTGAGAGGCGAAGGCCAGGATGGCACCGAAGATGCCGCCCAGCACGCCCAGGACCAGTATGGCCAGAAGGATAGAAGTCATATCTCTCTCACCCTCCTTAGAAGATCTTCATGCCGCTGAAGCCCATAAAGGCCAGAGCCAGCAGGGCGGCAGAGACAAGGCAGATGGGGAAGCCCTCAAAGCACTCGGGATAATCGGAGAACTCAATGCGCTCACGGACGCTGGCAAACAGAACGATGGCCAGCATGAAGCCCAGACCGCCGGTGATGCCGTAAACCAGGGACTCCAGGAAGTTGTAGTTGTTCTGAACGTTCAGAAGCACAACACCCAGAACGGCGCAGTTGGTGGTGATCAGGGGCAGGTAGATGCCCAGGGCGGAGTACAGGGAGGGGACGGACTTTTTCAGGAACATCTCAACAAACTGCACCAGGGCAGCGATGACCAGGATGAAGGCCAGAGTCTGCAGAAATTCCAGATGCAGCGCCACCAGCAGGTACTCATTGATGACCCAGCAGATGGCGGAGGCCAGACCCATGACGAACACAACCGCCAGGCCCATGCCGGTGGCAGTCTCCACCTTGCTGGAGCAGCCCAGGAAGGGGCAGCAGCCCAGGAACTGGGAGAAGATGAAGTTGTTGATCAGGATAGCGCCCAGGGAGATGGAAATAATATTGGTCAGCATTATTCTTCAACCTCCTTTTCTTCCTGTGCCTTCAGCTCCTGCTTCTTGGCGGATTTCTTCAGAGCGTACTGCATGACAGCAATCAGCAGGCCCAGGGTCAGGAAGCCGCCGAAGGGCAGGGTCATGATGGAGGCACCATAGGTCTCCGGGAAGATCTGGATGCCGGCGCCGGTGCCGTCCATGGTGATGCCCTTGGCCAGGTCGATCAGACCGCCGCCGAAGCGGCCGCTGCCCACCAGCTCACGGAACACACACATGACGATCAGCACCAGGGTGTAGCCCAGGCCCTGGAAGATACCGTCAAAGAAGGATGCGCCCACGGTGTTCTTCTGGCAGAAAGCCTCGGCACGACCGATGATGATGCAGTTAACGACGATCAGGGGGATGAACACGCCCAGTGCGTCAGACAGGGCGGGTATGTAGGCCTTCAGCAGAAGGTCAACGATGGTAACGAAGCCTGCGATGATGACAACGAAGATGGCCAGGCGGATCTCGTTGGGGATGATCTTGCGGATGGCGGAGACAACAACGTTGCAGCAGGTCAGGATGATGAGAACGGACAGGCCCATGCCAACACCGTTAAAGAGGGTGGTGGTGATAGCCATGGTAGCACACATACCAATCAGCTGCACCAGAACCGGGTTGTTGGTGATCAGGCCTTCCTTAAACTGTTTCTTGATATTCATTCAGCCGTTCCTCCTTAACCCAGAGATTCAACAGCCATGATGGCGGTTGCGGTTGCTTCAGCTACACTGCGGGAGGTGATGGTGGCGCCGGCCAGCGCGTCGATATTGCCGCCGGCCTTGGTGATGGCCACGGTCTTATCCTCACCCACAAACTGTGCACGCCAGTTGACGCCCACCTCAGCGGAGCTGGCGGCGTTGGCGCCAAGGCCGGAGGTCTCAGAGTGGGAGATGATGGAGATGCCGGTGCACTTATAGTCGGTATCCACGCCCACAGCCATGGTGATCTTGCCCTGGGCGCCGGTGAAGGTGGTCATGACCACATGGCCCGCGCCGTTGGTACATTCGCTGATCACATCGATGCTGGGGTAAGCGGCCTTGTCAAAGTCCACCTCGGCATAGCCGTCAGAGGCCAGGACCGCGGCATAGGCCCGCTCGGTCTTGATGCGCTGCTGCTCGGCAATGGTGTCCTTGGTCAGTTCGTTGACCACGCCCAGAACGCCGGCCACGATGGCGCAGACCAGAAACAAAACGATGGTAAGCTTCAGGATCTTATTCATTTTGCCGCCTCCTTTGCTGCCTTCTTGGCTGCTTTCTCAGCTGCGATGTCTTCCTTGGTGACACCGAACTGATGACGGTGGAAGCCCTTATCGATGGCCCAGGTGCACAGGTTCATGATCAGGATGGCATAGGTGACGCCCTCGGGGAAGCCGCCGAAGTAGCGGATCAGCACGGTGAGCGCGCCGCAGCCCACGCCGTAGAGCAGCTGGCCGTTGAGGGTCACAGGGCTGGTGGCATAGTCGGTAGCCATGAAGATGGCGCCCAGCATCAGACCGCCGGACATCAGGTTGTAAAGCATCCAGTCCACATTGCCGTAGCCCTCATGGCCGAAGATCAGGCAGAGGACGGCCACGGTGCCCAGGTAGGCGCCGGGGATGCGCCAGGAGATGACCTTGGTGGCCAGCAGGTAGGCGCCGCCGATCAGCAGGGCCAGGGTGCTCAGCTCACCGATGCAGCCGGGGATGGTGCCCAGCAGCAGGGACTTGAAGCCCATGTATCCAGGCATGGCAGCGCCGGAATACAGGTAGGACAGGGGGGTTGCCATGGTGACGCCGTCCACAGCGGCGGTCAGGGCCTTGGGCACAGCGTAG
Organism: uncultured bacterium; assembly: GCA_945873205.1. Classification (GTDB taxonomy): domain Bacteria; phylum Bacillota; class Clostridia; order Oscillospirales; family Oscillospiraceae; genus Limivicinus. The sequence continues at coordinate 53,249 of CAMCCC010000009.1, forward strand.
CGGCCCATGATGGCGGCGTAGGACGCCAGCAGGAAGGCACGACCGGCCAGGGCGGGGTTCAGGAAGTTCTTGCCGATGCCGCCGTAGAGCTGCTTCACCACCACGATGGCAAAGAAGTTGCCGATGATGGGCAGCCACCAGGGAGCATTGGTGGGCAGAACCAGGGCCAGCAGCAGACCGGTCACGCAGGCGGACAGGTCGCCCACGGTACAGGTCTTTTTCATCAGCTTGCGGTAGCCCCACTCAAAGAACACGGCGGAGGCCACAGAGATCAGGGCCAGCACCAGGGGGTAAAGGCCATACTGCCACACGGCCACGGCCAGGGCGGGCATCAGGGCCAGGATGACGTTGAGCATGATGCGCTTGGTGTCGGTAGCAGTCCTTACCTGGGGCTGATACGCAACGTCAAGGACAATTCTTTCTTTATTCTCGCTCATTTCTTGGCCTCCTTTGCTGCCGCTTCTGCCTCAGCCTTGGCCTTCTCCTTGGCCATCTTGACCTGGAACATGATCTTGGCGGTCTTGAAGGCGTGGGTCAGAGGCATTCTGGCGGGGCAGTTGAACGAGCAGCTGCCGCACTCGAAGCAGTCCATAACGTGATATTTCTCCATATTCTCATAGTCGCCCTTGCTGTAGTACATGTACATAAACACGGGCTCCAGATTCATGGGGCAGACGGTGATGCACTTGCCGCAGCGGATGCAGGTGGGATTCTCCACATGGCGGTCTTCTTCCTCGGTGAAGAACAGGACGCCGGCGGTGCCCTTGACGGTGGGCGCGTCAAAGCTGGTGGCGCAGATGCCCATCATGGGGCCGCCCAGAACGATCTTCCGGGGGGTCTTTACAAAGCCGCCGCACTGCTCGGCAATGTGCTTGAAGGGAGTGCCCACGCGGGTCAGGCCGTTGACGGGGCCCTTCAGGGCGCTGCCGCCGTAGGTGACGATACGCTCAATGACGCTCTTGCCTTCGTAGCAGGCCTGGTAGATGGCGTAGCAGGTACGGGTGCTGACCACGTTGCAGCCCACGCCGGAGGGCAGCCCGCCGGGCTTCACCTCACGGCCGGTGACGGCCTTGACCTGCATCTTCTCGCCGCCCTGGGGGTACTTAACCTCTTCGGGGACGATCTCAATGCCGTACTGGGCGGGATTGAGGGAGTTGAGCAGATTGATGGCGTCCTGCTTGTTGACCTCGATGCCGTAGTAGGCCTTCTCCACGCAGTTGGCGATGCGCACCAGCTCAATGCCCTTGAGCAGCTGGGTGGGGAAGTTCAGCATGGTCAGGTGGTCGCCGTTCAGGTAAGGCTCACACTCGGCGCCGTTGATAATCAGCTTATCCACCTTGCCGATACCGCCGCGGATCTTCACAGCGGTGGGGAACATTGCGCCGCCCATGCCAACCACGCCGGCCTCACGGATACGCTCCAGAATGGCCTCAGGGTCTTTCAGCTGCTCCTCGGTGAGGGGGGGCATCAGCTCCGGGGTATCCTGGAAGTCGTTCTCTATGACCACAGACATGATCATATCCCCCAGGGGGTGGGGTCTGGGCTCCACAGCGATCACCTTGCCGGAGACGGAGGAATGGACGGGGGCAGAGACAGGGACCGGGTTTTCACCGATCTTCTGATACATCTTTACATAGTCGCCTACCTTAACCAGAGGCTGGCAGGGCGCGCCTATGTGCTGTATCATAGGTATCACTACCTGGGACGGCGGTGCGATTACGGTCACGGGAACTTCCGGGGCCTTCATGTAATTGGGGTGCACGCCGCCTTTGAACGTATGGGACATAAGCTTCACCTCTTTAAAATTTGCCGTAGTCTTACATCAAAGAATTGTATCACAACCAGTCATAAATTGTCTATAATTTTTGGTATAAAAAAAGTCTTTTTTACTGGACAAGTTTCTAACAATCCTGTCCGTTTATTGTCAATGACCATTTAAATTCCAACTATTTCCACATCTGTGCTATTCATTCACTTTTATGCCACATTTTCCTCGGCCTGGTTTTTTCTTCCGGCAAACTTCCTGTAAACTATATGTTGTGCGAAACAGGAAAACCCCCGGGCACGCTGGCCCGGGGGGTCTGACAGGCAAATCTTTACGCGTTTATATCGGCGGCAATGGCATCGGCCAGGGCATCCAGCTGCGCCAGCTGGTCCTCCGCCAGGGAAGAACGCACCGTGACATTCTCGCCGATGAACTGGGTATTCTTCAAGCCGGAGAGCAGCTCCCGCATCAGCTTGCCGCTGGCGGGGGCCCAGCTGCCGTTTTCCATGATGGCCACCTTGCGGCCTTGCAGGTTGTGGTTGGCGATGTCGTGGAGCAGGTTCTCCATGGTGACAAAGACGCCGTTGTTGTAGGTGGTGGCGGCAAAGACCAGGTGGCTGCAGCGGAAGGCGTCAGACAGGATATAGCTGGCGGGGGTGACGGAGGTGTCATACATACGCACACGCACGCCCCGCTCGCACAGCTTCACGGCCAGGATGTTGGCGGCGTTCTCGGTATGGCCGTACACTGAGGCGTAGGCCAGCATGACGCTCTTTTCCTCAGGGGTATAGCTGCTCCAGAGCAGGTACTTCTCCAGGAAGCTGCCGAAGTCCTTCCGCCACACCGGGCCGTGGAGGGGGCAGACCAGGGCAATGTCCAGCCCGGCGGCCTTTTTCAGCACGCTCTGCACCTGCATGCCGTACTTGCCCACGATGTTGGTGTAATAGCGGCGGGCCTCATCCAGGTAATCTTCCATAAAGTCGCACTCGTCAGCGAAGAGCCGGCCGTTGAGGGCCCCGAAGGTGCCGAAGGCGTCAGCAGAGAAGAGGATCTTATCCGTCTTGTCATAGCTCATCATCACCTCGGGCCAATGGACCATGGGGGCCATGACGAAGGTGAACTCATGCCGGCCGGAGGAGAAAACGCTGCCTTCCTTCACCAGGTCAATCCGGTCGGTCAGGTCCACGCCCCGGAAGAACTGGCCCAGCATGGTTTTGATCTTGTCGTTGCAGAGGATGCGGGTCTCCGGATGGCGCAGCAGCAGGCCCTCTACCGTGGCGGCATGGTCCGGCTCCATGTGGGAGACGACCAGGTAATCCAGGGCCCGGCCGCCCAGGGCGTGCTCCAGATTCTCAAAGAAAGTCTCATACACCGCCTTATCCACGGTATCGAACAGGACGGTTTTCTCATCCAGCAGCAGGTAGGAGTTATAGGAAACACCGTCGGGTACGCCGTAAACGCCCTCAAAGCAGGCCAGGCGGCGGTCATCCGCGCCCACCCAAATCAGATCGTCAGTTACTTTTCTGGTGCAATACATAACAGGAAGCCTCCCTATGATCGTTAGAATTCTATCACGATTATATTTTATTTTATTTCAAATAGCCGTGGCGTACGCAACAGTTATATGTTATAATTATAGTATATTATTCTTTAAAGGAAATGGGGTCTAATCATGGGGGATGTGCAGTTGTTTGACGGGATCAGCCCGGAGAGCATCGAGTCCATGATCAACTGCTTCAAGCCGGAAAAGCGCAGCTTCAAACGGGGGGAGACGATATTGGTCTACGCCTCCAGTCTGGAATACCTCTGCGTGCTCACCACTGGCCGGGCCCATCTGTACTGCATGGACAGCGAGGGGGAATATGCCCTGCTGGAGCAGTACGGCCCCAACGACATTTTTGGCGAGGTCTTTGCCATGCCCTACGGGGACCTGGGCTACGCGGTGGAGGCGGACAGCGACTGCCAGGTGCTGTTCATCCGCTTCAGCTGCATTTACGGCCGCTGCCCCAAGGCCTGCGCCCACCACAGCCAGCTGACGCGAAATCTCTTTGAGCTGTCGGCCAAAAAAGCCCAGAGTCTCTCCGTGCGCATCAACATGATCAGCAAGAAGTCCCTGCGCCGGAAGCTGCAGGCCTATTTTGATTATCTCAGCGACAAGACCGGCAGCCGCAGCTTTCAGCTGGACCAGTCCTTTTCCCAGTTGGCCAGCTATCTCTGTGCCGACCGCACCAGCATGATGCGGGAGCTGCGGAATATGTGCGACGAGGGACTGATCTCCCGGCAGGGGAAAAACATTAGCCTGTTATAAGTATTGATCATATAGCAGTAATACATAAAGGAGGTAATACCATGGCAGAAAAGAAATTTGCAGGGATCAATGGCACAGTCGCAAGCCCGGAAGTCAACGCCGACTATGAGGCAGCGGCTGTATTTGACAAGGTAAAGGTAGGTAAGCTGGGCGTCTATTTCCGGGACGGGTTCAAGGTCCGCTTTATGGATTACACCCTGCTGGAGCGGGTGTTCATCCGCATTCAGGAGGTCAACGGCCGCATGTGCTGCGGCAACACGGTTTTTGCCTATTACCGGCTGGTGTTTGTTGTGAACGGTAAGGAGATCGCCGACACCATTTCCGAGGACGAGAAGGCCATGGACGATGCCCTGGCTCTGATCAAGGCCAACGCCCCCGCTTCCCTGGCCATCGGCGTGGCGGAAAAGTAAAGCAAATACGATTTAAAAAACAGCAGAGACTTGATTTGTCTCTGCTGTTTTTTGCGTATACAGGAACTTTCTCAGCCCTTGACGCCGCCGGCGGTGAGACCGCTGGCCAGATTCTTCTCAATGGACATAAAGAGGATGACCACGGGGACAATGGCAAAGATGGAGGAGGCAAACAGATACTGCCACTCGATCATGTTGTAGCCGTTGAAGATGTTGATACCGACGGTCAGAGGCTTGATGGTCTCGGTGGAAATCAGGCACAGCGCCACGGTGTACTCATTCCAGGCGTTGATAAAGATGAAGATCAGGGTGGTGACAATGCCGGGAGCGGCAACGGGCAGCAGCACCTTGAACATGGCCTGAACCCGGTTGCAGCCGTCAATGGTGGCAGCCTGCTCCATCTCGGCGGAGATTGACATGAAGGTGCCCCGCAGCAGCCAGATGGTAAAGGCCTGGTTAAAGGCGGCGTTGATGAAAATCAGGCCCAGCAGGGAGTTGGTCAGGCCCAGGATCTGCATGACCTTGTAAATACCGATCAGCAGAACCACCGGGGCGAACATCTGAGAGACAATGATGAAGCCCAGAAAAGCGGTCTGGCCTTTGAACTTCATACGGGCCAGGGCATAGGCCGCAGGAATACCGCAGATCATGGCGATGGCGGTGGAGCCGGCAGCGATGATGATGGAGTTGCCCATGTACTTGGCCATGGGGGCTTTCTTCCAGATGTCAATGAAGTTGGACCACATCGTCACCTTGGGGAAAATGGTGCCGTCCATGGCGAAGATCTCGGCGCGGCTTTTCAGAGCGGTGCAGACCATGACGAAGTAGGGATACAGAATAAACAGGCAGATGAACACCACCGCAAAATACAGCAGAATCCGGCTCAGAAGCTTGCCCCAGTTCACACGAACGTTGGCGGCCATGATTATTCATCTCCTTTCTTCAGGGTGGAAACCATATAGACGCTGGCGCAGACCAGCAGGATCAGGAAGCCAATGACGGAAACGGCGGCAGCTTCGCCCTGCTTGCCGTTATAGAAGGCCAGCTTGTAGAGGTAAGTAACCAGCGTGTCGGTGCGGCTTGCGGGGTCGCCTTTGGTAATGGTCCAGACGATGGGGAAAGAGTTGAACACATAGATGATGTTCAGCACGGTGGCCACGGTCAGGCTGGGTTTGACCAGAGGCAGGGTGATTTTGAAAAGCTTGTTCCAGTAGTTGGCACCGTCCACGGTGGCAGCCTCGTAGTAGCTTGCGTCAATGCTCTGCAGGCCAGAGAGGGCGGTAAAGCAGACAAAGGGAATAGTGACAAAAATACCACAGGCGATCTCCCAGGCGAAGAAGGCCTCGGGTGTAGGCGTCCAGTTCACGTTCTGCTGAATAATGCCCAGGGTTTTCAGCAGGGTGTTCAGGGCGCCGTAGTCTGTGTTGATGATGAACTTCCAGACGGAGGCCTGAATAACCAGGGTGGTAGCCCAGGGGAAAACCACGATGGCCCGGGCAATCTTGCGGCCTTTGAACTCATTGTTCAGAATCAGCGCCAGAATAAAGCCCAGAACCGTGGACAGGCCCACCACCAGGATGGTCCAGACGATGGTGTTTTTCAGCACCATGCCGAACTTGGCGCCGCTGAGAACCTTTGCAAAGTTGTTAAACCCGCAGAAGCCCTTGATCAGGCCGGCCTTGGTGACCTGGCTGAAGGCCATGCGGAAAACAAAGCCAATGGGAACGATAATGAAAATCGCCATCAAAATGATACTGGGCAGAATCCAGAGGTAGGGTTCCGTCTTATTCAGGTGTGTATAAGGCTTTTTTTGTTTCACTTTTTGTACCTCCCTGTTTCTCGAGAATGGGCGCAGATAAACGAGCGTAATCATGCAGCCACTTTCAAAATGCTGCGCCATCTTGCAGCACTTTGAAAATGGCTGCAATCAAGGCGGGCCGGGCCAAAAGCCCGGCCCGCCTTTTATGCTAAATCATGCCGTGGTTTACAGATATCCGGTGATCAGCCGGCGATCTCAGCCTGCAGAGCATCCAGCAGCTCCTGAACGTCGCCGCCCAGCAGAGCCTGCTGCTCCACATCGATAACGCCCTGCTTCACGTCGGCCCACTCAGCCTTGGCGGTGGGGTAGAACTTGGCGGAGCCAACAATGTCAATCCAGGTGGCCATGGCGGGATCAGCAGCGGCACAAGCCTCGCCGCCGGCAGAGGTGGCGGGCAGGAAGCCTTCCATCAGAACCCACTCGGAGTAGGGCTCGTCATCATAGAAAGCGTCAACAACAGCGGTAATGGCAGCCATCTGCTCAGCGGACTGGCCGTTGTCGAAGCACATGATGCGGTCCATAACACCGGCAGAAACAGAGCCGCCTGCGACGGTGGGGATGGGAGCGAAGCCGTAGTTGATGCCTGCATCACCAGCCTGCTGAGACAGAGCGTTGGGGGCAATCATCATGGCCAGCTTGCCGGCGCAGAACAGATCCTGCAGGTCATAGCGGGTGTTGTTGGCGGGGTCGGAGTTGGTCAGCTTGTCATTTACCAGGCCGATGGCGAACTTGATGGCCTCAACGTTCTCAGCGGAGTTCAGTGCCCAGTTGTCGTCGGCGTCAACAAAGCCGCCGCCGTAGCTCCAGGTGTAGTAGGCGAAAGCAGCCTGGCCTTCGTCGGTGGTCATGTCAATGCCCCAGGGGTAGATATCAGGGCACTTCTCCTTGATGGCCTGGCAGACAGTGACGAGCTCATCCAGCGTGGTGGGAACAGACACGCCGGCCTGCTCCAGGATGTCCTTGTTGTAATAAATGGCACGGGCGGAGGCCAGGTCGGGAACGGCCCAGCAGACACCGTCAACGACGGACTGGTCCAGGAAAGCGGGGTAGAACTTGGCGTAGGTCTCGGGAGAGCACCAATCCTCAGCGGGCAGCAGCAGACCGTCAGCCTGGTAATCGGCGAAAACGTCGATATTCAGCAGGTCGGGAGCCTGACCGTTGGCGATACGGGTGTTGACGACGGTGTAAATGTCGTTCCAGGAGACGCAGTCGACAACCAGGTCGATGCCGTCGTTGGCGGCTTCGAACTTCTTCTCGAAGTCAACCCACCAGTCGCCGGTCTTGGGGCCGTACTGGGCAGCGATCATGGTAACGGTGACCTTTTCACCGGCAGGGGCCTCGGCTGCGGGAGCCTCAGCTGCAGGAGCCTCAGCCGCGGGGGCGGAGCTGCTGCCGCAGGCGCACAGAGCAAAGACCATGGTCAGTGCAAGAAGCAGGGCTAAAATCTTTTTCATCGTTTTTCTCCTTACAAAAAATTTATTCCGAAAAGCGTTGCCGCCTTTCTTACGGATGGATGGGATGTGAAGGCTGCCCACCGCTAAGATTCTGTTAAGCATCTGTCAACCTTCACAAGCATTATTTGCCATGTATTTATTATACTTGTTAAAATTTACATTTTATATAAAAAATCATTCGCCTTTGCGCAATTTTATCCTGAATTCATTCTTTTGTAAATTTTCATGCATATTTACAAAATATTTTTGTGACATTTGCGCGGCAGGCGGTCAATGCTGGCCGTTGTGCTTGCGGTAGGCGGAGGGGGTCACGCCCTCGATGGCCTTGAATATCTTTGTGAAGTAGTTATAATCGCTGAAGCCCACCCGTTCCGCCACGGAGGAGATGGGGATATCCTCCCGCAGCAGCAGGCGCTTTGCCGCCTGAACCCGGCGCTGGGAGATCAGGCGGGTGACGCTGCCGTCCCCGGAGAGCTTTTTCGCCACGGCGCAGAGCTTGGTGGTGCCCATGTTCAGATCCCGGGAAATCTGCTTCAGGCTCAGCTTCTCCATATAGTGCTGGTCTATGTACATCTCCAGCTTCTGCTGGTCGGTATACTGGGCGGAATGGATCATGCCCTCCAGCAGCACATAGTGGGTCAGGGCCTCCAGGATCTCGGTAAAGGCCTTGATCTCCCGCTCGGAATACTGGCGGATCTGGCTGAAAGCGTCCTTCAGTTCCAGCATGTCCCCGCCGTACCAGCCCAGGGTCTTTACCGTGGCCTCCCACTGCTGCTTCTGGGGGGTATCGTCCAGCAGCTGCCCAAAGACCATGTAGGCAATGGGCACGCCCTGGTCATAGATGGGCACCACGATCTCCTTCAGCCCTGCGTGGCAGCGGTACTGATAGGCCCGGCCCAGGGCGGCGCACTTCTCCACCGCCCGGGCGTCACAGTCCTCACAGCGGCGGCGCCCCTCCGGGTCGGCCTGGATATGCTGGCAAAAGGCCGCCGCGTTGCCGAAAAGCCGGATGTCCTTGCCGTCGGCATCAAAAATATTCACCCATATGCCTGTCAGTAATTGCAGATTGTTCAGCAGCTCGCTGAGCCGGTTGCTGTTAAAGAGAACGTTCATACCATCTCTCCATCCCTGACTTTATTGTCTTTATGTTAATTGTAGCATATCCGGCGGGAAAGTTCACCCATAAATTTTTCCAATTCAGGCCTTATGAATCTCCTCGATGATGGCAAGCATCTGTTCCCACTTGCCTTCCATATCCTGCACCATCTTCAGCTGGGTGCGGCAGCGGTCCAGGTTATGCCCCTCCCGGTGGATGGCGAAATAGTGGTCGCCGTCCAGGTAGTCGGTGAGGAAGCGCAGGCCGCATTCCAGGGTCATGGTTCTGGCGCCCCAGGCCAGGCTCACATACTCCGCCTCCGTCAGCTGGGGGCAAGCGCTGATGAAGCCCTGGGCGAAAATGCGGTATAGCTCCAGGTCCATGGAGACCTTGCTCAGGTCCCGCTCATCCTCGGCGGCGGTGGCGGCGCCAAAGCGGATGGAATCGCCAAAGTCAAAGGCCAGCAGGCCGGGCATGACGGTGTCCAGGTCAATGACGCAGAGGGGCTTGCGGGTCCGGGCGTCCAGCATGACGTTATTCAGCTTGGTGTCGTTATGGGTGACGCGCAGGGGCAGCTTGCCCTCATGGAGCATATTCATCAGCGTGGCCCCGTCGGCCTCCCGCTTCAGGAATTCTTCGATCTCATATTGGGCGTTCTTTGCCCGGCCCAGCCGGTCCTCCGCCAGTACGGCCTTGAATTTGGCATAGCGGTCCGGGGTGTTATGGAAGTTCTCTATGGTCTCATGCAAGGTCTCGGCGGGGAAATCCGCCAGCTGGCGCTGGAAGGTGCCGAAGGCCACGGCGCTCTGATAAAAGTCCTCCGGGGTCTCGGGGGCCTGGAGGCAAAGGCTGTCCTCCACAAAGTCATAGACCCGCCAGTAGCCCTGGGCGCCGTCATGGTAAGAGTCCGCGCCGTCCACCGTGGGCACCAGATGCAGGCAGCCCCGCTCCTCGCTGACCTTTGTTGCCAGGTGCCGGGTGACGGCGCCCACATTCTCCATCAGGCCGGGAATATCCTTGAAGGCCACGGTGCTCAGGCCCTGGAGAATATAGCGCTTGCCGCAGTCCATCACCACAAGATAAGTTCTGTTGATGTGGCCGCAGCCATAAGGTTCACAGCTTACCACGCCGCCCTGCAAGCGGAAATTTTTCAGCACGTCCTGCATTTTTATCCCCCGCAATATTTGTATAATTTGATGAATCTATTTGTATTTTACATGATTTTTCCATGATTACTAGTGCGTTTTGCACGCATAAATGTAATATTTTTCGCATGGCAAAATATTTTTATGACAATATATAAAAAACAATGCCGAAACGCATATTTCGGCATTGTTTTTCTGTATGTTATTGCCTGTTTCCTTGTCAATATTCCACCTGGACCCGGTTGACCATGATGGCCGCCACCACCCCGATGACCACGCCGGCGATGACACCGCTGAGGATCAGGAAGGGCAGGTAATACACGATCACATTGGTCTCCAGCAGCAGGCAGGCCATCAGGATCTGACCCACATTGTGCAGCACACCGCCGGTGACGCTGACGGCCACGGTGGAAAACAGGCCCGTCTTTTTCAGCAGCACCATGCCCGTCAGGCTCAGCACCGCGCCGGCCACACTGTAGAACAGGCTCACCAGGGTGCCGAAGAGCATGGAGACCATGACCACCCGAACCAGGGAAATCAGCACCGCTTCCTTCCAGCCCAGCTTATAGAGCACAAAGACCACGGCAATATTGGCAAGGCCGATTTTTACGCCGGGGATGGCCACAAAGGCGGGGATCTGGCTCTCCACAAAGGAGAGGATCATGGCCAGGGCGATGGCAAGGGCCAGGACGGCGATCTTTTTTGTTTTCATCAGCTTATTAGCTCCACTTCGCTGTTATCGGCACAGATGGTGACGGTGAGTTTGTTGGGCAGGCAGGTGATCACCTGGCCGTCCAGGTGCACCTTACCCTGGCGGACGCATAGCTTATCGGGGCAGTCCGCATCCTCCAGCCAGGCATAGCCGTTTTCAATGATGAGGATGTTGCTGCCGCCGTTGAGCGGATAGCGGCCATTCTGAACCAGGGGGTAGCGGTCCGTCTCCACGCCGTTGACGCAGACCACGGCCACGTTTCCCTCGCTCTTGCCCCCGGCGAAAAGCAGATAGCACACCAGGGCCAGGAGCAGCAGCCCCCCGATCAGAATCAGGTCAAAAACAGGACTTTTTTTCCGCTTGGCGCTCATTTGAAGGCGACCAGCACCATGGCGATGATGGAGGCAGCCAGCAGGCTGATGGGCAGACCGCGGAAGGCGGCGGGGATGTGCTTCTCCTCAATACGGCTCTGCACACTGCTCATCAGCAGCAGGGCTGCCAGAAAGCCCAGGCCCACGCCCAAAGCGGCGGCCAGGGACTGACCGAAGCTGTAGCCCTTGACACCGACTTCCAGGGCCAGGCCCAGCACGGCGCTGTTGAGAGCGATCAGCGGGAAGTACACGCCCAGGCACTGATGCATAAGGCCCTTGACCACCAGCTCCACCAGGTAGACCACCAGCAGCACCAGCGCAACGAACACCAGCAGCCGCAGGTAGCCCAGGCCGCTGTTTGCCAGCGCAGCCTGCACCGGGTAGGCGATGGCGGCCACCAGCAGCATCACCACCGTGACGGAAAGGCCCAGCGCCACCAGCTTGTTCTCCTTCCGGGAGTAGCCCAGCAGCGGGGTGACGCCCAGGAACTTCTCAAAGGCGTAGTTATTGACCAGCACGCCACCAAGGATCAAAAGAAGTATCTCTTTCATCAGACTTCCTCCTTCTCAGCGCATTTCACATCCGTCAGGCCGGCGGCGGCAAAGGCGGTGCCTCTGGCGGCGCAGCAGCAGCCGGGGAAGAGCTTGTTGACCACAGCCGCCACGAAGGCGAAGATCATGAAGCCGCCGGTGGGCTGGGTCAGGGTGACCACGGCATGGGCCTTCAGGAAGGCGATCTCATTGCCGGCAAAGCTGCCGCAGCCGAACAGTTCCCGGATGGCAGCCACCACCAGAATCACGACGGTGAACACCAGGCCGGTGATCAGGGCGTTGACAAGAGCCTTGCCGAAGCCGGCCTCCGCTGCGTTCTCGGCAGCGCCGAATACCAGCAGGTTCACGGCGCAGACGGCCAGGTAGATGCCCATCATGCTGTAGACACCGGGCAGGTAAGCGTTCATCAGCATCTCCACGGCGGAGACGAAGGCAGTGGTCACCAGCACGCAGGCGGCAAGCCGGGCCCCCTGGGGGATCAGTTTGGCCAGGGCGGCAATGACCACACTGCTGAGCACCATGACCACCAGGGCGGCCAGGCCGATGGCCAGAGCGGCGCACACATCGGTGGTGAGAGCCATGGCGGGGCAGGCGCCCAGAAGCAGCACCAGCACGGGGTTGGCGCCTATGGCTTCCAGCAGCTTGGGGCTTTTCTTGGTTTCATTCATACCATTCCCCTCCTTTTATGCGATTGCCGCAAAGGCGGCGAAAACGTCTTTGGTGGCGGTATCCACGCCGCCGGTGCTCATGGTGGCGCCGGCAATGATGGCCTGCTCGCCGCTGTAGCTGTCACCGGTCAGGCCGACGAAGCCTTCCTTGTAGCTGGGCTCATCCAGGGTATAGTCGCTGAAGTAATCCTTGTAGAAGATCAGCTCGTCGGCGTTCATGGCAACAACGGCGCCGTTTACATCCAGCACATAGTAGACGGCCATGGGCAGGTTGCTGTAGCCATAGCTGCGGGCCGCGAAGCCGTAGAACTGCGCGCCGCCGTCCAGGATGGAGTAAACGCCGGTGACGCTGTTATAGAGTTCCACAGGCAGAGCGGTGATTTCCGCGCCCTCGGACACCAGGCGCTGGAGCTTTGCAATCTCCTTATCGGCCAGGCTCTCCGCATTGGCGGCACCGTAGGCCTTGATCTCCTCCAGCAGAGCGGCGTTATCCACGGTATTGCCCTCCAGGTCAACGATCTTCGCGCCGCCGGCCAGGGTCCAGACGCCCAGGTAATTGGCGCTGCCGTCGTTGAGGACGAAGCCGAAGCCGGAACCGTTGAGGGCCTTGAAGGCCTTGAGGATGGAGCCGGAATTGACCTCGGCCTCCTCGTACTGGCCCACGCCGTTGTTGGCGATGCCGGAGTAAACCTGGGGCAGCAGCTCCAGCAGAATCTGATCGTCGGTCTTCACACCGGCGCCCACCAGATCGTTGTTGATCAGGGCGGCAAAGCCGTCGCTGACGGCGTTCTTAATGGCGGAGGAGGAGAAGGTGGTACCGGCCACCAGGCCCACATCGGGCAGGGCAGAATCCTGTCCCTGGAAGCTGGTCAGATAATCCGCGCCCACATCCCGGCTTTCGGGATAGGCGGTGACCTCCAGAGCGGAGATTTTTCCCTCGGCATCCACGGCCAGAGTCATCTCAATGGGCTCCTTGGTGTAGCCGGCGGAGGTGGAAAGGGTGATGGCGTAGCCCAGGCCGGAGGTCTCACTGTAGATGCCGGTGACGGTTTCCGGCACATCCACCAGGGTGGTGGCGGCAGGGTCCTGGGCACTGTAGAGCACGTCAAAATTCTGGGCCTCGGGCATGACGGCAAACAGCGGCTCAAACTGGGCGGAAGCGCCGTTGGCCTCGATCAGGGGGGCGGTGACGGTGTTGATGCCGGTCAGCAGCAGGGCGGAAAGCACAAACAGGACCAGCAGCACCGCAATGGATTTGGAAAATTCTTTTTTAGCCATTTTTAGAACCTCCCAACGGTGTATTCGCAGTGAACTTCTCGATGTAGGGAGTCAGTATGTTCATAGCCAGGATGGAGAAGGAGACGCCCTCGGGATAAGCGCAGAAGTAGCGGATGATGAAGGTCACCAGGCCGCAGCCCAGGGCAAAGACCATCTTCCCCTTCAGGGTGATGGGGCTGGTCACATAGTCGGTGGCCATGAAGATGGCGCCGATGAACAGGCCGCCGGCCAGGATCTCGGCAAGGGCCATCTGGAAGCTGCCGGTAAAGACCAGGTACAGCACGAATACGGTGCCGATGAAGATGACGGGCACATGCCACTTGATGACCCGGCGGAAGAGCAGCCAGGCAAAGCCAAGCAGCAGGGCCAGGCAGCAGGTCTCACCGATGGCGCCGCCGTGGAGGCCCAGGAACAGCTCCATCAGGCCGGGGGCGTTCTCAGAGCCCTGGGCCAGCAGCTCCAGGGGGGTGGCGGAGCTGACCAGCTCCACCACCGCGGGCTTGGCGCCGCCGGCTACCGTGGAGAAAGCCAGCAGCATGAACACGCGGCCGGTGATGGCGGGGTTGGCAAAGTTCTTGCCCAGGCCGCCGAAAAGGCACTTGACCACCACAATGGCAAAGGCCGAACCCACCACGCACTGCCAGATGGCCACGTTGGTGCTGAGATTCAGGGCCAGCAGCAAGCCGGTGACAACGGCGCTGAAGTCACCCACGGTCTGCTGCTTGTGGACGATAAGGTTAAACAGAGCCTCGCTGACCACGGCGGTGATGACGCAGGCGGCAATGACGCCCAGGGCCTTGGCGCCGAAGATGATGATGCCGGCAATGGCGGCGGGCAGCAGGGCGATGATCACATCCAGCATGATCCGCCGGGAAGAGTCCCGGGTATGGATATGGGGAGAGGATGAAAGTATCAGATTGGTCTCCATATCACTTTCCTCCTTCTTTCTCTTTTTCCTGCTCTTGCAGTTCGGTTTTCACTTTCTTTGCAAAGCGCTTGGCCTCCCGGTTGTTCTCCACCAGGGGACGGTGGGCGGGGCAGACATAGGAGCAGCAGCCGCACTCCATGCACATGGAAACCTTCTCCTTATCCAGCAGGGCGTAGCGCTCCATCTTGTCGTCGATCTCCAGGGCCTTGGCGTAGGCGGTGGGGTTCAGGCCCAGGGGGCAGTTGGCCACGCAGCGGCCGCAGTGGATGCAGGCGGAGGGCTCCAGCGCGGCGGCGTCCTTCCGGTTCATGACCACGATGGCGTTGGTGGCCTTCACAATGGGCTGCTCCATGGAGTAGGCGGTCTTGCCCATCATGGGGCCGCCGAAGATGACCTTGCCGGCCTCTTCCTTCAAGCCGCCGCAGGCTTCCACCAGGTAGCTGATGCGGGTGCCGATGGGGACTTCCAGGTTCTTGGGCTCTTTGATGGCGGAACCGTCCACGGTGAGGCAGCGGCTGACCAGGGGCATGCCGGTCTCAATATACTCGGCCATTTTGGCCAGGGAGGTCACGTTGATGATGATATAGCCCAGAGAGGCCAGGCGCTGACCCTCGCCAACCACAAGGCCGGCGGCGTTATACAGCAGCACCTGCTTGGCGCCCTGGGGGTACACGCTTTTCAGGGGCTTGACCACCACGGCGGGGTCGTCGGCAAAGACCCGCTGCATCTCGGCGATGGCGTCGGGCTTGTTGTTCTCGATGCCCAGAATGAATTCCTCGCTGTGGAGATACTCCTTCAGCAGGGCAACCCCCTTGACCACCAGGTCGCTGTGCTCCACCATGGTGCGGTGGTCGCTGGTGATAAAGGGCTCGCACTCGGCGCCGTTAATCAGAACGGTCTTGATGGGGCCTTTGCGGATGGCGTCCAGCTTGGCCCACAGGGGGAAGGCCGCGCCGCCCAGACCCACAATGCCGCTCTGCCGCACGGCGGCCAGGAAGCTGTCCAGATCATGGATCTCCGGGGGCTGGACGCTGGGGTCCACCTCCATCTTGCCGTCGCCCTTGATGAGGATGGCCTGGGTCTTTCTGCCCGGCTCGCTCTCATAGGGCTCAATGGCGGCCACGGTGCCGGAAATCGTGGCATAGACCGGGGAAGAATTTCTGCCCTCCTCCCGGGCGATCAGCTGGCCCACACGGACATAATCGCCCACGGCCACAACAGGCTCTGCCGCCTGGCCGGAGTGCATGTTCATGGGCAGCAGCACCTCGCTGGGGGGCGCCACACGCACAGAGGCCTTGGCCGCTGTGCTCTTATAGTGGGGCAGTTTCAGGGATGATATGCTTTTTTTGAAGTTCATAACACACCTACCTCCAAAATTATTTACGACTCTTTCAGTTCTTCGATTCAATCAGCGCTTCCACGCCTTGTGTATATTTTATCCCGCCGTCGGGGAATATCCACAATACCTCCACGCCCTCCATCTGTTCCGCCAGGGCCAGGCCCTGCTCATAGCTCATGCAGAAAAGAGCGGTGGAGAGGGCGTCCGCCAGGCCGCTGTCCTTTGTCAGCACCGTGAGGGAGGCGAAGTCCCCGGCGGGGTACAGCGTGTCCTTGTCGATAATGTGGTGATAGCGCTGGCCGTCCACCACGAAATACCGCTCATACACGCCGGAAGTGACGCAGGCCGTGTCCTTCAGCCGCAGGCTGATGGCAAAATCCTTCTCCCCGCCTGCCGGGTCCCGGATGCCGGTGACCCAGCCGCTGCCGTCGGGCTTGGCGCCGATGATGCGGATATTGCCGCCCACGTTCAGAACATAGCTTTCGGCGCCGTCCTCCCGGAGGAAGTCCGCCGCGCGCTCTGTGGCATAGCCTTTGCCCAGGGCGCCCACATCCAGGGAGGCCGCCGGGTCGCTGATGCGCACCGTGTTATTCTCATGGTCGATTTCCAGCAGGGAGAAATCCGTATGCCTCGCCGCCTCAAGAAGGGCGTCCCTGTCCGGCAGGGCGGCGTTTTCCGGGTCATCGGCGGCGGCCTCCCGGCAGTCATGCCAGAGGCGGAGCACCGCGCCCATCATCACGTTCATCTCCCCGTCGGTGGCTTCATACAAGTCCCTGGCCACATCCAGAAACGCGATCAGCTTTTCATCCACAGGCAGCGGTTCTCCCCCCGCCTGCTTGTTGATGGTGCAGAGATTGTTGATGCCGGAATACTCATGGTAGATATCGAAGAGCCTGTGATATTCTTCCAGAATATGAGAAACTTCGGCAGAACGTTCCTCGAACCGTTCTGCCGAATCTCCTGCATAGCTGTACACATAGGAGACGGTATCGAAATAGGTAAAGTAGGCTTTACCCTGAGGCTCGATCTTTGTTGGTTTCGCGGCGCAGCCCGTCATCAGCAGGAGGGCAAACACGGCGGCGCAAAGCACCCAGCCCCTTATTTTCAATACCTTCATCTCCTATAGTGTATCAGCTCATATTTCTTTTTCTTTTATACCCGAAAGCTTAGCGGGCGTAGTTGGCAGCCTGGGCGATGACAGCCTGCATGCCGGTGATCTGCATGGTGCAGGAGGCGAACAGGGTCTCGTCAACGGTGACCTGGTGGCCATTGTGCTCCTTGGTCTCCAGACCGGCGACCTCGTCAGCGGTCTTGCCCACGGTGTACTCGGAGAAGGCGGCGGACTGGGCATCCCACTCAGCGATGGCGTTGCCGAACTTAACCATGTTGTAATCGTCGCCCAGCTCACGCTTGGTGCCCTTGAAAGCGGTCTCAACGATCTCACCGGCGGTGTTGACGGTGATGTTGGGCTGGATGGCGTCGTTCAGAGCGGCAAGGATCTTGCCGTCAGCGCCAACGACAGCAGCGCCGAACTCGGTATACATCTTGACAACGCCGTCTTCCTCAGCGGTGGGAACGGTGGAGTCAGCATCATTGGTGATGGCGGCCACGCCCAGGGTGAAGGCGTCAGCGGTGGTGAAGGTGACGGCCCAGGGGTCATTGCCAGCCTTCTCTACAGCGGCCTGGAAAGCGGTGATGTCCATGGTGCAGCCGGCGTACAGGGTCTCGTCAACGGCGACCTGGTGGCCATTGTGCTCCTGAGTCTCCAGACCCACGACTTCTGCCACGGTCTTGCCAACGACAAACTCCTCAAAGGCCTTGGTCTGAGCGTCCCACTCAGCGATGGCATTGCCGAACTGGACCATGCCGTAAGCGTCGCCCTTCTCCATCTTGGTGGGGTACTCGTTGCCGGTGGTGACGTTACCGTCGGTCACGTCCATCTTGTTCTGGGGGCAGTCGATACGGCAGAGGACGATCTTGCCCTCAGCGTCGGTAACGACGGCGGCCACAGTGTTGTCGATCTGGGCCTTGCCGGTGTCGCAGCTGTTGAAGCTGGTGACAACGCCCATACCCAGGGTGTACTCGGCCTCAGCGGCGGGAGCCTCAGCGGCAGGAGCCTCAGCGGCGGGGGCTTCGGCTGCGGGAGCCTCAGTGGCTGCGGGGGCCTGAGAGCCGCCGCAGGCTGCCAGAGCGAAAACCATGCACAGGAGCAGGATCATGCTGATAGTCTTTTTCATAGTTCTTCCCTTTCTCATTTCATCATTTTCTTCTACATACAGCTTTACTGTATTACTGGGGACTTGACGGCCGCCCCTTGCCTGCAGGAACCGGCACCGGGCAACCGCCCCGCTTTCGCGGCGCACGGGTAAATGTTAAATAAATAACCTTACCCGTGAGTGTATTTTAGCAAGCTCAGCCGCCTATGTCAATGCATTTTTTGTATTTTTTCCTTGGTTTCGTTTTTTTGTAGGTTTGAACAGTTTTTCGCTCTTTCTTCTGTTGTGCCTGGCAAAGCTTTTGTCGAATCGGCTCCGTCCTGTTACTTTTGATATACTATGGTCTGAATTAACGGACTTATTCGGCTATTTATACAACTCCCGGGTCCTTGTCAAAATATCGAAAGCGCCCCTTTCGCAGATGCGATACAAAAAGTTTATAGTCCGGTAATACTTTATTGAGAAATACTTGATTTATTCTATGATAAACTGGCTGCATATTTTATAGGAGTTGTTTTGTTTGGAGCTGAACCGAAAAAATGTAAGATGGCTGATGCTGCTGATCACCTTCGCCCTGGTGCTGGCCTGGGGGATCAACAACCCCGCCCAGGTGGGCGGCATCCTTGACCGCCTTCTGGGGCTGGTGTCCCCTTTCCTGCTGGGCTTCTGCTTTGCTTTTGTGCTCAATATTCTTCTTCGCCCCCTGGAAAGGCTGTGGGATCATCTGTGGCGCAGGAGCAAGAGTCCCCTGAAACAGCGGCTGCGGCGGCCGGTGTGTCTGCTGCTGAGCCTGGTGGTGCTGTTTGGCGTGGTGGCGGCGGTGTTCCTGGTGCTGATTCCCCAGCTGCGGGAGACGATCCTGAGTATTTCCGCCATGGTGCCCCAATCGGTGGAAAAGATGGAGCAGTGGTGGGAGGAGCTTTCCGCCTTTCTTGCCCATTTCGGCGCCTATCTGCCGGAACTGAACCTGGACACGGAGAAAATCATCAGCACCGCCACGGATATTATCACCAGGTATGCCGGCACCATGGCCAACAAGACCATCGACATTACCCTGTCCATCGTCAAGGTGCTCTTTAACACCATCATGGCCCTGATCGTCTCCTTCTATGTGCTGGGCCAGAAGGAACAGCATGGCCGCAACTGCCGCCGGGCCATCCGGGCCGTCATGAAGCCGCAGCATGCCGACCGCTTGCTGTCGGTGGTTTCGCTGGTAAACCGAAGCTTCACCAACTATGTCACCGGCCAGATGACCGAGGCGGTGATCCTGGGCTGTCTCTGCTGCCTGGGTATGCTGATTTTCCGCTTCCCCTATGCCCCGGTGATTTCTGTGGTGGTGGGCTTTACCGCCCTGATCCCCATCTTCGGCGCCTGGGTGGGCGGAGCCATCGGCGCTTTCCTCATTGTTTTCGTAAGCCCCATGAAGGCCCTGTGGTTCATTGTGTTCCTGGTGATCCTGCAGCAGCTGGAGAACAACCTGATCTACCCCAAGGTGGTGGGCAAGTCCGTGGGCCTGCCGGGCATCTGGGTGCTGGCTGCCGTGACCATCGGCGGCGGCGCCTTCGGCATCCTGGGAATGCTGCTGGGCGTGCCCACCTGCGCGGTGATTTATACCCTGGGCAGGGAATTTGTCAGCCGCCGCACCCAGGGCATGACCGACATCTGAACAAAATCAAAAACAGCCAAAGGTCCCTTGCAGACCTTTGGCTGTTTTCATTTTTATCCTTCAGGCTCCGGCGTCCTCAAAGCCGGCCAGGACGGCGCCCTTTTCCCCATAGTAGGAACAGAGCCCGGCAAAGGGCAGGATGGAAATCTCCGCCCGGGGATGGCTGGCCTTGATCCGATCCCGCAGGGCCAGGGCCGCCGACTCGTTGCAGCCGTGGCTGATGGAGACCCGGCCTCCCTGATAGCCATGGGCTTCCATCTCCCGCAGCATGGCATCCAGACCCCGGTTCTCGCCCCGGCATTTATGCAGCTGCTGCAGGATTCCCTCGTCGCTGGCCTTGCCCACGATGCGGATGCCCAGCACCCCCACAGCCCGGGCAACCAGGGGGCTGACCCGGCCGTTCTTGGCCAGGTTGTCCACGCTCTCCAGCATGAAAACCAGATGGGTGTGCTTCATGTATTCCCGGATGCGGCCCTCAATCTGGTCAAAGTCCAGCCCGGCGTTGATCAGTTTCCGGAGCTTTTCAATGATGAGCACCATCTCCGGCCCGGTGGACAGGGTATCCAGACAGCAGACCCGGCGGCCCGGCGTCTCCTCATAGGCGGCCTTGGCCTGGACGCAGGAATTGTAGCAGCCGGAGAGGCTGCTGGTGATGGTCACGGCAAAAACACTCTCCGCCTGGCCGAAAGCCTCCAGCCACTCCCCCACGCTGGGGCAGGCGGTGCCGGAGCGGCCCTTGTAAGCGGCCAGCTCCTTCATCATAAGAGCCGTGTCCAGACCGGCGTCATCCACATACTCCTTCTCCGCCGTGACGATCTTCAGGGGGACGCTGGCATACGCCACACCCTCCAGCCCCTGCAGGTTGGAGGAAGAGTCGGAAACAATTTTATAACCCATGGCTGTACCTCGAATTTTCTGTATCTTTTTATCGGTTTTTAAAAAACCGATAATATAATAGCAGACTACCGATATAATGTCAAGCCATCTCTGTCGTCGGTTTTTTCACAGCCGTTGACAAAGGGCGCTCCTTTGGCCTATAATACCCGGGAAGGGAGAGACACGGATGACACAGGAAAAGAAGGAGCTGCTGGCCGCCACAGTGCGCCGCTTCCGTCTGCCCCGCTATCAGGAGATCCCCACCGTGGGGCTGTATCTGGAGCAGACCACCAAATACATTTCCCAGTATCTGGACCCGCTGGAGGAGAACTGTATCACCAACTCCATGATCGCCAACTATGTGAAAAAAGGGCTGATCGCAAACCCGGTGAAAAAACAATACGGCCGGGAGCAGATCGCCTACCTTTTCTTCATCGCGGTGGCCAAAAATGTGCTGAGTCTGAACAGTCTGGAGCGCTTTATCCGGGTGCAGGAACGGACCTATACGCTGGAGCAGGCCTATGACTATTTCTGTGAGGAGCTGGAAAACATCCTGGCCTTCGTCTTTGGGCTGAAGGGCAGTCCTGACGCCATAGGCGTCACCCACACCGACGAAAAGATGATGCTCCGCTCCACCATCATTGCCTTTAGCCATAAAATCTATCTGGAGAAGTTTTTCCAGTTAAACGCCGATGTGCCGGATTGAACACAAAAAAGCACCCCTGTTGGGGTGCTTTTTCGTGTTCAGTTGTATTCTGGTTCAGGCCACGGTGGAGGCCACCATGTATTCCAGGCTGCCGCACCATTCCTCGGTGCAGGGCATGAAGTTCAGGCCCAGGACCTGGAAGCTCTCTGCGTCCACATAGCACTCGTACTGCTGCCAGTCGGTGCGGAAGCTGACATAGAACAGCTCCCCCTGCTTCTGGATGCTCACATCACGGATGTCCCTGGGCTGCAGTCCGGTCTCGTTCAGGGCGGCGGTAAGGGCAAAGGCGTAATTCTTATTCATTATTTTCAGTTCCTTTCTTTATTGGTTGGGGGCTGAGCCTGTATTGTCCGGCTTTCTTTTTTATGCCCCTCTTGTTTTATGGCCTTATCTTACAGGCAAATTCTAAGAATGAAATTAAACATAAAAATAACGGAATTCATATTTGCTTCATCTTTGCCGGCGACCCCGGAGCCGGAACATATCCCCCGCTCCCCGCTCATATACATGGACTTCGAGAGAATGGGGAGTGGTGTATTTGTACCTCAATAGAAAAACTAAATTCCGGTTGGATGGGCAGTCGAGCTGAAGTTAATC